>JAZNBO010000001.1:0-10516 GCA_045587145.1 Paludibacteraceae bacterium
CGAGTTGACACCACGACAAAAACCGAAAAGAAATATGTAAATCAACAACCATAACAACATATATCAACAACTTATTGCGCGCAAAACAACACATTGCGCGCTCCAGAAGAAGCATATAGTGTCAACAGGTATATAAATCCCAAAAAAAAAGCCACCTGTCCTCTGACAAGTGGCTTTTCTCAATCAGTATTTTGTTGCACTCTCAGCGTATCGCCGAGTATCTTCCTTGCCGCTGAGCAGTGTTCTTATCTCACTTCGTTCGAACGATCGCGTTGCGTACGGCGAAGCGGAAGAGTTGTCTATGTTGTCTTTACTCCAATCTTCTTTGTGTTTTATTTTAACCACCTCATAAGCGATTGTATATCACTCACTTACCTTTGTGTTTTCGGGGGGGGGGTATTTACCTATCTTTATAAATTCAGTTGGCGTATGTCCTACAATTTTCGTGAAATGTCGCCATGCTGTAGCGCGCGAACGATAGCCTGCGTCGTAAAACAGGTTTTGCACATTGGCGTTGGGGTTGGTCAACAGACATTGACATATATAGTCGATGCGTCTGCGATGCAGCATGTCGGACAAACTTTCAAATCCCAACTCTTTGGCTGCCAATTGGATATACGACCTATTGGTTCCCACGCTATGTACAATCTTATCCCCTGTCAGTTCGGGGTCTTTCCATATTTCAGGTTCGTCCATCAACTCCTGCAGTTTTTGAGCCACATGACTGATCGTCTGTTGGGTGGTCTCGGGTGTTTCGGCAGCAGCGTAATAATCGCGCACTTTTTCCAGCGGCACATGCAGTCGCTCGTAGTGTTCCTCATAGATGATAAACACGGAGATCATCAGATAGAACACTTCGTGGATGATGTATCCTACAAAGTACTGCATACAGCGACTCACTATATAGGAACCGACCATCAGAACGAGGCAAATGATGAGCATGTCGATGTATTTTTGTATTTCAGGATTTTTGTGTTTGTATCGCATGCATACGAGTCCAATGCAATAGGGGAGGAAGAGGGCGACAAATGCGATTCGGATATATACGTTGAATTCGGAGATATGTGCTCTTAGTTGCGCGGTGCTGTAGATATTGCTAATCTCGCTCATTGCGCTTAGTACAACGATAGGTATGGCTACTAACAGCGATGGTAGTAGTATTAGTATGGTCCGTTTTACGGTAAGCCAATGGGGGCGCATCAATTCTATAATATAGCACCACAGCAAGAAGAAAATATAGAATCCTGGAATGATGATAATGGGTGAAAACAGTTTGTATGATTCCAGTATGTTGGTGTTTTCGAATGCCATAACCATTTCTATGATGCTTGAAATGGCTGAAACAGCGAAGAAGACGAATATGTAGTACCACGTGCGATTATTAGGTGTGTGGTGTTTGATAAAGATCAAAGAGGCAGCAGCCAATTGCATGAACACGTGAATGCCCAATATCACGAGGTATAATATGGATGTCTGATAGGTAAAATTCATGCTTTAAGTAATTCTTGTCTATTTCTTTGGATACAACAGTCTGAACACAAACGTGCGCAGCGATGCACATGGCTGTTTCTTTTTCTTTCGCGCTTGCGCTATGTGTTGGCGGAACTGTCGTTCGTATTCTGCGCGTTGGGTTGGGTCAGCCAGCTGCGTGTCCACCTCTTTCCACGTGTCGCGAAAGCGCGCTTGCGCTTGTTGTTGTGCCTCAGTAGGATTGTCCACGCGGTTGGGGTGATCCATGCCGATGCCGTATAGTTGTCCTGTATGTTTATTCGCACGGATATATATTCGATCGGTGCGTTTAAACTTGCCTGTAATTGTGGCAAATGGCGAAGAAGGTGTAATTTTTGACATAAGATGATTATTACTAATATTTCCCATGAGCGCGCAATGTGTTGTTTTGCGCGCAAATGTTGTTGGATTAAGTTGTTGATTGCAATAATTCTTGTTGTTTTATTTCTTGTTCTTTTGCTTTCGTATATAGTGTATGGAATATATACCCGTATAGTGTAGTTATTACTGGCTTTCTTCTCGATGAATAGGGCAAATGTTCATTGGAGGCAGCGGGTCGTTTGTACGATGGATTGTGTTTGTTTGTGTATGCCGCGAACTCTTTTTCCCATATTGCGCGTTTCTCCATGTCGGCCATTTCTACGTATGCTTGTTTGGAAATCTGACCGAACAGCGATGAGTTGCGTTTTTGTGTTTCCGATGGTGGTTGTTCGTTAGGGTGTGCAATCACGTATGCGTGGGTACGGCCATTGCGCATACGGTAAATCACTTGCTGATGTTTAGATATCGCTCCAGCCACCGCTGCTACAGGAGCATCAAGAAGAATCTTTGCCATGATTGTTTATATTGTTGGTTTACAAGTGTTATTGTTGATTATAAATTCCTTTTAATTTTTGTTAATTTTCTATAATCTTCTATAATTTTGGTAGCGCACACCCCTAAATCTTCTATAATTTTGGTAGTGCAAATCGCTTTCACCTGCAAAGGTACTATTTTTCCCCGACATTACCAAATTTTTTCGCGTGGAATATGAGAAAAAATTGGTTTCTATCATTTTAGGAGGCGCTTTGGGGTATTCGTGGGATATACGCGGGGTATTCGGGGAGTATTCGTGGGATATACGTATGTATCGGGTATGTGTCGGGAATGTATCGGGTATGTATCGGGAATATGTAGAAAGATACGGGGAGGGAAAAATGAGAAAAAAATGAGATTTTTTAGCGTCGGCGGCCTCTTGAATGTGTCAGTTTTTCACCTTTCTATGTCCATTTCTATGTTCATTATCCCGAATGCTATTCAGGTGTCCATGTCTATGTGGTCTTGTGTCAATCACCCGCGTTTGCTCTAAAATACCCTGTTTATTTCTTAAAAATTGTTGCAAAAATCATAAGAAAAGTGATATTTTGCCAAAATGAAACACTTATTTGCGAATATAGAACTTCGTTCTCGTAAAAAAGTTGTATTTTTGCCCGCATTTTTTCGGTTTTGAAAATGTTTGAGCCAACAGCCACATATACTCCTATCAGTTCAGCTGCTTTTTCAAGCACTACAACTGTGTCGTCGAGCCACCACTCGTCGTCTTTTGTTGTGAGTACCAGTTTGGGTAACAGCTTCAGTAGCAGTTTCAGCACGAAGCCCCAATCGACTGTTGCTCCTATCTCGGTTCGTACATCGGATAAGACGATTCGTTCCTTCTCGACGGGTGGCGTATATGAGTATGCCATTCCCAAGGGTGTAGGTTCGTTTGTGACAATGCACAAGGAGGTGAGTGAGGCAGTTTTTTTACCTTCTGCACCTTATGAACCCAAAGATCGTGCTTTTGCGGGTAAACCGACCGATCCACCTATTGGTGAGACCAATCCAGATTTGCCGGTAGGTGATGCTTTGTTGCCAATGTTGTTGATGGCGGGTGTGTATTGCCTGCTACGCATCTTCCGCAAGCGAAAGAAAATGCAATTAGCTACTAAAAGTGTAAATAATCCATTCAGAAAACCATAAATAACCATTTGTATTATACTGTAAACATTTAATCTCTATGAAAAGACTTCTATATATAATGTTCGCATGCGCGTGCGCGTTATTCGCTTTCGTTTCAAATGCAGAAGCACAGACAACTCCTCAAGGAACGGAAGTGACGATTAGTTATACCGTTAGTGGAAAAAAATACTATTTGGCGGTAACAGGAAGTAACAATAATTATTCTATAACTACCACTACCGACTATGGCGATAATTGTGTGTGGATTAGAACAAGGACTACTAATACTACTGCGTTTTGGTCTGTACAGGCGAAGAAATATTTGACTATAAATACTACTCCAAGTTTAACTTTGCAAGAAGGTGAGTGTGATTTTACCTATGGAAATAGTCAGTTGTATTTTTCGAATGGTAAAAATGGAAATAGCAGGAGGTATTATTATATCTACTTTACTGGAGATAATTTTACAGCAAAACAGACAAGTAATAAAAACACTCCTACTGATGGTGTGAAAGTTAAAATAGAAGGCGTGCCTGATCCTCATGAATTAACTTTGGTTTCACCCACGCAAGAATATGTTACTGTCGACCTGATAAAAACGATTACTCTTTCTGCGGATGCTGCGATAAAAAGTGTAAATATAAATAGCATTACTCTCGATAACGCTACTATTGATGAGATAACATTTGACAACACCCAACTTGTCATAACGACCAAGGCACCTTATGCCGATGGTGAATGCACTCTCTCTATCCCAAAAGGTGCGGTAGTTGGCACGGATAATGTAGGATTTGCCGAATTTACAGCTTCATGGAAAATCTCTCCATACACATTCACCTCCGTCACTCCAGAAGAAGGAAATGCTGGTTCCTTCTCCGTGATTACACTAACTGCGGATGTGGCCATTAAGCAAGCACCTACCTCAGGTTTCACTCTTGGCACTAAAACCATCGGCAATGGTTTGACCGTAACACTATCCGGTGACAAAAAACAACTCACGATCACGTCTAACACTATTTTGAACGAAGGAACTCATACGCTCTCTATCACCAAAGGTGCGGTAGTGGCGGAAGATGGAATCGCTTTTGCGAAGGCCGAATATACTTGGAAAGTAGTACCCCCTCAGTTTATAGACGTCACTCCTGCTATTGGTACAACAAGTGGATTTAATATCATTACATTGACTGCAAGTGCTGATATAGAAGAAGAACTGCGCTTTGGCTATTATCAACAAGAAAACAATGATAAGGTTCTATTTGAATTCAGTGATGGTACAAAAACAGAAACCAGTAAACCCACTTCGGGTCTTACTATAAAGAGAATAGATGCACGAACCTTAGAAATCACCATTCCAGACAACTTGGGCGAAGGCACATATAAACTGACTATTCAACAAGGAGCAATCCAAAGTAGCGATGGTAGAAACTTTGCTGCTGCAACCTACACTTGGCAAGTCAGCGCCCATCAATTCGGTGTTGTACAGCCTGCTACACTCAATGTGGGTCAGCGTTTGGAGCAAATCACTATTCCTGCTGCGGATCCTACAGTCGCTATGAGCATCCCTCATGACCCCGACCAAATTGCGGATTGGATTACACTGACCAATGCGGGTGGAGCTATTATCCCTACTACAGCTGCTATAGTTAATAACGAATTGGTTATTACCCCTATTGCAGCATTAGGCAATGGAGTCTATACCCTGAATGTTAAGAAAGGTGCTGTGGTCGGACCACATAGCGTGCCTTTTGTGGCAACCTCCAAGACCTGGAATGTAGTAGTCTCTGTAGCCATTACCCACGTCAAAGGATTCTACCCTGCTTTAGGTGCTGGTGGCTATCAAAACGTACACACCGTAGAACGCACCATTTATTACACAGGCAATGAGACCTCCATACCTCTCACCCTCGCAGAAACCAACTTCTTCGGTTATATGCGTTGGTATAATTATGCGACAGATGGAGGAGAAGATATTAATTGGACAACTCCACCTCGTGCACGTAATAATGCAGATTTTACCCCATTAGAAGGAAATGCCAAACATTTAGGTTGGTTTGCTTGGGCTAAATCAACGGGTAATGATGGTGTATTGGATCGTCAAAGTGATCAGGTAAGTGGAAATAATACGCCAGCAATTGATGTTTCTGGCTGGACGGGCAACCACACTATCGCCTGCGATGTAAGTAACTATTTGGATTATACGATAACGCGAGTAGATGACAATATCGTAGGTATTACCGAACCTCGCCTATCCTACCGCCAACTCTTCCACTTCCGTCCCGCATCTGAGATGGCAGATAAGTTCGCCGCTTTGGAAGATGGCGAATTTCTTGAGGAATATACCTATATGGCCCCTACAGGTACAGATGTCTATCTCTCTACTAAATTTCGCTACGATAGCGACAATGCTGAAAACTGCTATTTCTATTACGATGGCGGTCAGATAAAGCGTGTAACTTCAGCCTCTTGGTCAGCAGGTACTACCAACGGAGCTTTTCGTGTGGTATCATCTACTAGGGAAGGTACTCAGGAATACACATTGACCGCCAATAGTGGCAATCTGCGTATTGCTAAGTTTACAGTCATCTATGTGAACAAAAACACCTATGGTCCTGTAAAAGAAGCAGGAACTGATGGTAATGCAAAGGCGCTCATATCCTACAATGAGATGAACAACCTCTATGAGGTGTTGGAGTACAACAATTTCAACTTTAATCAAAAGTCAAGTGCTACAGAGCACTATCTTGATGCTCCATTACCATATCTTGAAAGTACATACGGATTCTATTATAATGCTAATTCTGTAAAGGCAAACTCTTCCATTCAACATAACTCAAGCCTCCCTTATTATGGCGAATATGGAATTGTTAATCGACTTACGAGTCAAACTTGGGCAGTAGGTGCTAATCACGTGGACGGAGTAACGGCTGATGCCACTGCAGGTGCACAAGGCTATGCATTGTATGTGGATGGAACATCCGAGCCTGGTGTGGTAGCAAGTATCTCCACCAAGGCTACTATTTGTGGAGAAAGAACAATGTATTGCTCGGTATGGTTGCGCAACCCAGGTAGAGAGAATACTAAGCCTATTTTCCGTTGCAATGTGCAAGGACGAAATCAACTCTCAACTGGAGAATATACCCCTTGGGAGGATGTGGCAGTCTATTTTGTGGGTGACTTAGGATATAGTTCTGGTTGGAATCAGGTGAACTTCCCATTTGTGAGCCAAGATACGTATTCCGAGTGCCGTGTACAAATATATAACTTTGGTCTGGGTGTGTATGGTAATGACTTCTGGTTGGATGACCTCTGCATTTATGCAGATAAACTGCCAATGTCTTCCTACCAATTGCAAACGGAAATGTGCTGCTCGCCCGATCACGATGGTACTACCTTCACTGCTGCCGTACTTCGCGTGGACTATGGTATTAATACATTGCATACAGCAGGTAGCAGCGGGTATCAGTACTACCAAATCTACAACAAAACAACGGGAAAACCATTCGTTCTGACCAGCACTTCCCTCTCGCCATACTATGATGAGCATAGCGATTATCAGGCACCAAACCTAACCAAAGAGCAATATGGTTCCATTGAGATAAAGGCGGCTAACTATACACCAACTAAGGCAGAGATTCTTGCGAATCCATCTGAATTAGTGGGCAAATTATTGGAGGCATATCATTTAGACACCAAGGAAACTAAAACGGCACCGCTTTGCGGCAAGTGTTTCGTGGCAAAGAGAAAAGAGGAGATTACCACCGAAAGCCCAGGCGAATACTATATGTATGTGGTGCATATTATTCCCAATATCCGCAGCAACCGTATCGAGGAGAACTACCTGCAAGAGCATTGCCAATATACCCTTCGTATGACAAGCGATGCGGAAGATTTATTAGATAACAACCTTAGTTGTGCCATTGAGATCGACCTGCCTGCTACCCAAGAATCGCTCTACCGTCTAATGAGTAGTCAGATAGAAACTTCTGAGTTCTTATGCAATTCTGCCAACAACTGCCCTAACGAATTATATACGATTGAGGCGTTTATCCGTAAAGACTCAGACCCATACTCCGATGCTGGTAAAGCCGAAGGCACTTACCTCGCCGATTGGATGTACGGTCACGCCTTTGACGATGTCTATCGCATGGATTATCCACACGAGAACGACACCCAAGAGCATGCAGCAAAAGATGCAGCGGATATAAAATTTGCAGAAGTATATCACTGCTCACGCGCACAAGTCACCGATGCCTTCCTCGACCTCCGTCGCCCAGATGAAGGCAATGCCAACTACGGTGCTAAAACCTTTGGTGAGATAGACCCTACGAAGTTTTCTGACTATGACACAGAAGAAAGTAAGGAATACGCCTCCAAGTCTAAGCACTATGAGACTCTCAAATATTTGCACAATCAAGGTTGGCTGCAACTTGCTACCTCCTCCGTATCCTTCTACCTCGGTTCGCAGGATATAGCGCGCTACTGGGTGTTCCCTATTGAGAACTCTGCCAAGGCAACGGATGGCAAGACCCCATTGCACGACTGTCCAGAACCAAGATGGGTGCAAGTCAGCTCCACACACTCCAACCACTATATCAATATTGCTCCTGGAATAGATATTGCATCCAGTCAAGTTTCCGATCCACGAACAGGTGTGCGTGTCCCTAATGTCCGCGTCCTCGCGCGTATGGTGAATAATACCATTCAGATCCCTATTCATCAATCGTCCCAAGGCGACTATGATGTGCACTTTATGGGTGCAGATGCCAGTATCTTTGTAACCAACGACCCTAATATCACAGACCCTCACGAGGTGAAATATACCTCTGCTCGCTCAGGAGATGTCATTACCCTGCTGCCCGCAGCGGGCAATAATACCACTTTGGAGATAGGCAAGGAATACACTATGTCCATCCGTATGCGCGACAAAGCAGACCAACACCGAGCTGCTGGCGAAAATTGCGACGTGGGTAAAGTATATGTCAAACTGCTTATCTTGCCCGACATCGTACAATGGACGCCTACCACTCCTGACAAGAGTTGGCACAACGATGCCAACTGGACGGGCTACGGTACAGGCATGGAGAACTACCACTATGCCCCTATCGCTGGCTCCAGTGTGATTATCCCTTCTGCTACCCAACGTTCAGAAGTCACTACCCCCGAATTGACTGTCATTGCCAATACTGACCCACACCCTTATCCATTGGATGCCAACTTCGCCCTCACTCCTTCCTGCGGACAGATATACTTCCAGCCGGGCGCAATGATGCTCAATCAGCACCTCTTGCAGCACGACAAAGCATTGGTGGATCTCATAGTACCCAACCAAACATGGAACACCGTGGCGGTACCAATATCCAGCATCGTGAGCGGAGATATGTATATCCCACATACAGGTGATGCAAACGATGGCGCTATTGTGGCAGAAACGGAACCATTCACGGTGGGCAGTTTCCAAGGCGCACGCCACCGCAACTCTGCCTTCCCATTCTGGATCTCTGTCTATAACAAGACCGTACAACGAGTGAACGAAAACCCTGATAAGACAGGCACCACCATCTCTACCAGTACAACCGCTTTTGCTTCTACCAATGCTTTGGACGAACCTATGCTCGTGGGTAGCGGCTATCAGTTGTTGGGATATGGTCCAAATAACTTTGGCGCAGGTGTTCCATTGACTATCCGATTGCCAAAACCCGATAATATATATTCCTACTATGACGCCGAGGGCGTGTTAGGCCAGAGAGTAGCCATCAATCGTGGCGCTAATCCGAACAAACTGACCTATTCGCCCAAAGTGCCTATCACGTTGAAGAACGAACACAGCAGCAACTCCTTCATGTTCGGTAATCCAACCATGGCGATGATTGACTTGACCCAATGCTTGCCCGATGGCGCAACAATCTATAAGATGGTGGATGACCAATGGAGATCAGGAACTCTCGTGTCGTTAGAGAAGGACGAGACATATCGCTATCTCGAACCTATGCGTTCTGTACTCGTGACCCTGCCTACTGCAAGCACTACTGCTCAGATTGACTTGCAAGCAGAGAATCTCACTACTCCAGAGAAAATTGCAGAGGCGAAGGCCAATAATATCGCGCCTCGCCGCAATGCGAGTGGCAATACCTTGCAACTAATGACCATCTATGCCGATGTCTATGGCACCAAAGCACGTTGCCTTGTAGGTGCTAAATCCGGCATGGCAGATACATACGCCTTAGGCGAAGATGCCCTCTTCATCTCATCGGGCGTAGAGGCAGAGGTCAATAGTGCTACGGCCACCTCACCTGTGAATATGTACACCGTGTCCGACAATATACCGCTGATGGTAGATATCCGCGAGAATATTGACACCATACCTATGGCGCTGCTCATCCAAGACTACTACCGCACCGATAAGTTCACCCTCACCTTCCACCTTACCGAGAACTGGGAGAAAGAGTGCTACTTCTGCGATGCCCTTACAGGCACTAAAACGCTGATTACGGATAGCTTAATACTCGAAGTAGATATGCCTCTCAACCACGCGACACGCTACTTCATCACAGGCCCCGATCAAACCACGAATAGCGGTGTAGTCACCAATACCACCAACCCCAATGTGGCACCACTACAGGTATGGGCATACTCCGAGCAAGCAGGCGAGATCACAGTCCGCTCCAACGATATTATCCAATCAGTGACCATATATGACATCGCAGGTCATATCATTGCCCGCCAAACGCTTGACATGCTCTATAATCAAGTATCATTGCCTGTAGGTCAAGGTGTACACATTGCCGAAGTCACCCTCCGCGACAACTCCAAGCACTACACCCGTACCATTGTCAAATAATCGGCTGACGGCTGCTGGACACCAGCCGCCGGATGCTGGATGCCCCCCTAAAAAAAAAAGGGAACTATATACGAGTTGACACCACGACAAAAACCGAAAAGAAATATGTAAATCAACAACCATAACAACATATATCAACAACTTATTGCGCGCAAAACAACACATTGCGCGCTCCAGAAGAAGCATATAGTG
>JAZNBO010000002.1:0-3112 GCA_045587145.1 Paludibacteraceae bacterium
TTTTTGTACCTCATTTGTACCGCGATACTAAAACCACCACTTTGTGGTTGGCAAGGTGATGGAGAATGTTGACAATGGTTTACAATAGTTGACGATAGTTGACAAAATACAGGAGAAATGAACATTAAAAACGATGTAAAAATGGCAACAAGCAGTATTAGAATTACAAAGATTTGTCAATGGTGCGGTGTGGAATTCGAAGCTCAAAAAGTATCCACAAAGTATTGTTCCCACCGTTGTGCTAATCTTGCCTACAAACAAGCAGTGAGAGATAAAAGAGTAAAGCAGGCTGAAGCAGAAACTCTATCAATCAAATTAGAGAAGCCAATAGAAAATGTTAAGGACAAAGAGTATCTATCATTTGCCCAAGCAGGAAAACTATTAGGGCTATCTCGTCAGGCTTTATATAATATGGTTAAAGCGGGGAACCTCAAAGCATCAAAAATCAGTAGTAGATTATCATTTATCAAACGAACGGATATAGATGCTATGCTTGAGAATAAACCATACAAAACATTACACCCAAAAGATTCAGTACCCATCACTGAATTCTACACCACCGCAGAGATTAAAGAGAAGTACGGTGTAAAGGAATCGTGGATATTCAAGGTTGCGAAAGAGAATAATATTCCCAAAACATTCAGTAGAGGAAAGACCTACTGGAGTAAAAAGCACATTGATGCCTATTTTGCAAAGAAGGCTCCCAATCCCGATATTACAGACTGGTATAGCGTGGCTGAGATCCAAGAGAAATTTGGAATGACACTTAGTGCCATCTACAGTTTTGTTTCCAAAAATGTGATTCCAAAGAAAAAAGAGGGCATTACAGTGCGTTATTCAAAGAAACATTTCGATATAGCCAAAAGCCTTGCCATACCCGAAGAGCCACAATACTACAACATACCCGAAGCGATGGAGAAATACAACCTCACTTGCGACCAGCTCTACCACTATGTGAAGTATCACAACATCACTCGCATCAAGGTTGGCAAGTACACCAAGATTCTGCGCTCGGAACTCGATAAATTCTTTGAGCCACCGAAAATTGAGTAAAGTTACTTGATGGTGATTGATACCACCATCGGAACACCAATTTAATTTGCAACAAAAAGTATAACAATTAAAGTATAAATAGCTATGACACTAACTTGTACAAATGTAACCCTGCGCCAAAAGGCGTTACGCAATGACCGTATTTCACTCTATTTGGATTACTACCCTGCAATCCGCAACCCCTACACGATGAAGATGAGCCGACGAGAGTTCCTCGGCATCTATCTCTATGCCAAGCCACGTAACGAGCAGCAACGAATATTCAACCAAGAGATGCTCAATAAGGCGGAGGCAATACGCTGTATCCGTGTGCAGTCGCTTATCAACGAGGAGTTCGGCTTCCTCGACAAGAATAAACAGAAGGTCGATTTCCTTGCCTACTTCCGAGCAAAGGCACGCGAGCGATACTAAAAATGGGATTGCGTTTGCAACCATTTCGAGAAGTTCTGCGGTGGCAAATGTACTTTTGGAGATATTACCATTGAGCTATGCGAGAAGTTCCGAGATTATCTATTGAAATGCAGGCAGATACATCACCCCAACTCATATATTAGTCGAAATTCCGCTGCGGGATATTACTCCACTTTCCGCGCCCTGCTGAAGATTGCCTACAAGGAGAAGATGTTGCGCGAAAACCTCAATGACTTTCTTGAGAAAATCGAGTGGAAAGAGGTTAAAAAGGAGTATCTGACACTTGACGAGGTAAAGCAACTCGCCGCCACACCTTGCCGTATTCCTGTGCTGAAACAAGCATCGCTGTTTGCCTGTATGACGGGACTTCGCTTCAGCGACATTCTCAAATTGCAATGGAGCGACTTTGAAATGGGACCCGATCAGGGCTACTACATCCGCATCTGCACCGAGAAAACCGAGACCGAGGCGACACTACCCATTAGCCACGAGGCTTTAGAACTATGCGGCGAATGGGGAAAAGGGTTGGTGTTCAAAGGACTCACCTGCGCAATGACTCACCACCCACTCAAACAGTGGATTGCCGAGGCTGGGATTAAGAAGAAAATAACCTTCCACTGCTTCAGGCACAGCTATGCGGTCATCCAAATCTCTTTATGCACAGATATTTACACCGTATCGAAGATGCTAACGCATAAGAATGTTACTACCACCCAGATTTATGCCGACCTTGTGAACTCCAAGAAGCGTGAAACGGCCAATAAGATTTCGTTAAAGTAACATTATTACTAATAATCAGTAGTCACGATATAATACTACTGATTATTGGTCTTTATCATACAATTTATTCAATTGTAAATGGTCCGCTAGACCTTACTTCTACCAAAACTGGTGTCCCCGTATAATCTAATGTGATACCTTCAGTTGGACATCCAATCTCAATATGTGGCAATGTCTCAAATTTAGCAGTTTTTAATTTTTCTTCAAGATATCCCATTTTTGATTGTTCATATTGCTCTTGCAATATCTCTTCTTCAGTTTTCTCTTGATCTAAAGTCTCCCAGAACATACGTGTAGTATTCTCCTTTAATGATTCATACTCATAGCACAAAGGATGCGAGATATCAAATAATGATGCCAAGAAATAACAATAATTAGATGGGTTACTGCTTTGAACAACAGGGAGCACTATATTCTCCAAGAACTTTTTACCATATGGAAAATCCTTACTTATATGTGTCGAGGTATACGTTACGCCCCAAATTACATCTGGATCAATTTCACTTTTTTCACTTTGTGTGATTCTTCGATTATTGCAAATAATCGTTTCTACAAGCATTTGTGGTATTATGTATTCTGGCTTAAAAACGTCAGAAGAGTTTTTAACTACGAAACTACAAGCTAACATCAAAGGAACTCGATTAATAGTTTGAATCAACTTTTCTGGGGAATAGTCCGAATAATTAGGGACTCTCATATCGAATACCTTGAAGGGGTATTTTACTTTATATGCTGAAAACATTAAATTATTGAAGACTGGTCTCCTCATCTCTTCCCAACATGAGTAAACACTATTACCGAGGTATAGACAAGGGTATCCAGGACTACTATACCTTTGTGTACTAACAATTCCTCTTTTATTTAATGG
>JAZNBO010000003.1:0-38535 GCA_045587145.1 Paludibacteraceae bacterium
AATGATTACCTTTGCACCCCGAAATAAAGATAACAATATAACACTATATTTTCATGAATTTCGGAACTCCCCTTACCTCTGTAGCCACCAAAGCTCTCTTGCTGGGAAGTGGCGAATTGGGCAAAGAAGTTGCCCTGGAACTCCAACGCTATGGCGTGGAAGTAATTGCGTGCGATAAGTACGCCAATGCTCCGGCTATGCAAGTGGCACATCGCTCACATGTATTCAATATGTTGGACGGTGCTAAGCTCCGCCAAGTGATTGAAACTGAGCAACCAACTATGATTATCCCTGAAGTAGAAGCTATTGCTACCCCTACTCTCGTCGAATTAGAAAAAGAAGGTTACCGCGTTATCCCTACGGCTAACGCGGCTTTTTTAACTATGAACCGTGAGGCTATCCGCCGTATGGCAGCCGAAGAGTTGGGCTTACCTACTGCCAGATATAAGTTTGCAGACACCCATGAGGAGTACTTGCAAGCTATCAAAGAGATCGGTATCCCATGCGTGGTGAAGCCAATCATGTCGTCCTCTGGTCATGGTCAATCGACTGTGAAAAGCCAAGCAGACGTAGAGCCAGCATGGACCGAATCGCAAATGGGTGGTCGTGCAGGTGCAGGTCGCGTGATTGTAGAGGGTTTTGTGCATTTTGATTACGAAATCACTCTTCTCACCGTGCGCCACGCAGGTGGGACTACCTTCCTCAAGCCAATCGGTCACCACCAAGTGGATGGCGACTACCGCGAGTCATGGCAACCACAAGCCATGAGCGAGACGGCTATTGCGCAAGCAGAGGATATTGCGAAGAAAGTAACCGACGCCTTGGGCGGATACGGTATCTTCGGCGTGGAAATGTTCGTTGAGGGTGACCATGTGATTTTCTCCGAGGTGAGTCCTCGTCCACACGATACAGGTATGGTGACCATGATCTCGCAAGACTTGTCCGAGTTTGCGTTGCATGCGCGTGCCGTACTCGGATTGCCAATCCCTGAGGTGCGTTTCTTCGGCGCGAGTGCATCCAAAGCCATCGTAGTAGAAGGCGATGCTACCGAAGTAGTATTCAGCGGTGTGGAAGAAGCATTGGCTATGCCAGGCGTGCAAGTGCGCTTCTTTGGCAAACCAGAGGTACATGGACACCGTCGTTATGGCGTTATCCTCGCAACTGACGAGAATACCGAAAAAGCCGTAGCGAAAGCGATTGAGGCCTTCAATAAAATCAAAGTAGAAAATAAAGACTTACATACAATATGATCGAACGTTACAGCCGCGCAGTCATGCGCAACATTTGGACAGAAGAGAATAAGTTTCGTGCTTATCTCGAAGTAGAAATCCTTGCTGCAGAAGCATGGAGCACCCTTGGCGTAGTGCCTGCAGAAGATGTACAACTCCTACGTGAGAAAGCTACCTTTGATGTAAACCGCATTCGCGAAATCGAAGAGATCACCCGTCACGATGTAGTGGCTTTCACCCGCGCCGTGAGCGAGAGCCTCGGCGAAGAGCGTAAGTGGGTACACTATGGTTTGACATCTACCGATGTGGTAGATACCGCTAATGGTTATCTCTTGAAACAAGCCAACGAGATTCTTCGCAAAGATCTCAATTCCTTCCTTGAGGTACTCAAACGCCGTGCGAATGAGTTTAAGTACACCCCTGTGATTGGTCGTACCCACGGTATGCACGCCGATGTGAGCAGTTTCGGCTTGAAATGGGCACTCTGGTACGAGGAGATGCGCCGCAATATCGAGCGCTTTGAGATGGCTGCTAAGGGCGTAGAGGCAGGTAAACTGTCTGGCGCGGTAGGTAACTACGCAAATATCCCACCAGCAATCCAAACATACGTATGCGAGCACCTCGGTATTGAGTCTGCGGCTATCGCCACACAAGTGTTGGGTCGCGACCGCCACGCGTTCTACTTGGCTACTTTGGCGGTTATCGCTGGTACCTTAGAGCAAATGGCATTGGAGGTACGTAACATGCAACGCCAAGAGGTTCGCGAAGTGGAAGAGGCATTCAAGAAAGGTCAAAAAGGCTCATCTGCAATGCCACACAAACGCAACCCTATCTCCTCTGAGAATATATGCGGATGCGCGCGCGTAATGCGTGGATATATGTGCACCGCAAGCGAGAACATCGCTCTCTGGCATGAGCGCGATATCTCTCACTCTTCTACCGAGCGTATCGTATTGCCAGATGCAACCATGCTCCTCGACTACATGCTCTCTCGTTTTGAGGGTATCTTGGATAACCTTGTGGTTTATCCAGAGAACATGCTCCACAATATCGGTTTGACCCACGGCGCAATCTTCGCACAACGTGTGATGAACGCGCTCATCGAGAAGGGATTTGTGCGCGAGCAAGCATACGACCTCGTGCAACCTGTGGCAATGAAGACATTGATGGAAGGTGGCGAGATGCAAGAAAATCTCAAGCTTACCGAAGGTGTGACAGCACACCTCACAGCAGAGGAAATCGACTCATGCTTCAGCTTGGATTACTACATGAAGAATGTGGATTATATCTTCGAGCAAGTGGGAATTTAGTTTAGAGTTTAAAGTGTAAAGTTTAAAGGCACAGATTATATGAAAAAAGTAGATGTCGTATTAGGCATGCAATGGGGTGATGAAGGCAAAGGTAAGATCGTCGATGTATTGACCCCACGTTATGAAGCCGTTGCTCGATTTCAAGGTGGACCTAACGCAGGTCACAGCTTGTACTTCGGTGACAAGAGTTTCGTGTTACACACCGTTCCATCTGGTATCTTCCGCGATGGTACAACCAATATTATTGGTAACGGCGTAGTGATTGACCCAATCATCCTCATGGAGGAGATTCACGCTATCGAAGCTATGGGCGTAGATGTAAAGTCTCGCTTGCAAATCGCTAAGCGTGCTAACCTCATCCTTCCTACTCACCGTATGTTGGATGCAGCTTCGGAGAAGAAAAAAGGTGACAAGAAAGTAGGTACTACTGGTAAAGGTATCGGTCCTACCTACACCGATAAGATTGCTCGTAATGGTCTTCGCGTAGGTGATATCCTCCGCCCCGACTTTCTCGATCGCTACAACGCGCTCCGCGCTGCTCACCAAGAACTACTCGGCGGCATTGAGTTGCCAGACGATAGCGCATGGCTAGGTGCAATTGAAGAAATGAAGCAATTCCCTATTCTCGATAACGAGGTCGTAGTCAATAAAATGCTCCGCGACAACAAAGCAATTTTGGCCGAGGGTGCTCAAGGCTCATTGCTCGACATCGACTTTGGTACCTATCCATTCGTAACATCTAGCAACACCCTTTGCGCTGGTGCATGTACTGGTCTGGGTGTAGCTCCTCAACATATCGGCGAGGTATATGGTATCTTCAAGGCATACTGCACACGCGTAGGCGAAGGTCCATTCCCAACCGAGTTGTTTGACGAGGTAGGCGAAGAGCTCCGTCGTATCGGACACGAGTTTGGCGCTACTACTGGTCGTCCACGCCGTTGCGGTTGGCTTGACCTAGTGGCTCTCAAATACACTGTGATGATGAACGGCGCTACATCGCTCATCATGATGAAGAGCGACGTGCTGAACGACTTTGAGACCATCAAAGTGTGCGTGGGTTACGAGCTCAACGGCGAGGCTATCGACTACTTCCCATTTGAGGCTGACGCAGACAACATCAAACCTATCTACAAGGAGTTCCCAGGTTGGAAATGCGATGTATCGGTATGCCGCACCTACGAGGAGCTGCCTAAAGAACTCAAGGAGTATATCGCATATATTGAGCAGGAGACTGGCGTCAGCATCGACGTAGTGTCAGTAGGTCCAGATCGTAGCGAGACTATCCTTCGATAAGTTGAAAGTTTAAAGTGTAAAGTTTAAAGGCAAGAATATATGTCAAAAGTAACATTGAAACTCTCCGATGGCACCTGCTTCACAGGTACATCATTTGGCTACGAGAAGAATGTAGTCGGAGAGCTCGTATTCAACACCACCATGATTGGTTATCCAGAGGTATTGACCGATGCCAACTTCGAAGGTCAACTCGTAGTGATGACCTATCCATTGATTGGTAACTACGGCGTGCCTGCATGCAGCAGTTTGGAGAATGGTTTGTCCGAGTTTATGGACAGCCACCGTATCCACCCAGCTGCAGTAATCATGACCGAGTATAGCCCAGAGTACTCACACTGGAATGCCAATGAGGATTTGGCTGCATGGCTGATTCGCGAGCAGATTCCAGCTATCACAGGCGTAGATACCCGTGAGCTCACCAAGCATCTTCGTGAGAATGGTACTATGCAAGCCTCTCTCATCTTCGAAGGCGATGACACTACTCCAACCACTAACGACGAGAACCTCGTGCAACAAGTGAGTTGTAAAGATGTAGTGACCTATAATGCTGGTGCAGGCAAGAAGGTTGTGCTCGTGGACTGCGGCGTGAAGGAAGGCATCATCCGCTACCTACTCTCTCGTGGCGTAGAGGTAACTCGCGTGCCATGGGATTACGACTTCAATACCTTGGAGTTTGATGCACTATTGCTCAGCAATGGTCCTGGTGATCCAGAAGATTGCGCTGTGACTATCGAGAACATCAAGACCTTCCTCGCTAAGGGCGAAGACAAACCATTGTTGGGCTTGGGATTGGGCAACCAACTCTTGGCCCTCGCAGCAGGCGCGGAGGTACTCAAACACAAATATGGTCACCGCGGAGCTACCCAACCAGTACAAATCGTTGGCGGCGAGCGTTGCTATATCACAGCCCAAAACCACGGTTATGTAGTGGATGGCACTACCCTACCAGCAGATTGGAAAGAGTGGTTCGTTAACATGAACGACCGCACTAATGAGGGTATTCGTCACGCTGAGAAACCATGGATGGCAGTACAGTTTATTCCTGAGATGAACTGCGGACCAAAAGATTCTGAATTTGTATTCGATAACTTCTTCCAACTTCTTAACAAATAACGGCCATGGAGAAAAAAGATATTAAGAAAGTACTCGTGCTCGGTTCAGGAGCATTGAAGATCGGTGAGGCAGGTGAGTTTGATTACTCTGGTTCACAAGCCCTCAAGGCCCTTCGTGAAGAAGGTATCTATACCGTTCTGATCAACCCAAACATCGCTACCGTACAAACTAGCGAAGGTGTGGCAGACAAGATCTACTTCTTGCCTGTTAACCCATTCTTCGTGGAGAAAGTGATTGCTAAGGAGCGTCCAGATGGCGTATTGCTCGCCTTTGGTGGACAAACCGCGCTCAACTGCGGTGTGGAGCTCTATAAGAGCGGCGTATTGGAGAAATATAATGTACAAGTGCTCGGTACTCCTGTACAAGCGATTATGGACACCGAGGACCGTGAGTTGTTCGTAGAGAAACTCGACGAGATCAATGTCAAGACAATCCAAAGCGAGGCTTGCGAGACCATCGAGGCTGCTCGTGCAGCTGCTAAGGAACTTGGCTACCCAGTTATCCTTCGTGCTGCATACGCATTGGGCGGACTCGGTTCTGGTTTCTGCGACAACGAGGAAGAGCTCAATGTAATCGCAGAGAAAGCCTTCTCATTCTCTCCACAAGTATTGGTTGAGAAATCACTCAAAGGTTGGAAAGAGATTGAGTATGAAGTAGTTCGCGATAAATATGACAACTGTATCACAGTCTGCAATATGGAGAACCTTGACCCACTCGGTATCCACACCGGTGAGTCAATCGTGATTGCTCCTACCCAAACATTGACCAAGTCTGAGGCTGCGAAACTCCGCGCTTTGGCAATCAAGATCGTTCGCCACGTAGGTATCGTGGGTGAATGTAACGTACAATACGCACTCGATCCTTATTCAGAGGATTACCGCGTGATTGAGGTGAACGCTCGTCTATCACGTTCTTCTGCTTTGGCTTCTAAAGCTACTGGTTATCCACTCGCTTTCGTAGCAGCTAAGATTGCATTAGGCTATGGATTGTTCGAATTGAAAAACTCTGTAACCAAAGATACTCCTGCATTCTTTGAGCCAACACTCGACTATATCGTAGCTAAACTCCCACGTTGGGACCTCGGTAAGTTCCGCGGCGTAGATCGCGAGATCGGCTCTAGCATGAAGTCTGTGGGTGAGGTAATGGCTATCGGTCGTACCTTCGAAGACACTATCCAAAAGGGTCTTCGTATGATTGGTCAAGGTATGCACGGTTTTACAGAGAACAAGACACTCCATGTAGATGATCTCGATCATGCACTCGCTGCTCCAACCGATAAGCGTATCTTCTTCCTCTCACAAGCGCTTCATGAGGGTTATACCATCGACCGCTTGCATGAGCTCACGAAAATCGATCGTTGGTTCCTCGAGAAACTCCAGAACATCGTTAAGACCGATAACGAACTCAAAGCAGCAGGCAGTCTCCAAGCTATTGACGAGGAGCTTATGCGCAAAGCGAAGATTCAAGGTTTCTCTGATTTCCAAATAGCTAAGGCTGTTGGACTCGGAGAGCAAATGGATATGGAGTACGCTGCCCTCATCGCACGCAAGCATCGTCTCTCATTGGGCATTAAGCCTGTGGTGAAACAAATTGACACTCTTGCGGCTGAGTTCCCTGCACAAACTAACTACCTCTACCTCACCTACTCTGGTATAGCTAACGATGTGAAGTACCTCAACGACCGCAAGTCTGTCGTTGTGCTCGGTTCAGGTGCATACCGTATTGGTTCATCCGTAGAGTTTGACTGGTGCGGTGTACAAGCGCTGAAGACTATCCGCGAGAACGGCTACCGCTCTGTGATGATCAACTACAACCCAGAGACCGTGTCCACCGACTACGACATGTGTGATCGTCTTTACTTCGACGAACTCACCTTCGAGCGCGTGATGGATATCCTTGAGTTGGAGAACCCACACGGTGTGATCGTTTCTACCGGCGGACAAATCCCTAACAACCTGGCACTTAAGCTTGATGCACAGCACATGCCTATCCTTGGTACTACCGCTCGCAGCATTGACAATGCGGAGGACCGTGATAAGTTCTCTGCTATGCTCGACCGCATTGGCGTAGACCAACCAGAATGGAGCGCCCTCACCTCTATGGAGGACGTGAAGACCTTCATCGATAAGGTAGGTTTCCCAGTACTCGTACGTCCTTCTTACGTACTATCTGGTGCAGCCATGAACGTCTGCTTCAACCAAGAGGAGCTCGAGCGCTTCCTTAAGATGGCAGCAACGGTGAGCAAGAAGCACCCTGTGGTAATCTCTAAGTTCATGCTCAACACCAAGGAGATTGAGATGGACGCTGTGGCTAAGGATGGCGAGATCATCGCATACGCTATCTCTGAGCACGTAGAGTTTGCCGGTGTACACTCTGGTGACGCTACTATCCAGTTCCCTGCACAAAAACTCTATGTAGAGACCGTTCGTCGTATCAAGAAGATCTCTGGTCAGATCGCACGCGAGCTCAATATCTCTGGTCCATTCAATATCCAATACCTTGCTCGCGAGAACGAGATCAAAGTAATCGAGTGTAACTTGCGTGCTTCACGTTCGTTCCCATTCGTCAGCAAAGTATTGAAGATCAATTTCATTGATATTGCAACTCGTATCATGTTGGGTCTCCCTGTAGAGAAACCAAGCAAGAACTTCTTCGACTTCGACTACGTAGGTGTGAAGGCATCCCAATTCTCATTCAACCGTCTGCAAAAGGCTGACCCAGTAATTGGTGTGGACATGACCTCTACTGGTGAGGTAGGTTGCCTCGGTGAGGATGCTAACTCTGCGCTCTTGACCTCTATGCTTTCTGTAGGTATGCGCGTACCTAAGAAGAATGTACTCTTCTCTATCGGTTCGCCAAAACAAAAAGCACAGATGTTGGATTCTGCGCGTCAGTTGATCGCTAAGGGCTACAATATCTACGCTACTTTGGGAACTAGCAAGTTCCTCACAGAGGCAGGTATCCCTAATACAACGGTTTACCAACCATCTGAGGAGGGCACACCACAAGCTATCGACCTCATGCGCGAAGGCGTGATTGAGTTCGTAGTGAGTGTACCAAAGGATATCGTGACTGACCCACAAAACGATGTTTGCTACCATGTTCGTCGTGCAGCCATCGACCTCAACGTGCCATTGCTTACCAATGCACGCCTAGCAGCAGCGTTCATTAACGCCTTCTGCACAGTGGATGTCAACGATCTTGCTATCCAATCGTGGGATGAATACAAGTAAACTTACGCTCCAAAAATTACTCAAAATTATAGTATATTATTCAAACTTTTCAGATGAAATAATTTTGGTTAATTTTCTATAATATACTACAATTTTGGGAGCGAATAATTTCGACAATTTTTGGATTAATTTTAAATAATTTTTGTTATTATTTTATGAACGCTTTAACAGCAACCAATTTTAACTTTCCTGGTCAAACCAATGTGTACCACGGTAAAGTTCGTGATGTATATTTCATCGGTGAGGACTGCCTCGCTATGGTAGCTACCGACCGTATTTCTGCTTTTGATGTAATCCTCCCAAAGGGTATTCCATTCAAAGGCCAAATCCTCAACCAAATCGCAGCTAAGTTCCTCGATGCAACAGCTGACATCGTTCCTAACTGGAAACAAGCTACTCCAGACCCTATGGTGACCGTAGGTGTTCGTTGCGAGGGTTACCCAGTGGAGATGATCGTTCGTGGTTACCTCTGCGGTTCTGCATGGCGTGCATATAAGAGTGGCGTTCGCGAAATCTGCGGCGTACAACTCCCAGAGGGCATGCGCGAGAACGAGAAGTTCCCTACCCCAATCATCACTCCTACTACCAAGGCGGAGATCGGTGCACACGACGAGGATATCTCTCGCGAGGAGATTATCGCTCAAGGACTTATTCCAGAGGCAGAGTACGAGCAATTGGAGAAATACACCCTCGCACTCTTCAACCGTGGTCAAGAGATCGCTGCTAAACAAGGCTTGATCCTCGTGGATACCAAGTACGAGTTTGGTAAGAAAGGCGACCAAATCCTCCTAATGGACGAAGTTCACACCCCAGACTCTAGCCGCTACTTCTACGCAGAAGGCTACGAAGAGCGTTTTGAGGCAGGTTTGCCACAAAAGCAACTCTCTAAGGAGTTCGTTCGTGAGTGGTTGATGGACAACGGTTTCCAAGGCAAAGAGGGCCAAGTGGTTCCAGAGATGACCGATGAGGTAGTAGCTGGTATCACCGCTCGTTATATTGAACTCTATGAGGGTATTACAGGCGAAAAACTTGTTCTTGAAGCAGAAACAGAGGACATCGCTGCTCGCATCGAAAACAACGTAAACGCATATTTAGCAAAATAAGTAGGTTATTTTTAAACAACAACCACAACAACATTAAATCAACAACTATTGCGCGTGCAACAACACAGCACGCGCTCAAAGATAATAAACTTGCCGCTTGACGGCGTTGTGTCAAGCGGAATATTGTTGAAACAAGTTGTTTATGTTGCTGTTAAATATAAGAACATGGCTGGATTTTTTGGTACAATATCAACCACTTCTTGCGTAAACGATCTATTCTACGGAACAGATTACCATAGCCACCTCGGTACACGCCGTGCAGGTATGGCGACATTCGACAAGGAGAATGGCTTCAAGAGAAGCATTCACAATATCCAAAACTCACACTTCCGCACAAAGTTTGAGCACGAGTTAGACGAGTTTGCTGGCAACGCAGGTATCGGAATCATTTCCGATACCGATGCACAGCCACTACTCATCAATTCCCACCTCGGACGTTTTGCTATCAGCACTATTGGCAAGATTAACAACCAAGATGATTTGGTAACCCACTTGTTAGAGCAAAAAGTACACCTATCCGAATTCAGTAGTGGACGTGTAAATCCCACAGAATTAGTAGGTTTGCTCATAGTACAGGGCAAAGATTTTGTGGATGGAATTGAAAATGTCTATAAACACATAAAAGGTTCTTGCTCTATCCTTATCCTCACCGAAGATGGCATCATTGCAGCCCGAGACTCATGGGGACGTACACCAATCATACTTGGTAAACGCGATAATGCCTACGCCATTGCTAGTGAATCGTCATCTTTCTTCAACCTTGGTTTCCATACTGAATATTTCATGGGACCTGGTGAGATTGTACGCGTTTATGCAGACCGTGTAGAGCAACTGCGCAAGCCAAATGATAAGATGCAAATTTGCTCTTTCCTTTGGGTTTATTACGGTTTCCCTACTTCCGACTACGAAGGTCGCAATGTAGAGGAAGTGCGCTATGCTTGCGGTCATGCGATGGGTAAGAACGATGATGTACAAGCAGATTGTGTTTGCGGTATTCCTGATTCTGGTATTGGTATGGCTATTGGTTATTCCCACACTTCGGGTGTACCTTACCAACGTGCTATTACTAAATATACCCCTACATGGCCACGCTCGTTTACTCCTTCACAGCAATCTCAACGCGAACTGGTAGCTAAGATGAAACTCATCCACAACTACGCTATCCTTAGAGGCAAGAGTGTACTCTTCTGTGACGACTCTATTGTACGTGGAACACAACTTCGTGATAACACACGTTGCTTGCTAGAAGCAGGAGCTAAAGAGGTACACATGCGAATAGCATGCCCACCTATCTTCTACGGTTGCCCATTCACCAATTTCACAACATCGAAGTCTGATCTTGAACTCATCACTCGTCGTTTTATCGCCGAGTTTGAGGGTGTTGATGCGGCCAATGATCCAGAGCGAATAAAAGCGTATGCTACTACCGATTCCCATGAGTATCAACGACTCATGCGTGCATTGCGTGACCGTTTTGCGCTCAAATCCCTCAAATATACCCGCATAGAAGACCTCATCGCCGCCATCGGTTTGCCTAAGTGCAAAGTCTGCACCTATTGCTTCGATGGCTGCAACCCAGAAGATTAATAAAAAACAAAAATTGTAAAAAATTATCCCAAAATTATCCAATATTTTTATATATTTAGGTTGCTTATAAATTTTGGTTAATTTTCTATAATATACTATAATTTTTGGAGAAAAATCATGACTCCTTTTAACAACGAGAAATATATCCGCATACAGTCGGAGCATATCAAAGAGCGCATTGCGCAGTTCGGTAACAAACTCTACCTCGAATTGGGTGGCAAACTCTTTGATGACTTCCACGCCAGTCGTGTACTACCAGGTTTCCAACCTGATAGTAAACTCACCATGCTCACACAATTGCGCGACACCTTAGAAATTGTCATCGTCATCTCGGCTGCCGACATTGAGAAAAACAAGGTTCGCCAAGACTTGGGCATCACCTACGACGTGGATGTATTGCGCCTTCGTGACGAATTCATAAACCGCGGTTTTCTCGTTAATTCCGTGGTTATCACACATTATAGCGGTCAAACTTCGGCACAGATGTATAGCCAACGACTCGAACGGTTGGGTATCAAAACTTACTTCCACTACACCATTGAGGGTTACCCTCACAACGTAGCGCTCATTGACTCAGCAGATGGTTTTGGTAAGAACGATTATATTGAGACCACTCGTCCGTTAGTAGTTGTCACTGCTCCTGGTCCAGGTAGTGGTAAGATGGCAGTATGCCTCTCGCAACTCTACAACGAGCATCAACGTGGCAACCAAGCAGGTTATGCAAAGTTTGAGACATTCCCCGTCTGGAATCTGCCACTCAAACACCCCGTCAATATGGCATACGAGGCTGCGACTGCCGACCTCAACGATGTCAATATGATTGATCCATTCCACTTGGAAGCATACGGTAAGATTGCGGTTAATTACAACCGCGATGTGGAGATTTTCCCTGTACTAGATGCTTTATTTACAGGGATTTACGGTCATAACCCATACAAGTCACCTACCGACATGGGAGTCAATATGGTGGGTAATAGTATAGACGATGATGAGGCATGTTGTGCGGCTAGCAAACAGGAGATTATCCGCCGTTATTACCATGCCCTCAATGACTTCGCCAATGGCGATATCAGCGAGGCGGTTGTCAACCGTATAGGTCGCTTGTTCAAGCAAGTGGGTATCTCTACAGAAGATCGCCGATGCACAGTAGCTGCTAAGGAGCGTAAAGAACGCGACAATAGTATGGCTGTGGGGGCAATAGAACTACATGATGGTACAATCATTACTGCCGAGGCGAGTGCCTTATTGGGTTCTAGTGCAGCACTTTTGCTTAACGCAACTAAGTATTTGGCAGGTATAGACCACGACGTGAAACTTATCCCACAAGAGATGATTGAACCTATCCAACATACCAAGATCAATTATCTACGTGGTCGTAATCCACGCCTGCATACGGACGAAGTGCTCGTTGCACTATCCGTTCTCAGTCTGCATGACGAGAACTGTCGCAAAACATTGGACGCATTGCCACAACTGGCTGGTTGTCAAGTCCATTCCACGGTAATGCTCTCCGAAGTAGATCGCAAGATCTTCCGAAAACTTGGTATAGACCTCACTTGTGATCCTGTGAGGAAATAGTGTAAAGGTGTAGGGTGTAAGGTGTAAAGGCGCAGAAAATGCGGCAACGCCGCTAACCCTAGTCTAACCCTAACCTTTAAACTTTACACTAACTTTACAGTAAAACTACAAATACGGTGCGAAAGTAGCATCGTATTTTTTTATCCATTGTTTGGCGGCTTGGTCATACCACTTGAAGAAGACTTGGTCAGAGAGGGTACCCTCAGTCCATTGCTCGTACAATGGCATAAAATCTTTTAAAATCTTCTCCTCAACCTCTCGTGTACAATCTAACAACGCTGGTTTGCCTTCCGCACCACGTAATATATTCTGCGTGCTGACATACTTTTTACCATTACTAATATGCAATGGGAATGCCCATTCATTCTTGATTTGCAATGACTTATCACAAATCTCCGCATTGAGTCCTTTACCCTCTTTGGCGTTTTCGTTGCGCGCTTTCATATAGGCTGGCAAATGATCACGGTGCATAAGCAAAGGTACCGCCACGGCACATGCAGGATAGCCCAAAGCTGTCCACATGATGGTATGCAATGGCTTATCGCCTGCTTTCACGCCCTCAAAACACACCACGGCAGATGTAATACGGCGAGGGATAAAGTCTTGATCAACCGTAAACTCAGGAGCATTGTCTTTGTTAAAGTTCAAATCCAATACCTCGTGGCGATATTGGCGAGAGAAGATATTCATTGCATCAATAGCCGTCATTTCTTTAGTGCGTGAGAAATTCTCCTTCATCTCGGCACATGCTGTTTGATAACGCTCCCAACCCTCATAATCCTCATAACGTCCAGCGAAACTGAAATTGGTAACAACACGGTAACCTGTCTCTTCGGCATTAACATCGTACTTGATGTAGCGATCGTTGTTCATTTCGTAATATGCAGCTCCACCTTGCGCATCAATAATACCAAAGTTTGCTTCAACTCCCCAAGGCTTGGGATAAGTTTCAATCCATGCTTCGAAGTCAGCGATGTTGGCACAGTTAGCAAGTGCGTGATACATGAACTCGCCTTCGCGATCCATTTGGCAATCAAGTGTATCTTCACGTAGATTATATGAAGCTGTATTCATAATACAGAAGCCTACCTCATTCATGCCAGACCATACCTCGCCGTCTAGTGTAGGAGAGTTCATCAGTCCAATAAAAGCATACTTATCACCTTGAAAATGGGCAATACGATTGTTGAGTTCACCTGTATCGCGATGCTTGAACATAAGCGGTTTGCCAGATGGAGTTGCTTTACCACTAATAATAAAAGAGGTGCACGCGTGGAGAGGCGATAAGGCAAAAGGCGAAAGGCAAAAGGCAAGAGATAGGCATATTGCCAAAGAAATGATTCGTTTCATGGGTCTAAATTGTTCAAAGTTATTCAAAGTGGTTGCAAAATTACTACTTTTTTTTGATATATGCAAATTTTTCACTACCTTTGCGGCAAAATTACTTATTACTAATAAGATATCACTCATTCATTAATCGGTTATGGAATATCGTTTTTCTGGAAATAGTGGCTTGCAGTTGCCATTGGTATCATTGGGTCTTTGGCATAATTTTGGCAGTGAGGATCCATTCGATGTAGCGCGTGATATGTTGCTTCACGCATGGGATAAAGGTGTGACACATTTTGATATCGCAAACAACTACGGTCCTGCTCCTGGTACCGCGGAGATGACTTTTGGCCGTGTGTTGCGCGAAGATTTGTCCGCTCACCGCGATGCAATGATTGTCTCTTCAAAAGCAGGTTTTTGGGGTTGGGACGGTCCTTACGGCAATGGTGGGTCGCGCAAGTATATGATTGCATCGTGCGATCAGAGTCTCAAACGTACAGGTTTGGAGTATTTTGATATTTTCTATTCGCATCGCTATGACCCTCAGACACCTATTGAGGAAACCATGCAAGCATTAGTGGATATAGTTCGTGCGGGCAAAGCCTTGTATGTTGGTATTAGTAACTACCCAGCAGATAAACAAAAAGAAGCATACGACTATCTCCATGCAGCGCATGTACCATGCGTTATTAGTCAGTATAAGGCGAGTATTGCTTTTCCTCAAACGCTAGAGGAGAACCTTCCAGTAGCGAATGCGAACGGTTCAGGATTTATTTGTTTTTCTCCATTGGCTCAGGGTCTATTGACCGATCGTTATCTGCATGGTATTCCTGTTGGTAGTCGCGCAAGTAAGAATGTATTCCTTCGTCCTGAGCAAGTAACAGATGAAGCTGTTATGCGTGCTCAACGCTTGGGTGCAATCGCTTCGGAGCGCGGTCAGTCGTTGGCTCAAATGGCTATCTCTTGGTTACTAGCGAAAGATGTGACTAGCGTAATTGTAGGTGCAAGTAGCGTAAAACAATTAGACGATAATATACAGGCTATCAACAAGTTGGATTTCTCATCAGAGGAGTTGGAAGCTATTGCGAAGGTGTAGAGTGTAAGGTGTAAAGTGTAAAGGAAAGGTGTAAAGGATAGGGGGATGAAGTTTCGTCGGTTTCTTGATCGTTATGCGCTTATTATAGCAATGCTGATAGGTGCGTTTGGGTATCGTTGGTTTCGTCATTTAGACTGGTTGACGAGTCCGCTGATATTCCTGATGTTGTTCTTCACGTTCTGCAAAATCAATCCTCTTGACCTACGTTTGCGACGTTGGCACTGGGTAGTATTGGCAGTGCAATTGGTTCTGACAGGAGGGTTATTGACTATTGGTTATTGGCTATCGGCGATGGGCGATGGGTTATTGGCTATCGGCGATGGACGATGGGCTATTATGCAGGGATTTATTTTATGTATCATCATGCCCACGGCAACAGCAGCACCGATTATTGCAGGTAAATTGGGCGGTAGCATTCAGAATCTGACTACCTTTACGCTACTTAGCAATTTCTTGACAGCGTTGATTGTCCCTGCTCTTTTCCCATTAATTAACCCCTCTGCAGATATCGCTTTTTGTTCTGCGGCATGGCAGATATTATGCCGTGTGGCACCGCTATTGATTTTGCCATTTGTGTCGGCTTGGGGCATTCGATTGTGCTACGAATGGTGGTATAAACGTAGGGGGGAATATCGCACCTTTCAGTTGAATGCCACTTGGGCAAGTATGCCTTTTTATTTGTGGATTGTACTTTTAGTGGTTCTGATGGCTCGTATCATGCATACACTGCTCACGTGGGAGTACTCAGCGGCGACGATTATTACCTTGTGCGTAGGCGCACTGGTGGCGTGCCTATTGCAGTTCGTTTTGGGTAGGAGGATTGGCTACCGCCTTCCTGCGGATAGCCATGGTAAAGATTTTCAAGATATACTCATCAACCCTGCCGCAGCAAACTATACATTGGCGGAGAAGAGCCGTATCACAGCAGGACAAGCCTTCGGACAAAAAAACACAGCATTGGGTATATGGATGGCACAGATGTTCCTTCACCCATTGGCAGCCATCGCTCCTGCCGCGTATATCCTATGGCAAAACCTACTGAACAGTTACCAATTGTGGAAAGCAGGAAAGAAATAAAAAAATAGGACTTATATCTTAACCCACAATCGGTCATTAGATTTGGGGTTAAAAGAAAAAGTGCAGCGCAAACTGCACTTTTTTTTGTGTATGTCAAATATTTTTCGTACCTTTGCGCGCTATTTTGGTGGAGTGCGGATTTTTCACCAAGAAGGATACATTATTTTAGAATAAAATAAAGACATTATGAATATATCTTACAATTGGCTCAAACGCTACCTCGCTCTCAACGATAGCGCAGAAAAGGTAGCACAAATACTCACTTCCATTGGTTTGGAAGTAGGTAAAGTAGAAAAAGTACAAACTATCAAAGGCGGATTAGAGGGACTTGTAGTAGGCGAAGTCATCACCTGCATTGACCATCCTAACTCCGACCACCTACACATAACCACCACACGCGTAGCTCCTGATGCAGAACCACTGCAAATCGTCTGCGGAGCACCAAACGTAGCGGCTGGACAAAAAGTAATCGTGGCTACCGTAGGTACCGTACTTTACGACGGTGATGAAAAATTCACTATCAAAAAAGGAAAAATTCGCGGCGAAGAGTCACTCGGTATGATTTGCGCCGAAGATGAGATTGGTGTCGGCACCAACCATGATGGTATTATGGTACTGCCAGCAGATACACCAGTTGGAATGCCAGCCAAAGAGTATTTCGGTGTGGAAGATGATACACTCATCGAAGTGGATATCACGCCTAACCGCGCTGACGGCGCAAGCCATTATGGTGTAGCACGTGACTTGTATGCATATTATCAGGCGAGAGCCAATAACCAAGCGCCTATAACCAACAGCCCATCTTTAGTGAAGCCAAGCGTAGATGACTTCAAGGTAGAGAGCAATAATCTGCCAATAGAAGTGGTGGTAGAGAATCCTGCGGCATGTCCTCGTTACACGGGTGTGACCATCAAAGGTGTGACTATCAAAGAGTCACCTGATTGGCTCAAAAAAGCCCTCAACACAGTAGGTATTCGCCCAATCAACAACGTAGTGGACGTAACGAACTTCGTACTTCACGAGATGGGTCAAGCACTCCACTCTTTTGACGCGGACAAGATCAAAGGCAATAAAGTCATCGTTAAGAATGCAACCGAAGGACAGAAATTCGTGACCCTTGATGGTGTAGAGCGTACACTGTCAGCTGCCGACCTGATGATTTGCAATGCCGAAGAACCTATGTGTATTGCGGGTGTATTTGGTGGTCAAGACTCAGGTATTAGCGAGCAAACAACCAATGTCTTCTTAGAGAGCGCATACTTCGATCCAGTGAGTATCCGCAAGACCGCACGACGTCACCAACTCTCTACCGATGCAAGTTTCCGCTACGAGCGTGGTTGCGACCCAAATAACACATTGTATGTTTTAAAACGTTGCGCATTACTCATTCAAGAGGTCGCTGGCGGTGAGATTGCTATGGACATCGTAGATGAGGTTAAAGGCGAAAGGTTAGAGGTTAAAGGAACGGAATACTTCCCTCCATTCCCAGTAGAGTTGGACATTCACCGCGTGAACGCCCTCATTGGCAAAGAGCTCAGCGAGGAATTGATTGAGACTATCCTCACCGCTCTTGAAATGAAAATATACAACAAGGAGAACCACGTATGGCAGATCGGTGTGCCTCGCTACCGCGTGGACGTACAACGCGAGTGCGATGTAGTGGAGGATATACTGCGTATTTATGGTTACAACAACGTGGAGTTCCCTGAGAAACTGAATACTTCTCTCAGCTATAATCCAAAGCCTAATCCAGTAGCGTTGCAGATTCGTATCTCCGAGCAACTCACTGCACAAGGTTTCAACGAGATACTCAACAACTCACTTACCAAGGTATCGTACTACGAGCCATTAGAGCAACTCAGTTTGGCTACCTGCGTGAAGATCATGAACCCTCTGAGTCAAGACTTGGGTGTGATGCGCCAAACCTTACTCTTTGGTGGATTGGAGAGTATCCAACGCAATGCCAATCGCAAGAACGCCGACCTGAAATTCTATGAGTTTGGCAACTGCTACCACTATAGTGCACAGAAAATTGCAGACCGTCAAGCCAAAGACCCACATTGGACATACGACCCTCTCTACGCTTATAGCGAAGAGCCACACCTTGCCCTTTGGATCACGGGTAACAAAACTGCTCAATCATGGGTACAAAAAGAAGAGAAAACTTCTTTCTATACCTTGCATGCCTACGTAAACAATGTGCTCCGCCGACTCGGAGTGAACATCAATAACTGCACATTAGAAGCTTTTGACAGCGAGCTCTGCTCCGACGGTATGGTGATTAAAGCCCCTAATGGCAAACAGATTGGTTATATGGGCGTAGTGAACGCAAAACTGCTCAAAGCGTTTGATATTGACAATCCTGTATATTATGCCGACTTGGATTGGAATATGTTGTTACGCCTCAACAAACAGTACAAACCTGTCATCAATGACTTGCCTAAGTTCCCAGAGGTAAAACGTGACTTTGCCCTCTTGGTGGATAAATCCGTTAAGTTTGCGGACTTGGCAAAAGCTGCATTGGCAGCAGAGAAGAAATTGCTCAAAGCGGTTAATCTCTTTGATGTGTATGAAGGCAAGAACCTCGAAGCAGGCAAGAAGAGTTACGCTCTCTCCTTTATCCTACAAGACTCCGAGAACACCCTCAAAGATAAGCAGATAGAGGCCATTATGGCGAAACTGCTCAAGACCTTCGAGGAGAAATTCGGCGCTAAGTTGCGTTAATCCCCCACTAACAAACAAAGCCAACCCTATGTTAATCAACAGTTTACATAGGGGGGGGGGTAATAAACAACCAAACAAAATCATGATAGGAATATTCAATGACAATTTCCCTCCAATCCTGGACGGAGTAGCCGTGGCGGCGCAGAACTACGCCTATTGGCTACATAAGAAGGGATATGACTCATGTGTTATCACGCCATACGCACCTGACTCGCGCGACGTGATAGAAGCTGCCCCATACCCTATATACCGCTACGCATCTATACCTATACCTATGCGTAAACCCTATCGCTTCGGTTTACCACAGATATCTATCAACTTCAAGCGACAAATCAAAGACATACAATTCGATTTGGTGCATACGCATTGTCCATTTACATCGGGAGTATTGGCTAAACATATCGCTAGAAGGCAACACATTCCGTTGGTAGCCACATTCCACTCCAAATACCGACAAGACTTTGAACGTGCGGTACCCTCAAAAATGATCATTGATGCCGAGATTAGACGTATTATCCGATTCTATGAGCAAGCAGATGAGGTTTGGATTCCGCAGGCAGCCGTAGAACCTACGCTACGTGAGTATGGCTATAAAGGACACGTGGAGGTTGTGGAGAATGGTAACGACTTCGCTACACCAGCAGGTGAAATAAAAACATTGAGAGCCTATATGCGCAGCAAACTGAAAATACAACCTAAAGAAACTATGTTGCTCTTTGTAGGACAACATATCTGGGAGAAAGGTATAGACTTTATGTTGCAGTCGTTGGCACTCATCTCTCACCTGCCATTCAAACTCTTTATGTTGGGTACGGGTTATGCAGTCAATGATATTCGCAATATGATTGATGCATTGCACTTGACCGATCGTGTGCAATTGGTAGGTGTGGTCAAAGACCGCGAATTGCTCAAACAGTATTTCGCAGCAGCTGACCTGTTTCTCTTCCCTTCGCTCTACGACAACGCTCCACTCGTTGTTCGTGAAGCCGCAGCGATGCATACACCATCACTTCTTCTAGCCAACTCTACTGCGGCAGAGGTGATTCAAGACCATAAGAACGGATTTCTATCCCCTCACGATACGCAAATGTATGCAAACATATTAGAACATCTTATAGGACATCCTGAACAGATTGCTACTGTCGGAGAAACAGCTTCGCACACTATTGCACGCACATGGGAAGATGTGATGACAGAGGTTGTACTACGCTATGCAGATATTAAAAAACGTTTTGCTAAAAAGTTTTGACAACAACCATGTTTCAAGTAAATAAATTACGATATGTAGCATTCTGCGTTGTGTGTTTCGTGTGTACGCTATGTGCTTACGCGCAGGGACTCACAAGTGTATCTGGTAGCGTGATAGATGCAGAAACGGGTGAGTACTTGCCATTTGTGCAAGTTTTCTTTGTGGACTCCAACCAAGACAACGCCAAGCCTACCACCTTCGGTACAACCACCGATGGAGAAGGACGATACCACATCAGCAATCCAGGGGGGTACACTGTCCTGCACTTTCAAATGATTGGCTACAAAACAGAAAAACTCATTCTGCGTAAAGGACAAGCACGTGAAAACGTAAAAATCCACTTACAACCAGACACTTATGCGTTGCAAGATGTGATTGTCACACCAAAAAAGAAAAAAGAACGCTACCGCAGAAAGGGTAATCCTGCGGTGGAACTGATCCGCAATGTCATTGCGCACAAGGATTCAGCTACCATCAAAACGGAGAATTACTATACGGCCGATGTATATGCCCGAATGTCTTTCGCCTTGGACAATTTCAACCCTAACTTCAAAAAGGGATTTTGGAAAAAGGTGGATTTCATTCAGCAGTATATTGACACTACGGGCGAATATCCAGCTATTACCTTGTCTATCCGCGAGAACTTAGCCAATGAATACTTTCAAAAACGTCCACAACGCGAGAAGAAGATTATATCGCGTAAACGTTTCTTTGGTTTAGAGTCGCTAATTTCCACGCAGACATTGGATAAGACACTCACGTCGGTATTTACCGATGTGGACTTGAATCACAATTCTATCTCTCTGCTCTTCAACCGATTCGTATCGCCTATCAACAGTACGCTGGCTGTTAGTTACTACCAATACTACATTATGGACACCATTATGGTGGATGGTGATGAGTGTATTGATTTGGGATTTGTGCCTGTCAATTCGGAGAGTTTTGGTTTTACAGGTCACCTGTATATTATGAACGACTCCACCTACAAGATTAAGAAATATACGCTGAATATCCCACAAGATATCAACCTGAACTTCGTGAGTGATGTGGCCATTGAACACCAATACAAGCAATTAGAGAATGGTCTGTGGGCACCAGATAGAACAAGCACCTATTGTAAATTCTATCTCACCAATCGCCAACGCACTTTGTTGGCACGCCAAACGAAGATATATCGCGGTTTCGACTTTGAGACCCCTATTGATCCCAAAGTCTATTCGCCAATGATACCTACCGACACTGTCAAACCAGCCGATTCAACCTCTATTCGCAAAGACTTTGAGTTTTGGAAGCTCAATCGTCCAGAACCATTGTCGTTCTACGAGGCATCTGTGATGGATTTGATTGAAGGTTTCAAGACGAAGCCTGAGTTCAACGCACTTATTATGGCGGTAGATGCGCTAACCACCGAATACCTAGCGACCGTACCATCAACCAAATGGGGCGAGTCTAAATGGGATTTCGGTCCGATTTACAATACTATTTCGTGGAATATGTTAGAGGGTGTACGTCTGCGTGTGGGAGGAACTACAACGGCTAACCTAAGTCCTCATTGGTTCTTGTCGGGGTATGCTGCTTTTGGTGTAGATGATATGCGTCCCAAAGGCAACCTCACACTGATGTACTCCTTCAATAAGAAACGGTACTATCAGTATGAGCCGTTGCGCCACCATATAGCCCTATCTGCGCAATACGATGTGGACGAGCCTGGACAGCAGTTTGGTATTGTGGATAGAGACCATATTTTGATGTCCATACCTACCTCTACTCCTGTGCTGCGCAACATGCAGTATGTCCTCCACGCGCGCGCGAACTATATGAAGGAGTGGCCCAACCGTATGACACTCAAAGCCCATTTCGACTTTGAGCGCAACGAGGCAGCAGGAGCAATGTCATACGACCGTATTACGACGTACAACAATGGACAAATAGCGGCAAAACAGAATTTACCATTCTACTATAACTACGAAGCAGGCGTAGAGTTTAGATACGCTCCTGGTTCGGATTTCCCAATTAACCGTTCGGGCGTAGAGACACCGTTTACCATCGAGCAAGATGCCCCTGTGTTCAGCATTCAACATCGTATCGGTTTCTTAGATGACCGTTCCACCGGAGGACAAGGTTTCTTCTACAACTATACGGAGGGTGTGGCAGAGAAACGTTTCTGGTTCTCATCATTCGGACACCTTGATGCACGTCTGCAAGCAGGTATTATGTGGAACAGAGCACCGTTTACCAAACTGCATATACCAATGACATCTACATCTATCTTCTTGGGTAAGAATGCCTTTAACTTGATGCAACCAATGGAGTTCCTCTTCGATAAGTATGTCGCTTTATACGCTACCTATTACTTCAAAGGTTGGATTCTCAACCGCATTCCAGGTATCAACCGCTTGCAGCTGCGTGGAGTAGTCAGTTTCTCTGGTATCTATGGTGGATTATCTAACAAAAATAATCCTTATATAGAAGGCAATGAAGGACTATATGAGTTCCCTAATGATGCTGTATATAACGAAAACGGAGAGTATCAATATGGTTATACATCTTCTCCTATTGGTGCACTACCTTATTTGGAGATGTCCGTAGGTTTGGAGAATATATTGAAGTTTATTCGTGTGGACTATGTACGCCGATTGACTTACAACGATTATATGCTTCCTGATGGCATTCATTCGCGCAGGATCAGAGGTTGGGGACGAAATGGTGTTAAAGTAACTATCAGATTTGCTTTATAATTATGACTACATTTAAAATGATATTGCTAATGCTCCTTCAAACTTCTATGTTGGTAGGCGGACAAGTGTGTTTCAAACTGGGCATGCAAGGTATGGATACTTTTGTATGGTCGTGGGACTTTATTTGTCATCAGATTCTGCTCAATGTATGGTTGTTGATTGGAGTTGGTTTTCTCATCGCTGCTAATCTATTTTGGTTGTGGTTGTTGAAGATGTACCCATTTTCTCTCATTTATCCACTGACCAGTTTGGGTTTTATCTTTGGTATGTTATCTGGAATGTTTATATTTCACGAGACCGTTACTTTCACCCAATGGATAGGAGCGATTATGGTGATGGGCGGTTGCTATTTTATTGCCGCACAATAACGGGAAATATGACATACGAAGAATACATACGCGAACAACAAACAGCATTTGCCGAAGAACATTCTGACAAATGTTGTTTTTTGGAGAATCAAGCCGAAGGCGTATTTGTACGAGGACATTGATGAATACAAGCTTTAACATAGCCGTTTTTGCCTCAGGCGCGGGCACTACTCTGCAAACGCTCATTGATGAGCAATCGCAGCATGGTTATCGTGTGGCGATGGTAGTAGCCAATCGCGAATGTCTTGCTCTTGATAGGGCGGTTGATGCCGGTATCCCTACCCTGTTATCCAAAGATTGGATAACGATTAACCAAGCGCTGCATGGGCATCATATCCAACTCATTGTTTTGGCAGGTTACTTAGCGATTATTCCTGCATGGATATGCCAAGAATGGGATAAGCAAATCATCAATATCCACCCATCGCTTCTCCCAAAACATGGAGGCAAAGGTATGTATGGCATACGCGTACAGGAGGCTGTCTTGGCAGCAGGTGATACGGAAGCGGGGTGCACGGTACACTACGTGAGTGCCGAAGTGGACGGAGGACATGTGCTTTCACAAGCAGTTATAGAAGTACATGCAGATGACACGCCCGAAACTCTATCGCAACGTGTACAAGCGGAAGAAAAACGACTCCTCCCTCGTACCATTGCAAACCTAAAAAACAACACTAAACAATACTAAACAATACTACACAATACTATACAACACTAAACAATACTAAACAATTCAATGTTAAACAACGCCGAACAACAAGAAATCTTGCGTCGCCGCACGTTTGCGATTATCTCGCACCCTGATGCGGGTAAGACGACACTCACTGAGAAACTCCTGCTCTACGGAGGTGCTATCCACGTAGCAGGTGCCGTTAAATCCAATAAAATACGCAAAACCGCCACATCTGACTGGATGGAGATCGAGAAGCAACGTGGTATCTCTGTGGCGACCTCCGTCATGGGTTTTGACTACAACAACTACCATATCAATATCCTTGATACTCCTGGTCACCAGGACTTTGCGGAGGATACTTTCCGCACTTTGACTGCGGTGGACTCTGTGGTGATTGTTATTGACTCTGCCAAGGGTGTAGAGACACAGACACGCCGTCTGATGCAGGTCTGCCGTATGCGTAAGACACCTGTGATGGTGTTTGTCAATAAGATGGACCGCGAGGGTAAAGACCCATTCGACTTGATGGACGAGGTAGAGAGCGAACTCGGTATTCACGTGCGACCACTCTCTTGGCCTATCAATAGTGGTGAGCGCTTTAAGGGTGTGTATAATATCTTCCAATCGACGTTGGATCTTTATACACCCAATAAGACACAAGTCACTGATTCATTGCGCTTTGACGATGTCAATGATCCACAGATTGCTCAGCTTGTAGGCGAGAGAGATGCGCTCAAACTGCAAGAAGATTTGGAGATGATTGAGGGCGTATATAATCCGTTCAGTCATGAGAATTACCTTGCAGGCGACTTGGCTCCTGTGTTCTTTGGTTCCGCGTTGAATACTTTTGGTGTGAAAGAGCTCTTGGAGTGTTTTGTACAGATTGCTCCATCGCCACGTCCTGTAGAAGCGGTTGAGCGCAAGGTGGAGCCTATGGAAGATGGTTTTACTGCTTTCTGCTTTAAGATCCACGCCAATATGGACCCTAACCACCGTTCTTGTATTGCTTTCTTCAAGATTTGTAGTGGTAAGTTCGTGCGCAACACCTATTATAAGCACGTGCGCGAGAATCGCCAAATGCGTTTCTCAGCACCAACTTGTTTCATGGCGCAACGCAAGGAGACGGTTGATGAGGCTTTTGCTGGCGATATAGTTGGTTTGCCTGATACGGGTAACTTCAAGATTGGCGACACTTTGACCGCAGGTGAGATGCTGCATTTCAAAGGTCTGCCATCATTCTCTCCCGAGATGTTTAAGTATATCGAGAACGCCGACCCAATGAAACAAAAGCAGTTGGAGAAAGGTGTTAATCAATTGATGGACGAGGGTGTAGCTCAGCTCTTTATCAGCCAATTTAATGGAAGAAAGATTGTCGGTACGGTAGGTCAGTTGCAGTTTGAGGTGATCCAACACCGTTTGGAGCACGAGTACCAAGCCAAGTGCCGTTGGGAGCCTTTGCAGATGTTCAAAGCTTGTTGGATAGAGAGTGATAACGAGGCAGAGTTGGAGATGTTCAAGAAGCGTAAGGCACAGTATATGGCTAAGGATAAAGAAGGTCGCGACGTGTTTATGGCGGATAGCGGCTACGTGCTGCAAATGGCGCAAAACGACTATAAGAACATCAAGTTCCACTTTACTAGTGAGTTTTGATATTAGGTTAAAGGTGAGAGGTTAGAGGCGAGAGGCACGAATTTGCGGCTTAGCCGCCCAGCCTTTACACTTTACACGATAAACTATAAACTTAAAAAAAATAAAATAATATGAAGAACATCAAGTTTCGTTTAACTGTAATGAACTTCCTCGAATTTGCTGTTTGGGGAGCGTATTTAACATCTATGGGTACCTACCTTGCTACACACGGTATGGCTACCAATATCGGTTGGTTCTATTCCATTCAAGGTATCGTAAGTTTGTTTATGCCTGCTCTTATGGGTATTGTAGCTGACCGTTGGATTCCAGCGCAGAAAGCACTCAGTCTATGCCACGCATTGGCAGGTACGTTTATGATTGCCACGGGTGCATACGCGTTGATGGCAGGTGAGGGTGTAGTCTTCTCTACTCTCTTCTCGCTTTATACTGCTTCGGTTGCATTCTTTATGCCTACTTTGGCGCTCAGTAACTCCGTGGCTTATACGGCATTGACAAAAGCCAATTTGGATACAGTAAAGGCTTTCCCACCTATCCGTGTGTTGGGTACAGTAGGCTTTATTGTTACTATGTGGATTGTGGACTTATGCGGTTTCCAAGCTACTCCTAATCAGTTCCTCGTGAGTGGTGCTTTGAGTATTGTGTTGGCTATTTACTCTTTGACATTGCCTGCTTGCCCAGTGAAGGGACATGTGGAGAACAAATCGCTTGTAGAGGCTTTGGGATTAGAGGCTTTTGCACTCTTCAAACAAAAGAAGATGGCTGTTTTCTTCATCTTCTCTATGTTGCTTGGTATGTGTTTGCAGATCACCAATGGTTATGCTAACCCATTCATTACCAGTTTTGGAGCGATTGAGGAGTTTGCCGATACCTTTGGTGTACAACATGCGAATATGTTGATTTCTATTTCACAGATCTGCGAGGCGTTGTGTATCTTGTTTATCCCATTCTTCTTGAAGCGTTTTGGTATTAAGTCGGTGATGCTGATGGCTATGTTTGCTTGGGTATTGCGTTTCGGTCTGTTCGGTGCAGGTGACCCAGGTATGCCAGGTGTGATTTTGTTTGTGTTGAGCTGTATTGTGTATGGCTTTGCGTTTGACTTCTTCAATATCTCTGGTTCGTTGTATGTAGATCAAGAGACCGATCCAAGCCAACGTTCCAGTGCACAAGGATTGTTTGTGATGATGACCAATGGTTTTGGTGCTACGATTGGTACTTTGGCTGCACAGGCTATTGTGAATCACTTTGTAAACGCTGAGGCTGTGATTGCAGAGGGTCCAATGGCTATTTGGCAAGGTTGGCAAACCAGTTGGTATATCTTTGCTGCTTTTGCTTTGGTTGTAGCTTTGGGCTTCTGGGTAATCTTCCCTAAGACTCCTGTTAAGAAGTAATTGTATGAGCACTACTCGTCCCTCAGTAGCCCTCGTTTATGATTTCGATGGCACGTTAGCCCCTGGCAACATGCAGGAGTTCGGTCTTTTGCAGGCTTTGGGTTATGATAGCCCTGCGGAATTTTGGAATCTTTGTGACCAGATTGCTAAGACCAACGATGCAGGAGGTATTGCTGTGGTGATGTATGCTATTCAGGCAGAGGCTGAGCGAGCAGGTCTTCGCTGCTCGCGCGAGTTTCTGCGCCAGTATGGTAGTCTTGTGCAGTTTTTCCCGGGCGTAGTAGATTGGTTTGCTCATATCAATGCGTATGCAGCGCAATTGGGCATAGAGGTCAAGCACTATATCAATAGCTCGGGTATTAAGGAGATGATTGAGGGGTGTAGTATTGCTAAGGAGTTTGAGCAGATTTACGCTTGTACGTATCTCTACGATGCAAAGGGCGATGCGTGTTGGCCTGCAGTAGTGGTAGATTATACGAAGAAGACGCAGTTTCTTTTTAAGATTAATAAGGGCATTCGTGAGGTGAGTGATAAGGTGCGTATTAATGAGTTTGTACCTTCTGCTGAACGTCCCGTGCCATTTGAGCGTATGATTTATTTCGGTGATGGTGAGACGGACGTGCCATGTATGCGTACTATTAAGTCGAATGGCGGTCACAGTTTTGCGGTCTATGGCAATGAGAAGAAACGTGCTTTGGCTCAGCAGTTGTTGTCTGAGGGTCGTGTTAATTTTGCATGTCCAGCAGACTATACGCAGGAAGGTCAATTGATGGAGATTGTGAAGCGTATTTTGGATAAGGTAAAAGCGGACTATACGCTGATGCAGCACGTAGTGGACAATCGCGACACGCTCAATATGTTCTCCGCCTTAGGCGATGTGATGGAATAGCGATAAGTTGAAGTCCCTTATATGATTCGCCATTTGTGTTTTCGAACATGAATGGCGGATTTTTTGTGTTATTTTGAAAAAATGATGGATACAGATAAGTTCTTGATATGATACCGATGTGATACCGATGTGATACTGATGTGATATAGTGGTCGCGAAACAGATCAGAAAGTTTCGGGGAGGCATAATCCGTTCCTTTACACTTTACACTTTACACCTTACACTATATATTCGTACCTTTACACCCTACACCAAAAAAAGTGCAGCTCTCCCTGCACTTTTTTTTGGCACAGATTTTGTCCGTAGCCAAGCACTCACTTAACCTAACCTACCTATGAAAGTTTTAATCTTGTCCTGCAACACTGGCGAGGGACATAACTCCTGCGCCAAAGCACTACAAATCGCCATGCAACGGCGAGGAATCAACTGCGAAATTCAAGACACATTGGCACTAGTCAGCGAAGGACTATCACAACGCATAGGCGATGCCTACCTCTTCTCTACACGAGGTTCGCTCTTTGAATTCGTATATAAGTTCGGAGGATTTGTTAGCAACAATATCGACTCATGGCAATCACTTGTCTATGGAGCGAATCGCCTATACGCCAAAAAACTACATGACCACATCAAAAAACAACAAATCGACATCATCGTCTGCGTACACCTCTTTCCTGCCGAAGCCATCACTGCACTCAAACGCAATATGGCATGGAACATACCCACCTATTTCATCATGACCGACTATACCTGTATCCCCTTCTTGCAGGAGACAGACATAGACCATTATATTATCCCACACGAACATCTTATCGAAGAATTTGTCGAGAAAGGCATTCCACGCAAAAAAATAGTGCCCATTGGCATTCCCATAGACGAAAAGAAATTCACTACACGCATACCCAAACGACAAGCACGTGTCCACCTACAACACACCCACCCAAACCACACAATGCGCAGCAATGGACATTGGTACTTAGTCATGTCTGGTTCTATGGGATATGGCAACGTAGAGCAACTCATCGCACAGCTACTCCAAGACATACGTGAAGAAGACACCGTGATTTGCGTTTGTGGACACAACGATAATCTATTACATTCACTTCAAGAACACTTTCCAACTCAGCACCAACTTTGGTTACTCGGCTTCACCCACCAAGTATCCATACTAATGGACGCTTCGGACGTTGTCTTCACCAAACCTAGTGGCATCACTTCCACAGAAGCCATCGTGAAGAATATCCCACTCGTTCATACCCACCCTATCCCAGGGTTAGAAAACCACAATGCCCATTTCTTTCACCTGCACGGTATGTCGTATTTCACTACCGACATACGCCAACAAGTGGTCATTGCCAAACGCCTTTGCGAAGACACCCACTATCGCCAACAAATGCTCCGCTGCCAACGCGCCAACGCCAATCCACACAGTTCAGATGACGTAATCGACCTGATTCTCTCAAACAATCCCCCGACATAAACCAATGATGAAGCCTCCTAAACCACAATCCTATCTACACAGATATCTCACACGCATGTATTACCTGCTGTTTGTGCTCACTATCGGACTGGGAATAGGCAACATTGTTTACCTCTCTTTTCAGCCCGAGATGAGTGTACATGCGTTGTTTTTCTGTGGATTACAATACATGGTGATCTTGCTCATTCTCACTTTTCCTATTGTACTGCGCAAACGGTTTATGATACAAATTCCACTCCTGATTACCGTCCTATGCGCAGCCTTTGGCTTTGTAGCGATGATTATGGGTGATGGGCTGAACTTCTATGGTAAATTTCGCTGGTGGGATTCTGCTCTGCACCTATTCTCGGGTTGCGTATTAGCATTTGTAGGACTTTGGATCATCAGTATAATCTTTGAAGACAATCATAACGCAGTGTTTGGCAGTAGAATCTTTGTCGCATTTTATGTACTACTTTTTGGCGTGAGTTGTGGAGTGATTTGGGAAATATGCGAGTACGCCTACGATGCATTCTTCGGTACCAACACACAGCAGTTTATGGCAAGCACGACCTCTTCTTTACCTCTCCCCGAAGATATTCCACTCTGCGGACACGAAGCTCTACGCGACACAATGACCGACCTGATACTGGATTTAGTCGGTAGCCTATTGGTCTCCGTCTATGTTTTCTTCCGCTATAATAAATTGTTGTCTTTATATTAGTGGAGAGTGGAGAGTGTAAAGTTTAAAGGCAAGTATTAGCGGCGAAGCCGCATTTTCTGCGCCTTTACACCTTACACCCTACACTTTACACTACATTTTCGTTCCTTCACACCTTGCACCTCGCAAAGCGAGACACCCAAAAAAGTGCGGAGCAATCTGCACTTTTTTTTGTATATCTCAAAAAAAAATACTACCTTTGCAGCGTGGATCAACAGAATCTATGATTCTCGTTGGTATATTGTCACGAGTTGATGAAAAAAACGGTAGTAATGATACTATTGCTGCTCCTAACATCCGTTTGGAGTATGCTTTTTGCGGGATTGCAGGATAAGCAGCCCTCTATGGTCATTCCCCCTATGGATATGCCACTCTGCTCACCCGCCGTTGTTCCGATAGACAAATACCTTTTCGCCTTTCCTGCTACCGATACGGTGGTGAAACTGCCATTGGAGTATTATGACATGCTCCTTTGTACTACGCAGTCAGCCAATCTGCTCCTTCTGCCCTCATCCGTAACATCCGAACCCACACAAGCCACCATCTGCTCAGGCGAGAGCTATACTTGGAATGGCAAGACCTACACCAAGCCGGGTTCTTACACCGACACACTGACCAACATCTATGGTTGTGATAGTATCGTGACATTGCACCTTGAGGTATTGCCCGATCCACCACTGACCTTTACCGTCAATGGCGTGAGCTTCAAGATGATGCGTGTCCGTGCGGGTACCTTTATAATGGGTGCAACGCCTGAACAAGGTGCTGATGCTCAAGCCAATGAGAAACCTGCCCACGAAGTTACTCTTACTCGCGACTACTTCGTGTCAGAGACTGTGCTCACACAAGAGCTTTGGACAGCCGTGATGGGAACGACTATCCAAGAGGAAGAGGCCAAAGGTACTGGCGAGAAAAACCTAGGTTACGGCCCGAACTATCCAATGTATTGTCTATCCCACAATGATTGCCTCCTATTTGTGGAGCGACTCAACCAACTCACAGGCCTCACTTTCCGCATGCCAACCGAGGCAGAATGGGAATATGCTGCCCGTGGAGGACATCTGTCAAGAGGCTATAAATACCCTGGTAGCAACGATCCACTCGAAGTTGCATGGTCTATAGAGAATGACCCACAGAAAAAGTTGCATCCAGTCAAATTATTAAAGCCTAATGAACTGGGGCTTTACGATATGGCGGGCAATGTATGGGAGTATATATACGATTTTCGTCGCACTTATACAGCCGAACTACAAGTCAACCCTATGGGCAATATCAGTGGTAATCAGGCAAATATCCGTGGAGGTAGTACAGCTTGGAACACGGGGTATAACCGTGTTTCTTGCAGACATATACCAACTGGTATTTCCAAAGACAAAAAGGACGGTCGTCGTGCTTTCCGCTTTGTGCTCGATGCCGACCGTGTGATTGGCGAGGATAATACCACCTACCAGGCCTACGACACCATCTGCGCAGGTGACACCTATATTTGGAACGGCAAGACCTACACCAAGCCAGGCTCTTATACCGATACACTAAGCAATATCCACGGCTGCGATAGTATTGTCACGCTCCACCTACATGTATTGCCCGATTTTCCTAAGACCTTCACCGTCAATGGCGTTAGCTTCAAGATGATGCGTGTCCGTGTAGGTACCTTTATGATGGGTGCAACAGATAAAGATACTGAGGCAGAGGCAGACGAGTTCCCACGCCATGAAGTGACACTGACCAAGGACTACTTCATCGCTGAGACAGAGATGACGCAGGCATTGTGGCAAGCCATCATGGGCAACAACCCAAGTGCTAACCCCTCTAACCCACAGTTGCCAGTCAATAATATAACATTTGACGATTGCCAAATGATGATCGCAAAGCTCAACGAGCTCACAGGCCTCACTTTCCGTTTGCCAACCGAAGCCGAATGGGAGTATGCTGCTCGCGGCGGACAATACTCCAAAGGATATAAATATGCAGGTAGCGATAATATTGACGAGGTGGCTTGGTACAATTTACCAGATTACAAGCCAGTTGCTCAGTTGAAACCCAACGAATTGGGCATCTACGATATGAGCGGTAGTGTATATGAATGGTGCCAAGATTTGTACAACGATAAGGCTTATACTTCCACTCCACGTATTGACCCGATACAATCAGCATCCTCTACTAATATGCGCTGCCTGAGAGGTGGTTCAAACAAAGATCCTCAACAATATAGCCGCATTGCTAATCGCGGATATAGAGCAGACACAGACAAAGGAATACATTATGGTCTGCGCCTTGTATTGGATGCTGACCATGTGATTACACGTGACACCATCTGTGCGGGTGATACCTACACATGGAACGGCAACACCTACACCAAGCCAGGCACCTATACCGATACGCTCCAAAATATCTACGGTTGTGACAGTATCGTGACACTCAACCTCACGGTATTACCTGACCCACCTATTACCTTCACCGTCAATGGTGTTAGCTTCAAGATGATGCGCGTCCGTGCAGGCACCTTTATGATGGGTGCCACAGACGATGACCCTGACGCAGAGGCAGACGAGTTCCCACGCCACGAAGTGACATTAACCAAGGACTACTTCATCGGCGAGACGGAGATGACACAAGCTCTATGGCAAGCCATCATGGGTAACAACCCAAGTGAGGACAAGTCTAACCCGCGATCGCCTGTCAATAATGTGTCGTGGGATGATTGCCAAGGGATGATTGCTAAGCTCAATGCGCTCACAGGCCTCACTTTCCGCCTGCCTACCGAAGCCGAATGGGAGTATGCTGCTCGCGCAGGATATTACTCCAGAGGATACATCTATGCAGGTAGCAACGATATAGATGAGGTAGCTTGGTACAACCAACCATACTATGCTTCCGTCGCTTCGCTCAAACCCAATGAGATTGGCGTCTATGACATGAGTGGTAGTGTGTATGAATGGTGCCAAGACTGGTATGACCCTAATTCCTACGCATCGCCCGATTATCGCATAGACCCATTCCAAGCGACCAATAAAGACGGACAAAAATGTCTGCGAGGAGGATCTAACAAACCTGAACAAGGAGTCAATGCAAAAAAATATAGCCGTCTTGCTAATCGAGGGCATTCCGGTACTGAAACTAAATTAAGTCATTGGGGGCTTCGTTTGGCATTGGAGGCTACAGGCATCATGGAGAACAACCGCGAGTTTGTCACCTACGACACCATCTGTGCAGGCGACACCTATACTTGGGAAGGAGATACATATACCGAATCTGGCGCATACACCAAGACCCTCCAGAATATCTATGGCTGCGATAGTATCGTGACCCTCCACCTACAGGTAAATCCTACCTACGAGACACAGGAGACGGTTGTGGCATGCAATAGTTATGTCTTCAACCCATTCGGCAAAATCGGGGGGGGTATAACGCTCTATCAATCAGGCATTTATAGCGATACTACAGCAAGCATTACTGGTTGCGATAGCATCGTAACCCTCCACCTCACCATCAACCAATCCGAGGTGGGCACCACCGAGTATGTCACTATCTGCTATGGCGAGAGCTACACTTGGAACGGCAACACCTACAACACCAGCGACACCTACACCGTCACCCTCACCAACGCCCTTGGCTGCGATAGTACCGCCACCTTAGTACTCACTATCCTGCCTGCCGCTGTCACCGAGACCGAAACAGTGGTAATCGGTAGCGATGCGTTGCCCTACATCTGGCGTGGACAATCGCTCACAGCCACTGGTCAATACACCGCCACAGAGCCATATACCACCGCTGCCTGCGATAGCGTTATCCACGTCCTCGACCTCACGGTCCTCAGCACAGGCGCTACCGACGAGCAGACCGTCACTATCTGCGATACCGAACTCCCCTACACATGGTACAACCAAGACTATACCGCCACAGGCATATACACCTATATTGAGAAATACGTCGGCACCGACATCGACAGTATCCAGCATATCCTTCACCTCACGGTAAACCCAACCATCCGCACCGAGGAGACTATCACCGCTTGCGACTCATACACTTGGAACGGTCAAACCTATACAGAGAGTGGCAATTATACATACACAACCACTGCTGCTAATGGTTGCGATAGTATTACCACACTGCACTTGACTATCAACAAAACCATATATGCAGAGGAGACAGTAACCGCTTGCGATAGCTACACTTGGAATGCTCAAACCTACACAGAGAGTGGCAACTATACCTACACCACTACCGCTGCCAACGGCTGCGATAGTATTACCACATTGCATCTGACCATCAATAAGACCGTATATGCAGAGGAAACTATCACCGCTTGCGATAGCTACGAGTGGAATGGTCAAACCTATACTACTAGCGGTGACTACCCATATACGACCACTGCTGCCAACAGCTGCGATAGTATCGTAACCCTCCACCTCACTATCAACCAATCCGAAGTAGGCACCACCGAGTACATCACTATCTGCCATGGCGAGAGCTACACTTGGAACGGCAACACCTACGACACCAGCGACACTTACACCGTCACCCTCACCAACACCCTCGGCTGCGATAGTACAGCAACCTTAGTACTCACTATCATGCCTGAGGCTGTGACCGAGACGGAGAATGTAACCATCGGTAGCGATGAGTTGCCCTATATATGGCGTGGACAATCGCTCAACGCTACAGGACTATACACCGATATAGAGCAATACATGGCTGTTGCTTGCGACAGTGCCATCCACGCTCTCAACCTCACTGTTCTCACCACAGGCGCAACCGATGAGCAGACGGTCACAATCTGCGATACCGAGCTGCCTTATCAATGGTACAACCAAGACTATACCGCCACAGGCATATACACCCATATTGAGAAATACGCCGGCACAGACATCGATAGTATCCAGCATATACTCCACCTCACGGTTAACTCTACCATCCGCACCGAGGAGACTATTGCCGCTTGCGACTCTTACACTTGGAATGGTCAAACATACACCCAAACTGGCGCATATACTTACACCACCAACGCTGCCAATGGTTGCGACAGCATTACCACATTGCATCTGACCATCAATAAGACCGTATATGCAGAGGAAACTATCACCGCTTGCGATAGCTACGAGTGGAATGGTCAAACCTATACTACTAGCGGTGACTACCCATATACGACCACTGCTGCCAATGGTTGCGACAGTATCGTGACCCTCCACCTCACTATCAACCAATCCGAGGTCGGCACCACCGAATATGCCACTATCTGCTATGGCGAGAGCTACACTTGGAACGGCAACACCTACAACACCAGCGACACCTACACCGTCACCCTCACCAACGCCCTTGGCTGCGATAGTACCGCCACCTTAGTACTCACTATCATGCCTGCCGCTGTCACCGAAACCGAGAGCGTCACTATCGGTAGCAATGAACTGCCTTGTACATGGCGTGGACAATCGCTCACAGCCACAGGTCAATACACCGCCGCAGAGCCATATACCACCGCTGCCTGCGATAGTGTTATCCACGTCCTCGACCTCACGGTCCTCAGCACAGGCGCTACCGACGAGCAGACCGTCACAATCTGCGACACCGAACTACCTTATCAATGGTACAACCAAGACTATACTGCCACAGGTCGTTATACCTATTCAGAGCAGTATGCAGGTACGGATATTGATAGTATTCAACATGTCCTTCTCCTAACCGTCAATAGCAGCGTTGAAGTACAGTACAGCATCACCGCTTGCGACCATTATACATGGAGCAACGGCATGACTTATACGGAGTCGGGTATCTACTACGATAGTTTGCTAACTATCCATGGTTGCGATAGCGTAGAGATACTGACACTCACCATTAACAGCGGCATTGAAGTGCCATACACAGTCACCGCCTGCGACAGTTATACATGGAGCAACGGCATGACTTATACGGAGTCGGGTATCTACTACGATAGTTTGTTAACTATCCATGGTTGCGATAGCGTGGAGATACTGACGCTCACCATCCACAACGGCATTGAAGTGCCATACACAGTCACCGCTTGCGACCATTATACATGGAGCAACGGCATGACATATACGGCGTCAGGTATCTACTACGACAGTTTGCAAACTATTCATGGCTGTGATAGTGTCGAGATACTGATTCTCACTATCAACTACCGCGACACGGCATTCTTTAGCCAAACAGCGTGCGAGACATACACTTGGTACGGAACTGAGTACCAAGAATCTGGTACCTACTACTACCATACACAAACCGCACTTGGCTGCGATAGTGTAGAGGTCTTGTATCTCACCATATTACCCCCTACCGCATATATCGTTGCTGACACCTTGCTCTGCTACGGTGCGACTTGCGACTGGAGAGGTTTGCAACTGACTACTGCAGGCAGCTACAATGACACCGTTAAGAACCAACTCGATTGCGATAGTATCATCTATACCCTCCATATAGACTATCTGCCCGATGTGCAGCACCTCATAACCGACACGTTCCTCTGCTACGGCGAGGTGTGTGATTGGCGCGGGATGGTATATGAGAGGTCTGGAACTTATCTTGACGATGTCAAGAATGTCCTCGGTTGCGACAGCATAATATACACATTGAACCTCGTTATTTATCCAGAAATACCTATTACCCATGTCATCGATACGATGGCAGGTCCTGAATACCACTGGAATGAACAAATATACACTCACGGAGGTGATTACTCCGTCACGCTGCCTGCTATCACGGGCTGCGACAGTGTGGTTAACTTGCATCTGGTGGACAACCCTGCGGCTATTGACACGGTGCTCGTGTACGAACAATGTGCTGGCACTGGCGAGCAAGAGGTAGAAATACTGACACAAGGATTCATAGAGCAGATTGTATTGAACTATGCGCCTCAGTCACAAGAAGCCAGTTTGCGCGATACCGTCATGCCATATACAGCCAGCAACACATACACCATACAGTATGATAGCGTGCGCGCAGGCGTGCATGAGGTGACAGCAGTGGCACTGTTCCATGGCGTAGAAGTAGCTACATACACCTTTGCTCTCAACTATCTCTATCCGAACAACATCTTTGAACAGCGCTACAACGACTTGATAGCCATACTGACACATGACTATAATGGTGGCTATGATTTCGCTGCCTTCCAGTGGTACAAGGATGGCGTATTGCTTCCAGGCGAGACGCACTCCTATCTCAACCAACCATTGTCCTTCGAGAGCGAATACTCCGTACTCCTGACCAACACCGAAGGACTGCAACTGATGTCGTGTTCGTTTACCCCAGAGAGTAAATCTGACTTATCGGTATATCCTACATTCGTCAAGGAAGGTTCTCCTGTCATATGCCGCACTACAGAACCGTTGCAACTGAGCGTATATCACGTATCGGGTGTGCTACTGTACGAACAAGACCTGTCCGTCGGAAGAAACGAGATCTACCTCCCAGCGGTATCGGGTGTGTACATGCTGCTCTTCAAAGCAGAAAATCATATAGAACGCAACATGAAAGTGATTGTACAATGAGAAAAGTTATTATCATACTGTTGATATTCCTCTGCTCTGCTGCCAGCCGCGCAGAGCACTTGGTGGGTATAGCCATCGCCCCTGCTGCCACATGGCAACTGGATACACTATCCCATACCCGCTCCTTGCCGGGTATAGCAGGTGAGATAGGATTAGCATATCAATTTCAGTACCACGCATTCTTGCTGCAAACGGGTGCATATTTCGGTATTACCACATTGCGCCAAGGAGTGGATAGTATGTATATTGGGCAGAATAGTATATTGCGTAATCGCGTGGACCGCATGCTGGCATGGGATGCGAGCATACCGCTGATGATTGGTTTTCAGATAGGTAGCAAGTCGCAAAATAAGCAAGCCCTACAGAATTTTACTATTCTCAAACAGAGTTACTATGCTACTGCAGGAGTGAAACTAACAATTACCTCCAACGCCACCACCTCGCAACGTGGCACTATGGCCGTGCGCGAAGAAGATGATCGCTACTACGAAGATTACCATCATGCATTTCTGGATGCACACACCATTCATACAAAAGGCGGAATGAGCATTAGTCCTGATCTGCGTGCATGCATGGAGATTGGCACACAGATCAAAGTGAGTCATTATGATAAGGTTGGCGGCGTCAATCCCACACTGCAAATCGGATTATTTGCAGAATATAGCGTAATTGGTAGCCATCCCACCAACTACACAGACAAGCACACAGCCAGTCATGCAGATGTAGCACTACAGCATGTGTATGCTCCATACATCAACCAAAAATTCAACATCAATCACCTCTATGCGGGTATTCGGGTCAAATGGCTACTTGAGATACATCGTAATATGTTCCATTGGTCTTACTAAGTACCTACGCACTAAACAGCCCTCAAAGTACACATCATGCGCAGAGTCCTTTTTTTCATAGCGATATTTCTTTTTACCCTCTCCTCTGTGATGGGGCAGATGATACCTATCAACTTGCCAGCGGATGGCAATTGGCCTACTGTCGTGGGCGACTCCATCATGATTATTGGTCCCCGACAGAACGAGCTGACCGAGGAGCAACGCTACTTCAATCCTGTATATATGATAATCTATCCTGGCAAGGAACACCTGCAGGCACAAATCATTCGTGCAGGATTATGCGACTGCGACCTGACGAAGCCCAACCGCCGCATTGGTGTATTCTCCGTGGCGCCTGACAAACAGGTCAGTTTCTCGCAGGGTAACTTGCAATACTTG
>JAZNBO010000004.1:0-27601 GCA_045587145.1 Paludibacteraceae bacterium
CTCAGTCTCTTGGCCCTTATCAAAGCCAGTTAATTCTGCTTTTGTCTCCTCTGCGAAGAGTACTTCGTAAGAAGGATTGTGTACGATCTCGGTTGTACCTACGATGCCGTACTGGGTCAAATCTAATTGTTTCATTGTTTAATTAAAAAGGTTATTTTGTTGTTTTTTACTTTATTTCTCTGCAAAATTAGTGCCAATTGCCTATTGACGCAAATTTTATCGGGTACAAAATTACTACAATTTTTCGAAATGGGCAAATTTTTCCGCATTTTACTGCTATTTTGTCACATTCATATTACAAAAATACGAAAAACATGCTATAAAACATATTTTTTCGTCAAAATATTTGGTGGGAATGAAAAAAAGCAGTACCTTTGCACCGTGTTTTTCATGGTATTAGATTTAAGGTTAAGTAAAGATTGGGTTGTCGGGATGACAATCCTTCTTTTTTTTGTATATTCTTGCGGACTTTATCCTCGCATAAAACGACCAGTTGTACCTTCGAGGACACCCTACCCTCGAAGCTACGGTCGTATTATGCAGCCCATGTGCAATAAAACGGCATAGAAAGTCAACTTTCTGCCGTTTTTTTTGCACATGTGCATTTTTTGTTGTACCTTTGCAGTCGAAATGGAGAACCGTTACGAAAGAGAAGATTTACAACAAGCGTTGAAAGTCCTTCGCGAAGGCGGAGTGATACTATATCCCACAGATACCGTCTGGGGGATAGGTTGCGATGCCACTAACGCACAAGCAGTCGCGCGCGTGTACGCAATAAAAAAACGTGTGGACAGCAAAGCGATGTTAGTACTCTTAGACGGAGCAGGGAAATTACAGGGATATATGGATAAGGTACCCGAGACTGCGTGGATGTTACTGGAAGCGAATGAAGGACAACGCCCTATGACCATCATCTACCCTCACGCACGTAATCTTGCACCCAACCTATTGGCAGAAGACGGAAGCGTAGGTATTCGCATTACCTCAGAGCCATTTAGCAAAGCCCTATGCGAGCAGTTGCGTCGCCCCATCGTATCCACCTCTGCTAATTTCAGCGGCGAAGTCGCAGCGAAATGCTTCAAAGATATTGCACCTGAACTGATAGCAGCAGTGGACTATGTGTGCAAGTTCCGCCGTAACGACATCACAAAACATCAACCATCATCGATCATCAAGATTGATGACAAAGAACGCATAACCATTATCCGATCATGAGCCTCCTAACACGATACCGACAACAACAACTCACCTATATCCTAATAGATGTCTTCTCCTCCCTATTGGTATGGATGGCATTTTTAGGATTCCGTTGGATGGTACACGAAGGCAAGGTTTTTAGTGTGGACACTATATTGGTACCCCTGTTCGACTTCTATCGCCCATTGGTATTATACCCATTAGGCTGCTTGATAATATACTATTTATCCGGATATTACATTCGTCCTATCCGAAAAGATTACGCCAAAGAGTTCCGCACCACTCTCGTTTCTGCTTTATCCATCACATTGGGTGCATTTTTCTTCATTATCATTGATGATCCTGTCACAAGTTATCATAACTATTTCACCTCATTCCTAATACTAATTCTATTGCAGTTTGTACTGAGTTACACCCCTCGTGTCATATTCACCGCTATCTCAAAACGCCACCTGAGCAAAACACCAAGGCGCTATATCCTTTGCTCCTCTAAACAGATAGACGAGTTCAAAAGAAGCCAACAAGTACAAGCATACGACGAAGTGGTTATCAACCTATCATCGTCCGCAAAAGAAAAAGATATTTACAACATCATCAATCAACTCTACCCATACGGTGTGGAGATTGCCATCAAACCACGCCTGTACGACATGCTGACAGGAGCAGCCAGTATCAAAGAGGTGGAAGACATGCCATTGGTACATATCACGGAACACAAAATGAGCGATAGCCAATTGTGTATGAAGCGAGCCTTTGATGTAGTGGTTGCCTTGAGCTCCCTACTCTTGCTGTCACCATTGTATATTCTACTATATGTGTTGGTATGGTGCACATCGAAAGGCCCTGCTATTTACAAACAAGAGCGCATCGGCCTGCATGGTATCCCATTCCAAATTCTCAAATTCCGCACCATGCGCTACGATGCAGAGTCCACCACGCCTATGTTGAGTGCAGACAACGACTCGCGTATTACCCCATTGGGTGCTTTCTTGCGAAAATATCGATTGGATGAGTTGCCACAAATGTGGAACGTGCTGAAAGGAGAGATGTCAGTAGTAGGTCCACGCCCCGAGCGCAGGTACTTCATCGAACAAATAGAACAACAAGCACCCTACTACTGCCTTCTATACAAGATTCGTCCAGGTTTAACAAGTTGGGGACCCGTCAAAGTAGGTTACACCGACACTATCGAGAAAATGGTACAACGCCTTAATTACGACATCGTATATGTGGAGAACATGTCCCTACAACTGGATATGAAGATTCTGTTCCACACCATAGGCGTCATACTGGACGGAAAAGGAAAGTAGAGTGTAGAGTGTAAAGTGTAAAGGAAAGGTAAAGATTATGAATTACGACGAAGCTATAAAACGAATTGAGGAGATTGTCCATGAGTTGGAACAATCAGAGGCGCTGAGCATGGATATGTACCAAGCTCGCGCAAAGGAGGCCAAAGAGCTTCTAACCTTCTGCCAATCGCAACTTACGGATTGGGAAGAGAAGATGAATGAGGTGATGAAAGACGCGTAGTCGTATTATGGTGGAAGAGGCGTAAGTCCTGCTCCAAGCTATCGTTAGGCAACGTGAAAGGCAACTTACCATTCAAATAATCCTCTGTCGGAATACAATAATAATTGCGACGTTCGTTCATCAAAGATCCCTTGTGCACATACACTGGAATAAAATCAATCGCTATTATTTTGTGCGTTTCGCGGTCAATATCTACCGTCGTCATGATACCGCCGTTAGAATCCTCCCAACGCTGATTGCTAATTAGATTTCCCAACGAATACACCACTGGTACTTGTCTGCCGTCTGCAGCAGTCAATACGCCATGATCCTGCACTACGTGTGGGTGTCCGCCAATAATCAAATCGATTCCCAAGTCAGCCAACCATTGTCCCACTCCCTGTTGGTATGCATTGTGCTGCAACTGATACTCCGTACCCCAATGGATATACATAATACGCATATCTATGGTAGTGTCTTTCAGACTATTAGCCAAGTCTATCTCCAATTGCTCGGTCTCTATATAGTTCACGCAGGTAGGCCAAACAGGCACGAGTCCATTGGTACCGTATGTTGCATTAAATAGCGCAATCTTCATACCGTCCACGTGGAGAATCAACGGATATTCTTCTCTGCGCGTAGTCGTATCGCGATAGGCACCCATATTAGGATAAGCAGACATCTTTTTCAATGTGCGCAACATACCCTTCTTATCGCCATCTAAAATATGATTATTCGCCAAGGCAAACACTTGAAATCCAGCATCCGCTAAGGCATATAAAAAAGCTTCAGGCGTGCGAAACTTAGGATAACCACTATAAGGCTTGCCCGACAAAGTAGTTTCGAAATTTACTACACTCACATCAGCATCTGCCAAATAAGGACGTAAATAACGAAAATTAGGTTCGTAATCGTATTGCTTGCTATTAGCATCCCATGCCCACTTAAATTGAACGGAATGTTGCATGGCATCACCAGCAAATAGCAAACGGACATAGTTACGCGTACTATCTTTCAAAGCAAAAGAATGATGCCCCTGCGCATATATATTCAGTGGCAGAACCAACCCAAGCACTATGCTCAAAGTGGTCAAAAAGTGTTTCATGGTTTTCATATATATGTATTTTACGGTTAGTTATCGATATTTATTTTCCGTTATATCATCCAACATAGACAAATAACTCTCATAGCGCGAGAAGGCTATCCGACCCTCCACAACCGCTTGATTGACAGCACAGCCCGGCTCATTGATGTGCACGCAATCCGAATAGCGGCAATCACGACTTATCTTGAATATCTCACGAAAATAATGCCCCATTTCCGCACGCTCCATATCCAACATACCAAAGCCCTTAATACCCGGCGTATCTATGATCCAAGAGTCTTGTATAGGATTGTGGTGAGTGGTATTGGATTGTGTAGGATCGTGCAGTGGGTACATCTCAGAGAAAGTGGTGGTGTGCATACCCTTGTGATGGGCTGAAGATATAGCACCCGTGCGAGCAATATCTTTACCCAAAATAGCATTGAGTAAGGTGGACTTACCAACGCCTGAATTGCCTGAAAGTAGCGTTATGCGGTTATGAAAAAGCGATGACAATTGTGCATGTACCGCTGCCACATCGTTTAACGCAGATATAGCGTAGGTAGGATAATCCAACGACTCATATAATTGGCGCAAGTGGGAGAGCGTTTGCAATCCCTCTTCATCAAGCAAATCAATCTTGTTGAAAATCAAGCACGCTGGCACGCGATAAGCCTCACAAGTAGCCAAAAATCGGTCAATAAAAGTGGTCGAAGTTTCAGGCTGACGAATTGTCACAATCAGAGCTGCCATATCTACATTAGCTGCCAAGATATGCGAAGCATAACTCAGATTCGTGGAACGTCGCACAATGTAATTCTTACGCTCGTAGAGTTCCGTAATCCAATGCGTACCGTCCTCCAACGTTGTCACTTCGACATAATCGCCAATGGCAACAGGATTAGTGGAACGAATACCACGAATACGGAAATTGCCCTTCACATAGCAATCGGCAGTCGTTCCGTCAGGAAAATATACACCGTAACTTGTACCTGTTGATTTGATAACTAATCCTCGCATAAGTATTGTATAGGGTTGTGTAGAGTTGTGTAGTATTGTATTAGGGTGGTTTAAAATGCTTCTGTTGCTGTTAAGTAGAAACTATATGCATTGATATTATCCCAACGTGGATCCACATTGCTGCGTGCTATGTCAAAGCGGATATTCACTTTCGCCTTATTAATAGCAGCGCGCAAACCGACCCCATATCCCACCTTGGGAGTTGCCCAATGCCAATTGTGGTAGTCATATACATCTCCTATGCCGGCAAACACTGCTGCACGAAATATACTCCATATCGGTATGCGCAATTCTGCTTGCAGTTGCAGCATCACATCATCGCGAAACATATCGCTACTGATTCCTCTCAGTCCATCTTGTCCACCCAATCGAGGAAGCATAGGATACAACGTGAGATGAGAAATAGCGTACTCCGACAACATCAGTTGGGTCTTAAACTGCCACGCCAACACCAAACTATGTGGCAGCGCAATATATTGCCTCACGTCCGCAGAAAACAATCCATTGACTGTTGCCTGCTGCCCCTGCGCAATATCCACTTCGTTTGTCCATGCCGCCGCAGCGGATACTTTAGCAAAGACACCCTTGCTCGGATAAAACACATTATCACGCGAATCGTAGAGTGCCACCGCGCCCAACGCAACTTGCAACAAGGGATGGACGGTCGTGTAGGTATCTTGAATATCGTACTGCGCTATGAGCATATCTACCATAGGTCCCACAGCCGTATATTTGCCCACATAAACAGGCGTTTGCAGATGCAAATATCCGCGTTGTAGTTGATACGGTGTGCTTTTGCGCAACATGCCTATCCCTATATTGCCTTCGTTGGCAAAATCGCCTTCACCATACCTACCGTAGTACGTAGCAGGGCGGTCACTATAGCCTGCACGGAACTGCAATTGCCAAGTTTTTCCTGTCCGATAACCGTTATCCGATCTCCGATTCCCGAAATATAAATTGCCCTGGGCGTTAATATACCACTGATGTTTGAGCGAATAGGTACCATCGAGTTGCACAATAGAAGAACGCTCTTGGTTGGGCAAACGAAAATACCCTTGCGCTGCAGCACCAAACTCCCACGTAGATTCAGGCGAATAGTTCACCACGGGAATACCCATTGCAGGCAAGTTCAGCAAACTATCCAAACAAATAGCATGAGACATTGGTACGCCCAACGCCCATGCTATTATCAGTATGAGTGATCGCAAACGCAATAAATCGAGGTTAAAGGCTAAAGGTCAAAGGCTAAAGGCTGGGGGTATGCGGCTCTGCCGCTATTGCGTGCCTCTCGCCTAATCGCCTCATTGCCTTATCGCCTACATTTACACGGTCATGATCTCTTTCTCTTTCTTTGCGTAGATTTCGTCCACTTGCTTCACGTACTTGTCGTGCAGCTTTTGTGCATCGCTCTCCGCATCTTTCTCTGCGTCCTCTGGCAGACCCTCTTTAACTTGCTTTTTGAGGGTATCAATAGCATCGCGACGGGCGTTACGTATGCTCACTTTGGCATTCTCTGCCTCGCCCTTACATTGCTTAGCCAACTCCTTACGGCGCTCCTCTGTCAATGGTGGGATAGAGAGACGGATACTCTCACCGTTGTTGCTAGGCGCCAGACCAACGCTTGAATTGATAATTGCACGTTCAATCTCAGCAATCATCTTTTTCTCCCAAGGTTGGATTTGAATGGTGCGAGCATCAGGTGTAGTGATTGTAGCTACGTTAGAGAGTGGAGACATTTGTCCGTAGTATTCCACCTTTACTACATCTAATATACGTGCACTGGCTTTTCCTGCGCGGATACGCGCTAAAGCATCGTCAAGATACATCACAGCAGATTCCATCAGTTCCTCTGCGTCGTTCAAAATTTGTTTTGGTTCGATCATGGTTATCAGGGTTTTACAAGTGTTCCTATTTGTTGTCCATTCATTACTTTTTCAAGGTTACCAACCGTGTCCATATCAAACACATAGATTGGCATATTATTCTCGCGACACATGGTGATAGCAGTCAAGTCCATCACTTTCAACTTCATCTCCAATACCTCATCGTAGGTAATGTGGGTGAATTTTGTCGCTGTAGGATCTTTCTCAGGGTCAGCGGTATAAATTCCATCTACGCGTGTACCCTTCATCATCACATCTGCTTTTATCTCTATCGCACGAAGTACCGAAGCCGTGTCAGTGGTGAAATAAGGATTACCTGTACCGCCTGCGATAATCACTACTGTACCTTTGGACATTAGGCGCAAGGCTTTGTCGGTAGTATATAACTCACCTATTGGTTCCATACGCACACTGGTCATCACACGTGCTTTTTGTCCTACAGCTTCCAACGCAGAGCAGAGTGCCAGAGAGTTGATGACTGTAGCCAACATACCCATTTGATCACCTTTAACACGGTCAAAACCCTTTTGTGCACCACTCAAACCACGGAAAATATTGCCGCCGCCTATAACGATACCAACTTCTACACCCATTTTGGACATCTGTTGGATTTGCAAGGCATAGTCGGCAAGACGTTGTTCATCTATGCCATAGCCCTTGCTTCCCATAAGACTCTCACCTGAGAGTTTCAAAAGTACTCGCTTATACATAAAACCTCCTAATTTATTAATCCGCTGCAAAATTAGTAAAAAAAATACATATACGCAAGAAATGATTCTATTTTTTTTGCATATTCACTTTTTTCGCTCCCCTTTGCTCTATTTCCCCGATATAATTGCTATTTATCTCAAAGTATATGGCGCGCTATGCGGTATTTTTGAGGAGTGAGCATAGTAACCCCTATGCGAAGGACGAAAAAATGCCATAGACAAAGAGAGAAATAGTAAGTATATCGCTGAAGTTTGTTTGCTTGTGCGAGAGGTCGCCCCCCCCCAGCGACCTCTATACGACACATATACACTCTATAAACTACCACACTACCACATAAAAAAAAGAGCGAATACTTGTATATGTCAAAAAAAAGTAGTACCTTTGCAGCGAAATGGTAGTCGAAAGTATATTGTATACAGCAGACGAATCATATTAAAAATATATGCAACGCATATATTGGGCGATGAGGTCGGACGAACGCACAAGACGCAGTCGCCGAAGTGAAGTCGGGGGGGGGCGACCTCTCGCACAAGCAAACAAACGAAAGGAAGGGAAATAGAGCAAGGGGGAGCGAGCAGTACCTTTGCAAAGGATTTCGATTTTCTAATGGAACAGTCTATCAATACATACTTCTATCGCGTGGCGGAACACTTGTTTGCCGTGGAGAGCCAAGATAACACCGTATTCGCTCTACTAGGCAACTATGAGCCATTTCGCGTAGAAGCTCATGGCACCACCATCTTCACATTGCGCATAGAGCCAAACGGACTGCTCCGCGACGAACAACGTGCAAGCTACAAGCATATCTTTACCGACAACTCCGAAGAAGATATGCCTCGCATTGAGGTGTATAGAGAGGATATTGGTGATGGGCAATTGGCTATTGGCAATAAGGGGTGGTTGATGCGCGTATCACAAATAGCCCATTCGCCCATCTGCTGTGAATTGCATAGCAATGCGGATTTTACACAAGGAGTATTGCACATAGCAGCCGACTGTCAAGATGTACGTTTCTGCATTGACAACGCACTCATGCTGATGTATGCCTTCCGCACCGCTCCCCTCATGACGCTGGAGATGCATGCTGCCGTGGTGGTGAAAGGAGAGGCTATAGGCGATGGGCGATTGGCGATTGGCGCTGAGGCGAGAGCTTATTTATTTTTAGGACATAGCGGTACGGGCAAATCCACCCATGCACGCCAATGGCTACAAGCCTTCTCAGATGCATGGCTCCTGAATGATGACAATCCTATCCTTCGCGTGATGGAAGACGGAGAAGTACGTGTATATGGTTCGCCCTGGAGTGGCAAGACACCATGTTACAAGAACGCACACGCGCGCGTGGGTGGCATCATCAAACTCAGTCAAGCACCCTACAACCAACTGCAACCACTGACACTGCCACAAGCATACGCCTACATGCTATCCTCTGCATCTGGACTAAAGATGAACCATCAAATGGCAGATGACATGTACAATAGTATCAAGCATATCATCACCCACGTCAAATGCCACCACTTGAATTGCCTGCCTAACACGGATGCAGCAGAGGTGTGCTTTCAAGGGTGTAAGGTGTAAGGTGTAGAGTGTAAAGTGTAAAGGAAAGTGATATGGAAAAGAGCAACGATATATTAATCCCTGAATTTGAGCGACTGCTCCAAGGCGGTCACATGGTAGAGTTCGCACCACGCGGTGTGAGCATGCGCCCATTCATTGAAGGAGGTCGCGACAAAGTCATTCTCCGTACGTGCCATGAGCCAAGAGTAGGTATCATTGTCTTGGCGAGAGTCAATAACACCTATGTCCTGCATCGCATATACAAGATCAAAGGCGAGCAAATCATTTTGCGCGGAGATGGTAACCTCAAAGGACAAGAAGTTTGTACCTTCGAGGATATTATCGGTCGCGTGGTGCGTATGAAGGGACGCGGCGGCAAACGCAAACGGCTGACCAAAGCGCGAATATGGCGCCATCTGCCTACTTTTATCAAGTGGTTTGTACTAAAAGTTTATAGTAAAGTCATCAAATTGCAAAACATATTCTATGAAGACTAAGAAAGGATTCCGCCTACGCGAGCTGGGCGGCGATTACATACTCATTGGCGAGAGCGTTGAATTAGTCAATTTCAACAATCTCATCACTTTTAACGAAGCAGCAGCCTATCTTTGGCAAAACGTAGAAGGCAAAGAGTTTGATGTGGACACCCTCACACAACTCCTGCTTGACGAATATGATGTTGAGGAAGACATCGCTCGACAAGATGCACAAGCTACAATGGATGACTGGAAAGAGATAGGAATTATCCGTTAAAGGTTAAAGGCGAGAGGTAATGAGGCAAGAGGATATATTTTTCTCCATTCTCAGATCGGTGTTGTGGGGAACAGCCACAGAAGAAACAACCGCTGACGTCCAATGGAAAGACGTGCTGAATTTGGCAGCACGCCAAAAGTGTCTGCATGCTTTCAGCGTATGGCTCAAAGCCCATCGTATCTCTACTCCCTTTGATAAGCAACTCACCCCCACTATGTTCATGGTGCTGCAACGCTTGGCACGCCTCAATCAATTGGCTATTCGTGTCATCGACTTATTATCGCAGCACGATATTCCTGCCACCCTTATCAAGGGATATAGCCTCTCGGGTCTTTACCCCGACCCTGACACGCGCGATTTCGGCGATGTGGATATTTATGTAGGCGAAGAGCACTACGAACGTGCTGCTGAAATTGTTACCGATGCTTTTCCTGATGCGCATTGGCATTCCGATATACGTGGCGGAATACACTATATCTTGGTGATTGACGAGAATCTTGACCGCGTTGTGGAACTTCATCGTGTGACTATGGAGTTTCATGGCAAGCGAGCCAATGCACTCTACCAAGCCTTTACCCATAAACACTTAGACAACACTTCCACAACGGTGAATATCTACGGGAAAGCAGTACCTGTGCCATCAGCAGCATACAATGCGTTGTATGTTTTCATGCACGCATGGCACCATTTCGAGAGCACGGGTGTTGGTTTTCGCCAGTTGGGCGATTGGGCATTATGTTTGAAACTGGCATACCAACAATCCACACCAGAGGAGTGGCAAACGCTCACGCAGGAGATAGATGTGCTCCTTACGGCGCTGCATTTGAAAACCGCATGGCAGACTTTCGGACATATCTTAGTGAGCGAATTGCAGTTACCTCAGGATGCTTTTCCGCTTTATACAACTCGTTATAAGCATCGTGCCAACCGCCTCTTACGCCAATTGCTGCGCGATGGCCACGGTGGTCGTCCTGCGACATTCCATATACAAGAAATCGCCCTTATGAGGCGATTTCCATGGGAGCGACCAGAAAAGAATCGCATATTGCAAAAAGGTTATACAGCATGCCGATTGCTATTTGATGCTTGGCAAATGGGCAAATTCTTCCCCGATCTGGCTTGGAATGAATTGAGATTTACCCTCTGTAGCACGAATAAAAAGCACAAAAAAGAGGAATAGCGATTATTCCTCTTTTTTGTACCAACTTGCATACATGGCGTAGTTGTGTGCAATCTTTCTATTAATTTCGTTGGTTTGCTCTGGATCGGCTTTCTTAATGAACTTAGCAGGTACACCACCCCATACTTCGTATGGACCGATTTGTGTATTTTTCAACACCAATGACCCCGCTGCCACGATAGCGCCTTCACCGACTACTACACCATCAAGCAAGGTAGAACCCATGCCAATAAGCGCATAATCGTGTACATCTGCACCGTGGATAGTGACATTATGCCCTACTGACACATAGTCACCAATAGTGATTGTACTCTTCTCGTAGAGCGTATGCAAGACCGAACCGTCTTGGATATTCACGTGATTGCCGATCTTAATCCAATTGACATCACCACGCAAAACAGCATTAAACCAAATGGAACAACCATCGCCGATGACCGTATCACCGACGATAGTTGCATTCTCTGCCAAAAAGCAGTCCTTGCCTATTTGCGGAGTAAATCCGCGTACAGGAACAATCAATGCCATATTATCGTGCTGCAATAATTGCGCAGAAGTCAGCAGCCTTGAGGCTTGCGCCACCAATCAAACCACCATCTACATCTGGGTTAGCAAAGAGCTCAGCAGCGTTCTTAGCGTTGCAGCTACCACCGTAAAGAATGGTGCAATCCTCTGCTACTTGCTCACCATACTTCTCAGCAACGAGAGAGCGAATATAGGCGTGGATTTCTTGTGCTTGCTCAGGAGTTGCAGTAAGACCTGTACCAATAGCCCATACTGGCTCGTATGCCAATACGATTTTGCCGAAGTCCTCTGCGCTGAGGTGGAATACAGAACCCTCAAGTTGCGCCTTAACTACCTCGTTTTGTTGGCCTGCCTCACGCTCCTCTTTTACCTCACCAATGCAGAAGATTGGTTTGAGGTTGTTAGCAAGTGCCAACTCTACTTTGTCCTTCAAAATCTCGTAGGTCTCACCATAGTAAGCACGACGCTCAGAGTGACCGAGAATGCAGTACTCAGCACCAGTAGAAGCCACCATAGCAGCACTCACTTCGCCAGTATATGCACCTTGTGCTTTGTCTGCACAGTTCTCAGCAGCCACAGCGATTGGGCTATCCTTCAAGAGCTCAGCTACAGTAGCCAAGTGAATGAATGGAGTGCCAATAACTACAGCGCATGATGGGTTCGCAACTTGATTTTTCAATTCAGTAGCCAATGCTACACCTTCTTGCAGGGTCATGTTCATTTTCCAGTTGCCTGCAACCATTTTTGTTCTCATAATTGTTAGTTAATATTTAATAGTTAATAATTAATATCTATTTTTTAGGTTGTATTTGTCAATGACAATGCCATCTTGAAGGACAATAACACCTGGATTTGCACGCACAATAGTTTTGAGCGTTACAGGATCGCAGGTGCAAATATAGTCACCCAACTCAGGGTACTCCAAGCAGAAGTTAATAATCTCATCTGTTCCCGAACCCGTCAGGATATAGAAATTAGGCGATGAGGCGAAAGGCGAAAAGTTAGAGGCAAGGGTTTCCACCTTTGCCATTTGCTGTTTGTCGGCTTTCTTGAGGTCGTACATTACCACCAATGTCACAGGCTCCTCGCTCTCCAAAATATCCCATGTCAGGTCTTCACCCTCCGCATTGATAATCTCAAAGTCGTGGATAGGTGGTTCGTATCCCTTCTTGATGAGTTTAGAGTTTGAGCGCACGAAAGTCCATGTGCTGTCCCCCTTAGGATAGTTATCTAACGTGAAGGTCTGCTCTACGCCATCTTTCTCATACACGAACGAGTACTCATACACATCTGGCTCCGCATCTTCAGGATACTCCATCAGCGTAGGCAGGTGATTACCTATCTTATAAGGGCGGAAATCTTTCATAGGCAAGTGGCAACGTGTCCATGCCATAAACGCCACCGCCGCCGTTATAGTTATCGCAGCAAACACCACTTCCATCCAATTACTCCATAGCTGACGCGTACTTTTTCGCAGTGCAACCAATACGATTGCCAGAATTATCAGCACCACATTCTTCCAGAAGGTCTGCCAATTGGTCAGCACCACCGCATCGCCAAAACAACCGCAATCACTCACGGGGTTGGTAAGGGCGATATACAAGGTAAGCGGTGTCATCACGAGATAGAACACAAGCGATATCCACGATGTCCACTGCGTGCGTATATTGAGCACCATACATACGCCCAACAATAATTCGAGCACAATCAACGCCCATGCTGCCACCTCTGCCAATGGCAACAATTCGGTAAAGAAACCGCCAAAAGCTTTGAGATAATCTTCTATTTTATAGACTGTTCCCAGTGGGTCAATCGCTTTGACCGCACCTGAGAAGATAAAGACTACGCCCAGTAATGTGCGAGCAATCAGCGCAGCGAGGCGAGAAGCTAGCGTTGGTTTTTTATTTTGTTTCATTTTCCATTAATTTGATAAGGTAGAACACTGCGTAGTTAAGCATATCGAAATAATTACCATCAGCACCTTCGGAAATCAGCGTTTGGTTGTCGTTGGCAGCAATGGACTTATTGCGATTGATCTTAGTCAAAATAATATCCGTCAGGCTCGTCAAAAACATATCGCGCCAAGCCTCTCCATAGTCGTGGTTCTTTTTGAGCATCAACGCTTTGGCCTCCGCCATATAATGGTCATAGAGATCAATGGCACGCGCAGCAGTCATATCCACCGAGTCGGCAAAACCCTCGTGCAATTGAATGAGTCCAATGATGCTATAATTGACAATAGCCATCATCTCTCCTTCTATGCTCTCACCCACCATGTTCACACCTGTCTGTTCAATCTCGCGCACGCGCTTTGCCTTAATAAAGAGTTGGTCATTGACGGTCTGTGGACGCATAATACGCCAACTTGGACCATAGTCCTTCATCTTTAATTCATAAATACGGCGGCATTTGCCTGCAATAATATCAAATTGCTCTGGAGTTTTCATATCTTTATTGAATCATTATCTTCTTAACAATATCGCCATGGCGTACAATATAGCAGCCTGTTACGGGTAACAATACCGTCTGCTGCTCAGCGGCAGGAGCCATTGCCACCATATCACCTGCAAGGTTATATATATAAGTTTCGCACGCGTGCGAAGAACTTATCGTTAGCTGCTCACCTTGCACCGAAAGGGAGAAGCCGTTCTCCGTGATCGAATGAATCGATGTATTGACATTAGGCTGCCCCTTACGATAGTCATACACATATCCAACCATCGTTGGAGTGGTCATATTGGTATATTGCACATTACCAATAATCACTACCGTATCGTTAATGGCTAGTTCGTTACCCGTCACAAAATCTGTATTGTTGAGCCACTTTGTCGGATGGCAATAGATGGCTTTATTCTTTGTTCCGTCTGCGGATATATAGAACGTAGCATCGCCTGATGTAGTAGCGATAGCATCCACCTGCGATACAAGACCTTGCACATAGACAGGCATTGCCACCAACTCATCCGATGGTAATTGGCACACCCAATCATAGAGCCAATCTACCTGTGTAGAAGTGGTTGTTTCATTGGTAAGTGTAAACGTCTTAGTGGTATTGCCTACTTGTCGATAGCACTTAACGGCGTTGCTGGATATTTTGCATCTGCCAACGAACTCACGGGTATTACTCTTCAATTGGTATTCCACAATATAGTGTCCACCTATGACTTGCGTAATGGTTACCACACCCTTAGTCATTGTTTCATTCACCTGTTTGCTATCCTCAACAGCCAATAGTTTGGTATATGCAGGTGACATAGAACCTTCTTTTTTCTGATTGCTTCCATCTACGATGTAAGTACCCAAGATGGAATTGACATCTGCAGGGAAAAGATCCAAGGCTAGTGCACTACCACTTTTCACTGCTCCCTTAGAAGTTGTTACAAAATCCTCGGTCTGCATAACGACACGCAAGTTATCTGCACCCGTTTTAGCAGAAAGGTCGGTCACTTGCATAACGGCATACTCAGTACCATAGTACTCGTTCTTCTTGATAATCTCTTTCAGGAAAACCGAATCATTGGTAACAGTCATCTGGTAGCGTTTCACACCATGGTCTAATACATATAATGGATATTCCTTTTTGTTCGTAACGTCTATACCTACCACCATCTCATACTCACCCTGAGGTACAGTCGCCATACTAGCACCCGCATCAAACCCTTGATAATAGTTCAATGGTCCCAATTGCCATGTCATTCCCGTACTAACCGTTTGGTAAAGTGCGCTGTCTTTATAGAGCAAGAAAGCTACCTTTCCACCCTCTTTTGCGATACCATAGTTCGTAAAGTCTGTAATAGAAACCGACACTTTATTCCTCTTTGCCACTGCTGCCGCTTTTAGTTCTACGCTCGAAGCCACTATCATGGGTACACTCTCTCCACCTTTGTTAGGTTGAATACCTGTGTATATGGTTACCCACTCCGTGAAAGCACCTGCATCGCTCGCACCACCAATACCTTGATACTCAGGATTCATCGCAGAGAGGGCAAAATAGCCATCGCTATAACCTCCCCAGCCCCAGTTGATATGAATAAAACCATCAGACTGCATACCGTCACAAACAAAGGCATGTCCCTCATTTCGTTTGGTCAATGCCTCTATCAGAATAGGACGACTTGCTTGCAAATCTGCAACAATCTTGTCAAGTATCATCTCCTCGTCCATACAATCCTTCATCAGCACGTTGATTCCTGCATCGTAATCAAAATTGCGAACAATAGCTTGCATAGATGTACCCGTAGCTGCACCGCTGGCAGAAGAACCATACCACATATTACATGCTACGCCCACGTGGTACATCAGTTGTGCCACAGCATCGGACTCTACTTGCGTATAATTGCCTCGATAGGTAGGCAACATATTATCCCAATCGTATGTTGCTTTGGAGAAATCCACCGATAGTGTTTCCCAACCGCACCAATAGGAGTATGTTCCTGTACCTGTCTTAGGGTACTTATGATGATACATAATCTGCGCCGTAGCTGTAGCCATACAACCCGTCACGGAACGCTCATTGGTTTTTGGGTCTATCGGACAGTGGTTGTTGTATGGCTGGCTCTGATTCCAAGCGGTATTACCCAATAGCGGTTCTATCGAAGGATAAAAATCGATTGTGCGTTGCGCACCTACCACCGAGGATATCTTCGATGCACGTGCCATCTCATCGGCATACATTTGCAACCATACGCGCATGTTGTCAGGTATATTTTCTTCATCAAAACTACCTTCGTCGCTATATCCCAATACCGCACGTGCATTGTCCTCTGCAGCTACCAATACAAAACCTTCACCTGCAGTGGAATTAAAGACATACACCGCAGGGGTCAATTCATTCATTTGATACTGCGTATATACCCATTCCACAGGTTGGGAGAGGGTTGTGGCAGCCGCTGCACGCTTCACGCGTTGCACGGGGTTCGCCTGCGATTGAGTAATGAACTCGCTGGCAATGATAGCCGCTTGCTCGGGCGTGCGTGCCATCATCCCCACGCTCACCACCAACATCACGAAAACAAATATTTTTCTCATACTATAACTAAACTACACTATCCACTAACTCTTCCAATGTCACTAGTTGTTGCTCGCCTGTGAGCATATTTTTGAGCATCACTTTGCCCGCTGCCATCTCGTCTCCACCTACGATAGCCACGTATGGTATTTTCTTGCTATCGGCATAGCCCATTTGCTTTTTCATTTTCGTAGGCTCAGGATATACCTCTACGCTCATACCCTTCTCGCGCAATGCTTTCGCCCAACGAAGCGCGTAAAGTAGTTCTTGTTCGCCAAAGGTAGCAAATAGGAGTTGCGTGGTGGATTGCAGGTTCTCTGGATAGAGGTTCAACTCTGAGAGTACATCGTAGATGCGATCCGCGCCAAACGATATACCCACACCCGACACGTTCGGCATACCAAAGATACCTGTCAGGTTGTCGTATCGACCACCACCGGTGATACTACCTATTTGTGCATCTAAGGCTTTCACCTCGAAGATTGCACCCGTGTAGTAGTTCAGTCCACGTGCCAAACAGAGATCTAACTCCACTTGCAAGTTGCTAGGCTCGTAAGTGCCCAGATTCCCGTCCTGCGTGCTTGCCGCATAAAGTGCGAAGATTGTGCGCAGTTCCTCGATACCTTTGAGACCGATTTCGCAGCCTGCCAATACTTGCTCCAACTGATCTAGTTTCTCGGTATTGGTTCCGCTGAGGTGGAGGATAGGTTGCAAGGCGTTCACTGCCTCCTCTGGCAGGCCCTTATCCAGCAGTTCCTTGTTCACATTGTCAATACCTATCTTGTCGAGTTTGTCGATTGCTACTGTGATATCGATGATTCGTTCGGGTTGTCCAATCACTTCGGCGATACCTGCGAGAATCTTGCGGTTGTTGATATGCAGACTCACGCGAATACCCAAACGGCGATACACCTCCTCCACAATCTGAATGAGTTCCACCTCGCTGAGCAAGGAGTTGGTACCTACCACATCCACGTCGCATTGATAGAACTCGCGGTAGCGACCTTTCTGCGGACGGTCGGCACGCCATACAGGTTGAATCTGATAGCGTTTGAAGGGGAACTGTATCTCCTCACGGTGTTGCACCACGAAGCGTGCAAAAGGAACTGTCAAATCATAGCGCAGTCCTTTCTCACTCACTTTGGTAGTCAGCGCGCCGATAGTTGCGGTGTCCAATGCCTCGTGACTGATTGCCGATTTCCAATCGCCCGAATTTAGGATTTTGAACAGCAGTTTGTCACCTTCTTCGCCATACTTACCCATCAGTGTCGATAGGTTCTCCATCGCAGGAGTCTCTATCTGCTGAAAGCCATAGAGTGAGAACACCGACTTAATGGTGTCAAAAATATAATTTCTACGTGCCATCTCTATTGGAGAAAAATCACGCGTACCCTTTGGAATACTTGGTTTTTGTGCCATATGATCTGTTTTTTAATTTTCTGTTTTTTTGGCGGCCGGCTGCCGGGAACCGGGGGCCCATTCTCTGTTTTTTTGGCGGCCAGCTGCCGGCTGCCCTAGAAGATCTCCCGGCATATCGTGTCTGTTGCACCGCGTTCGCTATTCACGTACTCCGCTGCAGCCATACCCATAGTTGTTTGCGTGGCAAAAGCGCGGTCCAATGCCTCGGCGAACTCGCGATAGTTCTTCACGCTGATAGCAGCTCCCGCTTCTTGCAATCCTCGTGCTTCGCGGAACTTTTTCCATGTCGGTCCAAAGACCACAGGCATGCCATATACTGCGGCCTCCAAAGTGTTATGGATACTCACGCCAAAACCGCCACCTATGTATGCCACCTGTCCGTAGCGATAAATGGACGACAATACGCCTATCGTATCCACCAACAGCACCCTACATTTATCCACGCTCTGCGCAGTGGCCTCTGTGTAGCGCACGTAACGGCCTTCGAAACGCTGAAATATCTCATGCAAATGAGCCGCATCTATCTCATGGGGTACTAGTACCAACTTCACGTCATTGCGCTCTGCCATGTAGCGTTCTAACAGTTCTTCATCTTTTGGCCATGTACTACCAGCCACGATCACACGTTGTGCTCCTGCCACAAATCCTTCTACCACAGGCAAATCTTTGGCTTGGTTCTTCACGGCTACTACGCGATCGAAGCGTGTATCGCCTGCCACTTCCACATGTGTGATGCCGTGCTTTTGCAACAGTTCTGCGGAAGCTTGGTCTTGTACAAATATCCGCTTGAAAGTATGTAGCAATTTCAGGTATCCTTTGCCCCATGGCATAAAGAACAACTGTTTAGGACGAAAGATGGCAGAGATTAAATACGTGGTTACTCCCTTTGCTTTGAGGGCTTTTAGGTAAGCAGGCCAGAACTCATATTTCACCATGACTGCAATGTCAATGGGCAATATCTCCAAGAGTTTCTTGGCATTTCGTTTGGTGGCAAAAGGCAGATAGGTCACTTTGTCCACCAACGGATAATCCTTACGCAGTTCGTATCCCGAGGGCGAGAAGAATGTCAAAAGGAGTTTGCGGAACGGCAGTTCACTTTGCAAACGCTCTATGATTGGACGTGCTTGTTCAAACTCGCCCACCGATGCCGCATGGAACCATAGCACCTCGCTACCGCCAAGGGTCTTTGCCCACTCTTGCAGTTCTGCCATTGCTTGGGCTTGTCCCTGCACTAACTTGCGTGCTTTCTTATGCCCGAGCAACGCAGCCAATCGCAATATCCAAAAATATATATTCACTATACTCTCTAAACTCTAAATAGTAGCCCGCTTGCGGGCGTCCACTAAACACTCCTACAAACTGTCGCCAAAGTCCTCTTTGAACTTCGAAACCAACTCTTCTTGCCAATGGCCAATCTCTTTCAGTCGTCCAAAGAAGAAGCGCAATACTTGTGGTTCCTCCACCCATTTCAGTCCGCCTATCAATTGGCGGTTATCCCATAGCCATTTCACGCGGTCTGCCACATATTTCACTTGCGACAAAGTATATACGCGACGAGGCATAGCCAGTCGCATCAACTCCAATTCGGCAAAACGTTCTGTGCCATCTGGCTCGCGTTGCTCAGAGAGCGTTCCGCGCTCCATACCACGTATACCACCTGCGATGTACAAGGCTGTAGCAACCGCAGCGGCAGGATATTGGTCGTGTGGCATATCAGGCACAAAGCCTTGACAGTCGATATGTGCACCCAAACCACCAGCAGGCTTAATCATTGGTACACCGTATGCATCTAACTCGTTTACCAAGTAGTTGATGAACTCAGGTCCATGGCTCAGGTAATCCATATCGAGCGACTCGTACAGTCCCTCTGCCATGGCTTCGATAGAGCGTACGTCTATACCACCGTAGGTCAAAAAGCCTTCGTATAATGGGATATACTCCATCATGCTCTTGATAAGATCGGTATTGTGGCTGATGATTGCACCACCGCGAGCGAATCCCAACTTACGAGCTGAGAAGTAGATAATATCCATCTTACCTGCCAACAGGTGATAAATCTCTTTTGGGGTCATGTATTTGCATTGTGCCTCGCGTGTCTTCATGAAGTAGATGTTATCTTGCAGAAGCGATGCGTCCAAGATACTTGGAACGCCGTACTCATGACATACGTCTGCTACTGCCAACATATTCTCCAAGCTCACAGGCTGACCTCCAATCAAGTTCGTACCTGCCTCTACACGCACGTATGCTACTTTCTCAGGGGTGTATTCCTCTATCACACGGCGCAGTTCTTGTAGATCCATATCGCCTTTGAATGGGTCATCACTTTGTGGGATAAGTCCTTTTTTGTGGAGTACTTCCACTACTTCGCCGCCGCAGCGAGTCACATGGGCTTTGGTGGTGGTAAAGTGAAAATTCATAATAGCCACCATACCAGGTTTCACAAATCGCTCTGCTAAGATATTCTCACAAGCGCGACCTTGGTGAGCAGGCAATACATTGTCTGTGCCAAACACTTCTTTCATCGCTGTTTTCAGACGGGCAAAGGTCTCGCTACCAGCATACGAGTCATCAGCCAAGTGCATGGCAGCGGTTTGACGATCGGACATAGCATTCACGCCCGAATCGGTGAGCATATCGAGATAAATATCTTTGTTTTGCAACAAGAAGGTGTTATTACCTGCCTTTTGGATAGCGCGCAAACGCTCGTCCACAGGCAATAGATTCAATTTTTGAATCACGCGAACCTTGTGCATCTCCAATGGCACTTGGTTTTCAGACTTGTAAAATTTAACAGACATAATACGATTTACAATTTGACTATTTACAATGTACTATTTTTGGTCTTTTCGCTTTATTACATAAAAAACGCGCAAAGGTACTAAAAAAAATGCATATTTGCAAGGAAATGGACAAAAAGTTTACTCTCCAGCGCTATTTTGCATGCAAAGACAGTAGATAGAATGCCTTTTTTCCTTCTTTGTTTTCATGCTTGGAGTATTCACGAAGTATATGTAGAGTATTCGTGGGCTATTCATGGGATATACGTATGTATCGGGTATGTGTCGGGTATGTATCGGGTATGTATCGGGAAAGTGTCGAAACATACAAGGTGCGAAGGGGGAGGGCTTCGACAAATTAGTTGAAAGAAATAGAAGCTCCAATAAAGATAAAACTCCTACGCGCAAAAGCGCGTGAAATCTAAACTATCCAAACTAAAAGGTGATTGACGACAATAGATGGTAAAGACAATTTAGACAACTTTGGAGACAATGAAGACAATTATATTCAACAATACAAACAATAGCATCCTATGGCGCAAACGCCAAGAAATCTAAACTATCCAAACTAAAAGGTGATTGACGAAGAACTACTTATTTATGAAATTTCAACAAAAAAACCTACTTTTCTTTGCATAATTGCAGAAAAAGTAGTATCTTTGCAAGGTATATGACCAAGCAAAGGAAAGACTAATGATTAAAATGGTTACAAAACAAAACATCATCCATTGGCACATGTCGGGTATGAGTCAACGTTCGATAGCCCGTCATGAGTATTAACTCTAGTAGTCAAATCCATTATCCAAGATTGTTTGCAAAGCAATCGTAGGAAACTTTCTATGGGTATGCGCAATCAACAAATGACGGTCGATATAAAAAATCGTCCAAATGTAGGAATAAACATTCACTTTTTCCAGAAAAATTGTGTGTTCCATAAAAATGTTGTTACTTTGCACTCGGTTTCGCAAGAAAAGATAAATCAAAGATATTAACAACTAAAAACAATTGTAATTATGTCAGCAATTCAAGAACAAGTAAAAGCAATTATCGTGGACAAATTGGGTGTTGAACCCGTACAAGTTACTCCAGAGGCAAGCCTCACAGCAGACCTCAATGCAGACTCACTCGACACCGTAGAGTTGATCATGGAGTTTGAGAAGGAGTTTGGTATTTCTATTCCTGATGGCGATACCTCTAAAATCAACACCGTACAAGATATTATTGATTACATCGAATCTGTTCAAGCGTAATTGATAGTAGTCTATAGAAAACAACAACGAGTTTGTGGGAAACCGCAAACTCGTTGATTTTTTATATTAACTATGATCTTAGCTATCTACCTCTCTGAAAAAATAGGTAGAACAGATGAATACCCACCATCGCTATAGAGTGTTTGCATGGTGATTTTGCGTGTAAGGTCAGAGAAAAGCGTAATCACATAATCTGCACAATCTGCTGCTGAAGCATTACCTAGCGGAGAGATACGGTCTATGGTATCAATCATCTCTGTCATTCCCTCAATACCTTGCCCTGCGGTAGTCATGGTAGGCGATTGCGACACAGTATTCACGCGCACTCCTTTCTCTTGCGCAAAGATAATACCAAAATTGCGCGTGATGGATTGGAGCATTGCTTTCGCATCCGCCATATCTCCATATCCGCGCATAGCACGGTCGCCTGCAATATAACTGAGTGCCACTACAGAGCCACCCTTGCTCAGAGCATCTTTCTTGTAGAGTGTCTGGAGCAGTTTGTGATACGACATGGCAGATATATCAAGGGTCTTAGCATAGAAATCGTAGTTCAACTCTTGATAACCAATACCTTTGCGGATATTAGGCGACATGCCAATGGAATGCAATACGAAGTCCAATTGTCCGCCGAAATGCTCCATAGCGGTATTGACCAAGTGCTCCAAGTCGCTCACGCTCGTTGCATCAGCCGCCACTACAGGGCTATTGATTGTGGCCGCCAACTGATTGATTGTACCAAAACGGATAGCCATCGGTGTATTAGTGAGTAGTACTTCTGCTCCCTCTTCTACAGCGCGTTTCGCCACATGCCAAGCGATAGATTGCTCGTTAAGGACACCCGTAATGATTCCCTTCTTCCCTTTTAATAGATTGTATGACATATACTTATGATTTTATATTTCCACTATAATTAATAATTTCTCCTGTGATATAGCAGGCTTTGTCTGAAGCCAAGAATACAGCCAAATTGGCGACATCCTCTGGGGTACCTAAGCGGCGCAGTGCAATATCTTTGAGGTATTGCGCACGCAATTCCTCTGGCAGTTCTTGTGTCATTTCGGTGAGGATAAACCCTGGTGCTATGCCATTGACACGCACACCTCTTGCGCCCAACTCCTTGGAGAGTGACTTGGTAAACGCATTGATTGCCCCTTTAGAAGCTGCATAATTGCATTGACCTGCGTTGCCAAATATACCTACCACGGAGGAGAGATTGATGATAGTACCATAGCGACGAGCAATCATGTGTTGCGACACATGTTTGCTATAGTTGAATGCAGATTTGAGGTTGGCATTGAGCACCTCATCCCACTGCTCTTCGTTCATGCGTATGAGCAGCCCATCTTGTGTGACACCTGCGTTATTCACCAGTATGTCAATATGTCCAAATTCTCGGATAGTCTGTTCGACGACCTGTTTGGCTACTGCATTGTCGGATGCGTCTGCCTGAATAGCCAAACATCTTCTGCCCATAGCTTGTACAGCTGTTGCCACTTGAATCGCCAATTCGCTGCGACTTAAGTAGGTAAACACAATATCTGCGCCCTGCTCTGCCATAGCCAAAACAATCGCTTTGCCTATGCCACGTGTGCCACCTGTGATAAGGGCTGTTTTTCCTGCTAATAATTTCATTTTAGTTCTTGTTTTGGAGTCAACATAAACGATAATTTTCCTTTGCAGCACATTTCGCCATCCACGGTGGCAGTAGCATCTATCAACACGAGTGGTCCGCGTTTAGCTACCAAGGTAGCATGTGTCTCCACCACATCGCCAGGACGAACCACGCGCTTAAAACGCGTTTCGTTGATACCCGCATAGAGTGCCAAATAGTCTGTTAACTCGTCTTTGAGCAACAACACACTACCTTGTGCCATCATCTCGCAGATAATGACACCTGGCACAATAGGATTGCCTGGGAAATGCCCTTGTGTAAAGAACTCATTGTCGCGAACCTTATAGGTTGATACACATTCATCACCTACCATTTGTGACTCATCCACGAGCAACATTGGCTCACGATGAGGCATGATTTGCTTTATTTCTTCCCTGTTCATGGTATCAAGCTTTGTATTTTCGGAGTGCAACAGTAGCGTTATGACCACCAAAACCGAGCGAATTGGAGATAGCAATATCCAGTTCTCTTGTTTGGGCTTGGAGAGGGGTATAATTGAGGTCGCATGCTGGATCAGGCTCTGTGAGACCCATAGTAGGTGGCACCAAATTGTGTTGCAGTGCCAATGCCGAGATAATCAATTCAACTGCTCCTGCGGCACCTAACATATGTCCCATCATAGATTTGGTGGAACTGATACTTGCTCTTTGCGCTTCGTCTCCCAACGCAATCTTGATGGCTTGTGTCTCGGCTGCATCGTTCATTGGGGTACCTGTTCCATGTGCGTTGATGTATAGGTTTTCGCCCGCTTGGTAATTGGCTTCTGCTAAAGCATCGCTAATACAACGCGCGGTGACTGTACCATCGGGACGAGGTGCAGTATAATGATACGCATCGCAACTATGACCATATCCCACTACTTCGGCAATGATGTTAGCACCGCGATTCAAGGCATGTTCGAGTTCTTCCACTACTAATATACCCGCACCTTCGCCCATGACAAAGCCACCTCTATTCTTATCAAAAGGTGTGCAGGCTGCCAACGGATCTTCGCTGGTAGCCAGCGCACGGCAATTGGCAAAACCACCAAAAGCTAACATATTGATTGTAGATTCTGCACCTCCTGCAAGAATAGCGTCTGCTCGCCCCGATTGGATAGCCAAGTATGCTTCGCCAACGGCACTCGTGCCTGAAGCGCAAGCAGAGTTGATAGTCATGTTAGGACCTTGTGCATTGTACTTGATAGCCGTATTAGCACCTGCCATATTGGAGATCATCATAGGGATAAAAAGGGGAGAGACACCTCGCGCACCACGTTCGGTACAATTTTGGGTCTGAGTAATAAACGTGTTCATTCCTCCTACACCCGAACCCATATATACACCCAAACGATGAGGTTCGATGTTTTCTCCGCAGATTAAACCACTATCCTTGATTGCCTCTCCTGCGGCGGCTACTGCATATTGGCTGAAGATGTCATAGTGGCGAACATCACTTTTGCTCATACCGAATGCGGTGGGGTCAAAATCCTTTACTTGACCTGCTACATGAATAGGCAGTTGCTCGTTTTCAAAACCAAAGATCTTATTGATTCCGCATTTGCCTTGAGACACAGCGTCCCACATCTCTTGCACATTATGCCCTACAGGAGTAATAACTCCCATACCTGTGATAACTACTCGTCTTTTCATATCTCTAAACTCTAAACATTAAACACTAAACTATCTATACATAAATCTACGAATACTGCCCTTAGGAGTCTTAGCAAATGGCTCATAGCGCAATTCGAATGAACTAACAAAGGCATACTGTGGTATCTGTGTGTTTAGGCTCTTGATATTACCTTCCATAATGGCTTGCAGAGCTTGTGCGTCGATATTATCGTTGTCGGCTTTAGCCATGTTAGGTACGATGAGTGCGTGTAGGATTTGGTCGCGTTGTACTACCACGGATTCAGCCACATATGGCAGCGCGTTGAGTACAACTTCGATCTCCTCTGGGTAGATGTTTTGTCCGTTGGATGAGAGTAGCATGCTTTTGCAACGACCTACGAGGAAAAGAGTACGATCTTCGTCTATGGTTCCCATATCTCCTGTTCTAAACCAACCATCCTCAGTAAATGAATCGGCTGTGGCTTGTTCGTTCTTGTAATAACCAGCAAATACACAATCGCCTTTCACTTGTACCTCACCAGGGATGTTCATTGGGTCGGTAGAATCAATACGAACTTCAACTGTATCAATTACCTCACCGCAAGATTTGGCTTTGTATTTGCCCACTTTGCCCAACGAGATGAGGGGAGCACACTCGGTCATACCATAACCTGTGATGAATGGCATATTGATTTGGAATGCCAGCAATTGTTCAATAGCAGGAGGAATAGCTGCGCCACCTGTAGCAAATACTTCCACATTACCTCCCATAGCAGCCAATACTTTCTCACGCAATGCTTCGCTAGGTTGTTCGCCAGCTATCACATACTCCGCAAATTTGGCTAATATCAATGGTACAGCCAAGAACATTTTTGGCTTGTATTCGCGCATCATCTCCTCAAGCACGGAAGGAATAGGCATGCGTCCAAGAATAACCAAGTGCATACCTGTGCAAAGTGGAGTAATCATCTCTACCACCAAACCAAAGATATGTGCGTATGGCAAGACGCTCATATAACTACCGCCCTCGCAGAAAGGCAACAAGTCTTGCAAAACCTCTACATTGCGACTGATATTGCGAACGGTCAGCATTACGCCTTTAGGATTGCCTGTGGAGCCAGAAGTGTACATGATGGTGCAGACATCATCCCAATCGCGATGATGGAATGTGACATGATCGGCTGTTATTTCTGCACCGCTGGCGAGTGTTTGTAGGTAGTTAGCATACGCTTCTGCAAAATTGCCGCGACTAGCCAGTAGCTCGTGCGTGTCCATGTCTATGGCTGCTATCAACGCAGGCATTGCCTCAAAATCCATACCTTGGAATGATTTCTTCTCGGTGTAAAGGATTTTGCTGTCCGAGTGATTGGTAAGTTGTTGTACATCGGCTGGCAAAAACGCATTATAGAGTTGTACGCTAACATATCCACCTGTAAGTGAGCCCATAAAAATCTCAGCCCAGTGGCTTGTGCTGCGAGCGTTGATGGCGATCTTGTCATTTAGTTGCAAACCTGCCTCACGCCAAAGTGCATGCAGTGCAGCAATCTTGTTTGCCAACTGACCATAGGTTTGGGTGGCGATTTGATAGTCTGTAAGAGCGGGTTTGTCCCAATTCTTCTTGATAATGTTTTCGAGATGTTTGGTTAATTTTTCCATGATTAAAATTGTATTATAATGTTAATATTGAGCATAAGAGGGGCTAGGTACAGTGTTTTTGTACCCTAAAAATGGAAATAAAATACTATGTAATACTGCTTTAGATTATTCCATTAGCGGACGATTCTCTATTATTTTCTCGCCATTCACGCGGCCCTATCTGCATGTGTGTTCGGAAGAATTTTCCAAACACAGACGGATTGGTAAATCCCAGTTCGTAACTGATTTCTGAGATGGTTTTGTTCCGCTCTTTCAATGCCTGTTGAGCATGCTGCAAGAGCATTTCGTTGATGGTTGCAATGGCGGTTTTAGATGTGATTGTTTTTACGCAAGACGACACATACCGAGCTGTTAGATTCATCTTTTTAGCGTAAAAACTCACAGAATGTTGTTCTTTGTAGTATTGCTCCAGTAGGCGTATAAATTGCAAACAAACATCCTCTTCGCGCGATTGAGGTGTATAGTTGTTTAAGCGCAGGTTATATGCCAAGCGATACATATATGCTTTGATTAAATGACGAACAATTTGCTCTTGAAACGGATTATTAGTATGATGTAGCGTACTGATTATCATATTAAAACAATTCAGATACACCCCGAAATCTACTCCTTTGAGATGAATAATGGGGTCGCGTTGTACACGCAGGAATAGCTGAACAGCGTTAGGGATATTGAGTGCATCGATGTACTCACGCGACATGAGTAGCACATGTGCCTCAAAATCATCCGACTGATTGATTTTGCGCACTTCTTGTTGCTGAATAATCACAAAGAGGTCGTTTTTCTTGACATGATATTCAGT
>JAZNBO010000005.1:0-16788 GCA_045587145.1 Paludibacteraceae bacterium
TATAGCGCTGAGGTCCCACCCCTTCCCATTCCGAACAGGGTCGTTAAGCTCAGCAACGCCGATGGTACTGCGTTTGTGGGAGAGTAGGTAGCCGCCATTTTCAGAGAGTCTAAGTAACAACTTAGGCTCTCTTTGTTTATACACCTTACACTTTACATTAAAAAATTTGCATAATCCAAAAAAATGTAGTACCTTTGCTGCAAAATTAGAAAGATAGACACATATACCAATGAAAAAAGTATTCTTACTATTGGCTGTTTGTTGTGGCATGTTTGCACATGCAAGCACGTACAATTTTCTTGTATTTACCAATGCAGAAGGCACTAAAACTGCTTTCGGTGTGAAGAATCTAACGCTGAATGTGGTCGGTGATACTTTGCAAATAACTAACGCAGATGGAACGGTCAATTTGATATTGGCGGGATTGGCATCTATGCAGTTTTCCAATGAAAATATTGCAACAGATTTGGAGAATGTCCTCAATGCAGATGAACCAGTACAAGTGTTTGGCCTATCAGGTACTTCGTTTGGTGTACATGGTTCACTGATAGAGGCTGCTCAAAAGTTGGGCACTGGTACGTATGTGATTTCTAACGGAAGTATAACGCAAACAATCGTAGTGAAATGAAAAAGGTCTTTGTATTGATAATCAGTTGTTTCACTATCGGTGGACTGCTGACTGCTCAAACGCTGAATGTGCAAGTAGGGCAAGTGAAATATCAATTCCCAGCAGACCAAGCAGGGGTGATGACCTATACTGAAGGTTCTACTTTGACTATTATGAATAAGGTGTTTGCCTTAGCGGATGTAGCAACCATGTATGTGGATGAGTCTGTTGTGAAAGATAACACGGTCGCAGTAGAATACAATGGGCAGACGGCTTCTATCACTGTGGCAGGCAATATAGCACAATACTTGACTATCTCCACGAGTGGTGCACACATCAATATTGAGCAGAGTGATGATGTGGAAGAAGAGATTACTTATACACTGTCAGGTAGTTCGGCGGATGGAGAGTTTTATATGTCGGGCTCGTATAAAGCGACTATTATACTCAATGGTTTAACTCTGACCAACATTACGCCTGTGACTTCGGGAGCTGCTGTGCATATTCAAAATGGCAAGCGTATCAAAGTAAAAGTAGTAGAGGGTACAAGCAATACGCTGGTGGATGCCGCTAATGGTTCGCAGAAAGGAGCATTTTACGTAAAAGGACATCCCGAGTTCTCTGGCAAAGGTACGCTGACGGTAAATGGTAATGTGAAGCATGCAATCAAGTCGGGTGAGTATATCACGGTAAAGGATGCTACTATCATTGTGCAATCGGCTATTGGCGATGGTATCAATTGTGGTCAATACTTCTTGCTGGAGAGTGGTGTACTAAATATCAGTGGTGTAGAAGATGACGGAATACAATGCGATATTGACGATACCGATTTCGGCTCTACAGGCGAGACTGCCGACCACGAGGAGGAGGATAGTGGAAATATCTATTTGGGAGGTGGACAAATCACAATCAATACTGCGGGTATTGCAGCCAAAGGTGTGAAGTCGGAAGGAGATTTGATAGTGAGGGGTGGAGTGATTGATATTACTACCACAGGAAATGGTAAGTGGGATGAGGAAGATGTTAAGACCAAGGCGGCTGCATGTTTGGGCAGTGATGCCAAAGTGGTAATATCTGGCGGTACGCTCACGCTGACAAGCACAGGTGCTGGTGGTAAGGGTATCAACTGCGATGCCGCATTTGAATTGTCGGGTGGCGAGGTAACTATTGTGACCAAAGGTGCCTTGTACTACCACAATGGAACAACCGAGAATACCAACTATACGGGTAATACGGATAATGTGAATAGCGATTACTATTCTTCTTCCAAAGGTGTGAAAGCCGATGGCGCAATCACTATTTCAGGAGGAAAGATCAGTGTAGCTACCGCAGGTCGCAATGCTGAGGGCATTGAGAGTAAAACGTCGATTTTGATTTCAGACGGCGAAGTAACGGTCAATTCATACGATGATGGTATCAATGTAGGTGGCGACGGCAGTGATTTGATTATCTCGGGTGGTTATGTGTATTCGCGTGCGATGAATAATGATGGTATTGATGGTAATGGCAATGTGTATATAAAGGGCGGTTTGGTGTATGCTATTGGTGCTAATTCTCCAGAAGTGGCTATTGATGCCAACTCGGAAGAACAGAAGAAACTGTATGTACAAGGTGGTACGTTGATTGCTGTTGGTGGATTGGAGAGTGGCGCGCAAATCTCTGGCGGAACCTGCAAACAGACAAGTTCTTTTACAGCCGAAACATGGTACGCACTATATGATGGAAGCGCATTGGTGGCAGCATTTAAGACACCTACTACCTCTTCCTCTAATTCTGGTGCTGGTCCTGGTGGTCGTCCTGGTGGCGGTGGTCCTGGTGGTGGAAGCAAGAAGTTGGTTGTATATACATCTTCTACTCCTGCATTGAAATCGGGTGTTACGGTTAGTGATGGTACGGAGTATTTTGATGGAGCAGTCAATATAGGTGGCACAGTGACTGGGGGAACGTCAGTTAGTTTGAGCAATTATAGCAGTGGTGGCAGATAAACTGCTTGGATTTGCATAATCCAAAAAAAAGTTGTACCTTTGCAGGGATAATACTACATTCTTACTTTTGAGTATGAAAAATCTAATAAATCTATTGGTAATGGCACTCATATGTATGAGTTGTGAACACAAAGTCATGCAAAGTGATATGGTGCAAGGTATTGGTGTGTTTTCAGTATCTGAAACCCAAAAAGTAACTTTTTCGCCAGGCAATCTGCAATACCATCGTGCGACGAGTTCGTGGCATTTTGCTCAATCACAAGCTGAGTTGTTGTCCATCAATAATCTGAATAGTCCTATTCGATTTCCTAATAATGGAAACTATATTTCCGCGTTACGATCACATTCGATGGATATTGATCCACAATTACAATTAGGAAGTAAAATTGATTTATTTGGTTGGGGAACGGGCGATAATCCCACTCAGGTAAGTCAAAATGCAGAGGATTATACTGATTTTGTAGATTGGGGGCGACATGTGATAGATAATGATCATAGTATGGCGTGGCGTACTTTGAATTATGAAGAATGGGATTATCTGTTGCATAAGCGTCATAATGCCGATTCTTTGTGGGCTTTTGCAGAGGTTAAGGGTCGTCCTGGAAAAATATTTTTACCAGATGGATGGGTTTGCCCCAGATCTGTTTCTTTTCAGGCTGTGCATGGAAATGAACCGGTTATGAGTTTACGAGTGAATTGCTATTATGAAGAAGATTGGGCAGTTATGGAAAAGTCGGGTGCTGTGTTTTTGCCTTATTCGTGTGCTCGTAATGGTGTGAGTATAATGCCGTTCATATCTGTGGCAGGATATTGGGTGGCTTCGTACACGGATGACACACACGGTGTAGCCGTAGGATATTTTTTAGATGAGGAATTAAAAGAGGTGTCACGTTGTTTAGGATATAATGTGCGTTTGGTAAGAGATATAAAACACTAACGAATGAATATGTAATGAAGAAGGTAGTTTATTTGCTCATTTTGTGTTTCACCATCTTGGTAGGATGTGAGACGATTGATTTGATCCCAAATACCAAATATGCCTTTTCGGTATCCGAGAAGGAAAAGATTGTTTTTGCGCCAGGTAATTTGCAATATGTAGTTAGTGAAGACAAATGGCAATTTGCAGAAGATCAATTATCTTATATTGGTAAAAGGAATTTTAAGAATCCTACAAAGATAGAAATGTATAGCGGTTGGGTTAGCGAAACGGATGCCTTGGGAGATACGATAGATATGTTTGGTTGGGGAACGGGCAATAAACCTACTGAGCTAAGTAATGAATATAGTGAGTACGAAAATTTTGAGGACTGGGGTGAGAATAAAATAGGTATATATAATGAAGGTGTTTGGCGTACAATAACGCAAGAAGAGTGGTGCTATGTCATCTCCGAGCGCAAGGACGCTATATTGTTGCGCGGTATAGCGCAGGTATGTGGTGTAAACGGATTGCTATTGTTGCCAGATAATTGGGAATGTCCGAAAGGAGTTATTTTCTTCCCTGGTTATTATGGTTGGGATGGTAGCAAGTATTATGCTGAGCATCAAAGTTTTGATGAAAAACAGTGGAAAGTATTGGAAAAATCAGGTGCAGTATTTCTACCTGCAGTGGGTAGACGGATAAAAACAGTAGATTACTCCCCAATAAGACAAGAATACTATTGCATAGAAGGTATCCAAGATAGTGGAGAATATTGGACAAGTACAACACGTGATGATGATCAACGTTATGCTGTAATATTGTGTTTCGGTTCAAATGTGATACTATATAATAATCCAGCAATCTATAAAGCCAAAGGACTACCTGTTCGTTTGGTAAGAACGTTAAAATAAAACGTACATATAACATACTATCCATATGAGACAGAAATTCTTAGTTTTACTGATGGCACTATGCTGCGGTATACAGGTGATGGCATCAAGCATAGTAATCAAACGCTATGCGGGGGCAAATATGGTGCAAGACATTGCTCTGATTGGCAAGTGGGTGTTCGTGGATACGAACCTGCAACTCATAGATAAAGAGGGAATGGTGCTTGCAACAGAACCAATCGCTAACATACAGCAGATAGTCTTCTCTGATACATGTACTGCCGTAGAAGATATCGTAAAAGGCTCTATCGTTGTTTATCCTAACCCTACACAAGATATACTCTATATCAAAGGCATAGAGACACAGACACTTCGCGTGTATGACCTGCACGGTCACGCCCTACAAACGACCCAAGGCACAGAAGTCAGCGTATCTAACTTACCCATTGGCACCTACCTCTTGCAAATAGGTACACAAGTAGTGCGATTTATTAAACAATAATGAATAATATGAAGAGATTTAATCGTGTTGGTGTACTACTATTGGGCTTTATCTGCTGCTGCTCATTCGTGAAGGCAGCAGAGATGAGTAAGTTCTCTTGGTCGGTAAATGCCACCATGACAAGCAATTATATATGGCGTGGACTCTACTGTGGCGGTCCGAGTCTGCAATTAGATGCCACCGTCGATTATGCCGGTTTCTTTGCTAATATGTGGTGGAACGTAGGTGCAACCGATTGGACGTTTGCAGCGTTTAATCCCGAACTGGATCTCTCCATCGGTTTTAGCCGTTGGGGATTGAGTATCTATTATATCCATTGTTTCTATTTTGATCAGTACCAAGATGGTACACCATCTAAATTGTTTGACTTCAAGAACTACCCAAGAGGGGGCGGCGGAACAACAGGTGAGTGGCGTGTGGCATACCGCGTAAGTGATAAACTACCATTGAGTTTCCTGGTAGGCGTACGCACCTTTAGCCGTGACGGCTACAAAGTAGGCGAAGAACTGAAACGTGCTTATTCTACCTATATCGAATTAGGTTATGACTTCGCATTAGGAGAGAATTGGCAATTAGATGCCCGATTGGGTATGACACCTGCTAAGAGCCTTTATACCCGATTTGAAGGCGATTTTGCAGTCACCATGATTGGACTGAAACTGCATAAGACATGGGAGATTGGGCAATTAGGCGAGAGGCGAGAGGCGAGAGGTGCGCATGTGACCGCCTTCGCCAACCTAATGTTGCAACCTTGGCAACTGACCAAAGATAACCTAATACGCCCTATCAGCGAAGCTGGTGAGCAGAAGTTGAACCTCGCAGTTGGTTGCTCTGTAAGTTTATAATACCATTATATGTTTACAATACCATTAAAAACAATAGAATTATGAAACGTGTACTATTCTCAGCCATTATTTTGGCACTGCTGTTCCAATCATGTGGAAAAACAGCACAACTGAGTTACGAACCTTTTACCGGTGAATTGCGCCATGCCTTTGGTATCTCTACCAACACACGCACCACCACACCTATCGTACTTACCCGCATCACCCTTGACGGTCAAACAGGATACGGCGAAGCAGCCCTTCCCCCTTATCTGAAAGAGACACAAGAGTCCGTATGCGAGTTCCTGAAATTGGCTGAACCTGTAATCAACAGTTGTACAGCGCCACTAAATGTGGATAGTATCATGCAACTAGTCAATGCCCTTGCACCAGGCAACCACGCCGCGAAAGCGAGTATCGACATCGCATTGCACGACCTATACGGCAAACTAGAAGGCAAACCACTATGGCAAATATGGGGTATTGACCCTAATGCCACCCCTTGCACTAGTTATACCATTGGCTACGATGCCTGCGATTCCATCGTGCTACTCAAAGTGCGCGAAGCTGATTGGGCAAAGATCCTGAAAGTAAAACTCGGTCGCGGTGAAGCAGAAGACAAACGCATGATCACCCTCATACGCAGTCTTAGCGACAAACCAATATATGTAGATGCCAACCAAGGTTGGCCAACCAAAGAGCATGCGTTGATGATGTGCCAATGGTTGGCAGAAAATGGCGTAGTGATGATTGAGCAACCTATGCCAAAACAGATGAACGAAGAGCATGCTTGGCTCTGCGAGCGAGTGGATTTGCCTATTCTTGCAGACGAGGCTTGTCAGACATACGACGATGTGGCAGCGCTACAACCTTACTACGATGGCATCAACATCAAACTGATGAAGTGCGGCGGCGTGGCAGAGGCACGCAAGATGATTACCTTGGCACGCGAGTTGGGTATGCAAGTGATGATTGGCTGTATGACAGAAACACGTGCAGGTATCTCTGCAGCGACCACACTCAGTCCGCTGGTGGATTATGCTGACCTGGATGGTCACGTGCTGATTGCTAACGACCCATACGATGGCATTCAAATTGTGGACGGCAAACTGACACTGGTAGATAAACCTGGCACTGGAGTTAGTCCGCTTCAATAAAACGCTCAAAGACTAGCAGCACTAGTTTGGTCCAAACTAGTGCTGCTAGAATAACATTGATAAACAAACAACTCCGCTACCGATAGGCAGCGGAGTTGTTGTTAAGTGATGTTTGCTAGTTCTGCTAGTGCTATTAGTGCTGCTAGCACAACTAGTTATTAGAAGATATCCTCAATCTCCAAGGTTGGGATAGTGGTCGTCTCTGGCAATTGTGCCTCTGGTTGCGTTTCTGTGTGTGCAGAAGGACTGCGGTACTCAGCTGGACGATATAGCACTTGGATATTTTCTGCAATAATCTCCGTTTTGCGACGAACTTGACCATCTTTCTCCCAAGTACGCGTTTGCAGTTTGCCCTCTACATAGAGCTTCATACCTTTGCGTACATATTTCTCTGCCCACTCCGCAAGATTGCGCCAAAGAACGATAGGGTGCCACTCGGTGCGGTCAGGTACTTGGGTGCCGTTTTGCATGGTATAACCACGCTCGGTGGTAGCAAGATTGAAATTAGCAATGGCAGTACCACGATCCAAATAACGAACCTCTGGGTCACTTCCCACATTGCCTACTAAAATAACTTTGTTTACTGATGACATAATGTTTAAGTGTAGTTAATTTGTATGTTTTTGTTAGTTTTATATAAAATTCTCTGCAAAATTACAAAAAACTTTTGGACAATCCAAAAAAAAGCAGTAATTTTGCAAACAAATAAACAAAATAGTATGAAACTGACCAATTTTCGATTCGTTGTTGTTGCCCTTTTGGCATTATTAGCGTTGAATCCTATCTCTGCACGTGCAGAGGAAATGATCGTTCGCTGCGTGGCATTCTATAACTTGGAGAACGTGTTTGATACAATCCACGATGAAGGAAAGAATGACTATGAATACTTGCCTGATGGCGGTATGAAATGGACAAAGTTCAAGTACGAGCAAAAGATTCAGAATATGGCATACGCCATTGCACAATTGGGTACGGACGAAGATCCTCGTGGTGCTGCTTGCATAGGCGTCTCTGAGGTGGAAAACATCGGTTGTTTGCACGACCTCTGCCGAGAACTCAAAGAGAAACATAATCGTAACTATGTGCCTATCCTATTAGAAGGTCCTGATCGCCGCGGAATAGATGTGGGCTTCTTGTATAACCCAGATATGTTTAAACCCGTAGGTCAACCAAAAGGCTATGAACTGAAAGCACATTATGCAGATGGCGGTGTGGTGAGAAGTCGCTTGCAGTTGTGGGTGTCAGGATATATGCTAGATGACAATCGAAAGATCGTCATGGACAAACTGCATTTCAGCATCAACCACTGGCCAAGTCGTTCAGGCGGTGAGGAAAGTAGTCGCGCTACACGCGATACTGCTGCAATGCTCTGCAAACAAGTAGCAGATAGCATATACCTTAGAGAACCACGCGCAAAGATTATCGTAATGGGTGACTTGAATGACGATCCATTCAATAATAGTTGTGCAGTGATCATGGGTGCAAAGAAAACACGCGAAGAAGTGCCTACACAAGGTTTCTTCAATACCATGTGGCAAAAGTTAGACAGAGGCATCGGTAGTTTGGCATATCAAGGCAGTTGGAACCTTTTTGATCAGATATTCATCTCCGAACCACTAATGAACGCTAAGGTGGAAGATGGTAAATGGGTGTATTGGAAATCACAAATCTTCAATAAACCATTCTTGACCGTGCAAGAGGGAAAAGACAAAGGTACCCCATTCAGAACCGTGAAGAGTGGCGTTTGGCAAAATGGCTATGCAGACCACTACCCAACAATGATCTATTTGATTAAGAAGAAATAGATCGCTCGCAGGGCGAACTGAAGATCGGGCTAACGTCCTGTAGATCGCTTCGCTGTAGTTTATTATTTATAGTTTAAGGTTTATAGTTTAAAGTTTAAAGGCAAGAGATATATGGAACAAGGAAATTTGAGAAAGACCACTATTGTGCGCATGCGTAACTATGGACGCATTATTCAAGATATGGTACAGTTGGCAGTACAGGAGGAGGATATAGAGAAGAAGCAATCGATGATTGTCTATATCGCTCAATGTATGCGCCAAAAGAATGCTATATGGAACAGAGAGCAAGAGTCTGGTGTAGAACGTCTAAAAGATGATATTAGCGTATTATCTCGCGGCGCGTTGAAATGCGACTTCCCTGAGTTTGAGGAAATGATGAAGCGTTTGGCATTGCGCCCATTGCAGGTTCCTGACCGCCAACAAATGCAAAAGAAAAAGAAGAAGTAAAAACGCTTGCTCTATCCCCAATACGAATGATCGGATGGGGGATAATACAACAACGCGCATTGGTCGTCCAATGCGCGTTGTTGTTATCATAACCGATTAGCGCGTTATTATAACCATTTAGCGAGTTCGTCGTAGTAGCGAGGAGATACAGGAATAGGTTGAGCCTGTGGTGAATTAAGCTCGGCAGTAATCATTCCTTCTTTATCGCGGCGCAGCACCTTGATATGCTGAGGATTAATATAATAACTGCGCTGGCAACGTATGAGTCCATGCTTGTGCATAAGTTCTTCCAACGACTTCATAGAAGCGCGTAGCGCGTACTCCTTCAAACGATCGCCCTCCATGTAACGGATATGTACGTAGTTTTCCTCGGCTTTGATATAGAGTACAGCGGAAGAAGCAATCATCAGTTTCACACGTTGGGTATTATCCACAAAACGCATGAGCGAGTCATCGTAGGTGGCTTGCTCTTCTTTTTGTGCCATAAAAGCAATGGATAAGTTGAAGATAACGTAGGGATAGATGCAGATGATGAGCAACGCGTATAGCGATTGTCCCACTATGTGGAAGTAGGGGAATATGCCCTTGTACATGAGTGTCAAGTAGAGTGCCATAAACATACTCATGGCAATGACCTCTGCCACTTCCCAATATACATAGCGTACCCAGTTGAGACGCAGTTGATGGTGCGATAGCACCATCATGAGCGCGCGTGAGATGAGCATTACGCCGAGCAGAATACACATGATAATGGTGGTGTTGAAACTGAGCATATCCTGCCCCATTTCAAGCAACTTTGCCGCATGGGTGGGCTTGTAGATTTGTACGAAGCACAGGAAGAACGCAGGTATGCCCAATATGTAGAGCAATTGGTTGCTCAGTTTGCGGAAAATAGCGGGTAAATTGTTCATAATTTAGTCATTTTATTTGGTGTGACGAAATGGCAGAGCGCTGTATTTTGTCACAAATATGCCGTTTTTGTCACTATATTTATGTTTTCAGCAAAAACTGTGCCATACTATCACAAAAGTTTGTCTGTGTGCCAAAAAGGCAGTAATTTTGCAGCGGATTTCAGAAATCCCCTCTGTACTGGAGTGAGTGAAATATATATAAATGGATTAAATGAAAGGATAAGAATATGAAACTTGTAGCTTTAGGTGATTCGATTATGAAGGGTGTATTGCTTCGTTCTCAGGGAGAGCGTTGCCATTATTCTTTAGCGGATAAGAGTATCGTGGAGTGCTGTGCCGAGAAGTTAGGTGGTGAGTGCCTTAACTTGGGTAAGATGGGCTGCACGATTGAAGCAGGCGAGCGTATATTAAATAGGTATTTGGATAAGTGTTCTGAGGCGCAATATGTGTTGCTGGAGTATGGAGGCAACGATAGTGATTACAATTGGCAGGAGATTGCCGAGTCGCCTGAGAAGGAACACTTTCCGCGCACGCGTTTGGAGGTTTTTGAACAGGTGTATGAGCGTGTGATCAATAAGATAAAAGCGATGGGGGCGATACCGCTTGTGCTATCCTTGCCGCCCATGGATGCCGAGCGGTATTTTGCCTTCTTTTCTCAGAAGTGGGAAGAAGGTCTTCGAGCGAATGTGATGCGTTGGTTGGGAGGTTCGACCAATACGATTATGTCGGGTCATGAACTGTATAATCTGGCGACGATGCGTGTCGCGCAGCGGACTGGTGCGCAATGGATAGATGTGACGACTGCTTTTGTGAAGGATCGCAACTATCGCAGTCTGTTGTGCGATGACGGAATACACCCCAACGAACTGGGGCAACGAAAGATGGCAGAAGTGATTTTGAGCGCCTTGAAATAGGCGCTTTTTTTATGCGTTTTAGTATGCAATCTTGTATCTTATTGCGTGCTTTTTGTAGTCTTTCCTGTTTGCTTAAATTGTGGAATAACCTACTAATAACCTATTAATAACCTACTAATCACCTACTAATAACCTATTATTTCTTGGGAGTTGTAAAAATGGAAATTGGGTTGTTGAAAAGTCTTGTAACTATTTGAGTGCTCGGTAAGTTAGAGCGGAAAATAGGGCCGATTTTGCAAAGTCGGTTTGACAAATTTAATTTTTAGGGCGAAAAATGCATGAAAAGTGTAACTTTTAGGCAGAAAAACTTGCCCATGTCAGAAAAAAGTAGTACCTTTGCACGCTTTTTCGCGGCGCGTGTACGCGCAAGCATTATGCGAGAGGGTAAGAAAGAAAAATTAACAAACAAAATTATTAACCAAAATTAAAAGTTAAAATGCCTACAATTCAACAATTAGTTAGAAAAGGAAGAGCAGAACTTATCGACAAGAGCAAGTCTCCAGCATTGGACAGCTGCCCACAACGTCGTGGCGTTTGTGTACGCGTTTACACAACAACTCCTAAGAAGCCAAACTCTGCTATGCGTAAAGTAGCACGTGTTCGCTTGACAAACCAAAAGGAGGTGAACGCTTACATCCCAGGTGAGGGTCACAACTTGCAAGAGCACAGCATCGTAATGGTGCGCGGTGGTGGTGTAAAAGACCTTCCAGGTGTACGTTAGCACATCGTTCGTGGTACATTGGATACCGCTGGTGTAGCTAACCGCTTGCAACGTCGAAGCAAATATGGCGCTAAGCGTCCTAAAGCTAAGAAATAAGGCTATAGGTTATAGGCTATAGGCAAGTTCTGACGAAAAAAAACTAACTAAAAGTTCCATACGATGGGACAGATTATTAATGGGTTGATCGGTTGAGTAAGCAGAGCAGAGTAAGTTCTTGAGGCGATAAGGCGAGAGGCTGAAGAAGTTTGCTGAAGTTAAGACAATCAACAAAAAAACAAAAACAAACAACAATGAGAAAAGCAAAACCAAAAAAACGAGTTATCCTTCCAGATCCTGTGTTTGGTGAGGTGATGGTGGCAAAATTTGTGAACCACCTTATGCTCGACGGTAAGAAGAATACTGCATACGGCGTATTCTACACCGCTTTGGAGATTGTTACCAACAAAATGAAAAGTGAGCAAACAGCTCTCGAGATCTGGAAACAAGCTCTTAGCAACATTACTCCTTTGGTAGAGGTTAAGTCTAAGCGTATCGGTGGTGCAACATTCCAAGTGCCAACAGAGATCCGTGCTGACCGTAAGGAGTCTATTTCAATGAAGAATATGATCCTCTTCGCTCGCAAGCGTGGTGGCCACTCAATGGCTGAGAAGCTCGCAGCTGAGATCATGGATGCGTTTAATAACCAAGGTGGTGCCTTCAAGCGTAAAGAGGATATGCACCGCATGGCAGAGGCTAACCGTGCATTTGCACACTTCCGTTTCTAATATGTGCCTGCGCGCGTAATATATTATACGGTATTAGAAAAGAAATAAGGAAATGGCTAAACACGATTTAAAATTAAACAGAAACATCGGCATCATGGCGCACATCGATGCTGGTAAGACTACTACCTCTGAGCGTATTTTGTTCTACACCGGTTTGACACACAAAATTGGTGAGGTGCACGATGGTGCTGCTACCATGGACTGGATGGAGCAAGAGCAAGAGCGTGGTATTACTATTACTTCTGCTGCTACAACTACTTATTGGCAATACAAAGGCGATAAGTACAAAATCAACTTGATTGACACTCCGGGACACGTTGACTTTACCGTAGAGGTAGAGCGTTCATTGCGTATCTTGGACGGTGCTGTGGCTGCATTCTGCGCAGTAGGTGGTGTACAACCACAATCAGAGACCGTATGGCGTCAAGCTGATAAATACAACGTTCCACGTTTGTGCTACGTAAACAAAATGGACCGCTCTGGTGCTAACTTCTTCGATGTAGTTACCCAAATCAAAGAGGTTCTTGGCGCAAACCCTTGCCCAATTCAAATTCCAATCGGTGCTGAGGAGACCTTCAAAGGTGTAGTTGACCTCGTAACAATGAAGGCATGCGTATGGAACGATGAGACTATGGGTTCTGCATACTCTGTTGAGGAGATCCCTGCAAACCTCGTTGACGAGGCTGCTGAGTGGCGCGACAAAATGCTCGAGACCATCGCTGAGTTCGATGACGCTTTGATGGAGAAGTACTTCTCTGATCCTGAGACTATCACAGAGGATGAGATTCGTGCTGCTATCCGCAAAGGTTGCTTGAGCATGCAAATCTTCCCAATGGTTTGCGGTTCTTCTTTCAAGAACAAAGGTGTACAAACAATGCTTGATGCTGTATGTGCATACTTGCCAAGCCCAATGGATACTCCAGTAATCGATGGTACTGATCCTTCAACTGGTGACGCTTTGACCCGTACTCCAGACGAGAGCGAGCCTTTGTGTGCTCTCGCATTTAAGATCGCTACTGACCCATACGTAGGTCGCTTGTGCTTCTTCCGTGTGTATAGTGGTAAGTTGGAGGCAGGTTCATACGTTTACAACCCACGTTCAGGCAAACGCGAGCGTATCTCTCGTATCTTCCAAATGCACTCTAACCGTCAAAACCCAGTAGATTTTATCGCAGCTGGTGATATCGGTGCAGGTGTAGGCTTCAAAGATATCCGTACTGGTGATACCCTCTGCGCTGAGGACAAACCAATCGTACTCGAGTCTATCGAGTTCCCAGCACCAGTGATCGGTATCTCAGTAGAGCCAAAGAGCCAAGCTGACCTCGATAAACTTGGTGTAGGTTTGAGCAAACTCGCTGAGGAGGATCCAACATTTACCGTTAAGACCGACGAGCAAACAGGTCAAACTGTGATCTCTGGTATGGGTGAGCTTCACCTCGAGATCATTATCGACCGTTTGAAACGCGAGTTCAAGGTAGAGTGTAACCAAGGTCGTCCTCAAGTAGCATACCGCGAGGCAATCTCTGCTCCAGTAGAGTTGCGCGAGACCTACAAGAAGCAATCTGGTGGTCGTGGTAAATTCGCTGACATTATTGTTCGCGTTGAGCCAGCAGACGAGAGCTTCGAAGGTGGCTTGCAATTCGTGGATGTGGTTAAGGGCGGTAACGTACCAAAAGAGTACATCCCAGCAGTAGAGAAAGGTTTCACCGCTGCTATGAAGACTGGTGTATTGGCTGGCTATCCAGTAGATAAACTTAAAGTTACTTTGATGGACGGTAGCTTCCACCCAGTTGACTCTGACCAACTTTCATTCGATATTTGTGCTCAAATGGCATTCAAGAGTGCTTGCGCTAAGGCTAAGCCAGTATTGATGGAGCCAATCATGAAGGTAGAAGTTGTAACCCCAGAGGAGAGCATGGGTGATGTTATCGGTGACTTGAACAAACGTCGTGGTCAAGTAGAGGGTATGGATACCGCTCGTACAGGTGCACGCGTGATCAAGGCTAAGGTACCATTGAGCGAGATGTTCGGTTATGTAACCGCATTGCGTACCATCACTTCTGGTCGTGCAACCAGCAGCATGGAGTTCTCACACTACGATGCAGTATCTGCAACCATCGCTAAGACTGTTTTGACAGAGGTTGGCGGTCGCGTAGATCTCGTGTAAGAATAAATAACCGGTTGGTCGGGTGACCGACCTTCCGGTACTAAAAAAGAAAATCGAGTTGAAAGTTCGAAAAGGTCGAGCAGTAAGGGCCGCTTGATACTTCAAACCTCTTCGCTCACGCGTGCATGTGCGCACGCACCCGCATACCTTATAATATATAGCGCACCATAGAGCAATCTATGGGCTTGACTAAGGTAGGCGGCTAAGATAAATAAAAACCGAAGCGCGAGTCATCTGAGCAAATGACTCTTTGGATGTGCGAGCGCCAAGGGTAATGTAAAACAAATTAAAAAACAATTAAAACAATGAGTCAAAAGATTCGTATTAAACTGAAATCGTTCGACCACAATTTGGTAGATAAGTCTGCTGAGAAAATTGTGAAGACCGTAAAAGCAACAGGTGCAGTAGTAAGTGGTCCAATTCCATTGCCAACTCACAAACGCATCTTCACAGTAAACCGCTCAACCTTCGTTAACAAGAAGAGCCGTGAGCAATTTGAGTTGTCAAGCTACAAACGTCTGATTGACATCTATCAATCAAACCAAAAGACCGTAGAGGCTTTGATGAAACTCGAGCTCGCAAGTGGTGTTGAAGTAGAGATCAAAGTTTAATAACTAAGGAAAAGAACAATGAACCACGAACTAAAACGAAAGACAATCGGGTCCAATGACGAGAGTCAGGAATTGAGGTGAGAGGTTCGACAAAAAACAACAGACCACTTCCCGCGGATAGACAAGGTCGAAAGACACGGAATCCCGAGGGCGAGAGTGGAGAAAATAATTATTAACAATTTTAATCACAGCTAAAATGCCAGGATTATTAGGTAAAAAAATCGGAATGACATCCGTGTTCGGTGCTGATGGCAAAAATATCCCATGCACCGTTATTGAGGCTGGTCCTTGCGTTGTTACCCAACTCAAGACAGTTGAGAAGGATGGCTATGCTGCTGTACAAGTAGGTTTCATGCCAAAGAGCGAGAAACATACTAACAAAGCAGAAGCTGGTCACTTCGCAGCTGCGGGCGTACAACCAATGCGTCACCTCGTAGAGTTCGATGGATTCGAACAAGAAGTCAAACTGGGAGATACCTTGACCGTGGAGATGTTCGAAGAGAACTCTTACGTGGACGTAACAGGTACTTCTAAAGGTAAAGGTTTCCAAGGTGTAGTTAAACGTCACGGCTTCGGTGGTGTAGGCCAATCTACCCACGGTCAAGATGATCGTTTGCGTGCTCCAGGTTCTATCGGTGCGTGTGCAACTCCTAGCCGCGTATTCAAAGGAACTCGCATGGCAGGTCACATGGGCGTTGACAAAGTTACCGTTCAAAACCTTGTAGTACTTAAAGTGATTCCTGAGTACAACTTGATCATGGTCAAGGGTAGTATTCCAGGTGCTAAAAATTCAATCGTTGTTATTAACAAATAAGAAGGTATGGAACTTAGTATTTTGAACATGGCCGGTAAAGAGACCGGCAAGAAGATCGTTCTCAATGACGCTATCTTCGGTATCGAGCCTAACGACCACGCCATCTATTTGGACGTAAAACAATATTTGGCAAACAATCGTCAAGGTACAGCAAAAGCTAAACAACGTAGTGAGAACGCTCACTCTACTCGCAAACTCGGTCGTCAAAAGGGCGGCGGTGGCGCTCGTCCAGGTGACTTGAAGTCTCCAGTGCGCGTAGGTGGTGGTACCATCTTTGGTCCTGTTCCACGCGATTATGGCTTCAAACTCAACAAGAAAGTGAAACAACTCGCTCGCCGCAGTGCCCTCAGCACACGCGCTGCTGCTGGTCAAATCATCGTATTGGATGCTCTCCAATTCGAGGCTCCAAAGACCAAAGCAATGATCGAGGTAATGAACAACATTCAAGTTGCAGGTAAGAAAGTATTGTTCGTATTGGCTGAGAACAACTACAACGTGCTCAAGTCAGCTAGCAATATCGAGCGCACCAACGTGGTGACTGTTAATGAACTGAATACATACGCAATCATGAACTCAAGCGCAGTTGTTCTCGTTGAGAACGCAGTAGCTGCTCTCGAGGCAACTTTAGCATAAGGAGGTTACAACTATGGCAATTATTTTAAAACCAATCGTCACTGAGAAGATGACCGCCGCAGGCGAAAAGTTCAACCGTTATGGTTTTCAGGTAGTTCGTACTGCCAACAAAGTAGA
>JAZNBO010000006.1:0-135368 GCA_045587145.1 Paludibacteraceae bacterium
CGCATGACATAAAAAATAAAGCAATCGTGCTTAACAATAGAAATCTTTTCATAACATTCCTAACATTTGAGTAATTATATTTTGACTTTCTAAAAATTGCATATAGTTATCTATCATCAATTGCTGAATTTGACTTTCCAATTCCAATGAAACAGACGTTGTCCTAAATACACTCAAGTACAGACCGATACCAAACGCAATGGCAAGCATAACCATATCTATTATTTTGCAGATGCCAAAAACAGCTGGCCCAAAGATAAAACCTAAGATAAAACCAATAATAAAAGCTACTACCCAACAAATAAGAATATCTACAATTATACCTACTAAAACATCTGTAGTCTCTATCGCTTCTCGGTCAAAAATTAACATTGCAACTTGTGTATCAACAATACTATTTGTTGGTATTTTTTTGGGCAACTTAACATATTGCAATTGCTCTCCAATGTTATTTTTGTTATGAAAATCTATTTTGGCATTAATCCAATTTTGCAAATCTTGAATGTCAAGATCTTCACAAAAATACTCTTCTGCAAATTTTGCTCTTTTAACATCGGATCTGCTCCATGGCTGGACAATCATGCGTAATAAATGCCAAAAACCAAATCGCTTTTCTATTTTGGTTGAAAAGGTTTCTGACAAATGATTCTGAATTTCAGAGTTGAGATATTGAATAAATTCTATTTGAGAATGTGTAAAGTTTGAATTATCAGATTGTACTTCAATATAGTTTTGAATAGAATCAGGATTTAACCACATTAGAGTGGCATTTTTTATTTGACTAAATGTGGATTCTGAAATACTTTTCTCTAATAATCCTTCGTCCCATTTGCCTTCTATGCGCTTTCCGTCTTTATATAAGACACCTTTACCATCATAAGCATCAAGTTTCCAATCACCTTGATAGATTACTAATCCATTATTATATTGCGTACCATATCCATCGCGTTTTCCTTTATACCATTCACCTTCATAAATCAAATTACCATTTACGTAATACTTGCCTATACCATGATATAATCCATTCTTAAAATATCCTTCAAATGTTACCTCATTGTTGTTATATTCAACACCTGCGCCTTCTTTTTGTCCATCTTTCATACCGCCATCATAAACTAATATACCATTTTGATAGTATTTAGCCACACCTATGGCTTTCCCTTTTTTTAGTATTCCTTGAAATTCAGGTAGTAAATGGTCACCTTTTTGGGTATATATTTCGCAATATCCTTTGTATAATTCTCCTTTTTTGAACTCGCCAACATAAAATTTTTCTCTATCAACCTTTACACCGAATCCTTGTGGCATATCATCTTCAAGTTCTCCTAAATATTGATAAGAATGACAAGGTAGATAGTGCCAATTATTTGCTACTCCATATTTAGTCTGTAAAGATTGCTTTGAGAGTTCGCGCCCTTCTTTATTATATGAAATCAAATTTCCTTCTCCGTGCGCAAAATTTCCTTCAATAGGACCGTCCCAAACTAACTTACTTTTTTTAGAAGCTTCCGCGTAGATGTAATAACCTTGTGATGTAGTGTGCCATGTAGGTTTAGAACATCCTACTAGCAAAAAAATGGATAACCATAGTGTTAACTTTTTCATACTATATCTTATTTAGTTTATTTCATAAATAAAAAGCGTGAAACCTCTTTCTGTCAATTCTATCCTTAGAGGCTGTCGCATTGCCCGAAACATTAGAACTGACAACGCGAAGCCCACGCCGAATATAAAACTTAGGTTAGTTAATAATTAACAATTAATAGTTAATATCTTCTCCTCAATGGATATGTACACACGAATGTACGCGCACACGGTACCCAATAAGGCATAACAAGGATGTTTTATATCCCGTAGGACATCTATCGTTGCTAAGTCCTGAATGTTTCTGCGAAACTGCGACATTTCTAAGAATCAGAACAAAGCGCAATAAACGCCTTTTCTATGTCTGCAAAATCGGCTAATAGTAGATAATATTCTCCTATTGCTCAAAATTACGACTGCAAAGGTACATAAAAAAAGCGAGATTTCAAAATATTTTTAATAAAATACTCATAATTTTGCGCAAAGGTACGAAAAAGGAATGATATACATTGTATACGTATAGGATTATGAGAGAAAATTAGGGTAACTCGCGGGGAAGCCGCGAGCATATGACCATAGGTAGGAGGAAAGGAAGTGGAGAACGACTCGCGGGGAAGCCGCGAGCACAAGACCGAAGGGATAGGAGAAACTTGTGGGAGAAACTACAAGAGATGTAGTTATAGATCAACTATGGTTTGCTATTATCTCCGCAATCATATTCATGGCAACAAACCGATAACGCTGGGATGTATGAGGTATTTTGCCCACTTTAGCCTCCGTTTTATCTACCACCTCAGGCAATTCAAGCACCTGCTTGTGTGGTTCGATGAGTAATAACTTGCCCGCAGCGCATGCCTCAAAATAAACGCCAGATGGTTTGTAGTATTTATATTGCGGATTATCCGGAGATGGAAAACCCTCATGCAATAGTACAATAAGCGGAAATCCTTTTTCTCGCAATGCTCGAGCAATCTGCTTCTCTCCTTCTGAAATGGCAGCTGTAACATGTACTATGCCTTCGGTTGCTTGGGTAAGACATTCGTCTAAAAGGGCATCAATCTGCTCTTGTGTCAGACTACGTGAGCATTGTACAACGTGTTTGATGGGGTAATCAAAGAGGAAGGTATTGCCCAATGTCGTACACGGAAGATTGTTGAGCAACACATCTTGGTGAATGCGAAAAAGATCCTTGTTGGCTCGCTTGAGGGCTAGACGACGAGGGTTGTCCTTAATATAACGCTTCATGTGTGCAAGTTGGTTTCTACCCTTGAGAAGACGATCGTGGTAGTTCGGAGCAAAGAGAGAATTTGTGTCAGATGGTTTTGTGCTCGTGGTGTACCCCACGAGTGAAGAACACCTGACTTTGAACCAGCATAGATAACGCCCAATATGCTTGGGTAGGCGCTCATGTATTTGCAAGAGTATATGTACATGGTCAGGCATGACAACATAGTCGTAAATCTCAATGGCGGAAGCATCTAAGTAAGTTGGGATTTGCTCAATCTCCAGACCTACTTGTTTCCCCAATGGAGTAAGTACAATCTTTTCCCCTTGCAGTTCGCCGAATAAAGGTCGGCGATCGGTAGTGACCATCGTTATGAGCAATATAGATGGATTGCGATAATCCATCCAATTGGCTCTACGGAGATTGCTCGCTTGCTTCTCACATCTCCAACCATTGGGAGTTCTAAGAGGGGATGACATATTAACTGTTGTGAATTGAGTGATAATTCTCGCGGGGAAGCCGCGAGCACATAACCGATGAGTGTGATTATTACTAATGGTAGGATTATTGTGTATTGCGTATTATTGAGTATCTAACAAAGATGCAATTTTGTTGCGCCAGAAGTCGGTTTTGGCATCGGTATTGCCTTCGTATTGCCATTGTGTGCGGACGGAGTCCTTGAAGGCATTGCCATGCTTATCCAAGAAAATAGAACGCACCAAACGCCAAGGGACAAGTTTGGCATTGTCCTCTATTTGGGATTTTTTAGCATGGATAAACTCGCTGAAAATCAGGTGTATCAGTCGAGAGAAATCGGCATTAGTAGCATGTTTGGGCGCGCCCATAAAACGCCAGACATGTTCTTCGTCTGCTTCACGCACAAAGATACCATCCTCCTCCAAATGGCGAAGAATAGACTCAAACAACGGTGCATGGTCATAGGCGTAGGTGCTACATTCGCGGAGAAGCAAATCGTAGGGCGAGGCGGCTGATTGCTCGGCAGGCGGAGTAGTCGCCACCTTCATACCTAAATATTTGGCGAAGATATCGCGAATCAATATTGTGGCAGGTAAAGCTACCTCGCATATATCCTCATCGGGTTGCAACTGAATCCAAAAAAGCCAATAGGTCTTGGAATCGGTGTTATCCGTAGGAAGAAGGCGATAGGTAAAGTCTTTGCCCAAGAAACGGCGGTTGAGTTTTTGAATCAACTCGTCTTTTAGTGCTTCGTATTCTTTTATAAATTGTTGGATTTCTTTTGGGTGGCTATATTGCTTCTTGGTAAATCCTCGGCAGCCATAATAAATGCCTACGCTGGGGTCGTTGGTGCAATACTCAATCAAGAATTCATACGCACGGTGTCCATCGTGGCTATGCAGCACATCGACATGGTACATCAGCAAATCGGGTTTCTCTATACCTGAAAGAAGTCGACCTGCTAACTCCGATCTACGCACTCCTTCACCCCCTACTAATTGCAACATCTTGCTTTCGTAGGGCTTAGATGCCTCCGAGATTAACCATCTATTGAAATCTGTGTGCATGCCACGTGTGATAATCTTACCAACCGAACTTGTAGGCAAGCAGTATCAGGTGCTTCGTGGTATATTTGTGCGTTAAAGACACATCACCCGTTTCATCTTCTACATTGATGCTACGATCGTATAAGTAATTATAACGATAACTCAGTGTCAACGAATTTTGCTTGTCTATCTTCCATTGCAGACCCAATTCGGGACGTAACTCACTGATGTATTCGCCGTAAGAGTCCCCATTTAGGCTATTAGATATTGGCGATTGGCTATTGGCTATGGAGTTTAGATACGCCACAGGAGCATTCAACGTGTTGAGAAGTTCAAACTTACCTACTATCCCCAATGGAGTCTTTGGTATAGAATATACTACCTGCAAGCGACTACGCAAAGTGAAATCTACTGCGTTCTTCTCACGATGGTCAATCTCATCGCAACGGGCATCTAACATCACACCCTCACGCAATGACAAGTTCCACTGACCCAACTTAACCTGACCCGTTATAAGCAAATTTGCACGGTGACGGAGATACTTATCTACATCGCTCCAACCCTGATCACCATATAATTTCAACGTATATGCAGCATAAACGCTCAAATATGAAATGGGAGAATAAGTCAACCCCAAAGTCGTATGCGCACGGTGAGATGGCGCACTACGAATCTCCTCCTCAATTGTCAACGATAACCCATGATCAAAAGACTTAACAAAAGTAGCAAAGATATGCGCCTCAGGCGTAACGGTGTGCGAGTCAGATTCCGTGATGGCCTGAGCGAAAATAGACAACGGCAATAGTGCCATGACAAAGAATAAAAATCTTCTCATAAACAACTTATGGGATTTATAGGGGGAATCAATTAAACTTTACAGCGTACTCAATCATCTTGCGGAGCATGGCATTTAGACCATTGCTACGAGTGGGGGATAAGTGCTCGCGGAGATTGATTTCGTCAATAAAATACAACTGTGTATTCACAATCTCCTTTGGCGTATGCCCACTCAGCACACGAATCAGCAATGCCACTATACCCTTTACCAAAATAGCATCGGAGTCGCCATGGTAAATGACTTTGCCATCCTGCATCTCTGCGGTAAACCAAACCTTAGACTGACAACCGTCAATCAGGTTCTTGTCGTTCTTGTCTGCCTCGGGAAAAGGCTCCAAGCTGTTTCCGTAGTCAATGAGCAAACTATATCGGTCCATCCAGTCGTCGAAACTGCTGAACTCCTCAATTATTTCATCTTGAATGTGATTAATTTCCATAATTCTTCTGCGATGTTTTTATCGTCTTCTTCTGCGATCTCCCTCACGGGAGCATCAATGACGTAATCGGCTTTCTCATAGAAAGGCGCACGGGCTTCGAGTTGCGGAGCGATGAACGCAAGTAACTCCTGCTCTGTTCTTCCTTGCAACACAGGGCGATTGCTCAAATTTGTCAGCATAAGACGTTTCGCCAAATGTTCAGGTTTCCACCTTAGATAAATACTCGTACCCAACTCTTTTAGGCACTCCATATTATCTTCCCAACATGGATAACCTCCACCAGTCGCATAAATCACTTTCTCTATGGGCAACTCAGCCAAATCTTCTAAGACATATTTCTCTCTGTAGCGAAACTCCTCAATGCCATGTTCGCGGATATACTCCGCAGGCGTTTGACTATGGATTTCCGCAAAAGCTTCGTCCAAGTCCACAAAACGCCAACCTAACTTGGCTGCCAAGAGTTTGCCGACAGTGGTCTTACCAGCAGCCATATAGCCGATTAGATAAATCGGAAGTTGCATATTTCTATTTTTAGTTTATAGTTTATAGTGTAAAGTTTAAAGGCACGGATTAAAGGCATGGAGTATAGTCCAAGGTGTCATTGTCGCGCCAGAGCAGTTGGCCGTCCTCGATATATGCTTCGGGGAAAATGGAGGTGAATGGTGCTTGCAGTTCGCCTATCAAAAACCACTCCTTATTATATACGCGCACGTGTGAAGAACAAATAGGTGCACAGACCGTATGAATGACCATGATGCTATCGCCCAATGCAATGGTGTCGTGGGTAGAAGTGACTTCATACGGAACATCAATGGTATCATTTGCCCATACAAAAGATGATGCCAAAAATAATGTGCTGAAAGCAGCGAATAGCCACAATGGAATATGTCTTTTACTGATTATCATTTCTCCGTTATTAGCACCACCGCTTGAGCAACGATGCCCTCTTTTCTACCTACGAAACCGAGTTTCTCGGTAGTCGTAGCCTTGATACTGATTTGATTCTCGCTCACGCCCATAACCTCCGCCAAACAAGCAGTCATGGCAGGTATATGAGGATTGAGTTTGGGTGCTTCTGCACATACCGTACAATCACAGTTGCCCAATTCGTAGCCTGCTTCGCGAATCATGAGCATGACCTTGCGCAGAAGAATCTTAGAGTCGATATTCTCGTACTCGTTGCCCTTTATAGGCGGAAAATGATAGCCTATATCACGCATAGCAGCTGCGCCAAGTAGTGCATCGCAAAGTGCGTGAATCAGTACATCTGCGTCGGAGTGCCCCAATAATCCTTGTTCGTAAGGCACACGAATGCCACCTAACCACAATTCGCGGTTAGGGGCAAAAGCGTGTACATCATATCCAAAGCCGATACGCATTATTTCTTGTTATTAACAAGGTCTTTGATACCAGCGAGGTCGAAACCGAGGGTGAAACGCATAGTTCCGTCCAATGGGTTAGATGGTGCAGTAGCGATGCAGTATGCAAAATCCAATGAGAAGATACTGAGTTTAAAACCTGCACCAAGGGTCACATAACGACGGTTTCCCTTATAGTAGTTCTCGTGGCTATAACCTGCACGTGCAAAGAACTGACGGTTGTAGCTATACTCCAAACCAACAGCCCATTGGATCTCTTGCAACTCTTCGAGAACAGGAGAAGCAGAGAAGTGTTTGCCAGTAGTTGCATCTACTTCATCATAACCAGGAGCATCGCAGAAAGATTGCCACCAACCATTAGGAGAAGAGATCTCTGAGAAATCGGTTTGGTCGTATCTGCCACCTTCACCATCGTTAGCAAATTTAGAATTGTAGGTTGGAACCAACATCTTGTTTGCCTCTGCTGAAATCATTAAACGGTTGTAGTCGTCGAATGGCAATTCGTAACTAACACCCAAACGCATATTAGCAGGGATGAAGTTACGAGTATCGCCCTCATCGTAGGTCATCTTACCACCGAGATTGCTCAAATTGAAACCCAAAGCAAAATGGCTCTCACCCATAGGTGTGGCAATAGGTTGACGGTAGTAGAGCGAAATGTCGGCCGCCATAGTCCATGCAGGATACATGTCCATCACGATACCGCCGCCTGAACTGCCCATATTGATACCATTGTTCAGGTCGCTATACAAGAAACGCAATGCAACAGCCATACTCACATACTCGTGTAACTTGCGCGAGTATGCCACGTCCAATGCCCATTCGTTAGGTCTTGCTTTGCCAAGTTCTGACTCGCCATAGTTGCTATCCCAATCCATGAGAGTGACTTCACCCATATCAAAATAAGTGAAGCTGGCAGAGATTGTACCTGCCATCTCGCCGATAGTGTAGTAACCTGCAAGATATGCCAAGTTAATGTCATTCACCAACTTAGTGAGCCAAGGAGTATAGTTGGCAGTGATACCACCTTTACTCTCCATGAAAGCATACTTGGCTGCATTCCAGTGTTGAGAGTTGAGGTCAGGAGTAGTCGCCGCACCCATATCACCCATACCTGCTGCATGTGCATCAGGAGCGATAGTGAGAGATGGCATAGCTGTAATAACAGGATTAGTTGCCAACATTGACACGGTAAGACCAAAAATGGCCATAACAGATAAAAGAATTTTCTTCATTGTTTTGTTGTAATTTATTTTTTGTAGTTAATAATCTTTTTTATGAGTCTTATGGTACTCATGGGAAGTTATAGGATGATTTTTCTAAATATGCTTCATAGGCTTTATTGAGTGATTATGATTTTGCCTGCTTTGGCTACATAGCTCGAGGTAGGCGTTTTGATTTTCAATTGATATATGTAAATACCTGGTGTGGCATTGATTTCGCTCATATTCCATTGTATGACTTCTGTGCCTACTTGCTTATACGCTTTGACAAGTCCGCCACTGAGGTTATACATATATATTTCTGTTTGAGTGATTTCATCTGCTTGGTCAAACTCCACTCGGAAATTCAACACACCTGTTCGTGACACAGGGTTAGGGTAGGTGAGTACCTGATACAAAGTAGGATTCAGTCCCTTAACTACTTGGAAATTGAGGGCTGCGGTACTACTATTATTGAGCAAGTCCCATGCGCGGAAAGTCAAAGTATGTGCGCCCTCGCTCATCTCAGGCATCTTGAAACTAACACTACCTTGTTGGTAACTATTGCTTTGTGCTATGAAATAATCGTTGAGCGAGAATGTCTGATTAGGGTCTTCATCAATCACAAGTAGCAGATCGTGTCCGATACCTGATCCTACTGTGTTGATACCATTCTCGTCGTAAATATCGGCGTAGAAACGTGGGAACTCGTATGTCTTACCTCCGTCCACAAACGCAGGGGTATTAAGATATAATCTCAGGTCAGGGCCGATGGTATCAATCGTTTCTACTGTGCTACTACCGCCCACCATGAAATCCTCCTTGTGACCTACACCTTCCTCGCCACTCGCCTCGTCGTAAGCATAATAGGCAATACGACCGTTACCATAGTTGTAACGAATATCCTTAGGTACCATAAAGGTGTACTCAAACTTGCCGTTTACCACCATTGTCTTGCCTGCAAATAGGACGTTAGGATAATGGTTGAAAGGAATTTTGACTTTGGATTGTTCGTATGGTTCGTCGTTGTCGCGCGTGAGTACTTGCTGCATCTTATCCCAAATAGTAATGTCCATCGGACCATTGAACCAAGTGGCAGTATCTCCATCAGGTGTCATGATATATCCCTCTATGGTTTGTACGGATAGCGCACGAATCGTATCCAAAGGTGTGGTCGTCTGAATCTGATAGTTGGTAGGGTAATTTAATCGCAAAGCAGGATCGCCAAGCAGTACGTATGGCAGTTTGTTCATATCTTGCCCTGTCATGTTCTTGGCAGCAGAAACCGCTTTACCGATGGTCATATCGTAGGAGAATGCATCTTTATGACCAAAGAGCGTATCGCATAGATGCTTGTTGAGCACCGTGTTCTGTGAGGCGTAAACTGTACGACAAGCCGACAATACACCAATCGCAGCACCATTAGGATTGAGAATAGCTTCCTCACCTGCCGAAGGAATACCACCATCGAAGTGCGAGAAACTACATGTGGCTAGGAACCAAAAACCTTGATTGGCATTGGTCATATTGCGTATGTCCTGTGTCTTCATAAATAGTTCGTTGGTGATATTATTGTATCCTCCGTGTCCTGAATAGTTCATAAACATCACACCTGTCTTCATAAGGTTGTCAAAGCGGTTCTTAGCATCAGGATAGCGTTCACCAGCGGCATTCACCTCTTGGGTATAGGAGTCTAAATATATTTTATTAACAACGAAATCGGGATTCTTTTTGCGCAATACTTCGGCACCTAAGTCGGCTGTGTTTACGTGCAATCCGTGATCGCCATCATCTGCCAAGAAACAGATTTGCGTTTTCCACTTGCCTAATCCTCTATTGTCCATATATGCGCAAAGTTTGTCCACTACTTGTGTGGCTTGCTCTAATGTACGAACAGGCAAACGTCCGACACCGATATTCATTTTTGCTTTTGCTTCTAGAAAACGTCCAAAATTGTCTAAACCAGCCTTATCTTCGAGGAATCCGCAATAATCATCGGTGGCATACGCATCGGTTTCAACAGTAGAGTTCTTTGCTTCATACACGAGCAATCGACTAACGCCTGAATTGCGTAACAATTTGCGGTTGTCAAACGATGCATTGCCCATAAGAAGCAAGTTCTTAGGTTGTTTTATGGTGTTGCCATTAGCACGGTCATATAACATTTTCATCAACCAACGGTAGGCTGTTACATCGGGTGTACCAGACGAAAACTCGTTGTACACCTCTTCGTCAGTAACCACCGCCCAAGTAATATGGTCCACCTCCTCGTGCTTCTTAGCCAAGCGAAGGGCTTGCTCACGAAACTCCTCAGGGCAGATAATGACATAATCCTTATCGCTGAGAGCATGTAGGTTTTGATTCTTTACCTCGCCCACGTATGTCGGTTTGTGCCAATTGTTTGTATTGACATTGACTGCTACATACTTCTCTGCTTGTTGATTAGAGCCCACCCATATCATAGTACCTTGCTCAAAGGTAGTTGGCATTTGCTCAATATTCACACCATCCGTTACACGCCATACTTGTGTTGCCGATGTGGCATTGCTCATGGAGAAGCGCGTGTTTGGAGTTTTGGATAGATATTGCGTATTGCTGATAGCCATTTGGTTGCTGCTCATGACCAACTTGGTAGGAGCATTTAACTCTATGTAATTGAGGTAACCCACGGAAGAGGTAGTGCTGGCAGTATATCGTAGGGTGACGGTTTGCTGTTCTGCATCGGTAGCTGAGGCGTATGCCTGCAACATGATGGAGTCGCACTCTGCTTTGGTGTAAAAATCAGACGAAGTGATACCCATAAGCGAGATAGATGCTTGCTTGCTAGCCAACTGCAATGTGAACTTTGATATTTCGGAGGAAGAGGAAGCCACGCGCGCTACACAGGTCATGGCCTGCGTAGTAAGGATATGCGGCGTATTGAAGGTGACAGACAAAGTGAGATTGCTGCCCTGCAATGCTTCGCCATAGAACTCGCGACCTCCTCCACTCACACCTGTCTTATCCAATAGATTGACTTTTTCCACTTCGTGCAAATGGTATGCTGTGAACCAATCCACGTCATACGCATTGGTGTCATCTAATGGTTGATGGGCGGTGATGAGACGTTGTTCTCCTGCGCTATCGCTAAGGAAATAGTAACCATAGTCGCTATATGGATTGCGTGTATGATGCCACTTACCTGAAGCATGTTGCCAACCAACGGAGCCTTGTCCGTAGAAGAGAATATAATCACCGCTATTGAAAACGCCGTCCGCACCTTTGTGCATATAGAAAGCTACCGATGGCAGGTCATCCCATTTGTGCAGGGTGAAATTCTCGCTAAGCATATTACCGCCATAACCCAATACGCGTACATCATTGGGTTGCAGTCCCCATTCCTTGAGTTCGTCAAAGGTGATTGCATGTATACCTGTTTGGCTAACGCTCACTTTGATAATTTTACCCTCACGGAGCACCGACTGATTAGCATACGTATGCTTACCTGCCCATAGAGAAACAGGTAGCATACAGATAGCCAATATGAGAAATATATTTTTCATTTCACTTTGCAGTACAAAAGTTCTTCGTTATCAACAGTTACACTAAGCACCTCTTCGCGCTGTAGTGGACGAGAGGCAATGCTACGGTCAATGAAGATAAGGTCTCCTTGTCGGAGAGTCATCACCTCGCTGGCACGATGTATGGCATCGTCGGGAAAGATAATCGTATCTTGCCACGGATTACGTGTCAAGTCAATAAAACTACCCAATGGTAAGGAATAGTCAAACCCCCATGCCTTTACCCAATCACCAGTAGCCAGCACGTCCGCTGCATGGATATTGAAAGCAGGTGCTACGGCATCGTAGTAACGCGTAGCAAATTTGGCTCCAATATTCTTACCCAATCGACTCACACGAAGCACTATACAGGGGGTTACACGCACATCTTGACTCCAATCAGGAATAAAGAAGGGCTTGCGATTCACTAACATAGAGGAATCGCATTTCAGTACCATCTGTACTGCTCCGTTGATTTCGCTAAAACCAATGATCTTCATTAAAACTGCAAAATTACAAAAATTCTCGTACGTGCGCAAATATTCTTAGTAAAAAGTACTACTTTCTTAAAAATTGTACTATAATTTATTTTGCGCGGATAAACAATTGTATAGGTGTGCCATTGAAATCCCACCACTCACGCAACTTGTTCTCCAAGAAGCGGCGATATGGTTCCTTGACGTACTGTGGCAGATTGGCAAAGAACACAAAGGTAGGAATCTGTGTATTAGGCAATTGTGTACAATATTTGATCTTGATGTATTTGCCTTTTGTTGCAGGTGGAGGGTAGTTCTCTATCAATGGTAGGAAACGCTCGTTGAGCTGCGCAGTAGGCACTTTTTTCTGTTTGTTCTCATATACGTGCAACGCCGTTTCCATCACCTTAAAAATACGTTGTTTGGTGAGTGCCGAAGTGAAGATGATAGGGAAATCGGTGAATGGTGCAATACGCTCGCGAATAGCACGTTCGTAGCCCTTGATGTCGGCAGTGGTCTTGCTCTCAATCAAGTCCCACTTATTGACACAAACGACCAATCCCTTTTTGTTCTTCTGAATCAATTGGTAGATATTCAAATCTTGTGCCTCTATGCCACGTGTGGCATCAATCATCAAAATACACACATCTGAGTTCTCAATAGCGCGGATACTGCGTACCACAGAGTAGTATTCCAAGTCTTCGTTCACTTTGGCTTTTTTGCGAATACCAGCTGTGTCCACAAGGTAGAAATCTTTGCCAAACTTGTTGTAGCGTGTGTAGATACTATCGCGTGTAGTACCAGGAATATCGGTCACAATGGTGCGCTCCTCACCGATGAAAGCGTTGAGGATACTACTCTTACCTGCGTTTGGACGACCTACGATAGCAAAACGAGGCAACTCCTCTAAGTCCTCGCCTGCTACGGTGTCCTTGAAACGGCTACAAATCTCGTCTAGCAAATCGCCTGTACCCAATCCGTTTTCTGCAGAGAGGATAAATGGTTCGCCCAATCCGAGTTTGTAGAATTCTGGTGCACCATATTGTTGGTCAAACTGATCTACTTTGTTTACTGCGAGCACGGTTTCTTTCTTTGCTTGACGGAGCAGGTGAGCCACTTCCATATCAAACTGCGTTACGCCAGCATTCACGTCTACTACGAGCAGGATAACATCTGCCTCTTTGATAGCAAGATTCACCTGACGATTAATCTCGCTTTCGAAAGTATCATCAGAGTTAACTACCCAGCCGCCAGTATCAATGACGGAGAACTCTTTGCCGCACCATTCGCTTTTGCCGTATTGACGGTCGCGAGTGGTACCTGCGGTGTCGTTTACGATCGCTCGACGTGTCTTAGTCAAACGGTTGAAAAGGGTCGATTTCCCTACGTTGGGACGTCCCACTATCGCTAAAATATTTGCCATAGAATTTATTGTTTTGTTAATTGGTTCTAGAGTCCTGTTATTAATTACAATTACATTCGCTTCCGCAGTCTTCGCAGCTACCTTTGCAACCACCACAACCGCCTCCGCAACCGCGGTGATGAAGGGCTTTCAATTCGCCTTCAGTCACCTCGCGAATATTGAGCACTTTGCCCACAAAGTGCAAGTTCTCGCCTGCCAATGGGTGGTTGAGGTCGATGGTCACAGTGTCTTGGGTAATCTCCGCAATTTGAGCGTTGATGATTTGTCCATCTGCAGTGTTCATAGGTACAATAGCACCAATATACACGCGTTCAGAGTCAAACTCTCCATCGCCGTTGAAGAACATCTTCTTATCCAAAGTCAGTACGCCTTCATCGTCGTATTCGCCGTATGCCTCTTGGCATGCAATGCGGAAGTCAAAGGCTTCGCCTTCCGCCAAACCTGCCATGTGTTGTTCAAACGCAGGCAACATCATACCCTCGCCATGGCAATATACTAATGGAGCTTCTGCGGTGGCTTTCTCCATCAATTCTTCTTGTCCATTTTCGCCGTCCACATACAAATCGTATTGGAGGGTCACTACTTTTCTTACTTCTACTTTCATATATCGTTTCTTTAAACTTTAGTCTTTTAAAAATCCGTGCCTTTGCACTTTACACCTTACGCTTGACATCCCAATTACCACCAATCCACTCTTTTGCCTGTACCATCGGAGCTGCTCTTATCGTACTTCAAGTCTTTAAGCATACTAGCATTGACGCCGATGTGGAAGGTATAACTCTTATATGGTCCGAAAGGAACGAAACTTGCACTCATGCTCCAACAGTGCAGGTCACGACTGACATTGATGCTGGAGTAGGCTAATTTCTTCGCATTGACATCGTAACTGAGCGATGTGCTAGCTTTCCAACCACTGCCCAAGCCAATGGAGGCAGAAAAACTGAGGTTGTGACGAAACTCCATCTTGGGATAGTTGCGTTTCTCGTCCCATTGACTGCCTGCACCATAGCGTAAACTATACGACACACTCAAACTCCACGGAATTTGTGCAAAGAGATAACCATCATCTGTTGTTTTATCGGGTTCTTTGCCTTTTTTCTTCTTTGGCGCTTCTGGTTCCATAATTTCGCCCGTGAGAGGATCAACGGTTGGCTCTAATAGAGGATCTGTAGCCTCTTCGGTCGTATTGTTGTTTTTACCGTCTCTATCAAACCATCGTTTTACGACATCGTTATTGAAGGTGTAGCTGAAACTAGTGCTGGTTCCCAAGAAGTGTGGGAATCGTCCGTGGTTCCAATATAGTTGATTGCTACGTACATGTTGTCCGCTAGCAGTAGTGGTGTACATATATGGGTCAAACTGTCCGCTAAGGTTGATGGTGTAGTTTACCTTGGGGATTTTGATACGCAAGTTTACCGAGAAGTTTTGCCAATTCATAGAGTCGGCAATGAAGTTGTAACCTCCACTAATACTGAGGTTGTCGATGATACTATATACCTTGTAAGGCTCTTTGCCCGTGGTATCTTTATCGTTGCGTAGCTTCATCTCGATATTGTTTCCCAAAGAGAAGGATAGACTAGCAGAACTGCCTCGTCCGGGTACTTCACGGAAACGGGAGTAGGTGACTTCTTCGAAAATGGGTAATCCATTTTCATCCAGTTTTGGCACTATGTTTCCCGCTGCATCGCGCGTGGTGATCATCCTTTCGTAGGTGCCGTAGAAACCACCGTATCGTTTTGCCCACATAGGGTCTGAGAAGTCGGGATTGTAGTTAAAACTCAGGGTCGGTGTCATCACATGGCGGAAACGATCTACCTTGTCGCCAAACCACTTGCGGAAAGGAATATAGAAACCATATAACTTGGTGGAGAGACTGACACTTGCATTGAAGTTGTAGACGTTGTAGAAACCCGATACAGTATCTTTGCGCACCTCGTAGTTATCTTCGTCCCACGACTGATCCACGCGTTGGAAGAACATTCGATCGTTGAAACTCACGCTTGGAGTAACACTGATGTACTTGAAGAGCATGAACGATGCCGAACTGCTGAGCGTGTGTTTCAAGCCATTATTCCAATCCTTAACGAAGTTCGATTTTAGGAAGTAGTCTTCTTTACAGGTGATGGAGTTGTAGAAGTTTCCGCTATACTGCAAACTGATTTTCTCATACCAACGTTCTTTTCCCACTCGTTGTTTGCGTTTGAATGGATATATACGGCTCATGCTGACGTTGATATTCGGTAGGCTGACTTGTAGGGTAGAGTCTTTGGTACGCTGTGTGATGGACATATTCGCACTTAGACTCCATGGACTTTCTGGGAAGCGTTGTGTATAGTTAATGGTACTGCTGGTGGTATTCTCAGCGTTAGCTTGTACATCGTAGTAACTGTTGATGTTGCTACGGTTGTAACCACTAGTTTTGAAGTTTACACTAGCAGAGAAATTGCTGTATGGATTAGCCTTGCTGTCCTGTGTGTGTGTCCATTGCACGCTGAGGTTCTTTGCTACGTTATAGTCGGGCATATCTTTTTCACCAGTGACATCCCAACGGTAATTGACGCTGACATTTCCACGGAACTTATATCGCTTGGCATACATACTGCGTGCTGCAATAGACCATGTACCACGTGTGTAAATGTCGCCTGTGAGTTCCAAATCTACATAATCATTGATGGCGAAATAGTAACCTAATCCTTGCAGATACATACCACGAGTGTAGTCATCACCGAAGTTAGGCATGATGATACCGCTGGAATAGGTATCTGTAAATGGGAAGAAACCGAATGGAACAGCCAATGGCAGTGGTACTTCGCCTACTACCAAATAGGCTGGACCAAAGACTACATTTTTCTTGGGTTGAACCTTACCTTTGGTCATTTGCAGGTAGAAGTGTGGGTGGTCGTGATCATCGCATGTGGTATATTTGCCACCATGCAGCATGAGCGTATTATCCTCCATTTTTTTTGTTTCATCGGCAATCAGAAATCCTTCGCCTTGTTCGGTTACGACATGGCGAATCTTACCCTTCTGGGTCTTGAGATTGTAGGTGAGTTCTTTGGATTCGTAGCTGTCGTTTGCATCTTTGAATACGGGTAATCCCACCCATTCGTTTTCGATAGTATCTAATACGCCTTGGGCGAAGATAGTACTGCTATCCATGCAGACACGAATGTATTCTGCGGTGAGTTCCAATGCCTTGTAATTGACTTGTCCGCTACCATACATGTGTGCAATACCTTTGCTTGTGATAATGAGTGAATCCTGAGATGTATATTCTACTCGTGCATCAATTGCATCTTTCTTGGGTTGGGGGAGCATTGTGGTATCGCTCTGTGTGTGGATGGCGGCACTATCGTGCAAGATAGTGGGCGCTGGCAATGAGTCATTGAGTGCCAATAGCGTAGTATCGGCAATCTCCATTCGGGTAGGAGCCATTCTTTGCGCGGTGGAGGGGAATACCCACCACCAACATAGTGCAAATAATATGAATAGCCTTTTTTGGTTCATTTTCTTGCGCGCGACTGTACGCGTATGCGCACACTACGCAAAATAGCGCGCAAAGGTACGAAAAAAAAAGGATATATACAAATTTTTGAAGTTAAAGTTTATAATAATTGTTTGTAAATAAAAAAGAACCTCCATTAGGAGATTCTTTTTTGTTGCCGAACTAGGATTCGAACCCAGACAAACAGAACCAGAATCTGCGGTGCTACCGTTACACAATTCGGCAAATCCGATTACCGATAACCGATATCCGATTACCGATAACCGAAGACATTACTTCACGCGGCGCTCTGGAATACGAGCCTTCTTACCAGTAAGAGCACGCAAGTAGTACAATTTAGAGCGACGAACTTTACCGTATTTGTTTACAGTAATTTTCTCGATGAATGGGCTATCCATAGGGAAGATACGCTCTACACCTACGTTGCCAGACATCTTGCGAACAGTGAAACGCTTCTTGTCACCGCTACCGTGAATGCAAATCACATCACCGCGGAACTCTTGTACACGCTCCTTGTTACCCTCTTTAATACGATAAGCTACAGTCACTTGATCACCTGCAGCGAATGCTGGAAACTCTTTCTTTTCGCCAGCGAATGCCTCTTCGGCAATTTTCATCAAATCCATTTCGATTCGTTGTTTTAATGGGTTAAATAACTATAGTATACACTACTGTTCGAGCCACAAAAATGCGCACTCTACGCTGATCGCCAGAGACTATAGTCGAAAATCGGTTGCAAAGGTACAACAAATATTGCATATACGCAAATGTTTTGCATAAAAAGCTGCATTTTTTGTATTTTTTTGTGAAAATATTTGGTCATATCAAAAAAAAGCAGTACCTTTGCACCCGCTTTCGATGAGAAGGCAATATGGTGGCTATAGCTCAGCTGGCAGAGCATCGGATTGTGGTTCCGAGTGTCGTGGGTTCGAGCCCCACTAGTCACCCAAAAAGAACGAAATACCAAGAGGTATCTCGTTCTTTTTTGTATAGTCTGTTGATGTTGCTGTTAAGATTGCGAATCTTCTTGAGTTTCTTTCTTCGCTTCTACCTGTGCTTTGATCTCCTCCCATGCTTGTTCTGCGTAAGGAGTGAGGGTAGTATATACCACGGATTTTTCTTTCAGTTCGGGTTGAAGAAATTGAAATTGTTTGTCCAAATTATGTACGCATAATACCAATGCGATAATCACTATACCCCATTTTGCAGTGCCGAATAAGCCACCTAAGAGGCGGTTGAGCCAACCCAATTGTATCTTCTGAAACAGTTTGGACAATAGTCGTGCCACTATATTCAGCCCCAATGCAATACCTGCAAACAACAGAGCGTAAGCCACTACGATACAAGCAGTTTCGCTCCATTCGAACTGCTGCATAAGCCAATTTGCAAACGCCGCACTCCAATACTTTGCACCAAAAAATCCCAATAGAATAGCGACAATCGAACTGACTTCTACAATCAACCCCTTCATCAGACCTCTTACGAGGCCAATGAGAAGGGGTAGAAGAATAAGTATATCAAGCCAAGTCATGTTTTAGTTGAAAGTTTATAGTATAAAGTTTAAAGGCGAGGTTTATTTGGTGTACTCAATGCGTGGCCAAAGGTTGCCATCTGCATCAAATAGTTGCAAGTCGTCCAAAGAACGGATACTGATAGCCCAATCGTCTGCTGCAGGATCGTAGCGTGCATTATCGTTGTAGTAACCCAAGATACCTACCACATCGCCAACATATTTAGGACAATTAGCAATACCGTTTTTGTCCGCGCCTGGTAAATAGAAATACGCGAATTTAGCATACTCTGATGAAGATATAACAGTTTTATTGCCGCTCGCGTCAGCTATGATTCGTCCTTGTGGATAACCGATATTTTCGGTAGTAGGAGCAAAGACATTGGCATTCGTATCATCTTCTGGATTGCCAGTTGAGCATTTGGATACTGTACCATTTGACTCAAAATACTCGCCTGTATAGTGCACGTTCTTAATACGCACTAATTTGGCATCCCACTTGCGTGTCTCTTGCAGGTTGAGTACAGAAGTGAACTCCTTGATTGTATACTCATCATATACCAATTGGCTCACATCTGGTTTGCCAATACATTGGGTACGCGCTCTGAAAATAGCGATTGGAATACGACCTGGTGCCCAACCAATCTTTTGCTCGGCATTGTTGGCGTAGATATTGTTGTTGTAGGATGGCAAACAGAGTTGTGGCTGATTTGCATAGCGACCAATAGCCAAACCGTCCACGCGAATCAAAATCTCTTGTCCCAACTGATACAGACCTCCTACTGAACCTGCATCAATAGACAGGCGCAGCGCTTGTTGCTTGCCATCTACTATTTGCTGAATACACATTGCTTTGTAAAAGTTTCCTGCGTAATCATCGGTAGTCACGCGCCCGCGTATATATATAGGTGTAGCAGAAACGGGAATCGTGTCAATAGAGAAGAGATAGTTTTTACCATCTTTGGTCGCACGGGTACGATAGAGTGTGGTGTCGCTGAGGTAGTTTCCCTTCTCGCTCATAAACGAATCCTTGAATTGTTGCAAGGTGAGCAGTGTTCCCTGAGCAATCACTTCTTCGGCTTGCTCGTTGGTGAGGAATAATTTACTCTCATCCACAGCTGGAGGTGTACATGCTGCACACATAGCCACAAGGATAGTGGCAATCATGAATTTGGGATTATGAATGATGAATTTCATTGTTTTCATATTGCTTAGAATTTATATTGGATATTGAGATAGAAATTGGTTCCCCACGCGTAGTAGTACTTAGCAGGGAATTTCCATACGTTAGGACTGATTACAGAGTTCTCGCTATCGTCCACACCTTGACGTGTTTGACGTGGCAAACGTGCTTGCTGATAACCACCTGTTTTGAAGTGGGTATTGTTGAGCAAGTTGTTTACAGTCAAGTTGATGGAGATAGACTGACGGTTCTTGAGGTAAATCAGTTTACCGATACTCATATCCACTAAGAAACGATGGTATGGATTGGTAGCAGTGAGCGACTCTTGGTCAGATAGCAGATTATATGGATACTTCAATGCAGGTACACCGTATTGGTCATATACTGCTTGTCCATCTACTTTCTCAATAGCATCGGTATAGGCATCACCATACCAACCATTTACTACGCTGCCGTCAGCTCGAGTGCCTGTAAATAGACCTTTCATACGACGTGCAGGAGCATAATCCAAATAGTTCCAATCGAAGTAACTTACTGTAATATCAGCGAACCACATCTTAGGGTGGAAGAAACTGAGTTTCAAACTGCTGTTCAGTTGTGGACCAGTAGCCACATGCAATCCTTTCAGCAGTACGCTATCGCGCAACTCGTAGATAGGTCCTTGCGCGTTCTCTGCCAATGCCATACCGTTCTCCGCAGAGGTGATAGCAAGTGCGTTGCTGGTATAGCGATAGTCGCCTATGCCTAATACGCCAGTCAAAGTGAAGTACAGACCCATTTTCACAGAGGCAGCAGCTTCTACACCCATGTGGCGACGGTTGATACCCGTCAATGATTGATTCACAAAGGTACGTGCCTCATCGTCGTAGTAGCCATTGAGCTCTGTACCGTTCCAGAACTGGGTGAAGAATCCTGTCACGCGACCGCGAACAAGAGGGTAGTTAAATGAATAAGTCACATCACCACCTGCTACCTTTTGGCTAGCACCAAAGTATTCGCTGAGCCATGAGGTACCATATTGCTGTGCATAGTAGCGTGCATAGTCGTGGCGATAGATGCTCTCGGTAGCGCGATCGTGTACGCGAGGAGAGATATAAGCATCGCGCGCCAATGGCGCTTTGGTCTCTGCCATAGCATTCACTTTCAGCAGGTTGCGACCGTCAATCTTATAAGATAGACCTGCTTTTACCGCTGGATCAACGAAGTGGTGAGCATAACCTACCAAACGAGTTGGCAGTTGCGAGAAATCGTCGCCTGCTGCTAATACATCGTCAGCAGCATCTGCCAAGTAATAGTAGTGGTGGTTGTTGGCTTCGCCCAAACGAGCCAAGTACCATGCGCGACCATTGAGCATGTCGGTGGTACGTTGCATAGAAGAATAAGTGAATTGCAAACCGTAGTACAAATCTAAACTATTCCAACTCCATTCGTTTTGTGCCCACAACTTCGCATTCATCATATTGATGCGATAGTCATATCCGAAGCGGCCGTGGTCGGTGACTTTTGTATTAGGGTTGCGCAAGTCATTTTGCTTCACATTGGCGATATCAGCTTGGGTCAAACCGATATTGGTAGCAAGCTCTTTGATATCGCGTTCCGCAAATGGATCCACATCTATCCACTGATTACCGCCCAATAAGTCATCCACGGTCTTGTAGTGGATACCTTGACTAGCTTTAGCCTCTAAACCTGCAGTTATAGTCAGGTGTTTCACCGAAGTGTTGCGGTAGTTGAGGTTGATCATAGCCTCTTGAATATCGTTGTGGCGACGTTCTACAATATAGCGTGCTGAAGTCGCGGTGCCATTGGCCATATCGCTAGCATTGTTAGCGTAGTTAGCGGTGTAGAGAGCATCCCAATTGATTTGAGTAGCATCGTCATCACGGCTTGTCCAAAGGTCGGTGAGTTGAGCGTAAGTGTCTAGGTTAATGGAGTGACCTACTGACTGACCGTTGTACTCTAATGGATATTTGATATATCCGCCTTCAGTGACTGCACCTAAAGGTTTACCGTTCATATCCTTACCGATGAAGTAACCATCTTTGTCCACTTGTCCGTCCCATAGAGCGGATGGCAAGTTACGGTAGTAGTCAGGACGTGGGTCAGGAGCATTATAGAAAGTCAAGGCTGAGTTAGAGTACATGGAGTAGTGGTAACCCACACCTGCTTTCAGGAAGTTATCCTCGTTAATCTGCCAATCGAAGCTCACGATAGCTGTTGGGTCATAACTGTGTACAATGCGAGAGTTACGTACCTTGCCATCTTGATAACCCCAATATGGGTTGTAGTTGTTATGGCCCCATGCAGATTTGTTGTATTGGTTGGTGAGGTCAAAGGTCTCTTGGGTGAGAGCCGATGACTGACCACGGCGAGTAGGTGCACCAAATGTGATGAGTGACAAACGTTTGTCTTTACCCCATTGCTTTTCAGCGGTCAGGAAGTAACCTACTGAACTATAACTGATACCTTCGCCAATCTCCCCTTTCACGTCAATGTATGGTGAGTAGCGCCATGCCAATTGTGCTGCAAACGCCCAACCGTTGGACATCACTCCGCTGGAATAGGTAGCGCGAGCGGCACCCTTGTAATTGCGGTTGGTGCCTGCTACGCCCACTTTCCAACCTTGTGCGTAGTTGCTTGCGGATTGCAGGTAGTTGGTGGACAAGCCCAACGAACCAAAGGTGAAGTTATTAGCCTCGATGCCTTCTACTACTTCGCGATAGCGTGTAGCATCATTCAAACCGCCCATAGCAGAGAAGTTAAACTGTCCGCGCTCGGCAGCGTTGAAGGAGATACCTTCGATATAGTTTTGCTCGTATGTCTGATCGTAACCGCGACCGCGATAGCGAGCGTTGGACCATGCGTATGAGATGGTGGAGTTGAACACATCTTGACTAGCACTAGTGGCGGAGGACATAGATTGACTTCTACCTTCGTCATCATTCATGTCTATCTCTGCTATGTTAAGCAGTACCTCATCTTGTGCCTCGCGTACAAAATCGGTCTGCAATAGAATATCACCCATGTTGTTGAGTTGACCATTCTCCAATTGAATAAGTTGAATATCAGAGATATATCCATTAGCCTCCAAGATCACTTCCTCGTCGGTAGGATCCAAATAGGTCAATGTAAACTCACCATCGGCATTGGTCGTGGTAGTGATACCCTGATTAGCTAACGTGATAGTAGCATTGGCAATTGCGCGGTTGTCTGATGATACCACGCGACCGACCAAGCGAGTAGGTAGGTTTGTGCCTTGGGCAACTTGCGTGGCAGGCTCTTGCGCGGTTGCTTTCTGTGCGGTTTGCTCTTCAATGACTACCATGTCTGCTTGCACAGGTTGGTTCTCGACTTCGTCAGAGATGATTGGAGTAGACTCGGTGGCTACTACTTCTTGAACAGTAGTAGCTGGGCGCTTGTCGCTGAGAAGAGCATTGCGATGTACCCATGATTTGATGCCTTTTAGCAACACTCCATCTGGGTGGAATGCAGACTCTATCTGCTCAATAGCATGCTTCACGGTATATACCCATGAAGAAATTTTCTCACCTGTCATGTAGTGTGTGCTGTCTGGATTAACCATAACGCTATCACCCACTTGCAGGTCATTTGGTTGTGTTTGTGCTTGCGAGGCAATAGATAATGCCATACATGCCAACACGATTAGCATTATTCGTTTCATATCGTGTATGATTGGTCTTTTATGGATTAGAACTCAGCTGTTTTAGGAGTACGTGGGAATGGGATCACGTCGCGGATATTTTGCATACCTGTTACGAAGAGCATCAGTCGCTCAAAGCCCAAACCGAAGCCTGCATGTGGCGCGGCGCCAAAGCGGCGAGTATCCAAGTACCACCACATATCTTTCATAGGGATATCGCGGCGTTCAATCTCTGAGTTGAGTTTGTCAAGACTTTCCTCGCGCACACTACCACCAATAATCTCGCCAATTTGTGGGAAGAGTACATCGGTACCTTGTACAGTGCGGTCGTCCTCGTTAATCTTCATATAGAAGGCTTTAATATCCTTTGGATAGTCAGACATAATGACTGGTTTGCCAAAGTGCTCCTCCACTAAGTAGCGCTCGTGCTCAGAAGCCAAATCCTCGCCCCAGGTGCATGGGAACTCAAACTTCTTACCATTCTTAATAGCTTCTTGAAGAATCTCAATACCCTCGGTATAAGTCAAGCGGATAAAGTCGGTCTTTACCACAGACTCCAATCGCTCGATGAGTCCCTTATCCACAAACTGGTTGAGGAATTGCAGGTCATCTTGGCAGTGCTCCAATGCCCAACGAACGCAGTATTTGATAAAGTCCTCTTCGAGATCCATCAGTTCGTCTTTTTGGATAAAGGCAACTTCTGGTTCAATCATCCAAAACTCAGCCAAGTGGCGTGGGGTATTGCTGTTCTCAGCGCGGAATGTAGGACCGAAAGTATAGATCTTGCCGAGTGCCATAGCTGCAAGCTCGCCTTCCAATTGACCTGATACGGTCAAACTGGTTTGTTTGCCAAAGAAGTCGTCGGAGTAATCTATTTTGCCCTCCTCATCTTTCTTGAGGTTATAGAGGTTCTTGGTGGTCACTTGGAACATTTGTCCTGCACCTTCGCAGTCAGAAGCAGTAATGATAGGAGTGTGGAAATAGAAGAATCCGTGCTCGTGGAAGTATTGGTGGATAGCCATAGCCATGTTGTGGCGGATGCGGAATACTGCACCAAAGGTGTTGGTACGTGGGCGGAGATGTGCGATGGTGCGCAGGTACTCCATGCTCAGACCTTTCTTCTGCAATGGGTATTGTTCTGGGTCGGCTGTGCCATATACTTCGAGTTCGGTGAGCTGAATCTCTACGGCTTGTCCGCTACCTTGGCTGGCAACGAGGTGACCCGTGGCAGAGATACATGAACCTGTGGTAACTGGTTTGAGACTCTCTTCTGGGAAGTTAGCCAAGTCCACTACGATTTGGATATTTTTGATGGTAGAACCGTCATTGAGGGCGATAAAACTAACATTCTTGTTGCCACGACGGCTACGTACCCATCCACGCACGTTGATGAGTTGTCCTTCTCCTGCCAATTGCAGGGCATTGATGATTTCTGTTCTTTTCATTATAGTGTTGTTATTTTTTATCGTAAAATAATATATTTTAAGCGTATTTTTATAGCACTTTGACGCTATTTACAAAATAGCGCGCAAAGTTACAACTTTTTTTTGATATATGCAACACTTTTTTGTATTTTCCATTGTTTTACTCTCTAAAAACATCAAATGTTTTCTTTTCTCTTACGTTGTGGTTTGCTGAATAACTAATAAATCACTAATAAATCACTAATAAATCACTAACGAATCACTAACGAATCACTAATGATTGTCTGCTGATGAAGTGGGGTATTCTTCAAAAAGAGGGCGTATCACATCTTTGACACGCCCTTGGTTTATTGTATGTTTTTGTTATTACTATTGTTCCTCTTCTTGTTTTTGTTGTTCTTCTTTACGATCTTTGATTGCGCTGATGATAAAGAATGGACCCATAAACAATACTACCATGCCTAAGGCAAGGAGAATCATTGATAAATCAGTCATAGTTTTTTCAATTTTAATTGTGAAACTTCGTGTGAATAATACCTTAAAAAGGTTGATAATGTCCTACACGAATAGACTACCAAAAACTATGAAATGGGAAGGATATTTGTTCCGTAGGTAAACTAAGTGGCATTCTACGCGATAGTGCCACTATTTCATTGATAATATGGGAGATACTGACGGAGTGATTCCGTAATATAGCATGCGAATGGTGTGCGTTTGTGCGCAGTTGCCATGATGTGGAGATGCGTTCGTTGCGACGAGAACGTAAACGATTGTCTTGGTTGCGAGTGGTGAGTTGATAGGATGTGAGTGCATCTGTCCAATCGTATTGCAGTTGAAGGCGATGTGCATAATCGTTGGAAAGGTCATTAAAGACCGACGATACTGAACCAACAACCTCCGACTGATGGGAAGCATCTTCTTGCGTAGAGATAAGCGGTGAAGAGTATAACCCGATTATCAATAAAAGCAATATGTAACGCAGTACTTTCATATCACATTTTACGCTGCAAAGGTACGCTTTTTATTCGAATTGAACAAATGAAATATAGTTATTATCTAAATTTCTTTCACGAGTAGAATGGATTTAACAATTTCTTAATATATTTTTCATAATTGTATAATAATGTCGCAGTACTTTTGCATGGAATTTGATAATAACGATATTAGACCGCTACGCTGTTAGATAGCTACGCTGTTAGATAGCTACGCTGTTGGAAGTTAGATCAATGATATAAACAACACTTATGGAGTATGTTATTCTTATCGTAACCTTAGCAGGCATCGTGTTTGGTGCTGATTGGTTGGTAGCTGGGGCAGTAAGTATTGCTCGGCGATTCCGTGTATCGGACTTTGTGATTGGTGCAGCCATTGTGGGCATTGGTACCTCTATGCCCGAACTGGTAGTTAGTTTCTTTGGCGCTATCAAAGGTAATGCCGATGTGGCTATCGGCAATGTAGTAGGCTCGAATATCTTTAATGTGCTTGGTATTCTTGGAGTGACGGCGCTGTTCTTTCCCATTGCCATAGACAAACAGAATATGACCTTTGAGATACCGCTATGCATAGCGGTGTCGGTGCTTGTTACGCTATTGGCATTCAACTTCTTTGATGGCTCGCCTGCTGTTCTCGGTCGTTTGGATGGCTGGGTATTGATCCTCTTGTTTGCAGGATTTATGTGGTATTCTTTTGCTCGGGATAAGAAGGAGCCTACCCCCAACCCCTCCCTAGAGGGAAGGGAGACAGAACAAACGCCTCTAACTCCTCTTTGGTGGGCTATTGCGAAGGTGATAGGCGGATTGGCAGTGCTGATTGTGAGTTGTGATTTGTTTGTGGAAAATGCGGTGGCAGTGGCTCGTTCGTTTGGTGTGAATGATGCCTTTATCTCGCTGACGCTTATTGCCTGTGGTACATCCTTGCCAGAGTTGGCTGCTTCCGTAGTGGCAGCGTTTAAGAAGAATACGCAATTGGCATTGGGCAATATCGTGGGCTCGAATATCTTTAATATCTTACTGATTCTAGGACTGAGTTCACAAGTCATGCCACTGACCTCGGTAGGAATCACGTGGGTGGATTATGTCGTGATGATTGCAGCTGCGACTGTGCCATTGCTCTTTGGTTTCAAAGGAAAGATTGACAGAGTAGGCGGATTGCTGATGGTAGCAAGTTTTGTGCTATATACTTGGTATCTGTTGATGGGGCAATAGATCTTTGAGGTACGTTTCCTACCAATTACGGGTTCATAACGGGTTCTTGACGGGTTAATAAGGGCACATCCATAACTCATCGGTGTCTTATCTGTAACAAATTCTAGACACTAAACTGTAGGCAAAGCCGTCCACTAAACATACTATGTGCGCAAACTGCGATTTCTGCGAAAAGTTCATACTTCTTCACGCTCATTACTCATCACTCATAGTTAGTTTATCACTCATAGTTCATACTTCTTCACGGACATTCCTAAAAAGTCCGTAGAAATCCATTTCAAAACTCTTTTCCCTTGAAAATCAATGCCCCTTTCTTGAATACGCAGAATGGCGAAACTGACGTTTGTGGCGGAAGTGGCGGAAATGTTTTCGCCACTTCCGCCACTTCCGCCACATGTCGGTTTCTTAACCAAGGGTTAACTAAAGGTTAACAAATCCTTGCTCAAAGGTATCGCAAGAGTCGCGGATTAACAGAAAGCAAGCGGGAAGTGATGTGTTAATCGCTTCCCGCTTGTGGTATTTTTACGAAAAAAGTTTTCGCGTGCCGAAGGTTTGTAATGGAGATGGCTTTCTAATCGGAGAACGATGCTATAGCGTATCACGATCATCAATGTCTGTGAGTCTTTATCTCAGAAATTGCTTGTACTAATTCACTCGCAGCTTCGCGATGGTGGCTATTGCTCTCTGCTATAGTGAGTAGTATTTTTTTTGCTTTAGTACGACGGGTTTGCCCCAAATAGCAGAGAGCAGAAAGATACTCTATATCCTCCTTTGTAGTTTGATAATGGGCATTATCCTCTGTGAGATTCTGGCGTATCTCATCCAACATAGACAGAGCCACAATATAGTCACCTTTCAAGATTAACCATGTGGCTTCGTGCATTGGATTTTCGCGTCCTAAAATCTCTTGCTCATAGTAGCTACACTCTATCTGCTGTACAGAAGGTTTTGCCATTGCCATCAGTTCATCAACGGTATGTTCGTAAGCGGGGGCTGTAGCCTTTGGCAAGAAATAGTGGGCGTATTGCTTATATGCCCATCGGGAAGTCTGTCGATATCCTGTGCTCCATGTAGATACAGGTACAGCCATTACAAGAATACCAACCAATACTGCAACTGCAGACAGTGAATAAATGGTGCGGCGAAGGCTGCGCCACTTGGATGGTTTGAACTCATCTTGTGTAGGTATGCGTGGATGGTCGGCAGTTTGCTTGCGCTCTGCTTCCCATTGATGCATCGACTCTTTTAGACCGCGTGCACGGAAAGCGTTCTCAATGTCGCGTTCAAGTTCTTTATCATCAATATTCATAGCCGTATTCGATTAGTTTTTGTTTGATAAAAACGATTACTTTCTTCATACATTTCGACTTCTGGGTCTTTGCACTATCCGCACTGCTATAACCCAATTCTTGAGCTAGATTACTCATAGATTTGTTCTCCCATAAATACCCTAGCAGTAGCGGTGCACAAGGTGAACCTACTTGCTCCACGAGTTGACGGATAATGCGCTCATGCTCTTCTCTTTCTATATGTGTAGAGAGATCAAAATAGTTATCCTCTTGAATAGGGACTTTCTCATTGGGTTGTTCATCAGGCAGATTCTCTGGCGTATCTACATCTTGCGATTCCACATGCCGATGGATTATTTGATGCGTTTCGTTGTCTTCTTGCTGGTCATTGGTTTCATCGTATGACTGAACAAAGGAAATTGGCAGTTCACGCCGCTTGTTGATAATCTCCATTGCCACAAAGTAGCCAATCTCTTTCAAGTATGCCAAAAGCGACTTTTGAATATTATCTGCGGTCAGACGCTCAGTCAGTATATGTTGTTGCAAACGAATAAACGCTTCTTGGTAGGCGTCATCTATGTAATTAAGATCAAGATGCGTTCGATAGCAGACTGATTGTTCAAATGGTACTCGCCAGGCGTAATACGCCTCGAGAATGCCATGTTGATTATTATCCAGAAACGACTGTATGATTTCTTTGTCGGTCATATTCTTCCTGTTTATCGCCTATATCCTCTCTCCCATTGCGCTTGCTACCTGATGATTATACCACCACAAAAAATCTTCGTACTGTTTATCGGTTACAATGTCCAAAGCGTGAAACACTTCCGCGACTTTTTCTCCCAATTGTAGTATAGTGTCATAACTTATAGGCAAGGTCACTGCGGCTTTGTCTTTGTTAGCATAGACAATACATTTTACATGGCGGTCATCTACTTCTTTCACAACAGCTTTGGTTGGTTTCACCACTTTGTTTTTTCCGTCAATCGTTAGTGTCACACTTGGGATGTTGCTGGGTAGAGCTGCTACCATTTGACGGTTGTCTGCAAATCCGATTGCGCTCATTAGGCAGAGTGCAAGAGCCATCATTGTTTTTCTCATATCACATAGAGTGTTTTATATCCCATTTTTGTTGTTTTACTTGGGATTATGTTATGAACGGCATTATTGCCCTTCACCTCTATGTGATAAGTTTTTGGGTAGAAGTAACCCTTATGGTGATTTTTTTTGTTTTTTCTCCTCATTGGACTTTCTGTAGATATTGTAGGTGCATCTACTAATGAATAAAATAGGTCGTATCAGTAATAAGGGAATCGGTTTCTGGATTTACATAATTATGGATATGATATGCTGAATATATGTCACCGTTATCATGGACTTGGTATCCGTAAATTCCGCACTCAGACATGCTACTCCACAGGAATGATGTGATAGTTTTATCTTCAGGATTGATAATCGTGTTTCCATCTAAAGCAAAATACCCTTCCTCACCGATGACTTCTTTTCGAACCAGTCCAGACTCAGTCATTTCATATATCTCATGTGCAGAACCACCTTTAGCTCCTCCGTGATAGTAATTTAGAAGTAATTCATCTTCCCCATCGAAATCAATATCGTAGAGTTGATATTCTGCATTGGGCAGAAGTGAATTGTGAGAATAATTGTTTCGAGTGGTATCATATTTGAAAGTATAGTAATCGCAGGTCTTGAATCCATTGAAATCTTTAGAAGAAACAATATCAGATACATTCTTGCTCATAAAGATATTCTTACAACTTTTGGCTTTTTCTGACCAATCAGTCCACATATATTCTTTTCCCGTTTTCTGGTTATAGAAAAATAATCTAACTCCGTTTTCAGATGCACTCCATCCATATTCCTTTGAATAGTTAGGATATAGAATACCACTCACTTCAAAGTCATTGATGATTGTATCGAATTTGAAATAAACACTAATAGTTCTCCAATCATCCTTGAGCGGATTCTTTTCTTCTAAATCCAACACCCAATTCAACGAGAGCCGTTTAATATCTAAATAAGCATAACCGACACTATCAGTTAAATCATGCAAAGCCCATGCGATAGCAAGCGTGTCGTTCGACCAATAATATGCATCATAGCATGCTTTACTAAGGTGCCAATAAGAACCCGTGTCAGCAATCAATTCTTTGGGCACAGTAGCCTTGCAGTTCTCATAAGCACCAAATTCGTTTTCAATAACTTGCCTTAATGAATCAAAATAGGCAATAGAAACATTGAATGTCAATGCAGAGATTTCCACTTTTCCGTGATTGGGGAAGACTTCCCAAAAACGGTTATCCCATTCGGAAAACGAATGCATATCTCCGTAATAAGCATTAGTAAATAGGTCCAATACAGAAGACTTGGGCTGCTCTGTTTTCTGGCAGGAGAAAAAAGAAAAGACAATAAGCAATATAGCAAGGTGTTGTTTCATAGGTTTGTTTTTTTAATTTGTTGCAAAAGTAATACTTTTTTTCTATATAACCAAATATAAACAGAAGAATTGCAAAAATCTTCTGTTTATATTTGTTCTTTAGTTTTAGCAAAGCCCTATAATCAAGAATATTGCCCAAACTATGACAATAGCCCAATCTCCGAGACCTCCATTGGATAACATAGTCAAAGGCCATGTTAAGTCCCAATTACTGATGAAACACATGATAACATAAAAAATGATTGCAATTGTAAGCATAATTTATTCAGTTTGATATGGTTAATGAGATTTAGTACGAAGAATGATCTTCCCAATATTCTTGTGTCATTTTAGTATAAAAATCACTTTGGAGTTTGCTGAACGCTCTTTGGCGTTCTGATGGGGTATAGTATGGGAAATATAGAATTACACCATCTACTTTTGCGCAAATCCAAGTTGAATGAGTCTTTGAGATAAAAGATGAGTCGTAAACAAGGGTATTATCCCAAAGCATATCACCCATATAAGATAACTTGAGATATTGTTTTGCTAAAGTCTCTTTTATCCAAGGACATGGATGTTGGTATGCATTGAATTTTTCAAATGAAACTAGACGTTCATAATATTCATGATCAGTGCCACATTGGCTTAATATGCATTCTGAAACGAAATGATTGCCTATTGGAAGAAAAGCAAAAGTCTTTTCTTGATTAACATCTCCGAGTTGATTCCAACTAGGGTAATCGCCAGGTTTTAGACAAACGATTGGAGATGAAGAACCTTTTAACAACATTAAGGCATAATCATAAGACTTGTCCTTTCCTTCATTTAGAACATTGATAACTGAAGCCGATAGAGCTAAAGCACAATCGAAAGCTTCTCTTCTTGATATTGTTTCCATGTTATAACTTTAGATGATTAATTAAAAGTTTATTGTAAATAGTTGCCAGCGACCTCCATCATATGTAAGTTGAATGACAGCATAACCACTAATTATATAGCCTGAATAATCAACATTCCATCTTATTCCTCCTCCTCTCCATGTATAGTCACTATAATTTACTCCATTATGCACATATCCTCCATTGTTAAAATAAATGTGAGTAACATTATCATTTTGAATACGTACATCGAGTGTATATCGTTCGTTATTTGTTGTGTTACTCTTGTAATCAACGGTTAGTTCATAAACTCCATCATCCAATACGACTTGCCTTAAATTTCGCTGTGTAACATCATAGACAGGCGTGTATGACACAAATGGAGGATTGTAAGTTTGCGATTGAATAGGAAAAACTGTTAATAATAGTGTCACTACACCGTATAAAAATTTATTAGCTTTCATTTCTTATCAAGAATAAAGTAAACATATATTGTGATATAAGCAATGTTGACTACATTGTATATAATTGTAAAAATGATATTAACACTTTGCCAAGCTCCTTCCCAATGATTTACAAATAAACCAATCACTACATTTAGAATCAGTGGAATTAGAAAGAGAAAATATCCATTACCAATATTATCAAATGGGTCTTTCCCCTCTAATATGTATTGCAAAAGATAAATAAGAACAAATGTGATACCAGAATATGTCCATAGCCGATAATCTGCTAATTCTATGAGTGTTTTGGATGGCAAGTCTATGATAGAGCAAACAATATTCCAACTGATTAGACCTAGAATAACATAGACGGCAGTCGCAATTACTAAACTTAAAAATTTCTTCATAATATCATTGCTTTTTGTATACAATAGTGTTATACCCACTATCTTCTATTAATAAACCATTAGATAATTCTAAGATGTCTGTCTCACCACTCATAGTGACCTCTATTTCTGAAGAATTGATTTTTCTCCACGTCAATGCTATTTTTTGAGTATTTGTGAAGCCTTGTACAATGAATAATCCACTACCATCACTATTAAATTTCCATGAGGATAATAAATAATTATCGCCGTTGGCTCTATATTCTTTCCATTCACCTACTACATCGTTTTTGTGGACAGGACCACAAGCCCCCATTAAAAATAACATTACCAAACTTAGGAAAAAAAATACTTTATTCATAATGAAAATCTATTTTCGCATAGGAACTCCCAACTATGCGGATTATTGGTTAAGTATAGGCATAAAATAAAAAGCGTGGAGTCCGACTATTGCCGTTCCATGCTTTGAGGCTCTCGCATTGCCTTTCCAATAAAACGACAACGCGAAGCCCACGCCGAATATAAATACTCTCCGTGCTACTATAGTTAAGGTACGCGTATGCGCATATGTATATACGCAAATGTCGTACCATAATAGGCACAAGAGGGATGATCTATATCCCGTAGGACATCTATCGTTGCTATGTTCTTATTGGACTAGAAATTTGCGAGATTTCAAAGCATCAGAACAAAGCGCTAATAAACGCCTTTTAAATATGTCTGCAACCCTAGCCGATGACGCGCAGACATCCCCGGCGTGGAATTGCGGGTGCAAATATACAACATTTTTTTGATATGACCAAATAAAAATGACTATTGGGGTAATTTTTATAGTATTGGGTGTAAAGTATATGGTGTAAAGACGGAGATTATTTTTAAGGAAGATAGTCAATCATATTAGGACATGAGTCAACCTTTTCAGGAAGGGAGACAACTTTTTCAGGAATCAAGACGACCTTATTCGGAAGCAATCTTAAGAAACAGCACTTTTTGGTCACGGGGAGTTGAGTCGGAGTTCTGTCGCTCTTCTCTCGGTCGTCGGTCGGTAAAATTAGGGAAGGTATAAGAGAAGTAAAAGAGACGGCAATCTTAATAAAAGTACTTTTTTGAGTTTTGGAGTTCTTTGGTCGTTCTTTGGTTCGTCCTTGGTTCATCCTTGGTCTTTTACTCGAAGCATATATATAAGGTACAAGGAAAGTAATCTTAATAAAAAGCATTTTTTAGAAAATATCAAGAAGGCAAATAAGCGGATTTAACAATTTCTTAACATATTCTTCATACTCATATAACAATATCATAGTACTTTTGCACAGAATTTGAAAAGAAGATGTTAGAATATAGACCGCTACGCTGTTAGACCGCCCGTCGGGCTGAGAGAATGCGGAATCTAACAACGAAGTGTTCCAACAACAAAGTGGTCTAACATCTAACAGCGAAGCGATCAACAAAACAATATAATATATTTATGGGAATTTTACAGATTTTTACGCTCCTCGGAGCGCTTGGAATGTTGCTTTACGGAATGAACCTCATGTCATCTGGGTTGCAAAAGGCAGCTGGTGACAAACTGCGCACTTTCCTGTCTGCGATGACTTCTAACCCGGCCAAAGGTGTACTGACTGGTTTGGGTGTAACCTCAATCATCCAATCATCTTCGGCAACTACTGTTATGGTGGTGAGCTTTGTGAACGCAGGTCTTTTGACTCTGGCACAAGCCATTAGCGTGATTATGGGTGCGAATATCGGTACTACCGTGACCGCATGGATGGTGGCATGGCTCGGATTTAAAGCAGATATCTCTATTCTTGCAGTACCATTGATGCTGCTTGGTTTCTTATTCTCGAACTCCAAAAAGAATCAACGCCAAAACATAGGTGAGTTAATTGTAGGTTTCTCGCTCTTGTTCTTGGGATTGTCGTTTATGAAGAACTCTGTGCCAGACTTGCGTCAAACGCCTGAAGTATTGGAATTTGTGACCACATGGGCAAGCCATGGCTTTGGATCGGTGCTTTTGTTCTTGGCTTTTGGTACTATCCTTACTTTGGTGCTCCAGTCTTCTTCTGCTACGATGGCGATTACGCTCATCATGCTCAGCATGGGTTGGATTCCTTTCCACATGGCATGTGCGATGGTGCTCGGCGAGAATATCGGTACAACAATCACCGCTAATATCGCAGCTTCTATCGGTAACACCCAAGCCAAACGCGCGGCGATGTCGCACACCATTTTTAATGTCTTTGGTGTGATTTGGGCATTGATTCTGTTTAAGCCATTTACCGCATTGGTGGGCAAGGTGATTGAACTCTTTGGTTTGCCAAACCCTGCTGCTGAGGGCTTTGCTGTGGCGGAAGGCGATATGAGCACCAGCACCGCTGCACTCTACGGATTGAGTATGCTACACACGATGTTTAACACGATCAATACCTTGCTTTTGATTTGGTTTACCAAACTGATAGAGAAAGCCGTTACTTGGATGATCAAAGCGCCTAAGAATCAGGAGAAAGAGACCTTCCGCCTCAAATATATCTCTGCGGGTCCTTTGGCAACACCAGAGCTGAGTGTGGAGCAAGCTTTTGACGAGATTATTCACTTTGCTAAAATCTCTCGCAACGGTCTTGGTTATGCGAAGCAAGCCATCGAAACGACCGACGAGAAAGTGTTTGAAGAGATGTATGGAAAACTCGTGAAATACGAGGAAATTTCCGATCGTATTGAGTACGAGATCGCAGCATTCCTCAATGGCGTTTCTGCGGGTGAGGTGAGTGAGGCTACCTCTATGAAAATCAAGGCGATGTACAAGATTATTGGCGAGTTGGAGTCGCTGGGCGATAGCGGCGAATCAATTGCACGTATTCTCTCGCGCCGCAACAGCCATAAGAAGAGTTTTGATGCAGATACTATCGCTAATCTTCTCAAAGTGGTAGAGGCTGTAGATCAAGCATACATCGTGATGATTGCTAACCTTGAGGCGGCTCATGCGGGTGCGCTGAGTCAAATCCAAAATGCGTACGATGCTGAGGAGGAAATCAATACTCTGCGCAACGATCTGCGCGAGGCAGAGATTGAGGATATTGAGAGCAATACTAAGAACTACCAAACGAGTGTGTATTACATGGATATTGTTAGCAAACTCGAAGGTATGGGCGATTTCATCATCAATGTGTCGCAGTCACTAGAGAGAGCGTTTGCAGTTTAGTAAGTGTTAAGTAGCAAGAAAACAATGCACAAATGGAGAGTTTGTGCATTGTTTTGTTATGTGTACAAAAACCGCGAAACTCATTCACATACAGTGTGTTTTATATTTTTTTTCTATACAATTCAATAAATGTGTTGCATATATTTAAAAAATATAGTACCTTTGCAGAAAATTTAGAGTTTTATTGTATGAAAATCAAACGTCTAATACCACTCTTGCTCTTGTGCTGGTGCGCCCAATCGTTATTGGCACAGTCGATTATATTGACCAAAGAGTTTCAGACAATGCCGAATGTCAAGGCGTTGGATGCGTATCGCAATCAGTTTGGCACTTGGGAGAAGCCTGAGGCAGACGACCCATTTCCATACGCGGTTATTCGTGTAGGATTGGATGGTACACCCGAAGAGGTGAAGGATGCCAAACGGCGACTGAGTTTCCATCTGGGGCGTATGACAACCATAGAAGCAGTCTTCAAGGATGCACGCAATGAGTTGTTGTTCCTCGTGCCAACGCGTGCGCGTAATATACAAATGTCGTGCGATGGCGAGTGTTTGCCTCAGATGATGTTTGATAGTTTGGTCGTCTTGCAACCTAACACCGTCTTCTATGGTCGTGTGCACTTCTCGTTGGAAGAGAATTTGCGCGACCCCGAGAAATTGAAACAATACCTATATACATTAGCAGTAGAACCTGTTCATGCCCAGGTGGAGTTGAGATATGGCTTTGTGAACCAAGAGTGGGAATTGAAGGACGGTAAGACGGAGCAGCTATTGACAGAAGGCACATATTACTACACTATTTCTGCCGAAGACTACAAGACGGCGGAGGGCTCGTTTGTGGTGGATTCGCTGCATAGCGACACTACGATCGCTCTGACGGCTCGATTCGGAAGACTGAGTGTGAAGAGTGATAGTACGGACTTGGATGGGTTGGCAGTCAGTATTGTTCATGACAATCAGCAGCAGATTCTTGAAATGCCTGTGGTCAATCAACAATGTGCGTTGGGACAACATGTACTACAAATCAAGAAACCCAAGTACCACACATGGAAGCAAAAGGTCATAATCCATCCTGGCGAGCATCTGGAAGTATCTCCTGTGCTGCAACGCAAAGAGTATAAACATCATACATTCATTTTGTTGGAGGGAGGATATGCCATGAACCCAGCATGGAGCGCAGGTGTGATGTTAGGACAAGTCTATGGCGAAGTGACGCAAGTGTGTGGTATAGGTTGGTATGTGAAGGGGCGCTCTAACTTCCAAACAACGAAAGCCATCAGGGGAGTGCGTATCAGCGATATAGGAACAGTAGGTGTGACCAATCCATTGATGCCAGCCTATACGGGAAATAGGCGTTTCTCTGAGTGGAATGTCAATGCAGGTGTGGTGATAGATTTCTTGAATGATAGAAAATTGAACCTTCATAAACATAGTATGTTTGGCTTGTATGCTGGATTGGGCTATGGTCAATATGCTCGCTACTGGGAGATTGAGGATGGTAGATGGATAACTTATGGACCTTCGGCTGCAAATGGATTGAGCGTCGGCGGTGGTGTGATAGGAAGTGTTAAGGGATTGACAATCAGCGCAGGTGTGAATACCATTATGGCTAAATATATGGAGATAGAAGCAGGATTAGGTTGGACATTTTAATGCATCTGAGAGATATGAAAAAGTTTTTTAAATTATATGCTTGCTTGTTAGTGTTGGGCATTTTTATCGCTTGTGATCCTGAACCCGAACCACCTCTTACGGTTGCAACTATCAACAATGAAACCGTAGAACCGCACTATAAATCGGTGAAAGTATCGTGCGAATTGAGTAGCAATTTTACCATAGAATATGCGAAAGCGTGTCTTTATTTGACAACGGATTTTACGGAAGTATATAGCATGACCCTTTTGACGAGAACTTCTGAGGGAGTATATGAAGGAGAGATAGATGGTTTGAAGGAAAACACGACCTACTATATTCGCTATCAGATTATAAATACATGGTCATCGTATTTCTTGGAGCAAGTGACAGAGTTTCAAACATATTCGCGCGATATGCCCATCGTGCTTACCAAGAGTGTTTTCGATGTCTCCTATACTACTGCCAAATTGTACGGAGAGGTCAAGACGGATGGCGGTTATCCCATCTTAGAGCGTGGTTTTTGCTGCTCTAAATCGGACAAGCCTACTACTCAGGACAACAAAATGGTGCATGGTTCTGGTCTGGGAACATTCTTGGGATATTTGGCTGATTTGGAGGAAGGTGCTACGTATTTTGTTCGTGCATACGCAGTGAATGAGACAGGTACATATTATGGCAAGAGTATTCAATTTACTACGTTTGCAAGAACATTCCACGAGGGGCATGAGTATGTGGATTTAGGCTTGTCGGTGAAATGGGCGACGTGCAATGTGGGTGCGGAGTCGCCAAGTATGATGGGTGACTATTTTGCCTTTGGAGAGGTAGAACCCAAGACCAACTACACATGGGATACCTATAAGTGGTGTACTTCTGAGAACAACACGCTAATAGCATTGACCAAATACTACCAATCAATATCAGGAAGCCCAATCAACCTATCTGTGGAGGACGATGCTGCTCGCGCTAATTGGGGTGGCGAATGGCGTATGCCAACGGCAAGCGAGATCTACGAATTGATAAAGAATTGCTCTTGGGAGTATGTCGGAGGAGGATATAAAGTGAAGAGCCTGATCAATGGCAATAGTATATCATTGCCAGCAGGTGGATGTATGAATGGCGCTTCGGTCTTCAAGTTAGGCGAACAGGGGTATTACTGGTCAACTGGAATATCGGACCTAGAGCCAACGACAGCCCGAGTGATTTATTTTAACTCAGATACTTATTTTGATACTACTTCGGGACGCGAAAAAGGTTGTTTGGTGCGTCCAGTCTATCCGAAATAAGGATTTATGACTGAAAAGAGTGGGGGATTTTGACTAATCCTCCACTTTTTTTGCAAAAAAACGTTCGCGCACTTGCGTATGTGCGAAAAAAGTAGTACCTTTGCCGCGAAATATGCAGTTTCGCCGCTTTGGCGAATAAAAATATGCTAAAAAACATATAAAACAACATAATTAACTAATTTTCTTAAATCATGGCAGAAGAAAAATTGAACATGTTAGCCGAATTCCCAGCCATCTCTGCAAAGACTTGGAAGGAGAAAATCGTAGCTGACCTCAAAGGCGCTGACTTCGATAAGAAGCTCGTATGGCGCACTTCAGAAGGCTTCAACGTACAGCCTTACTACCGTCAAGAGGACCTCAAAGGTCTTAAGACTACCGTATCTGCACCAGGTCAATTCCCTTACGTGCGCGGTACTAAAACCCACAACGAGTGGGCTATCCGTCAAAACATTTGCGCTACCAAGAATGCACGCAAAGCTAACGCTAAAGCGCTTGACATCTTGAACAAAGGCGTAACCTCTCTCGGTTTCTGCTTGAACGCAGAGAAACTCTCTTATCGCTACATCAAGACTCTCCTCGAGGGTATCAAACTCGATGCTGTAGCAATCAACTTCAACGTATGCGCTTGCAAAGCTCCTGAGCTTGCTAACATCCTCGTTCGTCTCGTAGGCCGTAGCGGTTACGACTTCAAGGCTGTAACTGGTAGCATCAACGTGGACCCTATCAAGAACATGCTTCTCAAGGGCAAACCACTCACCAAAGAGCAAGTAGCTGAGAAGATCGTAGCTACCGTTAAGGCTGCTAAGACTCTCGTTAACTTCCGCGTGGTAGGTGTAAACTCTGTAGCGCTCAACAACTCTGGTGCATATTGCGCACAAGAGCTCGCTTACGCTCTCGCTTGGGGTGCTGAGTACATGACTATGATGACTGAGGCTGGTCTTCCAAACTACCTCGCAGCTCGCGCTATCCGTTTCAATATGGGTATCGGTGGCAACTACTTCATGGAGCTCGCTAAGTTCCGTGCTGCTCGTTTGCTTTGGGCTAAGATTGTAGAGGCATACAAAGCTCCTGTGTTCACCGCTGCTCTCAAAGAGGCTGCTAAGATGAACGTAAGCGCTGAGACAAGCCGCTTCAATATGACTATCTTCGATGCATACGTAAATATGCTTCGTACCCAAACTGAGACCATGTCTGCTGCACTCGCTGGTGTAGATGAGATCGTGGTTACCCCATTCGACGCTACCTACGAGGAGCCAACCGAGTTCGCTGAGCGTATCGCTCGCAACCAACAATTGCTCTTGAAGGAAGAGTCTCACTTCGATAAGGTGGTTGACCCAGCTGCTGGTTCATACTATATCGAGAACCTCACCAACTCTATCGCTGAGGAGGCTTGGAAGCAATTCCTCGCTATCCAAGAAGAGGGTGGTATGTACGAGCTCGTAGCTGCGGGTAAGGTACAAGAGGCTATGGCTGCTACCTTGAAGGCTCGTTTGAGTGATGTAGCTAAACGCAAAGAGGTAATCCTTGGTTCTAACCAATTCCCTAACTTCACCGAGAAGGCTGGTAAGAAGATCAAAGAGGTAGCTTGCGGTTGCTGCTGCGCTAAACCTGAGAACGCTATCGCTACATTGCCAGTGGCTCGCGCTGCTGAGGAGTTCGAGGCTTTGCGTCTTGAGACCGAGGCTGCTAAGAAGCAACCAGTTGCGTTCATGCTTACTATCGGTAACTTGGCTATGCGTATTGCACGTGCACAATTCTCTTGCAACTTCTTCGCTTGCGCTGGTTACAAGGTGATTGACAACAACGGCTTCAAGTCTGTAGCTGAGGGTATCAAGGCTGCTCGCAAGGCTAAAGCAGACATCATCGTTCTCTGCTCTAGCGATGACGAGTACGCTACATACGCTCCACAAGCTTGGCTCCAACTCGAGGGTGCTAAAGAAGTATTCGTTGTAGCTGGTGCTCCTGCTTGCACAGAAGACTTGCAAAAACTCGGTATCGAGAACTTCATCAACGTTCGCGTTAACGTTCTCGAGACTCTTAAGAAATTCAATGCACAACTCCTTAATAAGTAAGCAACTATGAAACCTAATTTTAAAGATATTGATATCAAGAAAGTAGCTGCTTCTAAAGTAGAAGGAGCTAACGAGGCTAACTGGAAGACCCCTGAGCTCATCGACGTTAAGCCTGTATATACAAAAGAAGACCTCCAAGGTATGGAGCACCTCAACTACGCTTCTGGTATTCCTCCATTCCTCCGTGGCCCTTATAGCGCGATGTATCCATTGCGTCCTTGGACTATCCGCCAATACGCTGGTTTCTCTACCGCTGAGGAGTCTAACGCTTTCTATCGCCGTAACTTGGCTTCTGGTCAAAAAGGTCTTTCTGTAGCATTCGACCTTCCTACCCACCGTGGTTACAACGCCGACAACATGCGCGTGGTTGGTGACGTAGGTAAAGCAGGTGTATCTATCTGCTCACTCGAGGACATGAAAGTGTTGTTCGCTGGTATTCCATTGAACAAGATGTCTGTGTCTATGACTATGAACGGTGCCGTTCTTCCTATCCTCGCGTTCTATATCAACGCTGGTTTGGAGCAAGGCGCTAAGCTCGAAGAGATGGCTGGTACAATCCAAAACGACATCCTCAAAGAGTTCATGGTGCGTAACACCTATATCTATCCTCCTAAGTTCTCAATGAAGATTATCGCTGATATCTTCGAATATACTTCACAAAACATGCCTAAGTTCAACTCTATCTCTATCTCTGGTTACCACATGCAAGAGGCAGGTGCTACCGCAGATATCGAGTTGGCTTACACCCTCGCTGACGGTATGGAGTACCTCCGCGCTGGTGTGAACGCAGGTATGGATGTGGATACTTTCGCTCCACGCTTGTCATTCTTCTGGGCTATCGGTATGAACCACTTCATGGAGATCGCTAAGATGCGTGCTGGCCGTATGTTGTGGGCTAAGATCGTTAAGTCTTTCGGCGCGAAGAACCCTAAATCTATGGCTCTCCGTACCCACAGCCAAACATCTGGTTGGTCACTCACCGAGCAAGATCCATTCAACAACGTAGGTCGTACCTGTATCGAGGCTATGGGTGCTGCTTTGGGTCACACCCAATCATTGCACACCAACGCTTTGGACGAGGCTATCGCGTTGCCAACAGACTTCTCTGCTCGTATCGCTCGTAATACCCAAATCTACATCCAAGAGGAGACCAAGGTATGTAAGGCTATCGACCCATGGGCAGGTTCTTACTATGTAGAGCAACTCACCCAAGAGCTCGCTGAGAAAGCTTGGGCACACATCCAAGAGATCGAGAAGCTCGGCGGTATGGCGGCTGCTATCGAGACTGGTATTCCTAAGATGCGTATCGAGGAGGCTGCTGCACGCACCCAAGCTCGTATTGACTCTGGCGACCAAAAGATTATCGGCGTAAACGAGCATCGTCTCTCTCACGAGGATCCAATCGATATCCTCGAGATCGACAATACCGCTGTACGCGAGGAGCAAGTAGCTCGTCTCCAAGAGCTTCGTGCTAAACGCGATGAGGCTGCTGTACAAGCTGCTCTCGCAGAGATTACTGCTACTGTACAAGAGTGGGCAGATGGTAAACCATGCTCTAACAACTTGCTCGCACTCGCTGTTAAGGCTGCTGGTCTTCGTGCTTCATTGGGCGAGATCTCTGACGCTTGCGAGAAAGTCGTTGGACGTTATTCAGCAACTATTAGAACTATTTCAGGCGTGTACGCTTCAGGAACTAAGAATGACGAGTTCTTCGTTAAGGCACAAGAGCTCACAGCAGAATTTGCTAAGAAAGAGGGTCGTCAACCTCGTATCATGATTGCTAAGATGGGTCAAGACGGTCACGACCGTGGTGCTAAGGTGGTAGCTACTGGCTACGCTGACTGCGGTTTCGACGTAGATATGGGTCCATTGTTCCAAACTCCTGCTGAGGCTGCTAAGCAAGCGGTTGAGAACGATGTTCACGTACTCGGTGTATCTTCTTTGGCTGCTGGTCACAAGACTTTGGTTCCTCAAGTTATCGAGGAGCTCAAGAAATTGGGCCGCGAGGATATCATGGTTATCGCTGGTGGTGTTATCCCAGCACAAGACTATGAGTACCTCTATAAGGCAGGTGTAGCTGCTATCTTTGGTCCTGGTTCTCCAGTGGCTAAATCAGCTTGCACCATCATGGAGCTTTTGATGGCTGAGTAATCGCTGATTATAGTAAGAAAGAGCCGAGAGTGCTTCTCGGCTCTTTCTTAAAAAATCTGTTTGACCGATATGAGAAAATTAACTTTATTTTTATTGCTTGTGTTTGCCACTATGGCGATGGCACAAGTGACCACAGTGCCTGGTATTATCCAAAAGGGATACGATGGTGAAATTACTATTGTCTTCAATCCTAATGAGGGTAACAAAGGTATGGTAGGAGCTACTAAGTGCTTTGCGCATACCGGATTGATAACTTCTGCATCATCTAACGATGGCGACTGGAAGAATGTAGTAGAGAATTGGCGCGCGAATACAGCTAAGACTCAGCTCACTCAAGATGGTAGCAATTGGAAATTGGTCATTCCTAATATCTACGAGTTCTACAATTGTCCTACCACTACTGAGATCAAGAAACTGGCTTTTGTCTTCCATGACGGTCCTGGTGGTTCAAAAGAAGGTAAAACAGCGGATGGTACTGATATCTTCGTTGAATTGGCAGAGTCTGGTCTGTCGGTGTCAATCACCAGTTCTATGCCAGAGATTTCTAAGCAAGGTGATAAGGTCACATTGCATTGCAATGCTACCGAGCCTGCTCAATTATCTCTCTTGTTGAATGGCCAAGAAGTGGCTGCTAAAGAAGAAGGTACAGAATTAATCTTGGAGTACACTCTCTCTGAGATAGGAGATTATCAATTTACCTTTATTGCTACAAAAGGCGGTAATACCAAGGAGGCTTCTGCACATACCTGCGTAGTGGCTGCACCTGTACAAATGGCTCGTCCTGCAGGTATTGTCAGTGGTATTAATTATGACGAGAATGACCCTACCAAGGTTACCCTCTGTACCTATGCTGCCAGCAAGACTGCTCCTGCACAACATGTGTTTGTCATTGGTGATTTCAATGATTGGGCTGTATCCAATACATATCAAATGAATCAGGATGGCAACTATTTTTGGTTGGAAATCAGCGGATTGAATCCACGTCAAGAATATGCTTTCCAATACATGGTAGTGCGTGCAGATGGCGTTGTGAAAAAGATTTCTGACCTCTATTCTGAAAAAGTATTGCACAAAGACGATCAATGGGAACCTGTCAAGGTGGATCCTACATTGATGCCCTATCCTGCAAAAGGCGATGGCTATGTGACCGTAATCCAAACCGATAAACCCGAATTTGAATGGTCTGATGCAACGCTGAATTTCAAACGCCCAGACAAAAACAACTTGGTGATTTATGAGGCATGGATATATGATCATACGCCTACTCGTGATATTCAAGGTATGATTGACCGCATGTTCTACTACGAGGATTTGGGTGTAAATGCTATCGAGTTAATGCCAGTGCAAGAATTTGATGGTAACCTCAACTGGGGCTACTCTCCTAACCACTATTTTGCTTTGGATAAGGCTTATGGTACTCCTGAGCAGTTCAAGACTTTCATCGATGAATGCCACAAAAGAGGTATTGCTGTCATCTTGGATATGGTCTTCAATCATGCTACAGGTCTTAATCCAATGAACAAACTCTATCCTTGGGGAACTGATTTGAGTCAAAATCCTTGGTTCAATGTTAATGCACCTCATGGTGACAATGTATATGAGGACTGGAACCATGATTTTGAACCTGCGCACGAAATGTTTATACGTACACTCCAATACTGGCTCACTGAGTACAAGGTGGATGGTTTCCGTCTGGATTTGAGTCACGGATTGTGTGGCGCAACTGCGGGTACTTCTGTTCGCAATATCAAGGATTATTATGAGAAAGGTGTCAAAGCAGTTTCTCCTGATGCCTATATGATTCTTGAGCATTGGGGTACCAACTGCGATAACGATCGCCGCGAACTCATCAGTAATGGTATGTTGTGCTGGGATAATACCACGAATGCTTATTATCAAACCGCTATGGGCTGGCTTAAAGATGGTGATTCATTTACCAATGCCAATCGTGATGGATATGTGTCCTATTGCGAGAGCCACGATGAGGAGCGCGCATTCTTCAAGGCGAAAGAGTGGGGTGATGGTGATTTGAAAACAGACGAACAAGAGCGTATCGGTCGTGTACCTTTAAATATGGCTTTCCTTACATTGCTCAATGGTCCACAAATGTTCTATCACTTTGCTGAATTCGGATTCGACTATTCTAAATGGCAAAATGCAAGTGGTCAATGGGGTAAGGATGATAGCGGCACTGCTCCTTATGGAAAGACTGCCTCTAACGATAACTATAAGATGCAACCAAAAGCGCGTCCAGAAAAATGGTTAGGAGAAGGTGCATGGCGTACTGATGCTGTCCACAAAGTGGGTCGAGCTATCCAATTGCGTACACGTCTTATGCCAAATGTGTTTGAAGGTAATCCTACCAAAGTTGAAATAGGTGGTGGAAAAGCCGTGCGTACTATCCAATGGGGCAGTGATGTGTTTGTAGCAGGAAACTTCAGTGCGACTGAGACGAAGACTGTCACCATCCCAGAGGGCAAATGGTACAACTACTACGAACAAGTAGAGCAAATAGAAACGACCGTTACTCTTATTCCTGGTGCTTTGCTCATTCTCACTGGTACGCCACAGCCACTACCTGCGATGTGCCCATATTATTCGTTCGATACTGATGTGGAAGATGTCATTGCTCCTCAACCAAGCGAGATGTTGCCACCATACAATGTACGCATATACAACATCAACGGACAACTGATGAGCCAACAAACCAATGCTATGTCAGCAGACTTGACAGGCTTGAATAGTGGTTTGTATTTCGTACAATACGAGAAGAACGGACAATACGTTGCTAAGAAAGTGATTCGCTAACGATTCACTGCTTTGACTCGATAGCCCGCGGCTTTGAGTTGGGCAAGAAGCCCATCTTCACCGCCTAAATAAATGGCATTGAGCGTGATAAACGCCTTACCTTCACGGAGGTAGGGCGTTAATCTTTTCACCCATTGTTTGTTGCGAAGGCTATATACTTTGTAGTCGGAGAATGAGAGCGATGTCTGATTATCAGGCGATTTGACGAAATACGCCATATCGGCTAAACGACCATATTTGTACATATCCAATAATGTGCGTTCAAAGCGTACTTCTTTCTCTGGTGATTCCACCACTTTCAGCAGTTCTTCGCATTGCCAATGAAAGGGTTCGCGGTCGAAAAGCATATACATAGTTTCGCCAATATCATCTAATCCGTATATTGGAATATCATTTTGTGCAGCTACTTTCTCGAAGAAAGTTTCCATTGATCGATCTTCGTCGTAGTTAAGCCACTTTTTCATGAGTTCGTTGCGATACATTTCGGTGAGGTACGATGGCTTCATTCTGCCCAACTTGTCTAATCCCATACCAAGATTGATGTGCAGGGCTTCATCTATCTCTTGGTATTGTTCTTTGGTATAGAAATTGCTCAGTCTTACGGAGTCGGGTAGGAGAGCGGCTTGTCGTAGTGCGCTCAGTGCTTCGTAGTCTTGCATGGCAAATTCAGTAATGACTTTGTTACATTCGGCATAGCATTTGAATGCATTGGGAATAGTATCAATAAAAGTCATATCAACCATGCGGTTGGTTGCCAAAATATAGGACGGTGCAGCTGCTGAATTACCAGAAATACGGTAGATTACTTGGGCGTTAGTTGCCTCAAAAGAGGAGAGCCAAAGGGTAAGAACAATGAGTAAAGTACGATATTTTTTCATAAAATGTATGCTATATTCATTAAATTTTGCTGCAAAGGTACAGAAAATTTTGCAGATATACAATATTTTCTCTACCTTTGCAAACCAAATGAGAAAAATTATTGTATACATGAATGCTTTTAGACCAATACAACTATTGATATTGCTGCCCGTATTTCTTATCTTTATGGGCTGTCGTACGCAACAACTATCCCAATCGCCTTATCGCCCGATTGCCCCATCGCCTGACACAACTGTTCTTCCCACTTTTCCAGCGCAGGTACTCTATGTGCTTGGAGCACAATGGGAAGCAGACACGCTTTTGCAACAAGAGCAGACTATTGCCGACTATATTGAGCAGGAGCTCATTCGTCTCTATCCCGAAAAAGCATATCGTGGTTATGTTGCTCGTTTGTGTTCGGTAGCTGATCGTTTGCTTACTGATGCCCAACAACGTCCTACACTCTTTGAGCCGAAAAGACAAGAAATATCCTTTGCTCCTTCGCCCATATCCAATAGCCAATTGCCAATGTCCAATATCCCTTCTCATAGCGGCAGCATTCTGGGAAGTATTGGTCATATCTCCCTTGACTCTTTATCGCTTATTGAAGAATTGCAACTCTTGGAGTTTACTCCGCAGGAGCAGGCTGAGTGGGAGTGTTTGCAATCGCTGGTGGATAGTGAACAACCGCTTACGCGTGAGTCGTTTGATACGCTCAATATATCTTATTTTGAGGAGGAAAATATATTGCTCACCTTGTTGCTATGGCGTGGACCACGTTTGTTTTATCGTGTGATGCAGAGTAAGGCGCGTGCCGAGAAATTAGCATATTACTACTATGGTGAAGCAACGAATAATGGTCGTCCTGGCGATGCGTTTAAGCATATTTATGTGAATGTGTTGTTGCGTACATACGTAGGCGAATGGTTGTCGCACGCAATTATGGACGTATTTTGGGAATGGAAGAGCCCTAATGCTCCGTGCGATCATTTTATGGATTTGCACAACAATATCATAGGTCGTAATACCCGCTATCAAGATTTCACGGAAACTGCTGCGCAGTGTTCTGATACGCGCTATTGGTTGCAATGGGCAGAGAATGTGCAACATTTCGTGCAGGATTCGGTGAATGGTCATCGCCAAGGTTGGGACAAAGAGACTCCTACCTTTATCGTTGAGCCTGCTGCCAAAAAGGTCAGCGAGTTGCAATATATCTATTGGGATAAGTAGATCGTTTGTCAAATCTCTGTTAGGGACTATATTATTTTAGTATAGTCCGAAAAATACATGGAGATTCGATATGAAAAAATACAAAAGTATTATTTCTTTTCCAAATACTTCTGCGCGAAGGAGCAGATAGGAATGATGGTGTACCGATGCTCGGCAGCCCATCTAACGGCTGCCTGCATCAGCAAAGAACCTATTCCCCTGCCACTCTCGTAGGCGTATGTGTGCAGAATAGACATCTCTCTATCTGCCAAACTAAATTCAATCTTACCTACCACCTTGCTCTCTTCCATAGCAAGGATAGTACTATCTTGATAAACGATTTCAATCATAATGGTGTAAAGTGTAAGGTGTAAAGTGTAAAGTGTAAAGGCAGGGGATTAGTTCTCGAAGTGCAATTCGCCATTGCGTAGGGTTACAATAACAGGTTTGGATTGGTCCACACGGCCTGCAATAATACTCTTACTCAGTTCGTTGAGCACGAGGCGTTGCAACGCTCGTTTCACAGGGCGAGCACCAAACTGAGGATCATAGCCCTCATGAGCGATATAGTCAATTGCATCATCTGTAATGCGCAAATCCACACTGCTCTGCAAGAGCATCTTATGTACACCTTCTATCTGCAAGCCCACAATATCGCGAATCTGCTGCTCATTGAGCGGAGTGAACATAATCGTCTCATCTATACGATTGAGGAACTCAGGGCGAATCGTCTGTTTCAACAATTCCATCACTTGCATGCTCGTCTTCTCGTGGTCAATGCCCTGCTCCTCATTCTCGCGGATAAGTTGGCTACCAAGGTTGGAGGTGAAGATAATCAGGGTATTCTTGAAGTTCACCGTTCGACCTTTGTTGTCGGTCAAGCGGCCGTCATCAAGCACTTGGAGGAGCACATTGAATACATCAGGGTGCGCCTTCTCAATCTCATCAAAGAGCACCACACTATAGGGCTTACGGCGAATGGCTTCGGTGAGTTGTCCGCCCTCATCATACCCTACATATCCCGGAGGTGCACCAATCAATCTTGTGGCAGCAAACTTCTCCTGATACTCCGACATATCAATGCGGGTCATCATATTCTCATCATCAAAGAGGTAGTCAGCCAATGCTTTCGCTAACTCGGTCTTACCCACGCCCGTCGTACCCAAGAAGATAAACGAACCGATAGGGCGTTTAGGGTCTTGCAATCCTGCACGCGAGCGGCGGATGGCATCACTAACAGCCTGAATAGCTTCATCTTGACCCACTACGCGGCGGTGCAGTTCCTCTTCCAAATGCAGCAGTTTGTCGCGCTCTGATTGCATCATTTTTGTTACAGGAATACCTGTCCAACGTGCTACAATCTCGGCTATGTCATCCTCATCGACCTCCTCCTTAATGAGGAGACCGCTGACGCTGTTAGATGTTAGACCGCTTTGCTGTTGGACCGCTTCGCTGTTAGAGGCAAGATTGTGCAGCGCATCTTGTGCCGCTTTGATGTTCGCTTCGGCTTGTTGGAGACGACCATAGCGGATCTCTGCTACCTTGCCGTAGTTGCCTTCGCGCTCAGCGATCTCCGCCTCGCGTTTCATCTGCTCAATGTTGGCTTTCTCGTTCTGAATAGTAGCGATATAGCCCTTCTCTTTCTCCCAACGTGCGTTCATCTCGTTGGCTTCGGCTTGCAGCGCATTGAGTTGCTCCTCAATAGAAGCCAGTTTGGCTTTGTCGTGCTCGCGCTTAATGGCCTCGCGCTCGATCTGCAATTGCATAATTTGGCGATTGAGGATATCCAATTCTTCGGGCTTAGAATCCACTTCTAAACGCAGTTTAGCAGCCGCTTCGTCCACTAGGTCTATGGCTTTATCGGGTAGGAAACGGTCTGTGATATAGCGTGTGGAGAGGGTGACGGCTGCAATGAGCGCGTCGTCCTTAATGCGCACCTTGTGGTGTGTCTCGTAACGCTCTTTCAGTCCGCGCAGTATGGAGATAGTGGCTGCCTCATCGGGTTCATCTACCATCACCATTTGGAAACGGCGTTCGAGGGCTTTGTCGGTCTCGAAGTATTTTTGGTATTCATCGAGGGTAGTAGCACCCACCGCACGCAGCTCGCCGCGTGCCAGGGCAGGTTTGAGGATATTGGCGGCATCCATTGCGCCACTGCTCTTGCCCGCGCCCACGAGCGTGTGTATCTCATCGATAAAAAGGATAATCTCGCCTGCGGCACTGGTGACTTCGGTAATAACGCCTTTGAGACGTTCCTCGAACTCTCCTTGGTACTTAGCACCTGCAATGAGTGCGCCCATATCGAGGGAGTAGATTTGTTTCTTTTTCAGATTCTCAGGCACATCGCCACGAATAATGCGGTGGGCTAGTCCTTCTACGATAGCGGTCTTACCCACACCGGGTTCACCGATGAGGATAGGGTTGTTCTTCGTGCGACGAGAGAGGATTTGCAGTACGCGACGAATCTCGTCGTCGCGACCAATGACAGGGTCCAGTTTGCCCTGCTGAGCGCGTTCGCATAGGTTAATGGCGAAACGTTTTAGGTTTTCGGTTTGGTTGTTCGTATTCATAGTCTTTTCAGTTTTAATTCGTTGTTATTACTAAGGTTTATAAAGTAATTACTATGCATATCACAAATCTTGTACCAAATACAAGAAACAACAATCCGCCTGCCAAATTGGCAGACGGATATACGCTTGTCTTTTTCATAAGTAAAAAAGCAGCGATTTAAAAAATCGCTGCAAAGATACAACACTCGACTGCCATATTACGACAGTCGAGTGAAGATTTTGTATAAAAGTTACTATTATTTCTCTTTTATGCGGTCGAGGCAGAAATCTTTTCTACCGCATTGTTTGCAATGAGTGCCTTCCCAGATGGAATCAAAGTGGCTCATTGCTGCGTCGATGAAGCCGAGTTCGTCGGTCAATATACCTGCTTCGAAATTACGATTAACTGCGGATTTCATACCCATGCCTGCTCCAGTGAGATTGGCAGAACCGATATACACGAGTTCGCTATCCATGACCACAATCTTCATATGGACACGTGGACACAGACGGCGTTCCATCTTGCTCCATAGAGCAGGATACTTATCAAAATCTTCGCGGAAAGCTTGTCCCGGTTCTTTGGCATGAATAAGACGGACCTCCACACCTTTCTTGACAAGATCGTTGAGAATCTGCAGAAGAGGAACAACCGTCTTCTCGGACTTCTTTACATACAAATCCTTCAGGTCAGCGGTTGCAATCCAAAGCAACCGCTTGACCTTCGGTATCCGCGAAATAACTTCGCTATAGTGCTCTGTATCTGCGATGTATTGGGTCATGGGGGGAATGATGTGATTTTTGAGGTGAAAATATTAGAACCTGTTTTATTCTTTATCACAGTACGACTATTAAATAGTAGTTAATACTTTCTCTATTTCTTTGATTTTATCAACAATAGTTTGTTTGTTTTTCTCATATTGATATGTTGTCTTCTCTTGCAAACATATGCCGTCTTTGATAGTGTTGTTTGATATTCCAAAACAGGTCTCCAATGCTGCTCTATCTTCTCCATATATATAATATGCAACCTGCTTATATTCATTAAAACATAGGTGTATTTTATATTTCTTTTCTTGAATCTCTATTTCTTTGTATATCTCAACAATCCATCCCCAGTAATCCTTTAACTCACTGTTTATTTGCGTCTGGTGATTTTTATCACAATATTTAAAGCCATAATTCTCGATAAGATCAGGGATTATCTTGTGTCGTTCTGTATCTAGGACCAACTGGTCGTACCATTTGCTTGGTATCATAATGACATAGCTGCGATTGTTCTTTATGCAGAAAAAACCTCTTGCGGATTCTCTTTCAGCAACTTCGTCATAAATAGCACTCGAATTATCATCTTTAATAAGACGATGATATAACATATAGAAAGAATTATTTTCTTTAGGGCAGGAAGCATTTTCTATAATGGTACGTAAATATTCATCAATAGGAATGGATGGATCTTTAAAATAATCGCAGAACATTTCCCTTACCTTTGAACATCTTGTAACAATGGATTTAAGATACTTGTCTTTTTTATCTGCGTTTTCTGTGAAATATCTATCTTGAAGTCCTGCTTTATCCCAATGGTTCAAACAACTCAACATAGCTCGAATCAATAAGTGCTTATTCTTTCGGTATCCTTCACTTATCCCTTTCTCATCAAATAGTTTTTGCATAACATTATATCTACGACGGAAATCCTCGCTAGGACCAGCTTTAGGGGTAAAGAAGAAAGAGATGGAACCTTTAAAGAAAGGATGTCGTTCTGCTTCATTAAATACATTTTCCCATTTCTTATCAAAAAATCCATTATCATCAAACATCTCTTTTGCCTTCTCCTTTTCGTCCTTGAGTTGCTCGTTTCGATTCGTTAGTTCATTTGTGGCAAGGCTGTAATAGAAATTCTCATCAGTCGCGCCTGGAAAATGAATAATCTCACTTAGCGCATTGATAACACTAACTGCCGGTATATCACTCTCGATAGTAGTATTTTCAATGATATTATGTGCGACTCGTATCATTCGTTTATAGTTTTCTTTTACCTCATCGCAGTTGAAATCTTTTCCATCTGGTAAATTCTCTATAAACTCAGTTGTAGCGGCAAAGATTATTTTATCTTGCAATCGATACTTGTCTTTCCTTAATACATCAAAATAGGATGTATTACCATAAGGGTCATTTTTTATACATGTAAAAATAAACTCCTTATGAGTTAGGAATGTTTCTAATATTCTCTCAATAGCAGAAAATATAGGATATTTTGTAGATGGCAGACTATTATCTTTTTGGTTTTCTGCTATCAAGTTGAATAGTTCTACATAGTTACTCCACCCCTGAAGCTTTTTCTCAGCCTCGGGATTCTCACAATCATGTGTAAAAAAATAGGGTAATGCGTGCAACTTGTTATCATCGAGACCTTTTAATAATATTGCTGCCTTGGTAAAGAAATAGCGATTGAGAAAACGAAAATAGCAACTACCAATATCATAATTATTTATAGGAATCTCTTCATTAACTTCTTTAGAATTGTTTATAGTAGGATTTTGCCAAAAAATATCTATCCATTTTGCATCAATTTTTGATATAAAATCAAGCCAATATGGGCTTTCCCCATTTTCAGGTTTATCTCCACCATATATCGCACCTGAATACTTCTTCATATAACGTACAATTGAAGCTTTGAAATTCTCAAAAGGAATTAGCGATAAACCGCGAGAATTCATCTTAATATATAACTCGTCGTTCATGTCAAAGTTTTCAAGCAAAAGCACATAAAACTGTAAGCGTTCCAAGTTGTTAGTAAGACGAGGTTGTTCAATACTATTATATCTTGAGTGAATCTCATCAAGCATATTTAACATAGAACAAATGGTTGGGTCGCAATTGTAATCATCTGTAAACCACTTATTTGATTTCAAAACGTTTGATGGTTTTTTCTCTTTAAAAGAAAACGTCTTTTGTGTAATATTTGTCAGGAAATTAGCAGATGTATCGCGGGTTTCATAAGTAAAACGACCTAAAAAGTCTGGCATTGGTTCTGCTTCTCTATTATAAATATACCAGTGTAACAAGAATAGTGTTGTTGTACGCTGTTGTCCATCAAGAAGTTCAAAACCATCTTTTTCTCCAGTAATAAGAGATTGTCTTGATCCGAAAAGAAAACTTAATTCCAGTGGTGTGTTCTTGTTAGAAATTAGCACTGAAAAAATGTCATCTAGAAAATCTGTTCTAATGTCGCTTTCTGCTTTTCGTCCTTGAGCATAAGAACGTTGAATCTTAGGTATGAAAATATTGGAAATTTTGATTCGTTCTTTCTGTCCATCAACAGCAATCCCTTCGGTTAGGATTTCTTTAAATGTATGTAATTTTGTTGTTTTCATAATTGTTAGATTAACTAGTGATTATTTCAATTTTGGTATCTTTATCTTCAAACTCCCTCTTAAAATCATTAATCTCTTTCAATAAATATGCATGGTAAGCCTTCTTGTCTTTGTGACTCCACTTCCAATCAACATGCGATGCTCCAGGAATAACTTTATTGAAAATATTTTGGGTACATATAGGTACGAACACTCCCGAACGAATTCTTTCCTGAAGAATCTTTTTCTTCCACGCAAAAATCTTGTTTTTGTAGGAACGGTTTGTGCCGCTATCTAGTAGTGTTAAATTACCTATCCAATTTTTTCTCTCTTTCGAGTTGTCCTCTTCAATAATGTCATACACTCGATTGACCATTGCATTGAGAATCTCTTTTCTCTCATCTTCCTTTACACTTTTTAAGTTTGTCTTCAGTTCAGAATAAAACTTGTCATTCTGCAGTTCCTTGCCAAGTGCTTTTTCTGCGCCCTCCAACCAATCTTGTTGTTCCTTGGGTTTACTGAGAGAGTTTGTTGTTGCAGAGTCAATGTGTTCTATGTCCCATCCGAAGACATCAAGTGCCTCAAATGGGAAACGATAAATATGGCTAATGACATCTCGTGCTCCACGCATAAGGTCAGACCTTTTTTTCTCATTATCTTCTTTGTCTATCTCTGACAAAGCGCGATCTATAGTCTTGTTCATTTCTCTGATATTAATGAATCGAAGAAGGTCTGGTATCTTTGCTTTGTCCTTAGAGTTGTCATAGAATAAGTGGATATATTCTTCATCTTCTCTAATATCAAGTTCTGCATTGCCTTTACTAATGTTACTAATGAGAATCGGATTAATAATTTTGTTCCATATCTCTTTGTTGAGTTCATCTATAAAATCATCATGCGTGTTGATGCTATCGCGATTGTAAATGTCGGAAATATTCTTAATTGAGTATCCATGTTTTACAAGGAGACCAACAAGATTGTATATTTTAGGATTGTAGAACCAATTTTGTAACATACGGAAGCAGTCCATTACTTGTTTCCAGAGACTTTCAACAGAACCAACAATGACTGATCCTTCTGCGGTCTTATTCTTTTTTGTAAGATGGCGATAATAATACCTAAATAGATAATCACCTTCTTGAGAAATACCCGCAGTTTTAGTGTCGTTATCAAATATATATTTGAAAATTATGATGATACGTCCATCCTCTAAAAAAATATCATTGCTTATAAAAGACCAAAAATCATTCCTATGAAGAGTATTTTCTATCAATTCCCAATCTTTTGCAATACTCAACTGCTTTAAATTGCGGATATCATTTTCAAAGTTGCTTCTCAGCATGAAAAGCGCGCGTATTTTCTCCGTATCAGTAAGCCCTATTTTACCTTTGTTTTCGGCAAGGAATTCTTTAATTGCATCTTTGGTGGTATCAATTTCGTACCATATAAATTGAATGCTACCAAGTCGTTCTTCATCATTACCATTTAGAAGATCAAATAACTTCTGTGTTACATTGTAAATATTATATTTTACACCATACAAACAACATAAAGCCTCTGCACAATCAGGGTCATTTTCTTGTTTGCCCTCAAGCCAACATTTCATATAGTACAATGCATTTGATATATGAGCCATGTCAATGTCTCTGATATCTTGGTATGTTAGGTTGTTAAATCCCGTTTTTTCAAGTAAAAGAAAATCATCTTGTCTAGTTTCATAAAAAATATGGTATAGTTTTTTGTTTCCAAGATCTTGCGCAATAGCGTCCATATCTGGATATCTACTTTTGTTTGCTAAGAATCTATACAACAAAAATATTGTTGTTAATCTTTGCTGACCATCAATAACCTCATAAGCGTCACGATTATCTCCTTCTATACAAAAAATACCTTTTCTAACAATCAGTGGCTGTAGGCTATAAAATGATCCAGTTTTTTTGTTCTCCTTGAGAGCATATTCTAGCAAATCATTGCATAAATCATACACTTGCTGTTTAGACCATCGATATCCTCTCTGATACGATGGTATAAAAAAATAGCGATCGTCAAGTAACTCATTTACTTTTACTTGTTTAATAACATTACACTTGCTAGACATATTTTCCATATTATCTTTATTTTGAATCTATCGTAGTATTATAATAGTTTTTTCTATTTTGTCGTATATGTAAACATTTATGTTATTTCTCTGAATTGCACCTTTATGGCGGTGGAAAGCACGTTCGGGAATAGCCATCTCGCTTCGGCCAAATCGCTTGCAAAGGTACAACAAAATTTGCGCATTTGCAAATTTTAAGTGGAAAATGTTTTAGGAGTTTTAAAAGTTTTAAGGGTGAGTCTTGTTTATCGGATGTGGCAAAGGTGCTACTGTTTTTGAGGGTAAGGGCGGGCTGCGGATCGCTTAATCGTTATTCATACGGTATGAATAAGATAATCTATCGTTTATCTAACGTATATCTATCGTGTATCTATCGTATATCTACCGTAATTGATAGCGAGATGATAGCGGAGGAACAGGTTAGTTCTCACTAACCCGTTCGCCCTTCTCGTTGATAAGATAGCTTTCTCCGTCCTTGCTTACTGCGATGGCTGCGAGCCCTTGCTCGTTGCTAATACTCATCGAATCGTATTCCATCGGCAGGATCATGTTGCCTTGATTATCAACGAGTCCGTACTTATTGTTCTTCTTGATTATCAGTGTATTGTATTTCTTTCTTGGTATGATACTTTGATACTCCATAGGCAATACTACTTCGCCATTGGTTCGGATTGCTCCTTCATGGGCTTCTTTGCTTTCGATGGTGGTTTCACGCACGATGATCACATCGCGGAGATTGCTGTGCATCACATGGGAGTACTTGGGCTCTGCGATTACTTGGCCTTGTGCATTCATAATGCCGAACTTTCCTTCTTCGTAGAACGCTATGCTGTCTGGCGTGCACCAGTAGAAGAGCCAATCGGGGTAGCAGTGACTGCGGTAGTGTTCTTGGTAGTGGGTTTGTGCGATGATTTGTTCGTTAGGATTGATGATTGCCAGTCCCATCTCGTTGCGGATGATGGAGTATCCCTCTGCGGTGGCTGGTCGGAGGTAGTCATATTGCTTACTTAGCGGGTTGCCATCCTTGTCGATTTGGTAGTATTTGCCGTCTTTGGCTACGATAATCATGTCGGAGCGTTCATTGACCGCTTCGCGGACTACTTCGTCGTACTCCATTGGGAGGTGTTGGTTGCCCTTGGCATCAATGGCTCCCCACTTGCCTGCTTGGTCTTGTACCCAGTAGTAGCCTTGTTTGACCATGAGTGTTTGGTACTGTGGGAGGATGATGGTGTTGTAGTCTGCGTCGCATACGCCCCAGTGTTGGCCTTCACGGTAAACGATGTCGGTGCCCAATCCTGGATATTGGATGCATTTCTCGATGATTTGTCCTGTGCGTGCATCCATCTGCTGTAGTTGGAAGTGTGGTTTGATGGTCATAATCTCGAAGAGTGTTCCCCAGATGTGTGTGATGTGCTGGTGTTTGTCTGTTGGTCCGTAGATGATATCACCTTGTCGATTGGCAATACCTTGCTCGCCCGAAGTAGTTGTAAACACGGTGTAGTCACCATTGAATGCACGCATACGTGCCAAATTTTGGATTTTCATTTGCATAAATCTGTATAATTAGGTTAATTTTGAAAAATATCTCTCCAATAAAATCGTGCTAAGGGATTTAAACCCTCCTCAAACGCCATTTTGGCGGCTAAGCCGCGGTGTAGGGGGTATAGTGGATGGTGTACGCGCGCGCGAATATATAAAAGGTCCCTGCGGGGCTTTTTTCATTACAAGGTTTTTAAACCCTTGCCAAACGCCAAAATGGAAAATCGTGTTGATTTTCAGTTGGTTGTGAGTGTGTGTCAAGAGAAAAATCGCGCACATAATCTGGGTGTTGTATAAAATCGTGCGCAAAGATAGTGTGTCTGTTTGCCAAATTGCGACAAACTTATTCATTATTTTATATTAATTACCATTAGAGTAACATAGAGCAACTGAAAGAAATCATTATTTGTAAGTTAGGGCGTACACCCGAGTCACCTCGCGATGTTGAGTATATAGGGGAAGATCGGAGTGCTAACCGAGTGGTCTGCGAATGATGATGGAGCTAAAAGGAAAGTTTGGGAGATTCACAAAAATCGCCATCTATGCTCAAAGTCAGCATAAATGGCGATAGGTATAATTTGCAGAAAATCACTAACCTCTCACTGCCATGATATCAGCGAACACGCCTGCTGCGGTGACGCCAGCGCCTGCTCCGTAGCCGCGAATCATCATAGGATAGTCGTGGTAACGCTCCGTGGTGATGAGCACGATATTATTCGAACCCTCCAATCGATAGAATGGGTGAGCGGCATCTACTGTCTGCAAGCTCACGCGTGTTTTGCCGTCTTCCATTGTGGCAACAAATCTCCAACGAAGACCTTTCTTCTCCATCTCTTGGCGACGTGCCTCGAAGTCGGTATCCAGCTCTGGTAAGCGTGTCCAAAAATCTTCTACTGTGCCTTGGAAATACTCCTCTGGTACAAAGAGTTGTTTCTCCACATCTTCTTGTTCCACCATGTAACCTGCTTCGCGTGCCAAAATTACCAATTTACGAATCACGTCCTTACCGCTGAGGTCAATGCGTGGGTCTGGTTCACTATAACCTTGCTCCTTAGCGCGACGGATAGTCTCGGAGAATGGCACATCAGCAGACAACTCATTGAAAATGAAGTTGAGCGTACCACTCAGCACCGCCTCAATCTTTAGGATACGGTCGCCCGAGTTACGCAAATCATTGATGGTGCGAATGATAGGCAGACCTGCACCTACGTTGGTCTCATAAAGGAACTTCACACCGCGGTCCAGTGCTGTCTGTTTGAGCTGGGTATAGTGACAATAATCGGACGAAGCAGCAATCTTGTTAGCTGTCACAACAGAGATGTTATTCTCCAACAACGCGAGATAACTATCAGCCACTTCCGCACTGGCAGTGCAATCTACGAAGATACTATTGTATAATGTTGAAAGTTGAGCGTTTATTGTGGAAAGACTCAGCGCTTCTGCTGTTTGCAGTTGTTCGCGGTAGTTGCCTAAATCCAATCCCTCGGCGTTGAAGATATAGCCGCGACTATTGGCAATACCCACTACGTTGAGTAATAGGTGCTGCTCGCGAAGCAAGGTGTCGCGTTGCTGCTTGATCTGCTCAATGAGTTGTGCGCCCACAGTGCCGACACCGCAGATGAAGAGATTGAGCACCTTATTCTCGCTCAAGAAGAACGAGTCGTGCAGCACGTTCATCGTCTTGCTCAATTGCTGCGCAGGTACTACGAATGAGATATTGGTCTCTTTCGCGCCTTGTGCGAAAGCAATCACACTGATACCGTTCTTGCCGAGTGTACCAAAGAGTTTGCCCGCTATTCCAGGCATGTTCTTCATCTTCTCGCCCACGATACTGACTGCTGCCAATCCTTGTTGAACGAGCATGGGATACATTGAACCGACTTTAATCTCTTCCTTAAATTCGCGCGTGAGCGCTTGTACTGCCACTTCGCAGTCTTTCTCTTGTACACCCAAAGTAGTAGAGTTCTCCGATGATGCTTGACTCACAAGGAACACAGACACGCCCGCGTTGGCCAATGCACCGAAGATGCGTTGGTTCACACCTACAACGCCCACCATCGACAGACCCGATACAGTAATCATCGCCACATCGCGAATGCTACTCAATCCGCATACATAACGCGCCTCGTCAGCTACCTGTGACTGAATAATAGTGCCCGTATTGTCAGGACAGAAGGTGTTGAGAATACGTATAGGGATATTCTTTGCGCACACAGGATATATAGTAGGTGGATAGACTACTTTCGCACCGAAGTGGCAGAGCTCAGAAGCCTCCACGTAACTCAGACTCTGAATGGTATAGGCAGAAGGAATCAGACGTGGGTCAGCGGTCATAAATCCATTGACGTCTGTCCAAATCTCTAACACTTCTGCTCCCAATGTCGCCGCCAAGATCGAGGCTGTATAGTCGCTTCCGCCACGTCCAAGGTTGGTGATCTCCTCGGTCTTGCTATCCTTGGAGATGAATCCTGGACATACACTCAGGTGGGGCATAGGGGAAAAGGCCTCGTGGATAAGTTGCTCGGTGAGTTCGTTGTTGAGCAGTATCTGACCTTGCTTGTGCTCAGTACGAATGAATTGCAGCGAGTTCTTGCGCACAGCGCCTGGCAGAGCGGCCGTCACGATGCGGCTACTCATACGCTCGCCGTAACTCACGATAGCGGCCTCGGTTTTCTCGCTGAGATCGCACACAAGGTGTACACCAAAGAGAATGGAGCGCAGCTCGTCCAAAATACCCTCTAACTCATGCAAGAGCATCTGACGAACGGTAGCGTTGTCAATCAGCGTATTCACCATGTCTAAGTGACGCTGGCGAATCTGTTGATAAACCTCCATATATGTATCGTCGCTTTGCAATGCCAAGCGAGCTGCTTTGAGCAGTTGGTCGGTAATGCCACCTAGGGCACTCACCACTACAATGCAATCATCGGTCTGCTGACTGATGATGTGCTGTATCTGACGAATACTTTCTACTGAACCTACTGAGGTTCCACCGAATTTTAGAACTTTCATATCTTTGGTGTAATGTATTATGGTGTAAGGTGTATGGTGTAAGGTGTAAAGGCAGGATTATCTGCTGCTCCTTCTAGCCTTTAAACTTTACCCTTTTCACTCTAAACTATTCAATATCTCTGTTATCTGATCTGTTTCAAGTAAGAAACCATCGTGTCCGAAGCGTGATTCAATCTCGTAGTACTTGGCTGCGGGGATATGTTTTGCCCACTCACGGCTCTCTGCTGGTGGGAAAAGACCATCGGAAGTGATGGATATCACGATGCTCTTAGCGGTGATTTGTGCAAGCGCGTTAGCCACTCCACCGCGCTTACGACCTACGTTTTGGCTATCCACGCAGTGCAGCAAATAATAATAGGAGTAGGCATCAAAACCACGCTTCACCAGTTTCTCGCCTTGATAGCGCTCGTAGCTAGCAGCGCGTGAAGCAAACAGACAATCATCGTCGGTCTCGTACTGCGTGAGGTTGTATCCATCGAAACTGCGGTAAGAGATCAGCGATATAGCGCGAGCGGCTTCTAGTCCCTTGCGTCCGCCGTCTAGACTCTCGCATGCACGGAAAGTAGGGTCTGCCTCCAATGCCATACGTTGCACTTCCATCCATGCGCTCAGCCATGGCGATACGCGTGGTGCGGTGGCGATGAATGCAGCACGCTGAATCACATCACCCTCTATGATTGCCCATTCCAAAGCATGGAAACCACCGATAGAACTACCTACCAATAAATCCACTTGCTTGATGCCCAAATGCTCGCGCACCAAAGTGAATAGTCGCGCTGTATCACGGACGGTGAATTTGGGGAAGTCCAAAGGATTGTGTAGCATGGTGTAGTGTGGTGTAGTGTGGTGTAGCGTTGTGCGTGGCCCTGTAGTTCCATACGCCGAGCCGAAGATATTGACGCAGACTACGAAATCTTTGTCGGGATTCACCCAACAACCTTCGCCCACCATCTCTGGCCACCAATCCAATGGGTCGGAGTTAGCCGTCAAGGCGTGGCAGAGCCAAACCACACGTTCGCCTTCTTTATACGCGCGTGGTGAGGTATGATAGATGATCTCTAATTGGTCAAGGCTCCCGCCTGCTTCAAATGAGAAATCAGTTGTTATGAGCTTGTGTAAGTGCATTTTCTATGTCAGCTATGAGGTCATCTGCGTTCTCCAAACCAATGCTCAATCGCATCAAGTTAGGGTCGATACCAGCAGCCAAAAGGGCTTCCTCGCTCAGTTGGCGGTGGGTGTGCGATGCAGGGTGTAAGATACATGTGTGGCAGTCTGCTACGTGGGTCTCGATTGTCACAAGTTTTAGACTGTCCATAAAGCGCTCTGCAAAAGCGCGGTCGCCCTTCACGGCAAATGCCATCACGCCACAAGAGCCATTAGGCATATATTTCTGTTGACGTGCATGCTCAGGGTCGTTCTCCAACTCTGGATAGCGAATCCATGCCACATCGGGGTGCTTCTCTAGCCACTGAGCGATCTTCTTTGCGCTCTCGCAATGGCGAGGCATACGCACGTGCAAAGTTTGCAAACCAAGGTGCAGATAGAACGCGTTCTGCGGACTTTGGATAGAGCCCAAGTCGCGCATGAGTTGTGCGGTAGCTTTGGTGATATATGCCAATTTGCCAAAGGCTTCGGTATAGCGAAGACCGTGGTATGAAGCATCTGGCTCGGTGAGGCACGCAAACTTATCGTGCTCAGCTTCCCAATCGAAATTGCCGCTATCCACAATCACACCGCCTACTTGTACGCCATGGCCGTCCATATACTTGGTGGTAGAGTGGGTAACGATATCTGCGCCGAACTCAAACGGACGGCAGTTGACTGGGGTAGGGAAGGTGTTGTCCACAATCAGCGGTACCCCGTGGTCGTGAGCGATCTTAGCAATACGCTCGATATCCAAGATGCGTACGTTAGGGTTGGAAAGTGTCTCGCCAAACACCAATTTGGTATTCGGACGGAAAGCTGCTGCCCACTCCTCGTCGCTGGCATCTTGGTCAATGAAGGTGATCTCCATGCCCATCTTGGGGAAAGTGACACCAAAGAGATTGTATGTGCCACCGTAAATGCTGGTGGTAGTGATCATGTGGTCGCCTGCTTGACAAATGTTGAAGCATGCGAAGAAGTTTGCCGCTTGACCAGACGAAGTCAGCATAGCAGCCACACCGCCTTCCATCGCTGCAATCTGCGCTGCGGTGGTGTCGTTGGTGGGATTTTGCAGACGAGTGTAGAAATAGCCCGAATCTTCGAGGTCGAAGAGGCGCCCCATCTGTTCGCTGGTCTCGTACTTGAAAGTAGTACTTTGAATGATTGGGACTTGGCGAGGCTCGCCTTTGCCAGGGTTGTAACCTGCCTGCACGCAAAGCGTGTCAATATGTAGTTTCTTGTTCATACTAATTCGAATATTACTTTATACAAAGTAAACCAAAATACGAAAAATCGTGCAAAGATACTGCTTTTTTAACAAATATGCAAATTTTGTATGTGTAAAAAACGCTGTTGATACTCAAAAAACGAAGATTTGTTTGCATGTATGCATTTTTTTTTGTACCTTTGCAGTCCCAAAATTTATGTATCATGTTAACACAATCTGACCTTGCCCAACTAGAGGCTCGTGGCATTTCCGTAGAGAAGGCCGAAAAACAACTCCAGTCGTTTGTTACTGGTTTTCCTGAGTTAGATATTGTTTCTGCCGCATCGGTAGGAAACGGAGTTCTTAACCCTTCTGAGGAAGAGATAGATGCCTACGTAAAAGCGTGGCAAGCGTATCTTGATGAGGGACATACGGTACTGAAATTTGTGCCTGCTAGTGGTGCTGCAAGCCGTATGTTTAAGGACCTGTTTGAGTATCTTGAAACAGGCGAAAAGACGAAGTTTATTGAGAAGTTCCTCGGCGAGAAAGAGCATTTTGCTTTCGCTCCTCAACTCGCAGGTCTTGATGAGCAAGCTGCTGTTAGTCACTTGCTTAAAGATATGAACTATGGCAATCTGCCAAAGGGATTGTTGCTATTCCATTCATACGAAGATGGACCAAGAACTCCTGCGCTGGAACACCTTGTTGAGGGTGCTATGTATGCCGCATCGAAGGGCGAAGTGAATATCCATTTCACTGTGAGTCATGAGCATTTGCCTCTTTTCCAAGCACATTTGGCGGAGAATAAAGCTGCATACGAGCAAAAATTGGGCGTGAAGTTCCATATCTCGTATTCAGAGCAAAAGCCTTCTACCGATACCTTAGCAGCTAATCCTGATGGTACACCTTTCTGTACAGCAGATGGCAAATTGCTTTTCCGTCCAGGTGGACATGGTGCGCTTATTGAAAACTTGAACGAGCAAAGTGCAGATGTGATATTTATCAAGAATATCGACAATGTGGTACCTGATCGCCTGAAAGGTGATACAGTTAGATATAAGCAACTTCTTGCTGGTGTGTTAGTTACTGAGCAAAAGAAGGTGTTTGAGCAATTGCAAAATCCTAATCTCTCTCCTGAGGAAAAAGCAAAACTCCAACGCCCACTGCGCGTATGCGGTGTGGTGAAGAACACGGGTGAACCTGGTGGTGGTCCTTTCTTGGTTCGCGAGGAAGATGGCAGTATCTCTTGCCAAATTTTGGAGTCAAGCCAAATCAGTGACCCTGCACTCATGCAACAAGCAACCCACTTTAATCCAGTGGATTTGGTGTGCGCTACTCGCGATGCAGAGGGTAAATCATATTACTTGCCAGATTTTGTAGATGAGAAGACTGGCTTCATCTCACACAAGTCTAAGGACGGTAAGGAGTTATTAGCCTTAGAGTTACCTGGTCTATGGAATGGTGCTATGAGCCGATGGAATACGATTTTCGTAGAGGTGCCAGTATCTACTTTCAACCCAGTAAAGACGGTCAATGACCTTCTACGTCCTGAGCATCAATAAACGCAATTAGATAAACTCTTTGATGAAATAAGCAGCCATCACTCCGCAGCAGATACACTTCAAAAGTGTGCCTGATAGCAGACCAATGAAGGAACCAAATCCTGCGCGGAGGGCACGATTGAAATTGCTATTTGGATTATTCTGAGTACTGTTCAATGATTGTTCACCGCCATTCACAGTTGTCTGTGGGTGGCGGTTGAAGTATAGTAACTCGCCAACGACTGCGCCCAAAAATGGACCGACTACGATACCCATAGGTCCCATGAATAGGCCTACAAGCAAGCCGATGGTACTGCCCCAGACACCATACTTAGAGCCTCCGAACTTCTTTGTTCCCCAAGCAGGGATAAAGTAGTCAAGTACTTGAATAACAATTACTATTACGCCCCAAACGACTAAGAACTGCCATGAGAATTGTACGCGGTCAGTCCAATGCAAAAGCAGCAGCCCGAGATATGACAATGGTACACCCGGTAGGACAGGTGCTATACAGCCGATAAAGCCCAATATCAGGCATATCGCACCGAGGATAATGAGTAAAACGTCCATAATGGTTAGAATTGTACTTGTGGTGCTATTTCTGCACCTTCGTTTGCTTCAAAATATGGACGTTTCTCTGCATTCATCATATTAGCGATGATATTGGTAGGGAAACGGCGAATAAGGGTATTGAATTGGCGTGCCAATTCGTTGAAATTGTTGCGCGCTACGGTGATACGGTTCTCGGTACCTTCTAATTGCGACATCAGTGTCTTGAAGTTCTCGCTTGCTTTCAAATCAGGATAGCTTTCTGAAAGGGCCAATAATTTGCCTAATGCTTGCGATAGTTCGCCTTGTGCTGCTTGGAAAGTAGCTATTTGCTCTGCGGTTGCATGAGTAGGATCAATAACTACTTGTGTTGCTTTGGCGCGTGCAGCAATCACTCCTTCAAGCGTTGCGCTCTCGTGAGCTGCGTAACCTTTCACGGTTTCAACGAGGTTTGGAATCAAATCCGCACGACGTTGGTATTGATTTTCTACTTGTGCCCAAGCGGTATCAACATTCTCTTCTGCAGTGATGATAGCGTTGTAGCGACCAACGCCCCAAATGATTGCGATTGCCACTACTCCCAGTATGACAATCCATGTTACTGTTTTTTTGTTCATATAATAATTTGTTTAGTAGTTTAGTGTTGTGTAGAGTTGTTTAGTGTTGTGTAGAGTTGTTTTTTAGAACTTGCCTCCTGCGCCTCCACCAAAGGTGCTACCTCCGCCGAATCCACCGCCAAAGCTGCCACCGCTGAAACCGCCACGCGAGCCACTTCCTGTGATGATGACAGTGGGAATCTCTTTGGGGATAATATACGTTTTTTGCTCCTGATGACCACACTGCTTGCAACAAAATGTGCGAACACCTAATCCTTCTTTGTGCGTTGTTGCACGATTGATAATTTGTTCGTTGGTTTTCCTCAAACTGCGTTTACCACACTTTGGGCATTTCTTTGGCATAAGAAGCAATAGAATGGTAATCAAGCAGATTAGGCAAGGTATTCCTATAAAATAGAATAGTTCTAACAATGCATTTTCCTCGGATTCATCGGCATAATGATAGCGATTGGTGGCAGAGGTCATCTGGCGCAATTCTTCTGGAATAGCTCCGTCTGTACATACCTCATATATGCGTAGGACACCCAATGCCAGCGCATCTGAATAATCGGCATTGCGAAGTGGTGATATCATAGTGCCATGTATGATATTGTGGCAGACTGCATCTGTGAGAATACCTTCGATACCGCCACCTGTCATGATACGTACGTCGCGTGATTCTACTGCGAGAAAAAGCAATACGCCTGTATTCTTGCCTTCTTTGCCAATTCCCCAACGCTGAAAGACCTCGTAGCAGAAATCAAAAGCATCGATTTCACCGATACTATTCACGGCGATGATGCAGAGTTCCACCTGAGTGGAGTCTTCTAATTGGCGAGCCAAGCGATTGAGAAATAGTACCTCATTGGTTGCTACGATTTCATCGGGATTACAGACATAATTGTTACGATCTTGCGCCTTTGGATTGGGCAAAGATGTAGGCGTATATACCATGGCTTGCACGAGAATAGCAAGCAGAGAGAATATAAACAGTAGGTTTAGTCGTTTCATCGGTTCTATAAATATCGGTGCAAAGGTAGTATAATTTTTGCGAATATGCAAATATAGCAGATAATTTCTATTATTTTTATCAAAAAAGGCAGCAAGATTTGTATATCTGCAAAAAATGTTGTAATTTTGCGCGTTTTTTAGAAGTCAAAAGGCGTATGAAAAGTTTTCACGATAGAATCAAAGAAGTACCTACCAAGGGTTGGGTTTCTTGTGGTGTATGGTGTGCGGTATATATCGCATTTGTCGTATGGGTAGCATGGGGTGATTGGAAGAGTTTGGGTTGGTTGGTGCTATTGCCCATTGTGGCTGATATGTTTACCACCAAGTATATCAATTGGAACTGGTGGAAGAAGTATAAGCCAGATGAGGAGGCGAAAGGCGAAAGGTTAGAGGCGAAAGGCAAGGAAAAGAATCCACACGCTAACCCGCTATTGTACACGATATGCTCGTGGGTAGATGCGATTGTATTTGCGTTGATAGCGGTGTATTTTATAAATATCTATATTTTCCAAAACTACCAAATCCCTACTTCTTCTTTGGAAAAGACACTGCGTGTAGGTGATTTCCTCTGTGTGGATAAGATGAGTTATGGTGCGCGTGTGCCCAATACGCCGTTGTCTATGCCATTGGTGCAACACACTATGCCTGCTCTTCTGGGTGGCGGTAAGAGTTATATTGAACGCCCACAATGGGAGTACAAGCGTCTGAAAGGTTGGGATAAAGTGGAGAAAGGCGATATTGTTGTATTTAACTTCCCTACGGGTGATACTGTTTGCACCAAGATGCAAAACCCTGATTATTACACCCTCTGCCACTATTACGGAAAGCGCACAGTGGAGAATCGCAAAGACGTGTTTGGTGAGATTGTCGTTCGCCCTGTGGACAGACGTGAGAACTATGTAAAGCGTTGTGTGGGTACAGCAGGTGATACATTGCAAATCATCGACAATGTAGTGTATATCGATGGCGTAGCCGAGCCAAAGCACCCATATTTGCAATACAATTATATTGTTACTACCGATGGATATGTATTGAGCAATAGTTATCTCACTAAATTGGGTATTTCGAAGGAAGACCGCGAGAGCAATGGCAATGGTGTTTATCGTTTGCCTTTGACTGCTGAGATGAAAGCCGAGTTGGCAAAGAACAGCCATGTGCTGAGCATAGAGATTGAGCCAGAAGAGCAAGGCGGTGACGTCTATCCATTGGGACACAATAGTTGGACTCGCGATAACTACGGTCCTATCTATATCCCTGCCAAAGGCGATACGGTGATGATTACCGAGGAGAACTATTGGGTATATAAGCGTATTGCAGATGCCTACGAGTTCAAACCAATGAAGGTGGGCGAACCATACGTGTTTGAGATGGACTATTATTGGATGATGGGTGACAACCGCCACAAGTCTGCTGATAGCCGTTATTGGGGTTTTGTGCCAGAGGATCACGTTGTGGGTCGTCCGATGTTCGTATGGTTGAGCATTGAGAAAGATAATGCTTGGGGCAAAGGACATATCCGTTGGAATCGTATAGGATTGAGTGAGTTTGAGTAAATAGACCGCTTTGCTGTTAGAAGTTAGACCGCTTCGCTGTTAGATGTTAGATAATGATTTTGCCGACAACATATTTGGGTAGTGTAGAATGGTATCGCCGATTTTTGGCGAATCCATCGGCTGTGCAGATAGAGGTAATGGAGAGTTTTCCAAAGCAAACCTATCGTAATCGGTGTACTATCAGTCAGGCGATTGGGCGAAAAGGCGATGAGGCGAAAGGCGAGAGGCGAGAGGCGAAAGGCTGGGAATTGTTGACACTTTCGGTGCCTGTGAAGCGAGCGGACAGCAAACAACTCACGCGCGATGTGGAAATCAGTTATCAGCAAAAATGGCAACACCAACATTGGATTGCCCTCGTGAGCGCGTATAAACGCACGCCCTACTTCGATTATTATGCGGATTTCTTTCGTCCGTTCTATGAGAATGAAACGAAGTTTTTGGTCGATTTCAACGAGGGATTGCATGAGGTAATCATTCGCTTGATGGCGAATGATGTGGCAATTGGCAATTGGCAATTGGCGATAGGCAAGAATAGAACTTCGGATTGGCAAGGATTAGACTTAGAGCCATGCTTTGGTGATGGGCAAAGTATATTAGACATGCTATTTGAATACGGACCAGAAACCGTGATACAACTAACATAATTGATATTTTTATCTCCTACTCGCCCAAAGGGCTCGAGAAATCTAAACAATCTCAACTAATTTGCAGCGTACTCCGTAATAAATTGCCTCAGCTCCTCGCTACGCTCGTGCGCTGAATCTTAAAAAACGAATGAAATAACTGATTGGTAACATGCAAGCGATAGATTGGAGTAAACTAACATTTCACTATACCGAGACGGACTATATTGTTCGTGCGGCGTATAAGAATGGTGTATGGGAGAAACCATACGCTACGCGCGATAAGTATATGAATATTCACGTAGCTGCTACGGGGTTGCAATACGGGCAAGAATGTTTTGAAGGATTGAAAGCTTTTCGCGGAATAGACGGCAAAGTGCGCATCTTCCGTATGGAAGAGAATGCCCGCCGTATGCAGCGCTCTGCTGAGGGACTATTGATGACTCCCGTACCTGTAGAATTGTTTTGCGAAGCGATATTGTTGGCTCTGGAGAAGAATATGGATTTTGTGCCTCCGTATGAGACTGGTGCGACTTTGTATTTCCGTCCTGTATTGGTAGCCACTACACCCGAGATTAGCGTTGGACCCGGAAAAGATTGCGAGTTTATCGTGATTCCAACGCCTATTGGTCCGTATTTCCCCAATGGTTTTAAGGGTACCCCCTTTATCGTTAATCGCCATATTGATCGTTCTGCGCCACAGGGTACAGGTCAATGGAAAGTAGGCGGTAATTATGCTGCATCTTTCCGTGCGAGCGAGGTGGCACACGCTATGGGTTACGAATGTATGTTCACCGATGCCAAGACGCATAAGTATATTGATGAGTGTACGGCGTCGAACTTTATAGGGATTAGGGCCTACCCCCAACCCCTCCCTAAAGGGAAGGGAGTTGATGCGAGAGGCGAAAGGCGAGAGGCGAAAGGCTGGGAGTATTTGACTCCGCGTAGTAGTGCGATATTGCCTAGTATTACCAATGATTCGCTGATGACATTGGCTCGTGAGATGGGTATGAAAGTTACCCGTCGCAAGATTCGTGTAGAAGAACTGGCTGAGATGAGCGAGGCTGCTGCTTGCGGTACGGCATGCGTAATTTCGCCAATCACCAAAGTGGTTGACCCAGATAAAGATGTTACCTATCATTTCGGAGAGCCTGGTCTAGTGCTGACCAAGCTATACCATGCGCTGCAAGATATCCAATACGGTCGCGCGGAGGATAAGCACGGTTGGTGTACGGTGGTGGGGTAAGAGCGGTTATTGGCGATGGAATAAACGATTACTAACTATACAACAAAAGGTGGCTGAGGAGCCACCTTTTGTTGTATAGTTGGTATGTGGGGTTAGTCCACTTGGGCACCCATGACATTATAGGTCTTGCCATCACGGATGATGAGGAGCTGGTGGTTGTAAAGCACTTTTTTGCCGTTGGAATCGTTGGTTTTTGAATCTGCAGAAGGGGTGAGGTGCACATCCTCTAAGCCTGTTATAGGAGGCTTGACGTAGTTGGTAAATTCACTCCAATAAGGAGCTTGCAGATACCGATCCTTCGAATTTTGCGGGATATACACAGGAATAGAACGATCAACATTATAGAAAGTAGTTTCGTATATCGTAGGAGGAATAGTGTCTTGCAGACGAATATACGCTAAATTGGCACAATTATAAAAGGCACTATCTGCGATGGTTTCGATGGTATCTCCCAAAAAAACGAGTGAATCCAAGGAAGTGCAATTCATGAAAGCACCCTTACCAATGCTACGCACATTCATAGGAATAGTTATCCCTGCCAATTCCGGTGCATTGCATAGATAGAAGTTGCCTATCACCTCCAACTCACTTGGGAATAAGTATGTGCGTATCGCTTTGGGTGTTTCGTCGTATTTGCCTGTTAGACGCGTATCATAGGCGTGGGTGTTGTCTATATACGTAGGGCCGAACCAACTGTTGATGGCTGCGCCATACGTAACGATAATCGATAAAGAGTAGAGAACTGTTTCATAAGATAATTTGTGGTCATTTTACGCTTTTTATTACTATTGATTGGATTTTAGCGCATAATAAAGCATGGTGCGAACGAAAGCAGGAAATTGGGCATAGCGTTTGCCTTTTCCTGTTTTGGGGTCGATAGGAGCTTGAGGATCAGGGTGCTTGCCACGCGTATTGGGCAACTGAGCTTTGTAACGCAGGCGGAATTCCTCGTACAAAGCACGCGCTTCTTCAAGTGTATAATAATCAGGAATTTGCTCAATCTTACGAACAGCTAATTGCATCTCGGTAGGACCGTCGGGTTGCCCCGCCTGAATAATCTGAGAAGCACGGCGGCAAGCCTCGCTCCAACAAATATGATTGGCGAGCTCTGCGCCTGTCTTAGGCGTCTTTTTGAAATCACGCGGATTTCGAATGCTATATGCCTCCTGCTTGCCTTCATGAATAACTCGTCCGCGCTCATCGCGGAACTTCTTTCGACGGTTAATAATACCATCTTTGGTAAGTGCACCATGCATCTCGCCAATTGGGGGTGTAAGCGTTGTGATTGCCATACTCTGGTTTCGTTTAGGGTTGCTTAATAACTAATGAATAACTAATGAACAACTAATAAATCACTAATGAATAACTAAAGAATCACTAAAGATTACTCGCTGCAAATCGGGTGCAAAGGTAGAAAAAAGAAATGACATACGCAAGAGGAGAAGGAAAAATTAGACAAATTTGGTCAAATTATTTGCATATATACATTTTTTTTCGTACCTTTGCACGGAATTTTGCGCACACGCGAGAATGCGCGCATGAGCAAAACGATGTTTTAGCACAAAAACAAAAACAAAATATTAACCACTAAAACACAACAACATTATGTTTGAAAATCAACCAAAAGGTCTGTTTGCATTGGCTCTTGCCAACACAGGCGAACGCTTCGGCTACTACACAATGCTAGCCGTATTTGCGCTCTTCTTGCGTGCTAACTTCGGACTCGAAGCAGCAACAGCAGGTCAAATCTATTCTACCTTCCTCGCGTTGGTGTATTTCTTGCCACTTGTAGGCGGTATCTTGGCTGACAAAATTGGCTATGGAAAGTGCGTAACCATCGGTATTATGGTTATGTTTGCAGGTTATGTTTTACTCGCAGTACCATTGGGCGCAGGTGGCACCGCTATGGGCGCGATGATTGCAGCATTGGTACTCATCAGTTTCGGTACTGGTTTGTTCAAAGGTAACTTGCAAGTGATGGTGGGTAACCTCTATGATGACCCTAAATATGCAGACAAACGCGATGCAGCGTTCTCACTTTTCTATATGGCAATCAACATCGGTGCGATGTTCGCTCCTACCGCTGCTGTGAAAATCATGGACTGGGCACAAACAAGCCTCGGCGTAAGCGTGAATGACAGCTATCACTTCGCATTCATGGTAGCCTGCGCTTCATTGATTTTGAGTATTGCAATCTACTACGCATGCCGTCCTTGGTTCAAACACGTAGAGAACTCTGCTAAGCAAGTAGCTGCTACAGGTGGCGCAAAGGTAGAGGAACTCACACCAGAGCAAACCAAAAAGCGCATCGTGGCACTCTGCCTCGTGTTCGCTGTGGTAATCTTCTTCTGGATGGCATTCCACCAAAACGGTTTGACCTTGACCTACTTCGCTAACGAGTTCGTACAACCACTCTGCACTGGCGTACAAACAATGTGGTTTGACATCATCAACCTCGTGATGATCGTGGCAATCGTATATGCTGGTTTCTCCCTCGTACAAAGCAAAGAGAAGAAAGCGAAAGTGATTTCTGGCGTAGTTATCGCTGCTGCACTCGGCGTATTGGCATACAAGTACCTCAACATCTCTGCTGAGGGTATCACTTTGAGCGCTCCTATCTTCCAACAATTTAACCCATTCTACGTAGTAGCCCTCACCCCATTCAGCATGGCACTCTTTGGCGCACTTGCTAAGAAAGGCAAAGAGCCTTCTGCTCCACGTAAAATCGCACTCGGTATGGTGGTTGCTACTGTGGCATACATCGTAATGGCTGTGGCTTGTATCGGTCTTCTCACCCCTAACGCACAAGAACTCGCTCGCGTTGCAGGTGAAGGTGCTACATTCGTAAATGCAAACGTACTCATCTATACTTACTTGATTCTGACCTTCGCTGAACTCCTTCTCAGCCCAATGGGTATCTCATTCGTAAGTAAAGTGGCTCCTCCAAAATACAAGGGTATGATGATGGGTGGCTGGTTCGTAGCAACCGCTATTGGTAACTACCTCGTATCTATCGGCGGTAACCTTTGGGGCGATATGCCATTGTGGGGCGTATGGAGCGTATTCGTAGCTGTTTGCGCTATCGCCGCTATCTTCATGTTCTCAATGATGAAGAAACTCGAAGACGCAACAAAGTAAACTATGGAACAATTGATTCAATCAATAACCGCATACACGACAGCTCTGGAGCAGAAAATTTCTGCTCTAGAGGTGCGTGTGGCACAACTCGAACAGCAAATCGAGGAGGCGAATGAGACGATAGGGCGATTAGGCGAGAGGTTAGAGGCGAAAGGCGAAAGGTTAGAAGAGCCAGAGATTGAAATCGAACTCGTGATGGACGATGATGATGAGGAGGTATCCGTTGAGCAAGAAACGTTGGAAATCATAGAAGATACTACTGAGCCTGAGCCAGTCGCAGAGCCTATCGCAGAACCTGTAATTGAACCTATGGTAGAACCTGCTCCTATCGTGGAACTCGAGCCTCAGGTAGAAACTGCGCCTGTGGTAGTAGAACCCGTGGTAGAACCCGTGGTAGAGAAACCCGTAGTGGAGAAACCTGCACCACGTCCAATGCCTCAGCAGACATCGCTCTTCGGTACTGCCGTAGAGGATATACGTCAAGCCATCTCACTCGGCGACCGATTCCTGTTTCAACGCGAACTCTTTGCAGGCAATGGCGAACTGATGCAAAAGACATTGGACGAAATCAATGCGCTTGGTTCGCTCAGCGAAGCCATAACATATATACAGGATAATTTCGAATGGGATAAAGAATCCACCGCTGTACAACTATTTGAGAATGTGCTGAAAAGACGATTTGGTAATTAAAAATTAAGAATTTTGAATTAAGAATTATTGCGATGCTCTATGTGATCCCGACACCTGTTGGTAACCTGGAAGATATCACTTTCCGTGCGTTGCGGCTGCTGAAAGAGGTAGATCTCATTCTGGCAGAAGACACACGTACCTCATCCGTACTGCTCAAACACTTTGATATCCATACGCCCCTCAAAAGTCATCATAAGTTCAACGAACATGAGACTTGCGACGATATGGCAGAACGCATTGCAGCAGGCATGACCGTGGCACTCATCTCCGATGCCGGTACACCCTGCATATCCGACCCCGGATTTATGTTGGTACGTGCTTGTGTGGAACGTGGCGTAGAAGTACAATGCCTGCCCGGCGCAACGGCATTTGTACCAGCCTTGGTGAATTCTGGTTTGCCTAACGACCGATTCTATTTTGAAGGATTCCTGCCCCAAAAGAAAGGTCGCCAGACACGCATGAAAATACTCGCAGAGCAGACACACACAATGATCATCTATGAGTCGCCTTTCCGATTGGTAAAAACATTGGAGCAGTTGGCAGAATTCATGGGAGGTGACCGCCGTGCTAGCGTAAGCCGAGAAATCAGCAAACTGCACGAAGATACCCAACGCGGAACACTACTCGAACTGGCAACACACTACAAACAAACACCGCCAAAGGGCGAAATCGTATTGATCGTAGAGGGAAAAAATTAGGTTAAAGGTTAGAGGCGAAAGGTTAAAGGCATGAGTCTGCAAATGAAAATACTGGCTAAGGAGACCGCTATTTATGGCGTGTCTTCGATTGTAGGCAAGTTCTTGAACTGGCTACTAGTACCGCTATATACATACGTACTACAACAACAAGCAGATTACGGCATCGTGACCAACCTCTATGCTTGGACCGCACTATTATTAGTGATACTGACCTACGGCATGGAAACAGGTTTCTTCCGCTTTGCCAACAAAGAGGGAGAAAATGCACAAACCGTTTATAGCACTTCGCTGATTTCACTCCTAACCACCTCGCTACTCTTTGCCATCGCTTGCGTTGTATGGCGATCACCAATAGCCAATGCATTAGGCTATCCTACACATAGCGAATTCATTGCCTTACTAGGCTGCGTAGTCGCAATGGACGCCTTTGCCAGCATACCATTTGCCTACCTGCGCTACAAGAAACGTCCGTTACAGTTCGCCGTACTGAAACTGCTGTTTGTCTTCCTAAACATAGCATTCAACCTATTCTTCTTAGTACTTTGCCCAAAAATACAAGATTGGGCAATCATCAACTCATGGTACAACCCCAATTATGGGGTAGGATATGTGTTCATAGCCAACATCTTAGCAACAGGCATACAGACGCTGTTCCTGCTGCCTGCGGTAGTAGAGGGTATTGGGAATAGGGGACAAGTATTCTCATGGGACTTGTTGAAGCAGATGCTCAAATACTCACTGCCACTACTGGTGTTAGGTGTGTGTGGTATCATGAACCAAACGCTTGACCGAATACTCTTTCCATTCTTCTACGAGGGTGCCGATGCACAAGCACAGTTGGGCATCTACGGTGCATGCTTCAAAGTGGCGATGGTGATGATGATGTTCACACAAGCCTTCCGCTACGCATACGAACCTTTTGTGTTTGCAAAACACAAGGATAAAAAATCGGTAGAAGCATACGCTGATGCAATGAAATACTATATCATCTTCTCCTATATGATACTATTGGGGATGATATTCTACCTTGACCTATTGAAATTTATTATTGCTCCTTCCTATTGGGAAGGACTGAAAATCGTACCTGTTGTTCTCTGGACATACATCTTCCAAGGAGTGTATTTCAATCTCAGCTTCTGGTACAAACTGACAGATAAAACACAATGGGGAGCGTACTTCTCTATCATCGGGGTGGTGATTACCTTTGCACTGCAAGCCATCTTCGTGCCACGCATTGGCTATATGGCATCGGCATTGAGCAGTACAGTTTGCTATTTGGTCATCATGTTATTGTCGTATTTCGTAGGACGTAAACATCTAGAAATACCATACGATTTGCGCCGAATTGGCATATACACCCTGTTGGTAGTGACACTTTTGGCAGGATATTACGCCTTGGCACACTTCTTGCCAATGAATGATTGGACAAAAATGGGTATAGGCACTATACTCCTTATTATATATAGTGTGATTTTCTATCGTATAGATGGAAAGTCACTCATTAAGAAAAAATAAATATGTTTTCAGGAATAGTAGAAACAATGGCTCAAATCGTGAAGATTGAGCAAGAACAAACCAATAAACACTTCACCCTGCGCAATCCATACGCAGAGACATTGAAGATCGACCAATCCATCGCACACAACGGCGTATGCCTCACTGTGGTGAAAATGGAAGGAGATTTGTACACCGTAACGGCTATGCAAGAGACCCTTAACCGCACCAACTTGGGCGAAGCCAAAGAGGGCGATTGGGTGAATTTGGAACGCAGTATGCTACTCGGCGAACGATTAGACGGACACATCGTGCAAGGACATGTGGATCAGACAGCACGTTGCGTGGAAGTCAGAGAGACCGAGGGTAGTTGGTACTACCGCTTTGAATACGAGAGCACAAAAGAGATGGCACAACGTGGCTACTTCTGCGTGGACAAAGGCTCGGTGAGTATCAATGGTGTGAGCCTAACAGTATGCGAACCCGATGTGGTGAATGGTAAGGGCTATGTGAGCGTTTGCATCATTCCTTACACCCACGAGAATACGAATTTCAAGTATATTGAAGTGGGAACACAAGTGAACTTGGAGTTCGATATTATCGGCAAATATATCACAAGAATGAATCAATTAACACAATAAAAGAAATGGATAAAATTAGTTATGCAATTGGCCTAAGCATGGGTCAAAACTTGATGGGAAGTGGTGTAACTTCCTTGGAATATGCTGATTTGGCAGCAGGTATTAAAGACGTGTTGGAGAAAAACCAACCACAAATCTCTTATCAAGAGGCTCAACAAGTATTGGGCAAGTTCTTCAGCGAGTTGGAGCAAAAGATAGCTGGTGAGGCAAAAGCCGCAGGCGAAGCATTCCTCGCAGAAAACGCTAAACGCGAAGGCGTGAAAGTAACCGAGAGCGGTCTTCAATACGAAGTAATCGAGGCAACTATCGGCCAAAAACCTAAAGCTACCGACAAAGTGCGTGTGCACTACGAGGGTACCCTCATCGACGGTACTGTATTCGACAGCAGCTATAAACGTGGCGAGAGCATCACTTTCGGTCTCAACCAAGTAATCAAAGGTTGGACAGAAGGTCTGCAACTCATGTCTATCGGTAGCAAATACAAACTCTACTTGCCATACCAATTGGCATACGGTGAGCGCGGCGCAGGTGCAAACATTCCACCATACGCAGCATTGATCTTCACCGTAGAGTTGCTCGGCATCGAATAATCAACAAACAAAACTTATACACAAATTAACAATGAAAAAAGTATCTATTCTAATCATTGCTGCATTGGCAATGATGGCGTGCGGCAACACCTACACTGCTAAGACTGTTGACCTCACCAACCAAAACGACAGTATGAACTATGCACTCGGCGTAGTGAATGGTGCACAAATGAAAATGTATCAACTCCGCAATGACTCTTCCATGGAGACCATCACCGAGTTTATCGATGCGCTCCAACGTGGTTATGACGGCAAGGTAGAGCAACTGAGCGAGGCTGGAAATATCGGTCTGAACATCGGTTATGCTATCAAGAACGCAGAGGAAACAGGCTTGGCAGATAATCCAGCTTGGGCTATCAACCAAAAGATTTTCTTCCAAGGTCTGGTAAACGGCTTGCGCCAGGACACCACTGTGATGAAGGCAGACGAAGCACGCAACTACTTCCAAACACAGTATCAAAATGCATCAGTACTCACCGATAGCATTGAGCCAGGAAAAGTAGTAAAAGCAAAATGTGTTTACAAGGTACAAACAATCACTCTCAACAACCAAAACGACAGCGTAAACTACGCTTTCGGTTACCTCAATGGTGATGAGATCGCTCGTTATGTATTGCTCATGGACTCTACTGGTCAACTCACCAAAGACTTCATTACCAATATCAACAAAGGTTTGAAGAGCAACATAAAGAACCCACAAATCGTGAACATGGGTGAGCAAATTGGTAAGAACATTAAGGATCAAGAGGCACAAGGTCTGATTGGCGAGCCATCGTTGGCAACCGATTTCGTGCTCATCAAACAAGGTTTCATCAACGGCTTGCTCGGTTTCACCGAACAAATGGATGGCACACAAGCTGGTGAGTATATCCAAAACACTATGAATAACATCAAGTATGGCAACGTGAAGGAAGAAGGCGAGAAATTCCTCACAGAGAACGCACTCAAAGAAGGCGTTACTACCACCGAGAGTGGTTTGCAATACGAAGTAATCAAGATGGGTCGCGGTAAAAAACCTGCTGCTACCGACAAAGTGAAAGTACACTACCATGGTACTTTGATAGATGGTACCGTATTCGACAGCAGCGTGGATCGTGGCGAACCAATCGTATTTGGATTGAATCAAGTCATCAAGGGTTGGACCGAAGGTGTGCAACTTATGCCTGTTGGCAGTAAATTCCGCTTCTATATCCCACAAGAGTTGGGTTACGGCGCACAACAAGCAGGTTCTATTCCTCCATACTCTACACTCATTTTCGAGGTAGAGCTGCTCGGAATCGAGAAGTAATCGTATGGGCATCATCGCCAAACAAAGTATTCAAGGCACCATCGTCACCTATCTAGGGGTGGCGGTGGGCTTTGTTACTACGTTCTTTGTGCTGACTCGCTTCCTCACAGCAGAGGAGATCGGTTTGGCACGTGTATTGGTTGATGCTGCTACCCTCTTTATCGGATTGGCGCAATTGGGCACTTCATCGTCCATTATCCGCTTTTATCCGCACTTTAAGGCGAAAGGCGAAGAGCATCCCAAAACGCCACGAGCGTTTTCGGGGACACCGCTTAGGCAAGAGGCGAGAGGCGGGGATACCGACCACGGATTTTTCTTTTGGACACTGATCGTGCCATTGATAGGTTTCGCCCTATTCACCGCTATTTATTGTGCTTGCCACGAACCACTCAGTCAATGGTTTGGAGAGAAGTCGCCACTCTTTGTGGAGTACTATTATATGGTACTGCCGATGGCGTTCTTTATGCTCTATCAAACGGTCTTTGAGACCAATGCCAATGTGCGTATGCACATCGTCGTTCCGCGTATGGTACGCGAACTGATTACGCGAATAGGATTGCTCGTCGTTTATCTACTTTATGCCTTTGAGTGCTTGACAATCAATGGATTCGTGATTGCGCTATGCGGAGTATATGCCGTGGCAATGCTTTGTAATATGGCCTACCTTTTCTCTTTGGGTGAGATATCCTTACGCCCCGATTGGCAGTTCCTGCGTGAGAATCGCCCATTGATTCGCCAATATATCCTCTATACTGGTTTTCTACTCGTTTCTGCCGTTGCTAGTGTGCTTGCTCCAACCCTATCTTCGTTTTTTATTACAGCTGAGATGGGATTGAGTTATACGGGCATCTTTGCTATTGCCACTTACATAGCTGTAATGGTTAGCATTCCTTATCGCTCTATGACTGCCATAGCTTCACCACAACTGGCAACTGCCATCAAGGAGAATAACCAACCTCAGACTGCTCATCTTATGCAGCAAGTAAGTAGCACATTGCTGCTTATTGGTGGAATGATACTCTGCATGATTTGGCTCAATATAGATCTTATCTTCCACATCTTGCCCAATGGAGAGACGTATGCAGCTGCTCGTCAAGTAGTACTTATCTTGGGGACTAGCCAACTCTTTATTGCCGTTTGTTCATTCACATCATCTGCGCTCAATTATTCGCGCTTCTATGCCTTCTCATTATTGTTTTCGTTTGTCTTAACAACATTATCTATATTGCTCAATAATATGCTTATCCCTCACCTAGGTATGAACGGTGCGGCAATGAGCAACCTGATTGCATACGCAATTTATTTCTTATTCATCACCCTGACTGTGCGTTTCACACTGCATGCTCCTACTTTCACACGCCAGCATTTGAAGATTCTTCTTCTAATAGTGGTGATACTTAATTTGAATTTCCTTTGGCAAAAGTACTTGCCAATCAATAATATATGGATTAGTAGTATCGTTCGTTCCGTGGTGCTCATAGGAGGAGGTTGTGCCATAGCATGGTTCAAGAACCTCTCTCCGGAGATTAACCAACAGGTACGTTCGATGAGGGAGAAAGTAAAGTGTAAGGTGTAAAGGCAAGAATTATGCGTTATTTCATTCGATTTGCATACGATGGCACCGCTTTTCACGGTTCGCAACGCCAACCCAACGGCAATACAGTGCAGGAAACGATGGAGAAAGCGTTGGCTATGATTTTCCGTGAGGAAGTGCCATTGACTTTTGCAGGGCGAACCGACGCTGGCGTTCATGCTCGCGAGATGTATGCGCACATGGATATAGGCGATGAGGCGATGAGGCGAGAAGGCGATAGGCTAGTCTTTCGCCTCAACGGCATACTCCCTAACGCCATAGCAATCCATGATATTCTGCCTGTAACGGACGATGCGCATGCACGATTCTCGGCAACACGTCGCACCTACGAGTATCATATTGTGGATCACAAAGACCCTTTCTTACATACGCTTGCCACTCGCGTAAGACCCGGACTAGACTTTGATGCGATGAATGAAGCAGCGAAGTATCTGATTGGCAAACAGGACTTTGCCTCATTCTGTCGTAGCAATACAGATGTCAAGACAACTATCTGTGACCTCACACGTGCGGAGTGGCAGGTATTGGATCATAGACATGCGGTGTTCACTATTGCCGCGGATCGTTTCCTGCGCAATATGGTGCGTGCAGTGGTAGGAACTTTATTCGAGGTAGGTCGTGGTAAGATGACGAAAGAGCAGTTTGCGGAAGTAATCACGAAACACACTCGCATAGCTGCAGGCGACTCCGCTCCTGCTGAAGGATTGTATCTGACAAAAATAGATTATCCCGCAGAACTCTTTATATAAGCACTCCTCAATGAATACATCGAAAAAATAAGGTCACCCTATGCGAGTGACCTTAATAATTTCATTCTTGCTTTTAGAACGGTGTGATATCGTCATCCAATTGTGCGCCTTGTGGATCGGAAGAACTATTCATACGACTTTGGAATGTTGTCGCAGGTTGAGGCGCAGGCGTATCGTAGATATTCTCATCAAAACCCTCATTCTCATTTTGGAACTTAGCATACTTGCCGATAAAACGCATCCATACCTCATCGGTAGCACCATTACGGTGCTTAGCCACAATAATCTGACCCAAACCGCGCAAGTCCTTACCCGTCTTATCATCATTATAAATACGGTAGTACTCAGGACGGTGGATAAAACATACCATATCCGCATCTTGCTCAATCGCACCCGACTCACGCAAGTCAGACAGTTGCGGTTTCTTACCCTCTACATTGCTATTGCTAGAATCACGTTTTTCTACGTTACGGTTAAGTTGACTCAATGCTATCACAGGTATATCCAACTCCTTGGCAATCCATTTCAATCGGCGAGAGATGATACTCACCTCTTGCTCACGACTACCGAAATTAGCACCATTTGCATTCATCAACTGCAAGTAGTCAATGATGATAAGCTCTACCTTCTTCTCACGCACAAGTTTACGTGCCTTACTCTGTAACTCAAAAATACTCAAACCAGGTGTGTCGTCAATATAGATGGGAGCACCCATGAGCTCATTGATCTTGTTCTCCATCTTATTCCATTCCTGCTTCGTGAGACGGCCGTTCTTAATCTTATCACCTTCGATCTCGCAGACATTCATAATCAAACGGTTAACCAACTGCACATTGGACATCTCCAACGAGAACATCGCGACAGGACGTTTGAAATTTACAGCGATATTCTTGGCCATAGACAACACGAACGCCGTCTTACCCATCGCAGGACGGGCAGCGATAATAATCAAGTCAGACTTTTGCCAACCCGATGTGATCTTATCCAACTCAGTAATACCGCTAGGTACACCAGATATATTGCCTTCATTCTTAGCTGCTTTGCGCATGCGCTCAAATGCCTCCTCAATAACAGGGTCAATCTGCGTGACATCACGCTTCTGTGCGCGTTGCGATATTTCAAAAATGCTTCCTTCTGCCTCGTGCAAGAGTACATCCACGTCCTGTGTCTCATCGTAGCCTTTCTCCTCAATCTGGCAAGCCACCGAGATCAGGTCGCGCGCAGTAGCTTTCTGCGCCACAATCTGCGCATGATAGCGCAAGTGAGCTGCCGATGCTACGCGACGAGTAAGCTCGCTGAGACGTACCACACCGCCAGCCTTCTCCAAATTGCCTTGCGACTTGAGTTGCTCCACCACAGACAACAAATCAATAGGCGCATCCTTGGCTGCCAACGCACGTATAGCCTCAAAAATACATGCATTGCTATCCGCATAAAACGACTCTGGACGTAGCAAATCTGCTATTGTAGCGTATGCATCTTTCTCAATCATCAGCGCACCCAACACAGACTCTTCCAACTCAGGAGCCTGTGGCGGTAGTTTGCCCATCTCATTAGCCCCAACCTTGGGGACTGCAGTAGTTCTTTTGCGATTATTATTGCTTGTTGTTGCCATATTCTTTCAGAAGATCGTATGCAGCAGTAAAACTGCTGATTTCATTGTTGAGTACGCGTTGTTCGGTTTGTGCGATAAGTTGCTCCATCGCCTCGGACTTATAGAAACTATCCAATAGGTTCTGATTGATAGTCTCGTACATCCAGTACTTGGCTTGTTGGGTACGTAGGTGGTCAAGGTATCCGTTCTCTCGCGCGAACCTTATATAGTCCTCAACCATGTTCCACACTTCTTGTATGCCATTGCCTTCTACCGCGGAACAGGTAAGCGCGTAAGGTTTCCAACCCGACTCAGTAGGAGGGAAAAGTGCCAACGCGTTCTTGAAACTAACGCGTGCAGCCTCAGCGCGCTCCACATTGCTACCATCGCACTTGTTGATAGCAATACCGTCTGCCATCTCCATGATACCACGTTTGATACCTTGCAACTCATCGCCAGTACCTGTGACTTGCAACAAGAGGAAGAAATCCACCATAGAGTGTGCTGCAGTCTCGGATTGTCCTACACCTACGGTTTCCACTATAATCGTATCGAAACCAGCAGCCTCGCACAGAACAATAGTCTCGCGGGTCTTGCGCGCTACACCACCTAAACTACCTGCAGATGGACTAGGACGTATGAACGCATTCGCCTCTACGGAGAGCTGATTCATACGTGTCTTATCGCCCAAGATACTACCTTTACTGCGCTCCGACGATGGGTCAATAGCCAATACAGCAAGGTGTTTCCCCTGATGGCAGAGTAGGGTACCCAATGCCTCAATAAAAGTGGACTTGCCTGCACCTGGTACGCCTGTGATACCCAAGCGCACAGCATTGCCTGCGTATGGAAGACAGCGCTCAATGACTTGTTGAGCAATAGCTTGATCACTAGGCAGATTGCTCTCAATGAGTGTCACGGCCTGACTTAACAGACGCATGTCACCTCGCAAAATACCCTCTACATACTCATCGGCCGTCAAAGTAGGTTTACGACGACGGAATGTGGCATACGGATTCACGCTGGGCAGATTCTCTACGCCCGCATTGACGGTCAACCCTTTGTATTCGGAACTATTCTCTGGATGTTGCATGATGATAGTATTTACTCTACTACCCAGTTGATTTTGATATTGATAACTGGAGTGTTAGGATCGTTGGTAATCAAGGTCATGATGCGTGAGTATTGTGCAGGATCGAATGCGGTAGCATCCAACTCAAATTTGATATCCGCTTTGCGACCCGCTTTGATAACCTTAGGTGTAGTAAACTGCACATTCTCCGTGCTCATAATGACACGACGAACCAACAATGGATTGATACCTGCATTAGTGAGTGTAAGCTTAGCACTAACTTTTTTGCCCTTAGCAATAGTACCAAGGTTAAGTTCGCGTACTACCTCTACGATAGGAGCTTGCTGGCGCTCTTCTACGGTGAGTTGAGAGAAATCTTCCTTGATATTAGCCGACAACGCAATTTCATAGGTGCTGGACAAATCGCGCTTGCCATTCACCATAACATACGCTTTGGCAGTCATAGGACCAAACAATGGACTCTCTGCACTTTGCAAAGCGAATTGCAATTTACCTGTTTGAGTAGGCTCTACTGTTTGCAATGTCGCATTTGACTTGATATAATCAGCACCTACTACATATACAGCTACCTCTATAGGTTGCTCCGTTTGGTTAGCATACTCAATTTCAAGCATCTTGTTGCTACCTTGTGTGAGCGTACCGAAATTCAACGATTTGCGCTTCAAACTCAAATCACCCATCTTGATAGGATATTCATCGACTGGCTTGACTGGTTTAGGAATCACCTCACCTTTGATGTATAATTTGGTTGTAGGCTCGCTCGCATTACTAGTAACGGTTACCGTCTTTTGGAAACGACCAGGACGACCGCTAGGGTTATAGGTTACGGTAATCTCACCTGATTGACCTGGCTCAATAGGCTCGCGAGTCCACTTAGGAGTGGTACAACCACAACTTGCGCGTACGTTGCTCAGTACAAGCGGAGCGATACCCTCATTCTTGAAAGTGAATACGGTAGTTACACGACCATCCGCTTCGTTAATCTTACCAAAATCGTGTGTGGTCTTGTCGAATGTAATAACTGGGTTTTGTCCCATTGCAACCATCGCAAAGAGCAATGTTGCTGCAAAACTAAATAATTTTTTCATTGTTATAAGTATTTGTTGTTTATAATCATTTGGAGAGTGAAGAACAATCGCATTGCATCTCCACACCATCAATCTTAGTTACATTTACAGTGTTGATACCACCTATCTTGCGTAGTTTCATACACATCTTGCCCAATTTGTCCATATCGAATAACTTCGCCTCTACCTCGCAAGTGAAGTTGTTGCCATCCGATGTCACATGTAGGTCGCTGAAATTAATACGATACTCATCGCTCATCACTTGCAGGATACGCATCATCACGCCCATCGTATCACTACCCTTAATATAAAGGTTTACTACCTTGGCTACGATAGCGTTAGCAGGCTTATTGTTTTCTGCGTGTCCCTCTTGCTTGCGGAAGTATTTCTTGAGGTGATCCTTTGCCCTTGCAGTCACTACGATATTCATCCATTCGGGTTCGGGTTTCTGCTTCTCCGATGTCAATATCTCTACCTGATCACCACTCTGCAATATATATCCGATGGTACGTGTGGTACGATTGACATTCGCTCCAATACAATGCTCACCCAATTGAGTGTGGAGCTGATAGGCGAAGTCCAATACCGTCGCACCTTGTGCCAACGTGCGAATCTCACCTCGTGGTGTAAACACAAAGACCTCGTGGCGATAAAGGTTAAGCTTAAAAGTATCCAAGAACGCCATTGCATCAGGATCAGGGTTCGCCAATACCTCTTTGATGTCGCGCAACCATCTATCCAACTCGTGCTCACTCTCACCACCTGCCTTATATCGCCAATGGGCTGCCAAACCATGCTCTGCTAACTCGTGCATACGATTGGTACGAATCTGCACCTCTATCCACTGGCCATGATTGCCCATCACTGTCACATGCAATGCCTCATAACCATTGGCCTTAGGCGTGGATATCCAATCGCGGATACGTTCAGGATGAGGACGATAGATCTCTGTAATCGCCGAATAAATCATCCAACATTGATCCTTCTCGGAGAATTGGAAGTTCGGTTCAAATACGATACGCGCTGCCAATAGATCGTACACCTGCTCAAACGGAACACCCTTCGTGACCATCTTCTTATAAATCGAATAGACCGATTTGGTGCGGGCATACAGTTTGAACTCATAGCCCATCATAGTCAAGTGCTTGCGGATAGGCGCTGCAAACTCTTCAAAATTCTCTTGTTGTACCTCTTTGACTGCTTGCAACTTGGATTCAATCTCTGTGTAAAGATCTGGATGCTCGTATTTGAAACTCAGGTTCTCTAACTCTGTTTTAATTGGGAAAAGTCCTAATCGGTGCGCCATCGGTGCATAGATGTACTGTGTCTCAATGGCTATCTTGCGCTGTTTCTCCGGACGCTGTGCCGCCAATGTACGCATATTGTGTAAGCGATCTGCCAATTTGATAAGCATCACGCGAATGTCGTCCGACATTGTCAGTAACAACTTACGCACATTTTCGGCCTGCTTAACGGCTTGATCCACAAAAACGCCACCCGATATTTTAGTCAAACCTACTACAATACTGGCTATCTTCGGACCAAATTGGTGCTCAATATCCTCCGCTGTATATTCGGTATCTTCCACGACATCGTGCAATAATGCCGCACAAATGCTAGTGCTACCCAATCCTATCTCCTTGACTACAATGCGCGCCACAGAGAGAGGGTGCATCATATATGGCTCACCCGACAGACGGCGGACACCACCGTGAGCTTGCTTCGCCAATTGGTAAGCACGAGTGATTAACTCCACCTTTTGGCGGTGGTTCGTGCGTGCATAGTCCGCTAATAGAGCCTGAAATTCGTCCTCTAATAATTGTTCTTCAGCAGGTGTGAAATCGCTTGCAACCATAGCTCGTTCCTGTTTTTATTTATAAAAACGCAAATTAAAGCGCAAAGGTACTATAATTTTTACATATATGCAAGAGAAAAAGCGAAAAAGGCGAATTTTTACTAAAAGTTTGTATATTTGCCAAAAAAGTTGTAACTTTGCACGATTTTTGTACCAAAATAAGTGTAAATAGATATGCAGAGTAACAGAATAACCCAAATGTGCAGTTGTGTGCTGCTGATTGTTTTGGCATTTTCATTTATGTCTTTTACGGTAGTTATTGATGCTGGACATGGTGGACATGATACAGGAGCCATCGGCCTGAAAATGAAAGTGCAAGAGAAGAATTTGAACCTTACAGTAGCCAAACAACTGGCCGATAAAATTCGTGCGAAATATCCTGAAGTAAAAGTGGTTTTGACCCGTGATACAGATGTGTTCTTGCCTTTGCAGCAACGCGCTGATATTGCCAATAAAAACCATGCTGATCTTTTCATCAGTATTCACACCAATGCAGCGGAAAATCGCAATGCACGTGGAGCAGAAACGTTTATTCTCGGAACCGAACGTATGGAAGACAATCTAGATGTGGCAATGCGTGAGAACGCGGTGATGAAGTTAGAAGAGGATCAGACTGTTTATCAAGGATTTGATCCTAATTCTGTGGAAAGCTACATCCTTTTTGAACTCATGCAGAACCAATATATGGATAATAGTTTGGTCTTTGCAGAATTGGTTCAAAATCAGTTTGTAGGCACCTTACAACGTGCGAATCGTGGTGTGCGCCAAGCGGCATTTTGGGTGCTTCTCCAATCTGCTTGCCCAAGCGTATTGGTTGAGATGGGATTCTTGAGTAATGCCGAAGAGGAGAAATGGCTTGCAAGTGCAGAAGGTAAAACAGGAATAGTAAACGGCATCTTTGATGCATTTGAAAAATATTATAAGAAATGAAGTATTCAAAAGAATTGAAAGTTGGCATCTTAGCAATCGTATGCCTCGGTATTTTGTATTTTGGATTTAATTTCCTCAAAGGTATCAATATCTTCTCGCCCACAAAGGTGTATGTAGGTACTTTTGACCGCGTTAATGGTCTCGTAGCGCAAGCGCCCGTGTACATTAGAGGGTATCAGGTGGGTTTGGTAGAGAGTATTCAGTATGACTTCAAGCAATCGCCAGCCTTCACAGTTAGTGTTTCTATTGATAAGGCTATCGAACTGCCTCGTGGTACGCAGATGGCGTTGGTGGCTGACGGCTTGCTAGGTGGAGGGGCGATTGAGTTGCAGTTGCCTGCACTGATGAATCGCGCAATGCCATATCAAGGAGGAGACACGCTGCCTACCTATATCGTGCCAGGATTGGTGGATAACTTGCAGACTGGTTTGTTGGCGCAATTGGATAGCGTATTGACCGAGGCAACAAACTTATTGGCTTCATTAAATAATGAAATGGAGCAGGGGAGTTTGCATGCTTCGTTGCAGAATATAGAACGTATTACCAACGATTTGACCGTTAGTAGTCGCGATTTTCGCAGTCTCACGCATCACCAACTACCTGAGGTGGTGAATAAGGTAAATACAACCATGGATGGATTGCAAAATATCGTGGCTGATGTAGATGCGGCAAATATCCAACATATTGTACAGTCATTGGATTCTACAATACAGGTTTTGAATCAAACGATACAATCGGAAAATGGTACATTGGGTCTGCTGCTCAATGATACAGAATTGCATGATAATCTCAATACGACGCTCAAAAATCTGGATGCTGCAGTGATGAATGTGGATACGATAGTAATGTCTATTAAAGCCCGACCTTTCATACAAAAGAAATTGCCCAAGAAATAGCAATTTTTCGAATGTCTAATTTATGAAAATAGTTAAAAACTCCCTAACTAATTGTCTATATATTGGTTAGGGAGTTTGTCGTGAAACAACAAAATGTGGAACAAAAATACATTGAGTTATGAGTTTCAGTAACTTAGGTGTTGATAACTTTTGTAAATCATAGAAAATCAGTTGTTTGGTTGTAAGTCGTTGAGTTTTTGGGATATTTAGAAACCCCGATTCGGTAGGGAAGAACCCCATTTGGTCAATTCAAAAAAAAGCAGTACCTTTGCACTCGATTTCGGAAGAAGTCGCTTTTTTTTACGCCTTTTTTAACATTATTTATAACAGCCTTGAAACAAAATCTCAACATATTGTGGGCACAATGCCAGCAGATTCTGCGCGACAATCTTTCGCAGAGTGCATACCAGACATGGTTTGCGCCTGTAGTGGCATTGCAATGTGAGAACGATGTGTTGGTGTTGCAGGTGAAGAGTCAGTTTATCGTGGAGTATATCGAGGATAATTACTTAGATTTGCTCTCGCGTGTGCTGAGAAAGGTGTTTGGACCTACCATTCAGTTAGAGTATCGTATCATGGTGGCAGGTGGCATTATTGATGTGCCTAGCGAGCCATTGCGCGAATCGGTAGCGCGTCCTCGCAGTGAGGCTTTTATGCCTGCGCAGGAGCCAACCAACGATTGGGAGAGCCAACTCAATCCGCAATATACCTTTGATAATTTTGTGAAAGGTGAGCCAAATAAATTGGCGCGCGCTGCGGCAATAGAGATTGCTAAGAAGCCTGGTAAGACACTCTTTAATCCCCTTTTCCTCTTCGGCGGTAGTGGAGTGGGTAAGACCCACTTGGCGTATGCTATCGGTAATGAGGTGGAGCGCCTAAATCCAAGTGCACGTGTGTTGTACGTGACTGCTAATATGTTCAAGTTGCAGTTCCAAGATGCGGTTAACCACAACCATGTGCCTGATTTCTTGATGTTCTATCAGTCGGTGGATGTGTTGATTGTGGATGATATACAGTACTTGTCTGACTTGAAGGGTACACAGGATACTTTCTTCCAAATTTTCAACTACTTGCAACAAAGTCACAAACAGCTGATTCTTACATCAGACCGTAGTCCAATGGAGTTGAAGGGTATTCAAGATCGTTTACTATCGCGCTTTAGATGGGGGTTGACAGCTGAGATTACTCGTCCAGACTATCCACTGCGCCGAGATATTTTGCTCTACCGTATCAAGAAAGACGGTATTAAGTTGAGCGATAATATCATTGAGTACGTGGCATCTAACGTGTCGGATAACGTGCGCGATTTGGAAGGTGTTTTAGCTAGTCTCTTAGCATATTCTACGCTGACAGACAGTCCAATAGATATGGCCTTGGCGGAGACCGTAGTAGGACGTTTGGTGCAGTTGCATCCTCGCACCTATTTGCCTGCTGATATTATTGCCGCGGTATGCCAAACGATGAAAGTATCGGAACAGGTTATTACTGCGCGTACTCGTCAGAGAGATGCTGTCAAAGCGCGAAACATGGTGATGTATTTGATTAAGAAGTTCACCGATAGTTCGTTGGCAGAGATTGGAAAATACGTTCATCGTGACCACGCTACGGTAGCACACTCTCTCAATATGATGGAGTCGCAAATGAGTTACGATGCTGTTTTGAGACAAGAGGTAGGACAAATCGAACGACATTTAGGACGATAACCCCTTGCCTTTACACTCTACGTCATACACCCCTCGCAATCCATTGTGAGGGCGTTTTTTTTTGTGTTTTTATCAAAAAAATTTGTTCACTTGCGAAAAAAAGCGTAACTTTGCACGCTAATTTGAAAATATATAATTGTAATAGAACAAATTATAAAATATGAAACGAATTTTACTACTTGTTGTTTGCGGTTTCTTTGCCTTTGCGATTGCTGCTAAAACTGTTACTCCTGCGGCTTCGTTGCCAGCGTATTATGCTAAGGTGGATGGCAAATCGGGTAAAGCACTCTTTGATGCGGTGCAAACGGTTACAAAAACAGGTTATTCATCTTTGGGTTACGACGGACTTTGGACTGCCTTCAAGACTACAGACAAGAAGAGCAATGGCCAAGTATGGGATATGTATAGCAATTGCAATTGGACTTTTGGCTCGGATCAATGTGGTAGTTATAGTAATGAGTGTGACTGCTACAACCGCGAGCACTCTATCCCTAAATCATGGTTTGGCGGATCTACCAGCGGCCCTGGTTGCGATATTTTCCACCTCGTACCTACCGATGGTAAGGTGAATGGCATGCGTAGCAACTATGCGTTTGGCGAAGTATCCAGCGCCAGTTATACTTATGATGGTGCCAAGAAAGGTTCTGCCAAGAGTATCACCATCACAGGCGGAAACACCATTGCGGGTAATACAGGCGCCACAATTTCTGCTTCAGGTACTGTCTTTGAACCACGCGATGAGTATAAAGGTGACTTTGCTCGTGGCTATATGGGTTCGTTGCTCCGCTGGGCAAGTGAAAAATCATTTACTTCTGGAGAAGGTAGTGATATTTTCACCACTAACTTCTCTACTGGCTCTTTCGGTCTTACCAAGTATGGTGTGGCACTCCTCATGAAGTGGCACCGCCAAGACCCCGTTTCCAAGAAGGAAATCGACCGCAATAACGGTATTCAACAAACACAAGGCAACCGCAATCCATTCATTGACTACCCTTACCTGGCTGAGTATATCTGGGGCGAGAAAGCAGGTGAGACACTTTACCTCGAAGACATTATGACCGCCTATGATGCGGACTTCGTATTGGGCGAGAGCGATGGTAGCCGTGAGGATGTGGTTCGTACTCCTGTATTGAGCGTCAGCACTACTACTGTGAACTTCCCAAGCGTGTTGATGGATGAGGAGTCTTCGATTAGTATCAAGGTGACAGGTATGTATCTGACATCCGATGTCACTCTCACTATTTCTGGCGAGGATGCCGATATGTTTGAGGCTTCATGCTCTTCGCTCACTATTGCTGAGGCAAATAGCTCAATTACCAAAAACAACGTGATTCTTACATACGTTCCTACCGAGAAAGGTCAGCATAGCGGTGTTCTGCAAATTGCTTCTGCGGGTGCAGAAACACTCACTGTGAAGCTCTATGGTGCTTGCAATGCAGCATGTCAAGTAATATGGATGGTGAATGGTGAGGAATATACCGCAGGTAATCCTACTAATTCTCTCGCTGCGGGTAGTAAGGTGACCCAACTACCTACTGCACCTTCTTCGCCATGTGCAGAGAGCAATCAGTTTGTGGGTTGGAGCGAAGATGTGATTACAACGCCACAAGACGACGTACCTGCAGACCTCTTCTCTGACGCTTCCGAAGCCCCTACCGTGGCCCACGATGTGGTTTATAACGCTGTATTTGCAACGCTTGAAGAAAGTGAGATTTACGAGTCGTTGGCGGCACCTATTTCTATGGATCTAAATAATACTGAGGGATGGAAACTATCTGGATTGATTAAGGATACCAAACACTGGCGTATGGTTAGTGGTTCGTATATTGAATCACCATCGCTCAATGCAAGTCAAATAACCAACATTACTATTAATATGCGTACCTATGGTGGAACTTCTTACAACACCATAGAATTCACACTAAATGGAACCAAAATAGGTGAATTGAAGGCTGCTAATAAGACATTGAGTGACTATAAGTGGACGCCAACATCCACACTAAGTGGCGTAGGAGCCTTGCGTTTTAGCAGTAAAACCAATACAGATCAAAATGGTCCTGCGTTGAGTCGTATTTATATTGAAATGGCAGGCGGTGGTGTGATAACCGAGTATTATTACTCCAATTATGTCACCTCTTGTGGTCCTACTACCGATATAATTGAGGTGCAGCAACCACAGTCAATGGGTAAGAAACTCCTTCGTGATGGACAACTCATGATTGAGTATAATGGTGTGTACTATAATACAATAGGTCAATCCTTGAACTTCTAAACAATGAACATAGTAGATGAAATACGTCGCCTTTGTAGCGAGAAAAATGCCATCATCATGGCGCACTATTATCAACGTCCTGAGATTCAAGACGTAGCGGACTTTATTGGTGATTCGCTTGCTTTGGCTCAAGTGGCCGCGAAGACGGATGCCGATATTATTGTGATGTGTGGTGTACATTTTATGGCGGAAACAGCCAAGATACTCTGCCCAAGTAAGAAAGTGCTTATTCCTGCTCCGCAGGCAGGTTGTTCGCTTGCGGATAGTTGCCAGGCAGCAGACTTGGCTGTGTGGAAGGCTGCGCATCCTGAGCATTTGGTGGTGTCGTATGTGAATACCAGTGCTGCTGTGAAAGCGCTTACGGATGTGGTGGTCACCAGTAGCAATGCATTGAAGATTGTTAATCAACTGCCTGAGAATAAACCTATCCTCTTTGGTCCTGATCAGAACTTAGGTAGTTATATCAATAAGATGACAGGCAGACAGATGGATCTATGGAATGGTGGTTGCCATGTGCATGCTCGTTTCTCTGAGGAAGGGTTGCTAAAACTTAAAGCACAATATCCTGCTGCCAAAGTGTTGGCTCATCCTGAATGTAAACAGGCAGTCTTGCAGCATGCAGATGTCATCGGTTCTACGCAGGCTTTGCTAAATTATGCTATCGCCAATACCCAATCGCCAATCGCCCAATACATCGTAGCCACAGAGAGTGGCATTCTCCATGAGATGCAGAAGGCTTGCCCAACGGCAGAGTTTATACCAGTGCCTGCTATACTAGACAATGCAGAGCAATGCAATTGTAATGAATGTGAGTACATGCGTATGTGTACGCTCCAAAATCTATATGACTGCTTGCAAAACGATAGCAATGAGATTGTAGTGGACGATACTATCGCTAAGGATGCAATCCGACCTATTCAACGTATGTTGGAAATGAGTTAGGATTTAACGGTTGCCCTACGTGCGAGGGAGAATTGGAACTCCAATCCACCTTCCACTCGATTTACTGCGGTGATTTTTCCTCCATGGAAGATCACCGCATGTTTTACGATGGATAGTCCTAAGCCTGTTCCCCCTGCTTTTCTACTTCGTCCCTTATCCACGCGATAAAAACGCTCAAATATATGTGCTAGCGCTTCAGTGGGGACACCCTGACCATTGTCAGTTATGCTGAAATAGAGATTAGCAGGGTCCTGGTGGGTGAGTTGGATACTGATATTTGCCTTCTCTACATAGTTGATAGCATTATCTACTATGTTATGAAATATAGAGTAGAGTAGTGTGTAGTTTCCTGTAATAATCAAGTGTTTAGGTATGTTGTGCGTAATAGTTGCTCCTACTTGCATAGCGCGCAATGACAAATCTTGCACCACATTCTCCACAATAGTATGCAGATCCAATTGTAGGCGTGTGTAGAAGTCGGTCTGCGTGTCTAGTTTGTTGATAGTTGCTATATCTTCTACTAAGTTTGCAAGGCGTCCTGACTGCTGATACGCTCGTTCGATAAACTGCAATCGCTGTTCTTCGCTCATATCGGGGTGCATAAGGATTGTTTCGAGTACTCCACGAATACTCGCCACGGGTGTTTTGAGTTCGTGTGATATGTTTTGTGTCAGTGTCAGTCGCTGTTGCTCACGTGCTTTGTTTATCTTATGCTTATAGATAGCGTAAAGAGTTCCAATAACAGCAATAACTCCTATGGCTATGATAATCCAAATGTTCATGTCTTTTAATTCTCAAACAGGTATCCGTAACCCGATTTTGTCTTGATGTGTTTACTATATTGTCCAAGTTTACGGCGGAGGTGGGTGATATGTACGTCCACTGTGCGCTCCATCACAAAACCATTGCTATCCCATACATTATTGAGCAGATGCTCGCGTGAGAGGATTTGTCCGCGGTGGGTGAGTAGGTAACAAAGCAATTCTATTTCCTTGCGTGTCATAACGACCTTTTCGCCATCTACGGTAAGTGACATATCGGCTTTGTTGACTACTATTCCCTCGAAAACGATGCAATTCTCGCTATTCTCTTGCCTTGTCGCCTCTTCGCCTTCTCGCCTCGACGCCTCTGTCCTACGCAACACCGCCCCTACACGAGCAATGACTTCTGGGACACGGAAGGGTTTGGTGATATAGTCGTCAGCACCTAGGTTAAAACCTTTAAGGAGAGTGCTTTCGTCAGCAAGCGCAGTGAGAAATATAATCGGTGGCATTCCGATTCCCGATTCCCAACATCCTATATCTGAACGCAAATGCTCTGCCATTTCCAAACCCGACATGCCGTCCATCATGATGTCGAGGAGAATGAGGGATATAGGCGATTGATTATTGGCGATTGGCGATGGGTTATTGGCAATAGGCGAGAGGATAGTAAGTGCTTCCTCTGCGCTGTGTGCGATAAGCGTTTCGTAGCCTGCTTTTTGCAACGAGTAGGAGAGAATCATGCAAATGTCCTCTTCATCGTCTACTATGAGTATGCGTTGTTTTGACATGATAATGAATGTAGATATTTAATGGTTTTATAAGTTGTTCACTGTCGAGTTGTGTGAGGGTACTAATCAAAACCTTTGCAAAGGTACTGCTTTTATTTGAATTACGCAAGCGTTCGTTATGCTTTTGCACAATTTTTTTCGATTTGTATTAATTGTTAAAATAGGCTCTTTTTTATTTGCACAATTTATTATTTTTTAGTACCTTTGCAGACGAAAATAAACATACTGTTTTATGAAAAAGATTTTCTTTATCCTTATCGGTCTTGTAAGTAGCATATCTATGCTTTGGGCCGATGTAACTTTCACTGTAAATGTGCCCATTGGCACGAAACAATGCTACGTAGTAGGCGGATTACCTCAACTCAGTTCTTGGTCGGCAGGTGCAGCCATAGCTATGAACAAAGTGGAAGGAAAAGACCAATTCACCGTTACCGTAGCAGGTATATCTACTGCCGATATTAGTGCCTCCGAAGGATATAAGTACATCTGTGGACCCGATTGGAAATACGTGGAAAAGACAGCCTCCGGTGATGAGGTTGCCAACCGTACCTCCGTGGGCAATCCCGATGTAGTAGCAAAATGGGCTGCTGTATATGAGAATGTGGGTATTACCGAAAACTGGACCATCGCAGGTAAACAATATCCTGTGCAAATCCTCCTGCCAAGTAACTACGATTCTTCGAAAGAATATAATGTAACCTATATGTTCGGTCGCCATCAACGCTATCGCGATGCAGGTTCCGACACCGAGATGGGCGATCGTATCCTTTACTCTGACTCATGGGGCGTAGCAGAAACAGTGGCTGAATTGGAGAAACGCGGTGAACAGCCCGGATTTATCGTGGTTATCTATGCCCAATTGCCAGAGTTCACTCCATGGGCAAACGAGGAGTTTGCGGGCACGGGTCAGGCAGACGCCTTCTTAAAGAGTTTTATGGACGATTTCAAACCCGCGTTTGAAAAGAAATACGCGATTTCATCGAGAGAATCTGCTTGCACTATCATGGGTGCAGATGTAGCTGGATTGTTTGCCTTCTACGCAACAATCAAATATCCTAACCAGTTTGGCAGATGCGTAATGTTCTCACCTGCGTTCTGGTACAACAAAGCAGAATTGCGCGATTTCATCGGACAAATGACTCCAACACATACCAATACCTACTTTCTATTCGTGCAAACCTCTGCCGATACCCAGTGGACAACGGAAGAAATAGCATACTACTACAATTGGGTTAACAATAATGTATCTTTCGCGTATGTATATGAGGTGGAAGGCGCACACGATGACCGTACATGGGGAACTATGTTTGCTACGACACTATTGGACATACCTGTTGAATTACCTACCACTATGCCCAAAAAGGTGCAGAGTAATGCGACAGACTACACTGCCAATACTTGGTACTTTATGAAAGGTGAGGGTACAACTACGCTTACTTGCGAAGGGACTCCTACACAAAAAGGCTCATTCTACAAGGACGGTAAGACTCCTACTGCGGCACAAATGTTGGTCAAAGAGATTCCTGTGGACAACAAAAAATACTCTTATTATTGGAATCTCAATTCAGGTAGCCAATGTGATGGCGAATTGCTGATGGCTTCACCCAAAGATATTGGCTTCAAAAATACGCGTAGCACTACATCATGGCAACGTGTGGCTGTGTTTGCAGACGGAACATACGAGCAATCAGCAGCTTCTTCCTCCAACTTTACCGCCAATGGCGTGAAGATGACTGTGGGTAGTAACTACGAAGTGAGTGCAGAAGTCAGCCTAACGGATAGCAAAACGATTTCTGTGCACTATGGTAGTGTGAACTCGGGTAGCGATATGGGTGAGTTGGTAAACACCACTGTGTCGGACAACTGTTTGAAAGCCAAAGTGGTATATTCGTATCTCACAAATAAACTGACTGTCACCGAAACAGCGTGGGGTAGTTCGGATATAGACTTGGAATACTTCAAAGTAGAACCTGCAGTAGTGCACCCTGGTGCATCTGTGAAGATGTCGGTGAAAATTGCCAACAAGAATGGCTACAAAGTTAGCTTCCGCATGAACCACAATAATCAATCATCATCGCCTATCACCCTCTCAAAGGGTAGCAACGGCGAAGAGTTTTACATGATTTCATCGGCGGAAAGTGGTATCTATGGTTTCTATTTGGATATCGAACTTAATGGCACAACTACCAAAGCGCACCGCATGGTATTCGTAAAAGTCGTAGAAGGTCAGACCATCACCCCCGTGATATATCAGAACCCATACGAGGAAATTGATTGGGCAACGGTGAACCAATACAAGAGCAATTTCCACACACATACCACCCAATCCAACGATGCAATCGATGAGTTTACGACTGCCAATGTAGTGGATAAATACTATGCAGCAGGCTATAAGATTCTTTCTTTGACTGATCATGATTACAATCCTTATCCATGGCAGTTGTTCCCACAATATATGAGTGGTGTTCCTGCGCGTGATCCAGAGTCATTGGGTATGTTAGCAGTACCAGGCAATGAGCTCAGCAAGGATAATACCAATAGTTGGAGTGAGCGCACTGGCGGACAATTCAATCACCACAACGACTTCTTCACCGGTCGTCAGGGACAGGAGTTCGCATCGCTGCACGAATCTTACGCTTACACATACGCGTTGGGCGGTATGCAAATCATCAACCACCCAGGACAATATTGGAGCATTGACAATACGTATAGCGAAACGCAGAAAGATGGACCAGGTTGGCATGCAACAAACTTCCAAACATTCCCATCTCTTGTTGGATTGGAGGTTTATAACCAAGGTGACCGCCGTGCCAACGACCGTGTGCTCTGGGATCAAATCCTGCAACGCACCATGCCAGAGCGCAATGTGTATGGTTACTCGGGCGATGATACCCACAACAACGAGCAACTCTTCCGCAATTACAACTATATGCTCATGGAGAATCTCACCACAGAGGAATTGAAAGATGCAATGCATAAGGGTGAGAGCTATTTCTGCTATGAACCAAAGGGTAGTGGCGAAGGCAAAGCACCTCGTATTAGTGCTATCCATGTGGACGAGAATAACAAAACAATCACTATTGAAGCCGATGGATTGGTGCATTGGATCTATGCTACCGACAAGACATCAAGTGCAGCATCTTCTGCACGTAGTACGGTAGTGGGTATAGGTAAGACCTTCTGCTACGATGGCTACCAAGGCTCGTATGTGCGCGCGTTTATCACTAATATGTTTGGCGAGACATGCACACAGCCAATCAGTTTCAAAGATGTAAAAAGCGTAGATGTGGAGAATGTGCAGGTAGATGACCGTTTGGCTCTAATGCTCTATCCTAACCCTGCGGAGGCGTATCTAAATGTCTTTATGAACGAGTGGGAGCAAGAGACTACTATCTGCGTGTATGATCTCAATGGTCAAACGGTACTGACTCACGCTGTGGAAGGGGCGGTAACCACATTATCTGTTGCTTCGTTGCCAGTAGGCATGTACATTGTGCAAGTGGGCACGCGCATGGGTAAGTTCTTCAAGGAATAAATCTACGATTACTGCTATTAATAGACTATGACAACAACAAAAGCATATTTCTTTGACATGGATGGGGTGTTGTTTGACTCTATGCCCCACCATGCCATAGCATGGGAAGAGGTAATGAAGCGACACGGACTTTCGTTCACTGCTCGCGATTGCTATATTAACGAGGGACGTACAGGTGAGTCTGTTATTCGAGAGGCGATGTGGAAAGCACGCAATAGAGATGCTACGCCCGATGAAATCGAACAAATATATGCAGAGAAGTCTGCCTATTTTCATCAATTAGGCGAAGCTCATCCTATCCCTCATGTGGCAGAGGTACTGCAATACGTACAATCGTGTGGTCATCAGATTTGGGTAGTCACTGGCAGTGGTCAACGCACCCTGATTGATAGTCTGCATGCGCTATTTCCAAATGTGTTTGATAATGCACGCATGATTACTGCTTTTGATGTCACCCACGGAAAACCTGACCCTGAGCCTTATCTAAAAGCTTGGGAACGCTCAGGACTTCCCAAAGAGCAATGCTACGTCATTGAGAATGCACCGTTGGGTATTCGTTCGGGTAAAGCCGCAGGACTAACTGTTTATGCGGTGAATACGGGCATACTAACAAAAGAAGACTTAGCCCAGGCGGACCAAGTCTTCGATTCCATGACGGAATTGCTACTATTCCTCACACGTTGCTAACGAGATTTATAACTGCTCTCTAACGGCTTTCAAGATTGGCTCTACGCTCATCGGTTTGCCTACCGCACCACGCATCCATGCATCGGGTGTGAGGCTACCTTGTTGATAGATACGCGTATATTCTTTTGCCCACTCTTGTGGTGTCGCACACTTCGCCAAATGCTCTTCTAACTGATACTGCACAAGATTGCCGATTGGATAGGCAGGCAGGTACAAGGCGTAGCCTATCATGTGCGAGTAGATGCCTAATAGTGGACTATCTTTTTCGCCTAAAACGGGTGCATAATATACATTCCATACATCGCTAGCAATAGTCACCACTGCTTCGCGCAAGTCAGCTGCGGTAGCCTCGGGGTGTGCATAGAGCCATTGCCACATACGCATATCCACTAAACTCACACCCATAATCTCGTACATGCCCCAAATCATGTCGAATAGGGCATCTGCGCTTGCAGTACCTTGCTGACCTAATTTGTTATTCAAAATCTCTAAGTCACGTTCTTGGAAAAGGAATGCACTAGCTTCGGTAAAACCTGTATTAGGAATACCTGCGAGCGTGTAATAATCAATATCATAGAGCGAAATGACTTCCTCTACATTGTGTCCAAACTCATGCACGGCAATGTTATAGCCTTTGTAGTCCATACCTTCTTTACCAACGCGTGTGCGCAGGCGCGCGAGCTGTTCTCTACCCACACAAGGGCGTGCGTGACCCGAACCGCGAGCTGCTTCTACCACGATATGCGATGCCACCTCTTTTGCTTTGTCCGGCATGAAACCCAATTGCATGAGCATGCGTGGCATATCTTTCTCAAAGGCCTTGGCATTGGGATAACGCTGCTGTGTTTGTGCTGTGAGTAGGTCTTCTGAGGTCGTGCTACGGCTTTTGAATCCGTCGTACCAAATATCGTATGGACGTAACTCACGTCCCAAACGCTCACGAATCAGCTGTGCAACCTGTTTCACTTCGTCGGATTGAACGAGTTGAATGAATAGTGCTTCTATCTCCTCAAGAGGAATCTCTAAGTCCTCATTGAAGGTGCGGAGCACATGAGAAGGTGCATCAGGACGGTAGGTGTCCATTGCTTGTAGAGCATGAAAAATGTTGATAATCTGCTGATAACGTGTATCTGGTTCTCTTTCGCCTTTCGCCTCTAACCTCTCGCCTTTTCGCCTCATCGCCTCATCGCCTTCTCGCCTAATAACCTCATTGGTCTGTGGATACCAAATAGGCTCATCGTTATTGATGACACACTCAGGTATCTCCTGGCGAATAATGTGCAGCATGACTTGATAAATCATTTCTTGTTTCTCGCTGGCATGAGGAACGTTGGCGTAGTTGGATTTGAGTTCATCGCGTAGGTTCCAATGCGAGAGCAATGCCATTGGTTCTGTCCAAAGTGCTTCGCCCTTTTCGTTGCGTAGTCGGTGCATCATGATGTTGTAGCCAGCGATATAGTTCTCCGCTTGGCTGAGTGCTTGCGAATAGGCTGCTACTACATTGCCAGGCACGCGCGTGTGGAATAGGTCTCCCATTCGGGCATAAGCCCATTCTTGACGTGTCCATTGACTACCGAGTGTGTTTTTCTCCTCTAAACTATAGTGTGGGAAGTTCAGCACGCAGATATGGGCAATCTTGTTGGCAAACATATCCTCTGCAAAGTGTGACATAGGGCTATAGCCACTGATAATCCAATCCACGCTGATAGGCTCGCCTTTGTCCACCAAGGTGGTAGGTTCTTGCAGGGTGTTGTTGAGCATGTCGGCACTTTGGCTACATTGCTCCATGATATGCGACAGACGGTTGTATAATGTTTGTCGCGCCTCATCGGTTCCTGCGTATGAGGTGGTTACTAATTCTTGGAAAGTGGTTTCGTTGCCGTCGCTCTCCTGCCAGAGTGCCGCTACTTGCTCCACACCGCGCGCTATCAGAATACTGTCGGCGTTTGGGTGGGTGTCAATGATTGTAGCGATACTGCTTTGAATGGTTTGTTTACTAATCATAACTTGATTGTTGTTGGTGTGGCATGCAACGAACAGAGCTGCAATACCAAGTAAAAAGATGGATCGTTTCATGTTATATATTGTATTTGCGCACAAAATTACAATAATTTTTGCATATATGAAAATTTATTTACAACTTTTGCACAGTTTTTGTATTTGCTATACCAAAACCGTATTGTTAAACCTATAAACATTAACTAAACATTACAGCTATGAAACTAAAATCTACAATTCTAATCGTTGCTTTTGCTCTCTGTGGTGCTTTTGCGCTGCAAGCGACAGATTATGTGATGCTTACTCCGTTGGATACAGCCGCATTGCCTGTTATCCCTAACAGAGACAGCGGTGGAGAGATGGTACGTTCTACGCTGAACAGAGATGCTATTTGGCGTAGTACCCAAAAGCAGTTGCAGCGTCATCATTTCTCAGATGAGAGTGTGTATAAGGTGATGAAGAAACTTTATCTTCACACTCACAAGCATTATGTCACTTTTCCTGTGGCATATTGGAGTCAGACTCCGCAAGGTGATTCGCTATTGGTGTCTGGGCGTGTATATCTGCCTTTGCAGCGCTACTTGAATGGTATTGTGATTGCGAATCACTATACGATGGCTGCTGATGTAGAGGTGCCAAGCAGTATGCTTTCTATGGAGAGTATTTTTACGATGAAGGGGTATGCGGTCATTATGCCAGACTATGTGGGTTATGGTCTTTCGCGCGAACAGGTACACCCTTATTTGCATTGGCGTAGTGCAGCGCAGACGGCTGTGGACTTGCTGAATTGTATGCCTGATTTGCTTGCGCACTACGGTTATGCTTATCCTACGGACGTAGTTATCTCGGGTTACTCGCAGGGTGGTGCAGTAGCGCTGGGCGTAGCGCGTATGATAGAGGAAAATGATTCACTCCTTTGGACGGTGCGCAAACTCTATGCGGGTGCTGGTCCGTATGACCCTGCGGCTACGTATATCTATTGTGTGGAGCGCGATGAGATGGGCATTCCTGCTGCTATACCGCTGATCGTGATGGGCATGAACGATGCATACGATTTGGGTTTTGAGTTGCAAGACTTCTTCCTCGAACCATTGCTCTCGAACTATGACGAGTGGATACTCTCGAAGGAATATACAGTGGACCAAATCAACGACCTGATGGGTTCTACTGTGATGACCGAATTGATGACTCCCGAGGCACTTGATGCAGATCACCCTTTGGCTGAGATACTTTACGAGATGCTACTTTGGAACACTAATGTAGGGTATGACCTCCAATCGCCTGCCTACTTTATGCATAGTTTGGAAGATGAAGTAGTGCCGTTGATTAATACTGTGAATCTGATGGAAGCGATGTCCAATGAAGATCGTATCTCGTATGACATTGGGTACTATGGCTCGCATGTGGAGGCTAGTGTACCATTCATGAAATATGTCTATCAAGACTTATAGGAAACTCAATACCAATCCCCACGGGGAATCATATTAACCTTTACAAACCAAAACAACTATGAAAAAGTTTTTCTTAATGGCTTTATTTGCCAGTATGTTCGTAGGTTGCGACTCTGCACCTAAGGTGGACAACAGCACCGTGAGTTCTGTGGATTTAGATCGCTACCTTGGTAGCTGGTACGAGATTGCAAAGTTCGACCACAGCTTCGAACGCGGCTTGGAGTATGCTATGGCCAAGTACACATTGCGCAGTGATGGCAAGATTGATGTGCTGAACACGGGTATCAAAGATGGTCGTGCCAAAGATGCAAAGGGTATTGCCAAGACGACTGCTGTACCAGGATTGCTGCGTGTATCGTTCTTTGGTCCTTTCTTTGGTGACTATCGTATCATGATGTTGGACGAGAATTATCAGTATGTCTTGGTAGGTGGTAGCAACCACAAGTTTTTGTGGATTCTATCGCGTACTCCTCAGCTGGACGATGCGGTCAAAACAACCATACTTGCAGAGGCCGAACGCCGTGGCTATGACACGCAAAAACTTATTTGGGTCAAGCAAAAGTAATACATAACTGTTCACTTATTTCTACTCAACCGCCTGCTCCATAGTGGGCGGTTTTGTGGTGTGATATTGCATTTTTTTATAAAAATATTTGCTTATTCCAGAAAAATGTCGTACCTTTGCCGCACCGAAACAAAACGGATAAAATTATGAAACACATACATGATGAGAATCGTGGTTATCGAATACTTCTCCCGTTTGTGAGTTGGATGTTTAGACATTCATACCGACACATTAAGTATGTAGGCGAGGAGAATATCCCACAAGATGGGGCTGTTATTTTTGCACCCAACCACACCAATGCGCTTCAAGATGCGCTTGCAGTTCTTTCTATCAATTCGGAGCGAAAAGTTTTCGTGGCGCGTGCGGATATCTTCCGCAAACCTTTGTTTGCCAAGATATTGAGTTTTATGAAGATTATGCCTATCCGTCGTATGCGCGATGGTGCGAGCGAAGTGCTTAAAAACGATGAAACAGTGGAGCGTGCTATTGACACGTTGCAAGAAGGCGTACCATTTTGCATTCTGCCAGAGGGTACCCACCGCCCTAAGCATTCTCTTTTGCCTTTGGGTAAAGGCATTTTCCGCATTACCTTGCGTGCGAATGAGAGGTTCGGCAACGAGAAACCTATTTATATTGTGCCCGTAGGATTGGAGTATAGCGATTGGTATCACCTTTGGGATACGTTGGTGATTAATATCGGCAAACCAATTAACATGACGGAGTTTATTGCTCAACATGCTGACTTAGAGCAACCTAAGTTGATTCTTGCTATGCGTGAGGAGCTCACCAACCGTATGCGTGAGCAGATTCTTTGGGTGCCTGACGATGAGAATTACGAGAAGAATTGGCAGCAACTCAGCCACAATCGCCCTGCGCACAAGAATTGGTTTCCTAAGCATCGTATGCCTAAATGGTTGTTGCTCTTGATGTTGGCATTGATGTCGCCTCTCGCATTGGTGGCAGGTGTGGTTACTTTGCCTTTGTGGTTGGCGTGGCTCATTATCCGTTGGGCGATTAAGGACCCTGCTTTCCACAACTCGGTACAGTTTGTTTGGCAGCTGATTATCATACCATTAACGGGCTTTATCACCATGCCATTTTGGATGTTCTTGCAGGAGTATATGTATTTGGCTCGCAAGTTCAATAAACCTGATGAAACGAAGTAGTTTAGAATTAAAAATTTTGAATTATGGTTAAAGTATATATCATTCTTGCTTGTTATATCATTTTTCCTATTTTGATTATAGAAGCATTTAAGCGTTGGACGGTGGTGCAAAAGATAGGTACAGTGGTACTTGCGTACGCTGTAGGTATTATTGCTTCGCTGTGTGGAGTTTTTCACTTTGCTGATCCTGTGGCAGGTGCTGCGTTTGGTAAACTGCAATCCACTATTATGAGTGTGGCGGTGCCTTTGGCTATTCCCTTGATGCTTTTCAATTGCGATTTTAAGCTTTGGACGAAGGCTTTGCCTAAGACGGCTTGGGCGCTTGTTACGGGTGTTGCTGCGGTGTTAGTGTCAGTTATATCGGGCTTTTTCATTTTCCGTAACTATGTGCCTGATGCAGCCAATGTGTCTGCAATGATGACGGGTATTTACACTGGTGGAACAGTCAACTTCAACGCTCTTGGCGCTTCGCTTGGTGTGAATAAGTCAGTTATGGCGATTGTACTAGCCTTCCAAATGGTGATAACGATGCCATACATTTTCTTCCTCTTGGGCGGTGGTTACAAAGTATTCCGTAAGTTATTACCATATAAGGATATTACCCACAAAGGTCGTACCGATGAGGATCGTGTCGAGACGGCTGATGTGGAGAACTACCGTGGTATGTTTGAGAAGAAGAACTTCATCGGTATGATGAAAGGACTTGGGCTGAGTGTCATTTTCCTCGCCATAGGTGCTGGGTTGGCATTGCTCATCACAGGCACGCTTAGCGAATTAGTAGTGATTCTGACTATCACAACTCTCTCTATCATAGCCTCGTTTTTCAAACCTGTGCGCGAACTGCCTAAGACTTTTGAGTTGGGAATGTTCTTTATCTTGATTTTCAGTGTAATCGTGGCATCAATGTTTAATATCCATAGCGTGAGTGGTGGCTCGTGGTATATTGGTGGCTTTGTGCTTTGGATTATGGGTATGTCAGTGGTCTTGCACCTTATTCTTTGTCGTATTGCAAAGGTCAGTGGTGATTTGTTCTGTGTTTGCCAGGTGGGACTCTTGTGTTCACCACCATTCGTGCCTCCTATCGCAGGAGCTATGAAGAATAAGAAAGTGCTCATTTCGGGCATCGTGGTTGGTCTGGTAGGTTATGCTATTGGTACGTATCTCGGTGCTCTTCTTTCTTGGGTATTAAGTTTAATATAAAAATCTTAAAGAATTTTGGAATTATGAAGCGTATATTTTTGTTTGTGTTGGCTGCATTCTTTGCTTTGTCTATGCAGTCGCAAGATGTTGAGAAGGTTCATTATATGGACTCTGTGGGTCGTAAGGTCAAGACAGGTTGGAATTTTGGTGCTTTGCCTTCTGTGGCTTTTGATGCAGACCTTGGTTTTCAGGCTGGTGCACTCACTAATATCTACTTTTATGGAGATGGTTCGCAGTATCCTGAGTATATCCACTCTATTTATGCTGAGGCTGCTTATACAACTAAGCGCTATGGTATTTTCCGTATTAATTATGATAGTAAGTATTTGATTCCCAATCATCGTCTGACTCTTGATGCTACGTATCAGCCTGATGCCATGTGCGATTTCTATGGTTTCAATGGTTATCAGTCGGTTTATAATCAGGACTTCCATAAGTGGAATGATAATCCAGATAAGATGAATTCGAGTGCTTATCAGTCTCGTGCGTTCTATAAGTATAAACGTGATCTTTTCCGTTTTGCTGCGGACATAGAGGGTACTATTTGGAAGAATATCAAGTGGAATGCGGGTCTTGGTGTATTGGGTTATGCAATTAACGAGTGTGATATTGATATGCTTAATGGCAGAAAGAATAAGTACGAGTTAGACGAGAATGGCAATCCTACGAATTCGAAGGCGATGAATCCGAATGTGGAGGGGCTCTATGAGAAGTACGTTAAGTGGGGACTTATAGATGAAGCAGAGGCAAAAGGTGGTTGGCATCCTTATTTGCGTGTGGGTCTGACTTTTGATAATCGTGATCAGCGTACTTGTCCTACAAGGGGGATTTATGCAGATGCGTTCTTCACATATACAGCAGCATTTGGCGAGCAAGCGGCTGCGGGATATAATCATTTGCAGTTCAACTTCAATTTCCGCCATTATGTGCCTATTTATCGTGATCGCGTGACGTTTGCTTATCGTGTTGGTACGCAGAATAATATCGCAGGTAAGTCTCCTTTTTATATGAATACGTATTTGAATACGCTTTTCATTCAGCGTGTGATGTATGAGGGTTTGGGTGGAGCCAATTCGTTGCGTGGTATTATGCGTAATCGTATTTTGGCGAATGGTTTTGCGTATGCTAATGTGGAGTTACGTTGTAAGGTTGCTCGTTTTGATATTGGCAAACAGCATTTTTATATTGGTCTATCTCCGTTCTTCGATTTGGGTGTGATTACTCAGCCATACGAATTGGACGAGGCTGCGATAAAGGAGAGTCATACTGACGATATGAAGAATAATCCTAAGTACACATTACCTTTGGATAAGTATTTTGCTTTGGATACAGATGGCAATATCGACCAATCTAAGGTTTACTTGCCTCACATGGCTGCTGGTCTTGGTTTGAAGGTAGCAATGAACGAAAACTTCGTATTGTCGGTTGATTGGGCAATGGCGCTCAACAAACAAGACAACGCCAAATGGGCAAACTTCTATATCAAAATGGGATATTTGTTCTAAACAATTTTCTATTTCCCACAGATTACACTGATTGACACTAATCTTTTATCTGTGAATATGGGTGAGATCTGTGGGAACAAATATCTCTCGTTGCATGCGTAAGATTTTCTTATTCCTATTTTCTATTTTCGCAGTTCTTGCGTCTGCGAAAAACGACTCCATTCCTATTTTTCAGGGTTGTGGTGGAGGTATGATGTTTCATGCTGGTTATTTGTTTGGTGGGCAGTCTCAGGCTCTATTGCCTTCGGGTGGGAGTATGACTCCTCAGGGTTTGACTTACGGCTTAGGTGGTTCGATGCGTGTGCATTTGTGGAAGCATTTGCGTGTTGGTTGTGAGGGTTTTAGTTCTACGATGAAGACGGGCGCTACGGATAAGAGTACTCTTTTGCAGTCGGGCAGTTATGTCAAGACGGGTTGGGGTGGAGTATTGGCTGATGCTTGTTGGCGTGGTGAGAAATGGTGGCCGTATGTAGGTGGTTCGTTGGGTGGAGGAGCTATGCGCAGTTTGTATATTGTCGAGGGCAGTGAGAACGATTGGTCGGCTGAGCAGACGGCTTATGTCCACAAGCAGGGGTTTGTGTATGTGAATCCGTATGTTGGGGTGGACTATTGTTTGACGAAGCGTATCCATTTGACTTTCCGTTTGGATTGGATGTTGGCTTTGGCTAAGGAGCAATTGCTTATGCCGACAGGTCCTCGCTTGTATGTAGGTATTCTCTTCTGCCATTAATTTAAAGTTTGTTAGGTCACCGATGTGATACCGATGTGATACTGATGTCATATAGTGGTCGCGTAGCATTTCAGGAGTTTCTACGAGGCATACTCCCTGCCTTTACACCTTACACTTTCTACCCTATACCAAAAAGTGCAGTTAATCCAGCACTTTTTTTTGTGTATATCAAAGATTTTCACTATCTTTGCACCGTTTTTCTTCAACCAAAGCGCTAATTCAAAAAAACATGAAATCGATACGTGAGATTTTTCGCATAGGTTATGGACCGAGTAGTAGTCACACTATGGGACCTCGTAAGGCAGCTGAACTCTTCCGCGAGAGCACACCCAATGCTGCACATTACCAAGCACACCTCTATGGTAGTCTTTCCGCTACAGGCAAAGGGCACTTGACCGATGTCGCTATATTAGAAGTGTTGCCAACTGCTGAAGTGGTTTGGCACGATGAGTTCTTGCCCTATCACCCTAATGGTATGCGGTTCTGCGCATTCGATGAAAATGATACACTAATGCGCGAATGGACAGTCTATTCCGTAGGTGGTGGAGCATTAGAGGAAGACCCAGCCTCATCGCCAATAGCCAATAGCCTATTGCCAATAGCCAATACCCAATCACCAATTTACCCCCTCACTCGTCTTAGCGACATCAAGGATTACTGCGACAAAATGGGTTGGGACTTCTGGGAGTATGTGGAGCACTATGAAGGCAAAGAGATTTGGGACTACTTGCGCGAGGTATGGCAAGTGATGCGTGAAGCCGTAGAACGCGGATTGGATCATGAAGGTGTACTGCCTGGACCATTACATCTCAGACGTAAAGCAGCGAGTTACTATATCAAAGTGGCAGGATACAAAGATAACCTTCGTACACGCGGATTGGTCTTCTCGTATGCTTTGGCAGTGAGTGAGGAGAATGCATCGGGTGGAAAGATTGTGACTGCCCCTACTTGTGGTTCGTGTGGAGTGTTGCCTGCGGTACTATACCATACTTGGCGTTCGCGCGATTTCTCCGAGACACGTATCCTCCACGCATTGGCTACTGCTGGACTGATAGGTAATGTAGTGAAACAAAACGCCTCAATCTCTGGTGCCGATGTGGGGTGCCAAGGTGAAGTTGGTGTAGCATGTGCTATGGCATCGGGAGCTGTCAATCAATTGTTTGGCGGAACGTTGGCGCAGATAGAGTATGCCGCTGAGATGGGATTAGAGCACCACTTAGGTATGACTTGTGACCCCGTGTGCGGATTGGTGCAGATACCTTGTATCGAACGCAATGCTTTTGCAGCAGCACGTGCATTAGATAGCAATATGTATGCTGCATTCTCCGATGGTACACACAGCGTATCTTTTGACCGCGTAGTGGACGTGATGAAACAAACGGGACATGACTTACCTTCGCTTTACAAAGAGACCTCACAAGGCGGTCTCGCTGCAATAGGTAAAGAAGAGTAAGGAGAATAGATATGGATTGGCAAAAAGAGATAGATACACCCTTTTACTATTATGACACTGCGTTGCTGCAAGCAACGCTCAATGCGATATGCCAAGAAACTCGGCAATATCCTAACTTTCACGTGCATTATGCATTAAAAGCGAATGTCAATCCCAAGGTCCTCAGTTGTATTCAACAGGCTGGATTAGGTGCTGATTGTGTGAGCAGAGGCGAAATAGAAACAGCGATACAAGCAGGATTCCCCGCCAATAAAATCCTATTTGCAGGAGTAGGAAAAACCGATAACGAGATTATTCTCGCCCTGCATCATGAGATCTTGTGCTTCAACATAGAAAGCATAGAAGAACTACATGTAATCCATCAATTAGCGCAACAGGAGAATAAAATAGCATCGGTTTGCTTCCGAATCAACCCTGATGTTGAAGCGCATACGCACAAACATATACGTACAGGATTAGCCGAAGATAAGTTTGGTATTGATTGGAACAGGACAATCGAAGTCATACAACTTGCCCTAACAATGCCCAATATCCACTTCAAAGGGCTACACTTCCATATCGGAAGCCAAATAACCAATATGGATGACTTCAAGGACTTGTGCTTGCGTATCAATGAGTTGCAAGAGCAATTAGATGCCAACGGCTTGCGCGCAGAGATGATCAACGTAGGTGGCGGATTGGGAGTGGATTATCATCAACCTCAGCAGAACCCTATACCTGATTTCCATGCCTATTTCCAAACGTATGCCACATACTTGCAATTGCGCGAAGGACAGACACTGCACTTTGAGTTAGGTAGGGCGATCGTGGCACAATGTGGTACACTCGTCACACGTGTCTTATACGTGAAACAAGGAGTGAATAAGCAATTCGTCATCGTAGATGCAGGTATGACCGAACTCATTCGCCCTGCTTTGTATCATGCGCATCATGCCATAGAGAACCTGACAAGCACTCACACCACAAGTGCAGTCTATGATGTAGTGGGACCAATCTGCGAGTCTAGTGACGTCTTCGACAAAGACCTTCAACTACCTCTCACAGAACGAGGTGACCTGCTCGCAATACGTAGCGCAGGCGCATACGGAGAGACCATGGCATCGTGCTACAATTGTCGTCCGTTGCCAAACAGCTACACAGACAAAGAAATATCGTTATAATACTAAATCTAATGACCGATTTAGGATAATCTTTTCTTTCTATACAGGCACATCGTTTAAGGTAGGGTAGGTCACCCAACCTAATATCTCTGCCACATGGCGGTTGATGGCTATATCGTCCACGAAATGAAATGGCTCCTCGCAACCCAATGATTTGAGATGTGCATCTACTGACTCGTAAATGCTGAGGGCAGGTTTGCTAGCATGCATAAGGTGAGATGCAAAACAGTGCTCAAACACGGACATGTCGTACACCTGATTAATGTCTTCCCAATGCAGTTCGTTATTATTGCTGAGCAGGAAAAGGCGATGACCTGCTGCTTTCCATTGTTTGATCTGTTCTAAACGCTCCGCTGGAATACCGCCGTGCATAGCGTTCCATGCAGCAATCACATCTTCGCGAGTAGTCTCTTGCGAAGCGTATTGCAATATGGTATTGATGAACTCATCGGTAGATATATCTCCTTTCTCGTACTGTTCCATTAAGGTGTCTTCCAAGCCTTCGCCGTTGGTTGCTAAACCTAATATATTGCGCATAATGCGAGGACCAAGCATGGCTTGAAAACGTCTAATACATTCGGGCATATTGTGCAACATCAGCACGCCACCCATATCAAGAATAATTGTCATTGTGTAGGGTTGTTTAGAGTTGTATAGGGTTGTATAGAGTTGTGTAGGATTGTTTAGTATTGTCTTTCGCCGAAGATGGACGAACCAATGCGCACCATATTGCTGCCTTCCTCTATCGCTATGGGATAGTCATCTGACATACCCATGCTGATGATTGGTGATGGGCTATTGGCTATTGGCAATAGGTTATGGGCTAGGGTGCGAATTGCGCGGAAACAGCGACGAATCTCTTGCTCATCGTCGGTGTTGGTTGCCATACCCATAATACCGCATACCTCAACATAGTTGAGTGTGGAGAGTTGAGTGCTTAGCGACAAAAACTCTTCGGGAGTAAATCCAGATTTGGTTTCTTCTTTGGCGACATGTACTTCCAATAATACTTTAACACGTCGTTGAATCTTCTCTGCTTCTCGGTTGATAGTCTCCAATAGGCGCAAACTATCCACCGAATGAATAAGATACACCACAGGAACCACCATCTTCACCTTATTTGTCTGCAAATGACCAATGAAATGCCAACGAATATCCTTTGGTAGCGCTTCGTACTTGGGAAGTAACTCTTGCACACGACTCTCTCCAAAATCCCTTTCGCCACAAGCGTATGCCTCCATGATAGCCTCCGCAGGGTGAAACTTACTCACACAAATCATCGCCACACCGTTAGGCAATGTGGTACGAATAGTGGCTATGCGAGAGGAGATAGACATGGGCTTGGGGGCGATTGGTTATTGGCTATTGGCTATGGGTTAGACAGCACGAAAGACTTCGAGGATAGGAGAGCGAGTGATACTAACTACTTCGCAATCTACATTATTGAGTGCGTGTTGGAGTGTCTTATTTGCATCGGTGATATTGCTTGCTTGTACATAAATAGACACCGCTTTGCGCTTCTCTTTGCCACTATCTTCGATGGTAATCATCTCTACGCGTGCTTTGTACCAACGATCGCCCTCAGGAGAAGGAATCAAATCATAGAACTGCACTTGTTTGCAGGTCTTTACTTCCCATTCGCCTGAAATGAATGGTTTGATTTCTTCAACAAGACGGTTCTCTACATCGGCACAAGTAAGACCTTCTACCATGTATGTCTCTTTTACTGCTGCTGGGTTATCTTCGCCCGTTTGGCGAGTATAACTAATTTTAATTTCGTAGAAAATCATAGGGATTTACAATTTGACTATTTACTATTTACAATTTACTATTTATTATTGATTATTAGCGATTTAATATCTGTTGCATCTAACTCTTTCTCGGGGAAAGTGCGCAGGGTTGCTGACCACAACATAAGGGGTGCGGTAGGATTGCGTTCGATGACATGGTCATATCGCATTTTGTCGTTGGTGTCTAATATCCAATGGTCTTGCAATTGGAAGAAGACATCGCCTGCCTGTCGTCTATAAATAGACTGACTATACTCCGAACGTATCGCTTCGTGGATAGGATATGCCACTTGTACGCCCTCAAAATCCATGATAAAGTTAGCTACTTGTCGTTGGATAGTTTCCAAAGAGAGGCGTTTCTGTTCGATGAGTGTACGATTAAGGAAAATGTAAGGTCCAAATCCGCCGTCTATCCAACGCTCATGTCCGTATATAGCCATAAGATAGGTACTAGTGAGTGCCGTAGCGCGGTCAAGATTGAAACGCTGAATCGTTATACCTGCCATATCGAAGGTTTTAGTGGAATGCCCTTTGGTGGGACGACCTACAAGAAGTACTTGGTAATTGGTCTTACCAATACGTTGGTTGAGTTGGTCCATAAGATACCCCAAATCTTGATTAAGACCGAGATACATATCTTCCTGTTCTGCTGATGCAATGGCATCAGATGTGGCTTTTGGCGAATTGGTGGTGAGTTGTATGAGCAATAAGTCGGCGATATTATCTTTTCCTAACTCTTTGGCTTGTTGCAGGTTGAGTGCCAACTCTATGGCTAAGGTATTGGCAGCAGGGGTATGTAATAGGTCTGTCTTAGGTACATAACTGAACGCACGTCGGCGTTCCTCTTTCGTAGGGGCATAATAGGTGGATATTTCTAATCGTGGAGTCCAAGTCTTTTCGGCTAACTGTTGGATTCTTCCACTCATATTCATAGCATCAGCAGCAGAAGGCAATCCCTCTGAATAGTAAGAGGTTGTAGCCCATTTGAGCGTAGAAGGATCTAACCAACAGCAGGCATTGGCAGCATGTCCCGCCATCAAGATAGTGGCTTGTGGTTGCAGACCAATAGCATAGATTTTGGCATTGATACCATGCAAGATACGCCATTCGTCGGTGATAGTCGTCGTTGTGATGGCGCGTGGAGAGAGTTGTAGCGAAGTACCAATACCTGATGTTTGACTATCGTGTAGCACATCAAAAGTGGTGCGATACAAGCGGTCAAAGTATTGATCCCCCATGCAACCATGGTGCGATGGGGTAGTGCCGGTCATAAGTGTAGCCGTAGTTTCTTGTCCGCCATTGACGAGATGTGGAAAGTGGACGGTCGTTTGAAAGGCTTCTTCACTCATCGTGCGCAAACCGCCTAACGACCAATATGGACGTAGTTTGTTGAGGTTATCTTGTGTCATACCGTCCACTACCACCACTACGGTAAGGCTTGGTTGCGTAGCGAAGAGCGTGGAAGGAAAACAAATACCAATGACGGCTATCAGCGTAGCCAATAAATGAGTCGAGCGCATAAATGAATAACAGGTAAAATAAATAACCGCCAATTGAAACCAACCAACGGATGGGATGAGAAGAATGTTAGGAATATCACAATCGTCAGCAGAATGAGATAAACGAAACAGAGAGGTGCATCTATCCACCACGACAGTTTGTTTCGTTTTCTATCCCACCAACTGATGAGGACCATCACAAGAGCAAACAGAGCTATACCCAATCGACAATCAGCATACCAAGGAACAGGTGCTACTGCAAAAGGTTCGATATGTTCGCTAACAACCAAGGGAGTACCATCAGAAAGCGTTGCCTGAGAGATGTAAAACATAAGTTCTTCGGGCAGGAAGAGGCGTTGTTCGTTGCTCATCGATTGGTCGGCTTTATAGCCAAACACCATATTGATACCAAAGTCCACCCATGAGTGAGGACCTGTATAGTGGGATATCGTTGAGCGAAATGGCTGACCTTCATAGCCTTGGTAAGGTGATATGATACTATCTTGCAGTGCTTGTTTTAATAAGTAGTAAGGGCGTGTAGCACAATTGTCGAACACGAAATTGTAGAGATAGAAACGGTTCTCTGGCAAGTAGTTAACCATCAGGGCATCAAACACTTGTTGCTTCTGCGCTAGTGTGAGGTTGAGCTCTTGCAGATAAGTTTTGCGCCCAATCTTATTGTAGAAGCGAAGGAAATATGAATAGGACTCAATGCCCAATTGATAATACGTATCCCCCTTGACAAATTTCAAGTAAAAATCTTCTTCCATAAGAGAGAAGATACCGTAGTTAAACACGATATCCATATTCTGTGCTTCATCGTAAACGCGTATGCCTGTATGACCATACTTAGACCACACTTCTGTACCTGGCGTGCAGGTCAGTAAATAGATTTTTGCACTATCACTCAAAGGTACCTGAGCGAATGACTGATTACACAGCAAAAAGGATAATATGATGAATAATAACTGTTTACGCATAATATATAATGAGGTTTGGAGTGAATGTACATACTATGCCTAATATATAGCCGCATACCACTTGCAGTGGCGTGTGTGCATTGAGGTAGAGGCGTGCGTACATCAGCAGCAATGACAAAATCAAAATACCAATAATGAGCGAGGATGGTAATACATTGTAATATAGAGATATACTACAAATACCGCCCAATAATCCGCCTAATGCGGTGAGATGAGCCGATATTTTCCACCAATGATTGATGATCGTTACTGCCAATAGCGCAAGAGAAGCACCAATTGCCACAATCAGCCATACAAAAGGCATTTTGAGAATCGCTCCGATGAAATAACACCAAAAACCAAAGCAGATGAGCGTATATATATAAGGTGTAGTACGCTCAGTAGCATTATCAATATGCAGCGAGGATATGCTACCACGCTTCCAAAGAATGAGCATCAAGATAATCGGAATCAGCGCCGTGAGAATAAAAGTGGTGATGATACCTATATTGATATATAAACTAGGCAAACTAGGTGTGCGCACCAACATAGCTGCCATATACAGCATCATACCGTATGTGGGGATAAACAAAGGATGCAGTGCAATACTCAATGCTCGGGATAAGATGTTGAATATCTGTTGCATGCTATTATATTTGGTGGCGTAGACGAGCGACTGGAATACCTAATTGTTCGCGGTATTTAGCTACGGTGCGACGAGCAATAGAATAGCCATTCTCACGCAGAATCTCTACCAATTCATCATCAGTGATAGGATGTGTCTTATCCTCTTTGGCAATAACCTCGCGTACTTTATCTTTGATTTCTCGGGTAGATATTTCTCCTCCATCTTGCTTGGTAATGGATTCGGAGAAGAAGTATTTGAGTGAGAAAGTACCAAACTGTGTCTGCACATACTTATTGCTACAAACACGTGAGATAGTAGATATATCGTGTCCTATTCTATCGGCAATGTCTTTGAGAACCATTGGTTTAAGATACGAACTATCGCCTTGCAAAAAGAATTCTCGTTGATATGCTACTATCGCACTCATAGTTTGCATCATTGTCTCGTTGCGTTGGCGAATGGCATCAATAAACCATTTGGCAGCATCTATTTTTTCCTTCACGAATCGTGCCGCTTCACGATTACTTGCGTGTGACTTTTCCGACTGTGAGTAGGTATCCAACATCTGGCTGTATTCTGGCGATACATGCAATGGAGGTATATCACCCTGATTGAGTGTCACGACCAACTCGTCATTCTCTTCTTCGACGAAGAAATCTGGAACAACTACGCTTTGATTGCGATCATATACAGTGCCCAACCAATTGTTTCCTGGTCTTGGGTTGAGACGGGTGATCTCGGAGATAGCACCTTTGAGTTGCTCTTCGGTAATCTCCAAACGTTGCATAATCTTGTTGTATTGCTTGCGCGAGAAGATGTCAAAGAGTTGTGTTAGAATAGTAATGGCCAATACTATATTAGGCGTAGAATCCTTTTGTTGCAATTGAATCAACAAGCAGTCATGCAAATCGTATGCTGCCACCCCGGGAGGATCGAACTGTTGGATCTGCGCAATGATGGATTGCATTTTTTCATCACTCACCACAATACCTTCTTGGAAACTGAGGTCATCAACCAACTCTTCTGCGGTGCGACGTAGGTAGCCATTCTCGTCGATGTTGCCTACAACGAACTTAGCGATATGCCTATCTGGCTTATCCATCTTAGTCAGATAAATCTGCGATTTTAGGTATTCGCCAAAACTCACTCCTACAGAGAAAGGTATGTCCTCACGCGCCGTTTCCTGTGAGCTGTTGCTATTATAGGAACGATCGGTTATATCGTCGTCCTGCACATAGTCATCGTAATTGAATTCATCGTTTTGCAGCGGATTCTGATACTCATCATTCAGGTCCTGATCTTGGAAATCCGTTGTATCTTGTGTCTTATCTACTCCTTCTTCCAAGGCAGGATTTTCTTGCAACTCTTCGTTGATACGTGCCTGCAACTCACACGCAGGCAACTCCAACATACGCATCACCTGAATCTGTGCAGGCGACAACTTGGTCTGGAGCTTCTGTTGTTGAGTAAGTGTGAGTGAAGTAGCCATAAGGATTTACAATTTGACTATTTACAATTTACAATTTTCTATTGCTTCTATCACATTTTGTGTGATATATGCCAATTGTTCGTCATCTAACTCAGTATGCATTGGCAGTGACAATACCGATGCTGCTAATTTTTCTGCTACAGGGAAATCGCCTTCTTTGTAGCGTGGGTCTTGGTAAGCCTTTTGCAAGTGCAGTGGGATAGGGTAGTAAATCATAGATGGGATACCCTTTTCTGCCAAAGCATCGCGTAATGCATCGCGATTCACATTCACAAGACGTAAAGTGTATTGGTGGAACACATGCGTTGATTTTGCTTCGCGCGCTGGAATCAAGATATGTGGGTGATTGGCAAACGCGTTGTCGTAATAAGCAGCTGCACGCTGACGTGAAGCGATATACTCGTCTAAGTGAGGTAACTTAGCATCTAATACTGCAGCTTGGATACTATCCAAACGAGAGTTAACGCCCACAGAATCATGGTGATAACGGATAACCATACCGTGGTTGGCTATTGCGCGCATTTCTGCTGCTAAGTTGTCATCATTGGTAAAAATGGCTCCGCCATCGCCATAACAGCCGAGGTTCTTCGATGGGAAGAAACTAGTACAACCGATATGTCCGATGGTTGAGGCCTGACGAACGGTGCCATCTGCATGGGTATATTTTGCACCAATAGCTTGGCATGAGTCCTCAATTACATATAAGTTGTGTTCGCGTGCAATCTCCATAATAGTGTCCATATCGGCGCACTGACCAAAGAGGTGAACGGGTACAATCACCTTCGTGCGTGGGGTAATGGCTTTGCGAATAGCATCCACCGAGATGTTCATCGTATCCCAATCGACATCTACCACCACGGGTTTCAAACCCAATAATGCTACTACTTCGGCGGTAGCAATGAAAGTGAACGTAGGGGTGATGACTTCATCACCTGGCTGCAAACCCAATGCCATCAATGCGATTTGCAAGGCATCCGTTCCGTTGCCAACAGGGATAACATGTTTGGCACCGGTGTATGTCTCCAAGTTTTCTTGAAAACTCTTTACGGCAGGACCCTTGATGAATGCTGCGGAGTCAATCACGGCTTGGATACCACGATCAATATCCTCTTTGATGTGTTGATACTGCGTTTGCAGATCTACCATTTGAATCTTTTTCATTGTTTTATTTCGATGATATATTCCACTTCCCGAATACTCGAACGTATTTGGGTGATATGTGGGTTATTGCATATAATAGTAACGGGCAAAGTTTGTTGCTTGAAGTTCGGGTATTCGCATACAGCTTGAAAATCCTCTTCGGTAACGTTGGCAAAGTGCGAAATTCCTACTCGTGCAGTGATAGTAGTGGTTTGAGGAAAAAGGTGCATCACTTTTTTCTCAGGGAGATGCTTTACCTCAATAGGTATCACAAATGACTTTTCGGTAAACATCTCGGCTATCCACGAAACGTTGATAGTGTGTGTCTCTGTGCGAACGCCTGTTGGCAAGTGTAGTGCCACTTTGCGTTGTACTTGGTCTTGCACTTTTTCCACTATAACGCTATCTGTCTCAATGGAGTCTATTTGGTCAATAACATCTTGTGTGCCATAGATGTCCACCCATGCTGGTTCCAATACCGGTGGAACCGATAATTGGTATTGCTTTTCTAATATCCAATTGGCACGTAACTTGACAGGCACTTTTTTGGTAGCCTCTATGTAATAGGTGGTAGTAATCTCCTCTGGACGAATCTGTTGGATCGTAGTAGAACCAGGGAGGTTATCTTGTATTTTTTGGCGTAGAACATCTGTTGATAATTGCAGTGTCCCATTCGTCTCGTTCAGTTTGTCTGCCAAACTGATAGTTATAGTAGGTTTAGTGTGCTGTACTTGTCGCAGCAGTCGCCCATTATCACGGAGTATGACTTCGAGTTGGGTGGGCAGAGGCGTGTCAAAAACTACCTGTGCAGGTACATGGGTGTACTCCACAGGTAGTTTCACTTCTATGTTTCGCAGTGAACTCATTGCGCGTCCCCACCAAAAGAGGGTTGCTAAACCCACAAACAGCAGATAGATGATGGCATCTTTGCGCACCATCCATATCCATATCTGCTTGATATACTTGGCGATATGTTTTAGGGTGATATGTTTAATATCTATTTGCACAATGAATTGCGATATTCCAATGGAAGGATATTATTTTGCGTTTTGAGGTGCTTGTTGTGCGTCTTCAGCAGCTACATATACGCTACCTTTGTCCACTTTGATGACTACATCTTTTGATACTTCCAATAAGAATGCATTGTCTTGTACCTCTTTGATATGGCCGTAGATACCACCTGCGGTAATCACTTTATCGCCTTTTTTGAGTGCATCTCGTTGTTGTTGCAATTCTTTTTGTTTCTTTTGTTGTGGGCGAATCATAAAGAAGTAGAATACCACGAAAATGGCAATCATCATTACCCAGAATGACCAACCGCCACCTTGTTGAGCGGTACCGTTAGCAGCAGTAGCTGCTTGTAAAAAAATGAAATTCAACATGTCTTTGATATTTTTATAGTTTTGTTTCTGATTATATTCGTCTTATCGTTGCACTTTGAATAGTTTATTTTCCTCGCGCAAGTCATTGACAATGCGATTGAGCACGCCGTTGATGAATACGTAGCTCTTCTCGCTCGAATACTCTTTGGCAATTTCAATGTATTCGTTCATGGATATTTCCAATGCGATTTCGTTGCACTTGCGTATCTCTGTTAATGCCACGAGCAGGATAATATGATCCATATATGCGATACGATCGGCCTCCCAATTCTGCAATGCTTTGGCAATCAGTACTTTGTTCTCTTCGGTTAGTTCGATGCTCCATTGTAGCAAGTTTTTGCCAAACTCCAATTCTTCTTCGGAACCGAACATGTCAAGCAATGGCAACTCATCGGTGTCGTCTTCTTTGAAGCGTTTGAGGGTCTTAATCACGTACGTGATAACCATATCCATGTCCGTAGTCCAACCCTCTTGATCCAATGCCACTTCCATCTCCTCTAATGCAGAATTCAAGGTTTCGCTCTCCAATAGCAATGAGCCATATATTTTACGCCACAATGCTTTCTCATCTTCGTATGTAGGAGCTTCTAATGCCATGAACTCTTGATAGAATGGGGTCGTAATCAATAGTTTGTAAGTAGCTTCGATAGCTGACATACCTGTATCCCAACGAAGGTTCTCGGTGTCGAGATAGTTACGCAAGCGACGGTTGTTGAACACTTGTTGCGCGATGCGGTTGTTCACGAAGTTGCGATTAGCAGTATAGGATTGGTGGAGTACTGCAGCACGCTTTTTGTTTTCGCTGATTTGTTCTTCCGCGTAGGTGGTTAACTCGTCTGCAAAACTCAGCATCATCATATACAGACTGTATGTACTAGAAAACTTGTTGAGAAGAGCTTTGCGTGCAGATAGAGCGGTATGATCGCTACCGCTGTATTGTGCAAAGAGGGTCTGAACGACTTTCGTTCTAACTAATGTGCGATTTATCATATACTATATCAAATATCGAATATTTCAGGCTGCAAAGGTACGAAAAATTTTTGATATACACAAAAAATACTGTAGAAAGTTTACTTATAGTTGCTATTTTCTTGCGTAACCTCCTATCGGGTGGATAAGCGGTGGTTAAGCGGTAGATACCCTTCCTGTAAATTCCTTTCCCGAACTATAAGATTACTATGAGATTACTATGAGATTACTATATGATTCTAAGCACTTCCATATCATATTGATTTGCCAATGGCGAGGTGTGATTTGCGAAATGGCGGAAGTGACGTTTGTAGCGGAAACACTTCGCCATTCGTGCGAGTTTTTGGGCTATTTTACGCACATTGTCTTTTCATATTTCGTGTGCGGTTTCTGCGGTTTTAGCGGTCATTGCGGTTTTCAAAACCGCAGAAACCGCAATAACCGCTGTCTATGTTTTTGTGTTTTTTCTAAACAAACAAATCCGCATAACCGATTCTTTTTCTATCGATTATGCGGATTTGCTTTGTTGTCTTATAACCTTATCACCTCACTCCCACGGACTTTCTACGGACATTCTACGAATGTTTTTCTCCGTGTCCTTAGCCCTCCTCTCCTGTGTCCGTGGAGATCCGTAGAGAATCAGTAGAATACTCTTGATATTCGTTTTATTCCGTCACCTGTCTTGCTTTTGCCAGTGGTCTGGCAAACATCTCTGCCTTTCTCTGTCCGTTTTCCCGAATGTTACATTCGGGTGTCCTCGTTTTTCGGTCATCTGTCTTGCTCTCGCGATTCCCATCGCGAGAAATTCTGTCTCTATGTTCATTGTCCAACGGGGGCCCCGATGACGCCTGCGTCATGGGGTGTTAGACGAATGTCATTCGGGTATCCCCTCGTCACCTATAATCTCCCATATCCCATACAAAACGGATAAGCCACCCATACTTGTCTTGCAGGGTGAAATAGTGAAACAAGGTGAAACAACCGAGTAAATATGTGATTATAAACCACTTGCAAATTATTTCACCTTATTTCACTTGTGGTATAGGAGAAAAAAACTCACCCCGCAAATCTGGTGACTTGCAGGGTGAGAGATAAGATTGAATATACAAAATCTTATTGCAGATAAGTTTTGAAGACCATTAACATTTCTTCAGCAGTTTTCTTAGATGAGAGTTGTTTTTCTAATGCTTTCTTGTCTACTTTAGTTTGATGTTTATCTAATAAGCCTTCAATAAATACCGTCAAATTGTCAAGCGTTTTCAATTCGTCCATGTTTTGAGCTTTTATTAACAAACGTGCAACTTGCATATAAGACTTGCATATAGGACTTGCTGATAAGCCTTCAGAACTGTATGCTTGAACAACTTTTACGAGATTTTGGTTAAGTTGTGTCTTGTAGTCGTCAATATTTAATGGAGTACTAACACTTGTTTGCTCTGAATTGTCTGCAATGCTCTCTGTAGGAGTGTTTAATGCTGGGGAGGGTTCTACCTGTGGCTCTTCTTGAGGTGCTACTGGTTGTACGATTGGAGCAGATTTTGCTGGAGTAACTACTGTTGGCTTTGATACATATGGATTTTTGATTTGTTTAGTTGCAATTGTTTGAGCATCTTTGATGATAGGAATAAGTTTTGCAATGTTTTCAATTTTGATACCCTCAGTGCGAGTGTATTGTACGCTACGAACACCATATTCATTGATTCCATACCATTTTTTTCTGAAGAAAACAACTGCATCACCTTTCACACCCCATATATCTTTAATACCTTGTGAAAAATAGACATCAATACCACCAGGGGCTGTATAATTAATAGAAAATATATCTTTTTTAGAACTATTGTGTGCAGATGTTACAATACCTTCTAAAGCAGTAAGAAGATCTTGCACATTTTCCATATCAAGATATCCTAATGGCCTTGGAGCCATATCTTCTGCTGATGCAACGTTGCCATCTCCTCCCAACAATGCTGAGCCTACATTTGCAAGAGTTCCTGCTAATCTTTGATTTTGAGTATAGAATTCAAGAGCAGCTATTTGCTTTCCGGTTGTTAAATCAGTAAAAATCTTACCATAGACCTCTAAGCCTTTACCTACGTAAGAAGATATTTGATCTTCCCTTACAAAATTACATTCCTTCAGGAATTTCTCTGTCTTTGTCTCTTGCATTGCAATTTCGACATCTGAGTTCTGTGCATTGGCGTTGCACAATAGCAATGTGGTCAGTGCCACAGCTAAAAAAACTTTTTTCATTGTAGTAAAATTTTGAAGTTAATAATAAAGTTATAGTATTCCGATAACGGAAAAATGGCTAATAAATCAATATCATTACAACATAAGGAGAGAATGTTTTAATCATCTCCACAAATTCTTGTTTGTTGGGTTCTTGTGTTATGTCTTGAATGTGTATAGGAGCAGCATCTATTAGTTGATGAAGGTAACTGCTCTTTATGGCATACCCCACATTGTTTGCGCCAGGTATGCCAGCGGAGGTAATGCCAATGAGATGCCCATTCTTGTCAAACATAGGACCTCCGCTATTCCCAGGTTGGATAGGAGCAGAGATTTGGTACATGGCTATTTGACCTTCGTAACCTGTCTTTGAACTAATGATACCATCGGTGATTTTGATTTCAGTCCCCATTGCCTGTGCCATAGGATAACCCATAGTGAATACGGACGAGCCAACATCTGAACTTCTGTATTGAATATTATATGGAAGTGTTTCTATATTTTGGAATGAAGAGTCTTCTATTGTTATTAATGCCAAATCGTTTACTTTGTCAACGCAGAGCACTTTTGCATCATGATGGCTCACTTTTTGAGGCGTTTGAATGACTACCTCTATGCGTTTTGCATTTTCTACAACATGATTGTTCGTTGCAATGACATTCGTACTAATGAAGAAACCACTACCATTACCTTTAGGTTGATCTTCTTCAACGGTGTTGTTGCTTATTGGTACAGTTGTCTCATCAATGTCATATTCGGGATATAGTTTCATAAAAATAGTTTCCACATAGTTCTTAGCATCATATAGTGTAATCTTTCGATTGTCGTACTCTAGGTAAAAATCTGCCTTAGAGGGTGTCTTGTTTTCAAGATACCAAGTATTGACTTTGTATAATCCAGGGGTAGTTGTAGCAGAAAATGTTCCTTTCAATTCTCCTTCTTTCCATATGTTGTCATTTGAGCCACTAAGGTATATGATTTTGTAGCTTTGACCTTCTTTGATGATAGCTAATTTATGGCGTACATTTCCCCAATATTTACTATTTGAGGTAGCGATGAAGTTATAAATGCCTTCGATTGGTGCACCTATTTTATTCTCCCATGTATCACGTAATTCGGTTTCTGTCCAATGTGTCTGTGGAGTGGTGTTCTTATTGTTAGGCGCTGAAATGTTTGCAGTAAAGGCTGGGCAAACATAACTCTTACGTTTATATTCAGGATGTCCTATACCACCATAGAAATGTAATTTGAATGAAGTGATGCCAGCAGGAATACGAGGAAAATAAAATGTGGCGTGTGCAATTTTGTATTGATTGCCTCGGTTATAATAATTCCAGTTGGTAACATTTGTGTATTGATGCCATGGTTCGTAGTATCCTTCAAAGGTTGATTCTACTAACTTGGCATTGCCGAAACTACCTGAAATATATATGCTTGCATTTTTATCAAATTCGTGTACTTCAAAACATCCTGCTTTGTTATTTAGAATAGTAATGTCACAGAAAATGGCAGTAAAATCGTCATTCGATGCAACTCCTGTAAGTTGCCATCTTTGATCTTCATTTTCAAAGATGATTTGTGCATGTGACGCAATGGTAAGCATCAAAGCAATAGTTAGAAGAATAGTTTGTTTCATATCCATTTAGTTTTTGTATCCAGTTATATAGGCATACAAAAAGCGTGGAACCTTATCTTTGCTTATTCTTTGTATCGAGGTTCTGGAATACCTACCCTATAAGAATAAGCAAGCAACGCCCACGCCGAATATGAAATGCCACCAAACAGAGCAGTCCACAAAGGATGCTCTGCGGCGGGATAGTCATATCCCAAAGGGCGTTTACTGCCTTCTTGCTTTGGATAGGGTGAAATTTTCCAGATTTCGATACACCAAAACAAGCGCTAATAAACGCTTTTTATAATATGTCCGCAAACTTTTGGTTTGCGACTGCAAAGTTACTACATTTTTTTGAATTGCGCAAGAATAACACAAACAAAAATTACCATTTTCAAAAATATCGCACGCTTTATTTGTGTATGTCGGAAATTTTTAGTAATTTTGCAGCGTATTCACCAATACAAATAGATAAAGCAGAAAAATTAAACCAATATAGAATGATTAAAGAGATGGAAAATCGTAGATTTGAAGGAAAGAACGAGCCTGAAATCGTGTATTCACGCTCGGTGAAAGCAGGTAAGCGCATCTATTATTTAGATGTAAAGAAGGCTCGCAATGAGGACTTGTATCTCTGCATCACAGAGAGCAAACGTAAACAGACAGGTGAAGCAGAACCACCACAATTTGAGAAGCACAAAGTCTTCCTTTACAAAGAGGATTTTGCACACTTCACAGAAGGACTCAATGATGTCATTTCGTTTGTACAAAGCCAATTAGGCGAGATCGAAGAGCGCAAAGAGTGGACTCCTGAGGCAGAGGCTGCCGCTGCTGAGGTGGTAGCAGAAACTGTGGAAAACACAGTGGCAGAGAAGACCGAGGATAAGTCTCTTTTGGGAAGTATCTTAAATAGATTGAAAAACTAATAGCAAATACTATCAATAATTGCATCAGCTACCTCCTGCTTCGTAAGAAGTGGGAGGTCTTTTTTTGTGCCATTGGCATAGAGTAGTGTCACCTTATTGGTGTCCACGCCAAAACCTGCACCTTTGTCTTGCAGGGAGTTAAGCACAATCATATCAAGGTTTTTGGATTGCAATTTGCGTTGAGCGTTTAATTGCTCGTCGTGCGTTTCGAGGGCAAAACCGACTAACACTTTCTTGCTGGTCGTAGTTTCGGCTTTCAATTTACCTAATGTGGCAGCAATGTCGGTAGTGGTTTTTAGTTCAATGGACATACCCTCTTGTCCGGGCTGTTTTTTAATTTTTTTGTCCGCGGTAGTGCATGGTGTGAAGTCGGCTACGGCAGCGCAGAGTATAGCCATGTCGGCTTGTGCGAACGCCTTGACTGTGGCTGTGCACATCTCGGCACTTGACAACACAGGCACTATGTTCAGTGGACAGAATGCTTGCCATGCTTTCAGAGACAAATGGGTAGGACCGCTCACTACTGTGACTTCTGCACCTCTATTGAGGCACGCACGCACGAGCGCGTAACCCATCTTGCCTGTAGATGCGTTGCTGATATAGCGCACGGGATCTATGGCTTCTTGCGTAGGACCTGCGGTAATCAATACATGCTTGCCCGAAAGCGTTTTAGGCGTGAGTGCGTATTCGGCCGCTGCGGCTATGGTATCAATCTCTTGCATTCTACCTTTGCCTGTGGTACCGCATGCTAATTCTCCACTCGCTGCGTCAAGCATCGTGATGTTTTCCCACTGCGCTAACTCGCGGATTGCTTTTTGGGTAGCAGGCGAGTCATACATATTGGTGTTCATCGCAGGGGCAATGACTACGGGTTTGCGCATCGCTGCGAAAGTAGTGGTCAGTGCATCATCGGCGATGCCGTTGGCCATTTTACATAGCACATTGGCCGTCGCAGGGGCAATAATCATCAAATCCGCCCAATCGGGTAGGGAGATATGCTCGGTGCTATGCTCGTTGATGGCAGCGAACACATCGGAATAGACTTTGTGTCCACTCACTGTTTGCAGGGTAAGAGAAGTGACAAACTCCAAGGCGTTCTTGGTGGTTGTCACTTGCACATCTGCACCTGCCTTCTTGAGTAGGCGGATCAGTTCGGGAATCTTATAAGCAGCAATACCGCCGCTGATTCCTACTAGAATATGTTTTCCCGCTAAGTTCAATTATTATTTCAGCGCTTCATCGCGGTTACCGCTACGGTAAATCAGTTCATCATCGATAAACTCTTGTGTGGCAATCAAAGTGGCCTTAGGCATTTGCTCGTAGCTGCGAGAGATCTCGATTTGCTCCTTATTCTCAAAGGTCTCTTCGATAGAGTCTTGTGGAATAGAGAAGTCTTGGAGCTTAGCGTCCAACTCCTTCTTGAGGGCAGAACTGATCTGGTTGCTGCGTTTGCCGATAATAGCAACAGTCTCATAGACATTGCCTACCTTCTCGGTCAATTCGTTGAGGTCCCTGGTGATAGTGTTTTTTGGGGCTTTGGTTTTCTTGTAATCAATCATATCGTTTGTTTATTTTAGTTTTCGAGTAGTTTTTTCATCTCTTTGCCAATGCGTTCTGCGGCATTGCGATGTTTGGATTCGGGATATTCCGTGATGAAGTTGTAGTATTCATCTTCTGCATCTCGTGCTCGATCCATTTTCTTTTCTTCAATGGAGTTGAGTGCTTGTTGGTATTTGGCTTGAAGTATGAGCCAATTCAACTCTTCTTGATGTTTGTTGGTTGGATAATTTTTGAGTGCGTTCTTGGCTGTTATCTCGGCGCTCAAGTAGTTGTTACCCAAGTAGGTGCCTAAGTTGTAGTATAGTTTCGCACTAAGATACTCTTTATATGCCAATTTGTCCAACAGCTCGCTCATCTCGGTATAGGCCTGTTCTGCGTATGGGCTTTCAGGGTATAGCTCTACGAATTGTGTGAAGAACTCTATGCCTTTCTTGGTCTCTGTCTGATCCAATCGAGCATCAGGGGAGTCCAAATAGTAGCAATGACCCACCTGAAAGCGTGCTTCCACAATATAACGTCCTTTGGGGTAATTGCGGATATAGGCTTGGTAGTACTCCGATGCAGAAGAATAATCTTTCTGTCCCATATAGCAACGCGCCAAGTAAGCAAGCACATCTTGTGAACGATCTGTACCGCGATAGTAACTTGTGATGTCGTCCAATAACTCTTGCGCTTTTACGTATTGTTCGTCGTTGAAATACATCAATGCCTTTTGGTATTTCAAGTCTGGATCAGTCGATTTCAATAACTGCTGATACTCACCGCATGCGGTCAGTCCCAACACCATACATACTATTAAAAGTCCCTTTTTAGTCATAATACAAAAATCAGTCTGCAAAGTTACTGCTTTTTTTTGACATGAGCAAATAAATGTGCAATTTTAGTGATTTTTTGTTCAAAATGCCCATCTTTGTGATGTGATGATGCGTAGTGAGTCGTTGTCGGCTACGATTAGGTAGCAAGCTGCATCTTCGGTTTGCTCAATCATCTCCACGGCTGCTTTTTCGCCCAATACCATGCACGCGGTAGCGAGTGCATCGGCTCTCATACACGTGCTGGCACTGACTGTAGCGCTCAGTAGGGAGTGTTGCACGGGGTATCCTGTTCGTGGGTCTATTGTGTGACTTCGGCGTTCACCGTCCACGATATAGTATTGTAGGTAGTTGCCAGAGGTGGCCATACAGAGTTGGCTGCTTGCGATCACTTCTTGCAGTTCTTTCTCTGCACCTGTGGCATCAATGGTAGGGCGAGTAATACCCACACGCCAAGCGTTGCCCTGGTTATTTAGGCCTTGCGCAACGACTTCTCCGCCTATGTCCACCAATAGGTTTTGGCAACCATTTTCTCGCAGTAGATCTGCTACGATGTCGCAGGCATAGCCTTTGGCTATTGCGCTAGCATCTAAGGTGATACGCTCGTCATCTTTGTGCAGACGGTGGTTTTCTAAGTGGATATGTTCGTATCCAACGAATGCTTTGATGCTATCTATCTGTGCCTTTTTACCTAATAACCTTTTTGCCTCTTCGTCTAATGTGGCGCTTTTTCCAAATCCCCAAGCGTGGACCAGTGGAGCAACGGTGATGTCGAATGCGCCATTTGAGAGTATGCTAATAGTGTGTGCTTCGGCGTACATAGTCTCGAACAGCGAATCGGTGACTACGCTATCGTTACGGTTCACTTTGCTGATAACAGATTGGGGGTTGAACATACTCAGCGAGTTGTCAAAATCCTGCAATCGGTCCTTGATGGCTTGATGGAGATCTTCTGTACCCTCGTAGCGAATATTGTAGTAGGTACCAAAGATGTTGCCTTGGTTGTGAAAGTATTGTTTTTTGGGCTCGTTAGGCAATAATAGCAGCAAAACTGCTGCTATTACTGCGAATCCCAATGCTATCCATTTCTTCATAGATATATAGTACTTTGTAAATAGTCAAATAGTAAATGGTTTTTACCATTCGCTACCGAAGTACAAGCTTGCGCCAATGCGCCAGTTGAGGCGTTGGTCGAACTTATTTTCGAGTGTGGTGGTGAGGTTTGTCTTGTCTAGTCCGTAGCAGTTGAGCATCATTTCTCCCCATACGCCCAGGTAAACGTGTTTGAGTTCAAACTCACGATCAAGACGGAGATTTACGTTGTTGATGGCTACTGTTTTAGCATTGGTCCACACTTCTTGATAGTCTGTGTATGAGCTGCGCCATGGTACGATACCTACGCGTGCGCCCAAAACAAGTCCTAAAGGCAAGTTGAAATCGTATCCTACTTCTACGTATGATGACCAAGCGCGTTTCCACTCGCCGTTTTCGTCTTGGTAGCAGTCATCGCCATAGATGGTGGTGTACCAATCTAAAGACAATGGCACATTCTCTACAATGTCGCCTAAGTGGAAACCAACGTGTGCTTCCATAGTGCTACCTGTTGTTTGTTCTTGGGCTTTGAAGCCGCCCTTTCCGAAGTATGGATCGCCACCAAAGTAATATAAGTGGGTCAAATCTACTTGGAAACCGAAGTCGTCATAACCGATGGTGATGTCCAATTCGGGATTCAGATCCTCGAATGTCCAATTGTCCGCACCGATGTTTGCCCAACCGCTCAGGTATAATCCTTTCCAACCTAATGTGACGGAAGGTTGAATGGATATTCCACCTAAGTTTTGTCCGCGCCAAAGGTATGAACTAACTACGTCTGCGCCTACGTCTAAGGTAAGGCCTAATTCACTTTTTGCATTGTCCTCTGCGTATGCTTGAAAAGGACAAGCACTAACGCCAATGAGCGTTAGTGCTAAAACCAATAATGTTTTTTTCATTTCTTATTTCTTGTCATTATAATGCGTTCTTGCTCGCCCAAGCGATGCGCAACGCTACTTCAAGGATTTTAGTATCATCTAAAACCACGATTCCACCATCAGGACCTGGCTCGATGTGATAACCAACAGTAGCAGTGCCGTTGAAAAATGCTCTTACATCGTCAGCTGCAATTCCTAACTCCTCAGCAATTACAGCTGAACTACCTTTTGGAAGGCTATCCTTCACTTCTCTCAGTTTGTTGAATGTTGTGCGAATCATAGTAACTAATTCATTTATAGTTAATAATAATGTTATTTGTTTGTCTATTTAATAGAATTTTCTTAAACTTGTGTGCAAAGGTAACACTTTTTTTTTATATATGCAAATTTTTTCGCAATTCTGTTGAAGAAATATCAAAATAAGGTGCATCTTTTAGAAAATGCAGGTCTTTTGCGGGTGGTATTTGATAGGTGGTGCAATGGTGTCTTGGATAGACAAAGATGCGGTAGTTGTCTAATATGTATTGATATTCTTTCCATTGCTGAAAGATGCTGATGTTGTCTTCTCCGATGATCAGTGTGAACTGGTGTTGGGGGTGTTCGTGTGCGAGCGCGCGCAGGGTATCAGCGGTGTATGTGGGGCGTGGTAAGTGGAACTCAAAATCGGAGACTATAATGCGTTTTCCAATTGGCGATGGGTCAGCGGCTATTGGCGATTGGCTATTGGCGATTGCCTCTCTCGCTTCGCGTAGTCGTTGTTGTTCGTCAGCGAGTATGCTTTTGTCTTTTAGTGGGTTATTGGGAGATACCATAAGCCATAACTCATCTAAATCGGTATTGTCTAATACCCATTTAGCCAATCCGATGTGTCCAAAATGTATCGGATTGAATGACCCACCGTAGATTCCTATTTTCATTGAACGAGTTTGTCTAAGTCTGCTTTTGCTTGCAGAAGGTCATCGTTAATGACGATGTGGTCGAAGTGTGGAGAATCGGCCATTTCTATTTCTGCTTTGGCGAGGCGTTTTTGTATCATCTCTTCGCTGGTGTCGCCACGTCCGTGCAGACGGCGTGAGAGTTCTTCAACTGATGGTGGTGCGATGAAAATAGCTAATGCATCGTCACCAAAGATACGTTTGAGGTTGAGTCCCCCTTTCACGTCAATATCGAAGACGATGGTTCGCCCTGCAGATTGTATGCGCTCAATTTCGGACTTTAGAGTTCCATAGTACAATCCCTCGTATACTTGCTCGTACTCGATGAAATCGTTGTTTTGTATATGTTGCTCAAACGCTTCACGAGTGATGAAGTAGTATTCTTTGCCGTGTTGCTCTTGTCCGCGAGGAGCGCGTGTAGTGGCAGAGATAGACAACTCATATTGACCTGGATAGGTTTCAAGTAGGTGTTTGACCATTGTCGATTTGCCCGAACCGCTTGGTGCACAGAGAATGATAATCATGTTATTTACTATTTGACGATTTGTTTTGTATTTTACAATTTTGCTGCAAAGGTAGTATTTTTTTTTGAGATATACAAAAAAAGTGCGGATTTTCTCCGTACTTTTTTTGGTGTAAAGTGTAAGGTGTAAAGGCTGGGGGTACTTACACCATGCGGATGATATATGGTAGAAAGTGTAAGGTGTAGTTAGTTATGAACTATGAGTGATAAGTTATGAACTTTTTTTAGTGATATTATAGCACACTCAGCCACATAGTGATGGTGGTGAGGATTGTATCTAAGTGGACAAAAGTCACATATCCCACAGCAATAGAACTACTGCCACCGATGAGTAACCAACGTGCAACGTCCATACGCATAGCCAACTGCTCCATTAGATTGTAGCGATGCAAACTCTTCTGCAACTCGCCTTCGGGCGTAGGCAATAAGTCTATCTGACGAATAGTATCCGCCATAAAAGCCTCATTATGGGTTGGTTGAGGTGCGTGCGCTTGAAGATGCTTTCTGATTTTTCTATTTGTAATCATGGGATAGAATAGTTTTTAGTCGTTTTCTTGCACGGAAGAGTATCACTGCTATATTGCCCTCCGAAATGTCGGTTATACGGGCAATCTCTCGAATGCTTTTTTCTTCCAAATAATACAGTATCACTACCACTTTCTCTTGCTTGGGCAATTGGTCAATAGCACGATATAGAGGTTCATATCGGAATTGGCTATCGGTTTGTTCGTCTGCCGTTTGCGTATCCACTTCCTCGTAGCTATCTACCGCTACGCGATGGGTATTCCAATAGCGGTTTTGTTCGTTAAGGTATTCGTTGTAGGCGATACGGAATATCCATGTTTGCAGTTTGGCATTGCCTTCAAATGAGGCGCAATGCAAATACGCTTTTAGGATTGCTTCTTGCGCCAGGTCATTCGCTAATTCTTCATCACCATGTGTCAGCACAAGCAGGAACCTCCGAAGAGATTCCTGCAAGCCGCCAATAGCGGAGATAAACTGCTGTTTGTCCATAAACACGTTATGATGAAATGCCTATTAGCCAATTGCAGTCATCATTTCCTATTTTGGTCCAGTTTCTCTTCTGTCTCAACTTCTTTTTTGAGATAGTTTTTAGACACAAAGAATGTAATCAATAACGCTAATCCTATGCCTAAAATACTTGCTCCAAATGTCAAAAATGTAGCTGCTGCACCACCATCTTCTTCTAAATGCGCATATAAAGCTACACTCAGCAATGCAACGCCAATAAAAGTACATATACACCCCCATCTCAAGTTATTGAGAACCGATTTTTTAAGACTTCCTCGCTTTGCAGGCTCCTGTAGTGCCTCTGCCATTGTTTTGAAATCAAGGTTGGAACTATCACCTTTTTCTATCATCTTCGCCATTAATTCTGTCTGTCGTTCAATTTTGTAGCGACGATTTTTAAAAAAGTGAACCATGCCAGCAAGAACAAATGATGGTATTAGTCCAAAAATAAGCATGAGAGCCAAAATTGAGTCTAAATCTACTTTGTAAAATTCCATAATCAATATGTTTTTTATTTGTGAAACATTTAATATTCTTTTTGTTGCATTCTTGCGACTACACCCATTAGACAAATCACAGGAGTAAAATATTACACAAAGGTACAACATTTTTAATTTTATAACACTCCCTGATAGTATTGCAAGATACGGAGGCGGAAGAGGTAGTTATATTGCGCTTGCAGACGAGTAGATTGGGCTTGCAAATAGTTGTTACGAGCCTCTTGGTATTCATAGAGTGTGCTACGACCTGCTTCGTATTTCTGAGTAGCATAACGCAAGGCCTCAGCCGCAGCGCGTTCAGCTTTTTCAGCAGAAATTTGCTCCGCACTTGCATTCTTTGCATTAAAGTAGGCTTGGTCAATCTCTTTGCGTAGATCATTCTTCTGCTGTTCTAAATCTAGACGCGCATTCTCCAATGCCAATTTCTGTTGTTTTACAAGCGTGGTAGTTTGGTTCTTATCATAGATAGGGACATGGAGATTCAGTCCCACAGAAGCGCTAAAATTATCGCTCATTTGTGTTCCAAATGGCTGATTATCTGCTCCTTGCATATCATAATATCCTGTTCCCACATTTGCACCTGCTGATAATGTAGGCGAATAAGCCGACTTGGCACCTTTTAGCGCACTCTCATTGGCTTGAATTTGATATTCCATCGCTTTGATTTCAGGGCGATTTTGCAATGCGATACGATATACCTCATCATTATTAGGCAATAATCCAGCATTCAATTCCTCATCGCTTGGTACTACTATATCAAAACCATCTACATTCTCTAATTCAATAGCCTGTGCTAAATCCAACAAAGCCAATTGCAAGTTGTTTTGACGTTGCGTAATCTCCAACTCCTCGCGAGCTGCTTGCGCCTGTAACGTGTATAATTCGCCAGCAGGCAAGCGTTGTTGGGCTACAAGAGCAGAGTCTTGTTTGATTTTGAGGCGAGTGTCTTCTAATTGATTTTCCGCAACAGTCAAGAGTTCCTTACAGAGTAATACTTGCAGATACATGCTGGATATGTTTATCTTGATCTGCGATTGGATAGCCAGCATGTTTGCTTCGGATGCTTGCATGTTAGCGCGTGCTTGGTCTATATTGTACTTCATTTGCAGACCGTCAAAAAGCACGATATTTGCCGAAAGGTTGAATGTCGTTTGTGAGGAGTTCTGCGCATGATAAATGTTGTCTGCTCCGATAGAACGACCGAATATCCAACTCTGTCCTGCCGAACCGCTTATAGAGGGCGATATGTCTGCTTTAGACTGCGCGTATTGCAAGCGTTGAGAGGCGTATTGATTGCCCTGTTTCTGTATGGTCAAACTATTGAGTAATGCCGAGTCAATACATTGTTGCAAAGTAAGAACTTCGGCGTTGATACTCAATGAGAGGAGACATAGAGAAATGATAAGTAACTGTTTCATAGTTTATTGAGTAATTTGGTTGCCACGAATCATATCGCCCGCTTTTAGACCTTCGGTCACTTCAATGGTCAGTCCATCGGAAAGACCCGTTTGGATTTCGGTGCGGGTTACCGCTTGGGTAGTGGTGTCGGTAATGAGTTGCACGAATGACTTGTTGTCCTCCATCTCTACATTGGCTTCTGGAATAGTGAGTACATTCACACGCTCATTGAGTACAATCTCGGCATTGGCACTATATCCTGCACGAATAATCACGGTATCAGGGATAGTGGCTGCACCTTTGATTTCGAACATCATGGCACCATTTTGCTCGGTACCTTTGGGGGCAATATACTCCAATGTAGCAGTGAAGCGTTGGTCATTCAATGCGCCAATGACCAAATCCATGCGCATGCCTTCGCGCAGCTTGCCCACTTCCGTCTCATCGATACTACCCACAAAAAGGAGATCCTGCATATCCGCCACAGTAGCAATAGTCGTACCATCGTTGAAAGTGTTGGTCAAAACGACTGAGTTGCCCACTTTGACAGGCACATCCAGCACCGTACCTGTGATAGTGGATTTCACAATGGTGTTGGTAAAGTCAGTTTCTGCCTTCTTTGCCACACCGTCGCGCGTGATACTGAGGTGATCCTCTGCCGCTTGTAGTTCTTCGAGATTGGAGATATATTGCAGGCGGGATTTCTCGTAGGTCTCGTGTGCAATGACCTCTTGCGCAAGCAGCAAAGAGTCGCGCTCAAAGACTTGACGCGCGTTCTCTAAGTTGTATTTTGCCAAACGCACACGCGATTCTGCGCTATTGAGCTGCGCCATATCGGGAATGACCTTGATCTTGGCAATAGCATCTCCCACACGCACTTTGTCGCCTGCTTGCTTGTAGAGTTCGGTAATGATACCCGATATTTGTGGTTTGATTTCCACTTCATCGCGTGGCTCGATCTTACCCGTGACAATCGTTGTTTTTTGGATAGTACCTACTGTCACGACCTTGGTTTCATACTTCACTTCTTTGGGGCGTGATTGCTTCCATAGATACATAAATACACCTGCTACAACCACTGCGAGGATTGCTAAAAGAATCCATTTTCTTGCTTTTTTCATATCTCTGTTGATTTTATTATTCTTCGTTAAGTGCCTCAATGGGCTTTATGGCTAATGCTCGGCGAGCGGGCAAAAGTCCTGCTAATAGTCCAATAACCAATAATATCACTAATCCGCCAATGGCTATGCCAAAACTGATTTGCATATCCTGGCTAAACATCTCATTGCCTTGCAAGAGTTGTTGAGCAAATTGCAGTACTCCTACCGCAGCGACTATGCCCAACATGCCTGCCAAGAGCGTGAGGAGTGTACTTTCTGCCAAAATCTGCTTCGTTATGACCCACGGACTGGCTCCAATGGCACGGCGGATACCTATCTCCTTGGTGCGTTCGCGCACGGTGACTAACATAATGTTGCTCACACCTACTGCGCCCGAAATGAGTGTGCCTAAACCTATCAACCATATCAAGGCAGTCAAACCACCAATCAGCAGATTCAATTCCCTTAAATCCTCTTCCATATTCTCGGTGTACATAGCTCGGCGATCATCAGGAGCAATGGAATAAAGCTCTTTGAGGACCGTTTTTAGCTCATTTTCTACTACACTTACTGCCACATGGGGTTGTGCAGTAGCCATGATTAGGTGGATATTCTCGCCTAATTGATTGGCCTGTTGCAAGGTAGAAATAGGCCATTGTACTTGTTGGTCAGGGTGTCCGGATATATATACCTGTGTCTTACTCTTTTGTTTCACGCCCACAATGCGAAATTGCATGCTGCCGATATGCAGGAGTTTGCCAGTTGGATCGCCTCCCTCTGGAAAAAGTTTGGTGTAAATCTCATTGCCTATCACGCACACTTTGCGCTTTTCAGCCACGTCTATATTGTTGATTTCGCGACCATAGAGCAAAGGGATATACATCATCACAGTATATTCGGAGGT
>JAZNBO010000007.1:0-72839 GCA_045587145.1 Paludibacteraceae bacterium
TAACGTAACCCTCCACGTTTCTTACGTAGGTTACAAGGATCAAGAAGTTCGCGCTCACAAAGACATGGTTGTTATGCTCAAAGAGGACACACAAGTTCTTGACGAGGTAGTAGCAATCGGTTATGGTACCCAAAAGAAGGCTAACCTGACTGGTGCAGTGACAACCGTAGATGTTTCTAAAACTTTGGAATCTAAGACTGAGTCTGATGTGGCTAAAGCATTGCAAGGTGCTGTACCAGGTTTGACTATCACCAACGCAACTGGTGACTTGGACGCTGACCCAACAGTAGTGATTCGTGGTATTGGTACCTTGTCTAACAGCGGTACTTCTACTCCTCTCTACATCGTGGACGGTGTGCCAATGGAGAACTTGAGCTACTTGAACTCTAACGACATCGAGTCTATCTCTGTATTGAAGGATGCTTCTGCTACCGCCATCTACGGTACACGCGCTGCGTTTGGTGTAGTATTGGTTACCACCAAGACCGCTAAGACAGCTGAGAAAGTGTCTGTAACTTACAACAACAATTTCGCTTGGAGCCGTGCTACTGCTTCTCCAGATTACCCAACAGTATATGAGCAAGCAGTTGCTATGACCGAGGCTAAGGGTTATCTTGGTGAGCGTGCAGAGCTCTTTGGTATGTATGTAGATGACCCTGCTTACCAAGCTAAAGCACAAGAGTGGCTCGAGTGGGCTAAGACTCAAGGTTGGAAGAACAATAAGTCTCCTTATCGCGAGATGGTGTATGGTTTGGACTATGACGAGAATGGTTTCTACGCTGACTGGGATGTGGCAGGTATCTTCTTCAACGATGCTACTCCTTCTCAACAACACAACCTCTCTGTTTCTGGAAACTCTGGTAAGACTAACTACTATATGTCTCTTGGTTACAACCACCAACAAGGTATCTTGAACTTCAATCCTGATAAGATGGATAAGTTCAACGCTACCGTAAACGTTTCTACTAAGGTTAACAAATGGTTGGAAGTAGGTGCTCGTTTCAACATGCAACACCGCAACTATTCTTATCCAGAGAATCGTGTAGGTGGTTACTCTAACCTCTGGCGTTGGGGCTCATTCTTCGGTCCTTGGGGTTATTTGAAAGATGAAGAGGGAAATATTTATGATGGCTATACATTCCTTGGCGGTTTGAAGGAAGCTGGTGAGGCATACAAGAAACGCATGAACATGCGTGCTGGTGGTTTCATCAAGTTGAACTTGGCTAAGGGACTCACCTTCAACGGAGACTACACCTTCACTTATCGCGCTGGTAATGAGAAAGCGATTGGTATGCCTGCTAAATACCAAGTGGACACATGGAGTCCAGGTAAATTTGCTGAAGATTGGAGTAGTGCGATAGATCCATACCCAACCAATAGCTATATCTCACAAACAAATTCTCACTACTACAACCACGTAGCTAACTTGTATTTCAACTACAATGCTACATTCGCTAACGCACACAACTTGAACGTAATGGTTGGTGCAAACATTGATAAAGATGATTATGAGTATCTTACTCTTAAGCGCAAAGACTTGCAAGACCTCAACTTGCCAGAGATGATTCTCACATCTGATTGGGATAGTTACAAGCAAGCTCATAGCCACAATGGTTCTGCTGGTATCTTCGCTCGTATCAACTATGATTATAAGGGTATCTACCTCATCGAGTTGAGCGGTCGTTACGACGGTTCAAGCAAGTTCCCAACAGCACAACAATGGGCATTCTTCCCATCTGGTTCTGTAGGTTACCGCATCAGCGAGGAAGCTTACTTCCAAGCTGCTAAAGAGTATGTTTCTAACTTGAAGCTCCGCGCATCTTACGGTGTTATTGGTAACCAAGAAATTGGTGCTAACATGTTCCTTGAGACTATGTCTAAGTATACCACTAGCGTAAACTGGCTCGGAAGTGGTAATGTGAAATATGACTACTTCGGTCAACCTAAGATGGTGGATCCTACCCTCACATGGGAGACTATCGCTACTACAAACGTAGGTATCGACCTCGGTTTCCTCAACAACGAACTCAACGTAAACTTCGACTGGTATCAACGTATGACTACTGGTATGTTGGCTCCAGGTAAAGAGTTGCCATCTGTACTCGGTGCATCTGCTGCTTACGAGAACGCAGGTCAATTGCGCACTCGTGGTTGGGAGTTGAACATTGACTGGAATCACACCTTCCGCGATGCAGACAATTTGACACTCCACGCTAACTTCAACCTCGCTGACTATAAGGCTACTATCACCAAATGGGATTCTGACAACCTTATTAACACAAGCTACTCTGGTAAAGAGTATGGTGAGATTTGGGGCTTCGAGACCGATCGCTATTTCACTCCAGAAGATTTCAACGCAGATGGTACATATAAAGAGGGTATCGCTGACCAAACTCTCCTTGAGAAAGATCCTAAATTCGACTTCGGTCCTGGTGATATCAAGTTCGTTGACCAAAACGGTGACGGCGTGATCGATTGGGGCGATGGTACCACCGAGAACCACGGTGACCTCGTGAAGATTGGTAACACTACTCCACGTTGGCAATACTCATTCCGTATTGGTGCAGATTGGAAGGGCTTTGACATTGACCTCTTCTTCCAAGGTGTAGGTAAACGCGATATGTGGTCTCCATCTGCATTCGTTATGCCTATGATGCGTGCAGCTGACATTACCCTCTATGCTAACCAAACCGACTACATCACTAAGGCTGAAATTGAGGCTGGCAACATCCGTCAAGATGCAGACTACCCACGTATCTTCCCTGGTAACGAGAAACAACTTGCTAACAGTTCAATCTTGGGCTTGGGTTGCAACAACTACGTTCCACAAGATAAGTATCTCATCAACATGGCTTATCTCCGTTTGAAGAACTTGACCGTAGGTTATACTTTGCCACAAAAGTGGACACGAAAAGCAACCATCGAGAAAGTACGTATCTACGCTTCTTTCAACAACTTGGCTGACCTCGTTAACCACACTGCTAAGTACGGCTTCGATCCTGAGGTTTCTAAGGGTAAAGAGGGCGCTAGCTTTGGCAATGGTGCATATGCTCGTACCACACCTCTCATGCGTTCGTATTCATTCGGTTTGCAAGTAACACTATAATTAATGTTTAATACCTATCGATGAATAAATATTAATTATTAATTATAAACAATAAATTGAATACAATTATGAAAAAGATAATTTTAAGTTTGATGGCTGGTATGGTACTCTTCACAAGTTGCGACTTGTTGAACAATGATCCATACGATTCTTTCACCAAAGGTAACTTCTTCTCCAGCGAAACCAACGTAGAAATGTACACCAACTATTTCTACAGTGAATGGAGCGGTTATGGAAACAATGGTTCATACGGAACCTTCTACTTCCCTACCCTCAATGACAACCAAGCAGTGACTGGTATCACTACATGGGATTTCACTACTATTTCTGCGGATGATGCTACATGGAATGCAAGTTATGCAGAAATCCGTCGTGCAAACATTTTGCTCGAGAACCTTGCTGGTGTACCTATGCCAGAGGCTTCAATGGCATATTATCAGTCTCTCGGTCGTCTCTACCGCGCATGGCAACACTTCTGCGTTGTACGTAAGTTCGGTGACTGCTACTGGGTAGATCATTCTCTCAGTACTGAGGATCAAGACATCCTTTACGGTCCACGTCAAAATCGCAACGATGTAATGGACAAGATGCTCGATGACCTCAACTACGCCGTTGAGAATATGGGCAGCAAGAATGCATCTTCTCGTACTGCTTACAACGTATATGTAGCGCAAGCTATCAAAGCACAAATCTGTTTGTTCGAGGGTACTTACGCTAAGTACCACAAGAACGATGAGGCGCGCGCTGAGAAGTATTTGAAAGAGGCTAAGGCTGCTGCTGAGGCTATTATCAATAGCGGTGAGTTTGAGTTGACTCCAGGCGCAGAGGGTTACCGCGCTAACTACAACTCTCTTGAACTCGCAGGCAACAAAGAGATGATTATGTACAAAAATTATGTACAAGACATTCTTCGCCACGCTACCCAAGACTACTGCTGTGGTTCTACTCCAACAAATGGTATGAGCAAAGCAGCGTTCAACACTTACTTGATGAAAGATGGTTCTCTCCCAACAGGTGATGACAAGGGCGTTCTCGGTACCGAGGGTTATGATGCTGGCAAACCAGTTATCTATCACCTCTTGGAGGCACGTGACCCACGCCTTGCTCAACAAATCGACGGCTACCTCTGCTACGTAGGTAACAACCGCGCTCGTTATGAGGGCGTTCCTGGACAAATTGGTGCAGCCGAGAATACTGTTACTACTGGTTATGGTATCCTCAAGTTCGACGAGCCAGAGACTCCTTCGGGATTGCGTCAATCTACTACTGGTAACGTAACAGACTGCCCTCTCTTCTGGTTGGCTGAGATTCTTCTTACCCACGCAGAGGCTTGCGCTGAGCTCGGCGAGACAGCAGCAGCTACCACTTCAATCAACAAACTACGTGCTCGCGCTGGTATGCCTGATCTCAAACTACAAGGCGACCCTGCAAACAATATGGGCGTTAGCGATTTGATTTGGGAGGTACGTCGTGAGCGTCGCGTAGAGTTGATGTTCGATAATAATGATCGCTATTGGTCACTCATCCGTTGGCACCAATTGGATAAGCTCGATACAGAGAAGTATCCTGATCAAACCAAGGGCGCATGGATTGATGCTTCATGGCCAGGTGCTGACCAAGTGAAGCGCGATGCAGAGGGTTATATTGATCTCAACGATACTTACGTTCGTAAGTTCGAAGAGAAGCACTACCTTGCTCCTATCCCATCAAGCCAAAGCGTTTTGAACCCAGCAATCGGTCAAAACCCAGGTTGGTAATATGAACCAAATATGTAAAGACACAGTCTTAAAAATTTAAATACAATGTATAGGGCTGTCGCATGACAGCCCTATATTTTTTACAAAGACACTTTCAGTACATTATAGCTGTTAAGATGATTATGAATAGATTCGTTAAATGCCTTATTATATCGATACTATCCGCTATTTGGGGATACGCATCGGACTCTCGTTCGCTTAATGCTGCTGCAAGTGATTTGCGCGTATATGCCCACTCGCTATATTCCTCGCTCAATGATGAGACGGGCGAATATACATTCACCTTTTCCACCAATGTGCAATCTATCAGCGGTCGATTGGTCTTCTACCATGATTCTTTACACATTTTCACCGATGAAATCATCGAAAACAACACCGTAGTTGGATATCAAAAGGACACCGTGGTATGGCGTCACGAAGCTGGCTTTATGACCATCGAAGGACCTATCCAACCAGGAACACACTCCATCAAACTCACGAAATACGAATTACCTCTTATCACGAATAACCGTGCCTATCAGAATATGTCCTGGTCGGTCGAATTGAGGAACACTAAACGAACAGAAATACAAAAAGTATTTGAAGACAACAACTTCCGCTGCCCTCAAGGCATCGCTATTGACAACAACCCCGAGTCAGAATTCTTTGGACGCATCTATGTCGCCAACGCTCCGAATAGCATTTCAGGAACAAGCGACAATGTGTATGACGCAGGTATTGTAGTCTATGACCCCGATATGGCTAATGAGGCCACACCTTTCCGAAAGTTAGGTGCAGGCGCGAAGAGTTATATTCCAGACGGTTGGCGTTTCCCCACAACGAGCGAGGTCGAGCTAACCAATCAACGCTGGTTTATGCACCGCATCGCTGTCAATCCAGCAAATAATCGTGTCTATTTTGCGAAATCTACTATCAATTCTGTGTCGGATGGTCTCAACGCAACAGCCGTTTATCAGATGCAACCCCACAAAGAAGATGCTGGTGTACTTACGGGATCATTGTCAGACAATGTAGTCGCTGGTGTCAACGAAATTACGAATGCTAATTCTATAACCTTTGATACAAAAGGCAATCTATATATAATCAATGGTGCCAACCTAGTAGATGGTGGTGCTACTGGCAAATTATACAAACTCACGCAGACAGATGATGATATAGCCTACGATAAAGCTGTACAGTTCTTTACACCAGAAGATACACTGAAAAAAGCGGAGGGAAGGTCTGATAACAACCTTTCGCATTGGGCTTATCCCGACAACGACCTATTGGTTCACGGGCGAGGGGGTATCTGGACCACGCAGTATAACACAGATGCATCGCCTGCAAGCATCAATGTATATCCCGTACTAGGACATATTCATGTGGGCAACTACGGCAATAGCGATGTGCCTGAAGAGGAGTTTCAGTTGGATATAGCTAAACGTCCACGTCGCGAACAAAATGGCGTACAATACGCACCTTGGTGGTGGGCGCAGATTTTGTTTGGTGACCATGTGATTGAGGATGCCACTCCTCATTATACGGTAGCCGAGGATGATTATGTCGAGACCAAGGGTATCGGCGGCGTTATTGCGTACCACGAAAAAGGTGGTCGCTACAGCACCAGTGCCTTCCTGGCAGTCGGATCAGATAAGACAGGTACAGTACATGTGTTTGCTATCAAATACCAAGACGTTTTCCCCGAGTGGCGCAATGAGTGGTATGGTTTTGGCATTGATCATCTATGCGACATTCCTATCAACGGAGGAGACTCTGCCTCTATTGGCGCGCTCGCATTCGACTATGCTGGCAATCTGTATGTAGCGTCCGAAACGACGCACTCGCTCTACGTATATTCTTTCGCTAATTACGATGCAATCGATCCTAATCAGCACCTTGACCCAACCGCACACGTGTATGAAAATGGAGCTTATCGATTGGCATCGGGTAGCAATATCCTCAATCGTAATGTGCCGCTGGATGACAATTACACCGCGGTGCCAGCAGCATTGCGCTTGAAAGCCAGCGGAGTGGTAGTGTTTAATGACACCACGGGCAATAAACAATGGTTTGACAACGAGAACTGGAGTATCCAGCGTTTTCCTATGCGCGACGAGGCAGTACTTATCCGCAAGAACAAAACAGCTGAGATCGCAAAAAGAGAAGGATTGGCATACAGCATAGAGATGGAGCCAGGTAGCAAACTGCATATCAAGCCCACAGGTGGACTAACCATCGGAGAGAATGGACTATACAAGAAAGATAGTACTTGCTTCGAAGCCAACGAGGCAGACCGCATCGTCATCGAGTCCACTCCAGACGGCGCAGGATTCCTACGCATATCGCCTGATTTTCAACCAGCGTGCGAACCTTACGTGACGGTCAATTATACCTCCACAGCCATTCCCCCATCAGGACAGCAAACCAATCGCGATGCTATTTGGCAGTATGTAGGAGCACCAGCAGATGATGTGGCATTCGACATTGATGCCAACACTTGGTTCTATCATTGGAGCGAAGCGGACGGTTGGGTCGAAATGAAGGGCTCAATAACATTAGAACCCTTTGCTGGATATACCATCACACAGCGTTACCCCGATGTAGTGCGCTCATGGACAGGTCAACTCATTCGCCGCAACCATACGGTGGACTTCACCTACACGAATGGCAGTAATAGTATGCAGGGTGACAACCTCTTTGTCAATAGCTATCTTGCTCCTATTAACCTAACCACTTTTACAGAGGACGATTGGAAGGATCCTGACGACTTGATAAATAAAACATTCTACCTGTTTAACTCTGGGTCATGGAACCAATGGCAAGGGTCACTTAATAACCAATATGCGGGTACGCCTGTCGCACGCGATTCGTCGCCAGGTCACTACTATGCTATTCCTGCTTTGGGAGCAAAATTCTTGCATGAAGATGACCAGATTGTTGTCCCCTCTATGCAGGGCATTTATATTGCTCGCAAGGAAGGCAACAGCATCACGCGACTGAAGCTTGATTACCGTAAGCATATTTGGAACTTCGGAGGCGACTATGATGATTTAACACTCATACGCGAAAAGGACATGAATCGCCCCATGCGAGCACCTGCATACCATCATGCGCTACGACGCCTACGAATCCATGCTACAGGAGCCACATCGGGAGGCGACCGCATGTATATCATCGAACACCCTGATTGCTCTAGAGAATATGACAATGGCTACGATAGCCCAAACATCTTGGCAGAGAACCAACTCAATATCTACACCTCGGAGAACTTTGGTGAGATGGAAGTATCCTTTGCCAACGATATAGATAGCATGTATATCGGTTTGACAACAGGCGCAGATACGCTTTATACACTCTATTTTAGTGCGCTGCAGGGAGCTACGCTCTATTTGCGTGATTTAGCATACGATACTGTATTGCCGCTTTCAGAGGGCATGAAATACAGCTTCACTGCTCAGCCTAATAGCACCAATGCACATCGATTCCAAGTGTTGCTGCATTATTCGCCCGAGGATTCTAATGGAAACAACACACCTACCCTATTGCCTACCACATCAGCCGATTTTAGCTGTTGGTACACCAATAATACGCTCTGCTATGCTAACGCGCAGATAGGCGAACTTCTATGCCTATACGATATACATGGACATATCGTTCAAACCCACGCACTCGAACAATCATCAGGTAGCATGAACTTATCCTATCTTACACAAGGTGCATATATTGTAGCTGCATGCGGGCAGATATATAAACTCATCAAATAATCACAGACATGAGAACAATTCCATTCATAGTTGCACTTCTGTGGTTAGCCTTATTGCCACAACAACTTTTAGCCTATTACTGCCCTAAGACACAAACAAGTGATTTGCCATTTTCTTCGGTGAATACCTATTCTATGGGGCATGAGACTATATCTACTACTCAAGGCACTTGGTCGCTAGAATATCACTGCCCTCGTGGACAATTCCAAACCTCAGCATCGAGATTGGAAGGAGGCGTGTTGGCAGATGAACTATATGAATCTGGTAGTTATGGTACCACAAAACCGCAACGTAGCCCTGGTGTGCCCGATCGCGAAGAATACATGTCACTCGAACTTGACCTTGGAGCAATGCTCTTTTTGCTTGCCTTGACGGCAGTGTATCTGTGGAGGTTGAGGTGTAGAGTGTAGGGTGTAAAGGCAAGGAGAGGGGAATTGGCGATTGGATCCGCATTTACATTGGTTTAATTGGTTCAATTAGCCGTTTCAATAAATTTTTGGTTAATTTACGACTATACTACAATTTTGGCAGTATAGTTGAAAACTTTTTCTGCGAAAATGCTTGCAGGATTCATAAGTTTTCTGTAATTTTGCAGACAAATTCCAGAAGACACATGCAAGACTACCTGAACCATATATTTGCCCATGCAGCCATGCCACCGCCTGATGCCGAGGACCTCCTATTCGAGGTTCGCGACTTGCTGCGCCATGAGGAATATGCTCAGAAAGTCTTCATCTCCATCCAACGTGAATCATGCCCCTATCGCCGAGAAGGACTGCTGGAATGCTTCCGTCGCGAACTAAAAGCCTCAGGCATGCTCAAAAATGGCGACCTACTTTGAAGGAGCATAGCGAGCTATGCGACTGAAAAGAGGTGAAAAAGATGCCAAAAAGGATTGATAACATGCAAAAGTCAATGTTGACGTCCATATTTGGAACTAGTTACGATCTAATGACCGATTTGGGTTTATCTACACCCATGAAACAGTTAACTGACATTCAGAAAGAACGCCTTTTCAAGGCAATCAAGTACCTAGCTTTGGCAATCGCCACAGCCATCGCGATGGCATTAGGACTTACCTCGTGCAACGTCACACGCACCATCACCACCGAAAGCCGATCGCTCACCCGAGGTGACACGGCTGTCATCATTCAGTCTAAAACCATTGAGTCCTACAACGCGAAGAAGAATTAGGTCAGGAGGCGATGGGGTATCGGGTATCGGCGAGGGGCAAAAAAAAGAGTGTGTCAGCATTCTGACACACTCTTCATATCAATTAGAGATACCGATTACTCAGCAGCCTCTTCTGCCTTAGCAGCTTTCTTGGTAGCTTTCTTTGCTGGTTTCTCAGCAGCTGCCATAGAAGCGTGCAAGTCAGCCAAAGCACCTAAATCACCAAGAGTGGTTTTCTCCATCTTTGGCAACTCTGGTTGTGCCTCTTTCTCCTTCTTAACCTTCACCTCTTTAACAGGAGCCTCTTTGCGCTCCTCCCAAGTGCGGAGGTGTGAGAGAAGGATACGCTTAGCGTCACGGTTGAACTCAATCACCTTGAAGTTCAATGTGTCACCTACTGCAACAGCAGACTTATCCTCTTTCAAAAGATGACGTGCAGTGCAGAAGCCCTCAACGCCCTCTTCCAAAACAACAGTAGCACCCTTATCGGTAAGCTCAACTACTTTACCCTCAACGATAGTCTCTACGCCGTACTTAACAGCGAGCTCCTCCCAAGGATTGTCCTCGAGTTGCTTGTGACCCAAAGAGAGACGACGGTTCTCCTTATCGATTTCAAGTACAAGAACCTCGATCTCAGCACCGATTTGAGTAAACTCGTTAGGGTGTTTGATCTTCTTGGTCCAGCTGAGGTCGCTGATGTGAATCAAACCGTCAACGCCTTCCTCGATCTCAACAAATACACCGAAGTTGGTGAAGTTGCGAACCTTAGCAAAGTGACGAGTACCTACAGCATACTTGGTATCGATAGTCTCCCAAGGATTGTTCTTGAGTTGCTTCAAACCAAGAGACATCTTGCGCTCGTCGCGGTCGAGTGTCAAAATAACAGCCTCGATCTCTTGACCTACCTTCAAGAAGTCATTTGCAGAACGGAGGTGTTGGCTCCAGCTCATCTCACTAACGTGGATAAGACCCTCTACACCAGGAGCAACCTCTACGAATGCTCCGTAGTCAGCCATAACAACTACCTTACCTGCGATCTTATCACCTACCTTGATGTCAGCACCAAGTGCCTCCCATGGGTGAGGAGTGAGTTGCTTCAAGCCGAGAGCAATACGCTTCTTCTCATCATCGAAGTCAAGGATAACCACGTTGATCTTGTCACCCTCTTTAACGATCTCGTTAGGATTGCTAACGCGACCCCAACTGAGGTCAGTAATGTGAATCAAACCATCTACGCCACCAAGATCCATGAATACACCGTATGGCATAACTGCCTTAACAGTACCTTCAAGTACTTGACCCTTCTCAAGGTGAGAAATAATCTCTTTACGTTGGTTCTCGAGCTCAGCCTCGATGAGAGCCTTGTGAGAAACAACTACATTGCGGAAGTCAGGATTAACCTTAACAATCTTGAACTCCATTGTTTTACCAACGAAGATGTCATAGTCGTGGATAGGCTTAACATCGATTTGGCTACCTGGCAAGAATGCCTCTGTACCCAATACATCAACGATCATACCGCCCTTAGTACGGCACTTAACATAACCCTTAACCACTTCGTTGTTATCAAGAGCCTCATTAACGCGGTCCCAGCTACGAGCAGCGCGAGCCTCTTTGTGAGAAAGTACGAGTTGACCGTTCTTGTCCTCTTGGCTCTCTACATATACCTCAACGGTATCACCCACTTTAAGATCTGGGTTGTAGCGGAACTCAGTAGCAGGAACGATACCGTCTGACTTGTAACCTACGTTTACAACTACCTCACGTTTGTTGATTGAAATAACAGTACCTTCTACAACCTCTTGATCCTTGATCGCGTTGAGGGTAGCATCGTACTTAGCAAGAATTTCTTCGTTTTGTTTGCCTTGAGCTTCGTTCTCAAATGCCTCCCAGTCGAAGTTCTGGAGTGAAAGATTTTCTGCCATAATTAGCAAGTTGGGTGGATAACCAGTAACAGAGACTTGATTTGGCAACCGGATGCCGGCAACCGGACTCCATTATCGTTATCCGATTAAAAGTTAAACATTCAATTCTGCTTTTTTCTCGCGCGAGCGAACATTATTAATGGTCTGCCCACAAAAAAGCGCGCAAAGGTACAACTTTTTTTGTATATATGCAAATATTTTTGTACTTTTGCAGCGATTTTGTGAATTTTACATTAAAACCCATTATAATTATGGCAAAACACACTTGGACATACGCCAATATCGGCGGCAATACGCGCGTAGTCATTAAAAACGGGCGAGACATTCAGCATCTGTCTGAATTAGACGAGAAACTATGGGCTGTACTGGCATGCCCTGTCTCTGGCTTAGAGATTCCTGATGAGAGTTTGCAACACTTGGACAATAACGGTGACAGCAAAATTCACATTGCCGATGTGATGAGTGCAGCCACATGGCTATGTCAAGTGCTACGTGATCCACAAGTACTATTCGAGGGCAAAGCTGCTTTGGCATTGACCGACATCGCAGACGAGGCATTGCTCGCTATAGCAACCCCATTAGCAACAGATAACGTAGTGACTTTAGAAGCAGTCAAAGCAGCCATTGCAAGTGCTACCATTGAGGCACAAAGCGCGCCCGATGCTCCATACACTGCCGACGTGATAGCAGCATACAAGGCTTGCAAAGACGCATACGCAGCATATTATCAAACCGCTAAGTTGCAGGCATTAGGTCTGGCTACCCTACCCGCTGATGCCGCAGCACCCGGACTGACCGAAGAGCAATTGGTGGAGATGGGCAAGCAAATAGCAGACTATGAGGCAGGCAAAGCTGCTGCTGAAGCAGCTAATGCCGCAGCTCTAGCCAATGCCAAAGCACAATACCAACCATTGGAGAAACTACTCCTACTCTGCCGTGACTTTGTGACTCTATTGCGTAACTTCGTGTCATTTCAAGACTTCTACGCTCACCGCAGCAAAGCATTATTGGGTCGCGGTGCAGACAACGAAAGTCCTTGGGCTATCTTCCAAGCAGGAACCTTGGTCATTGACCAACGTGCATGTAACCTCTGCTTGAAAGTGAACGATATGGCTAAGCACAACACACAAGCACCCGATAGCGGCATGTTCCTTATCTACTGCAATTGCAAGCACCACGCTACTGGACAAACTATGCAGATCGTAGCAGCTATGACAGTAGGCGACATACGCAACTTGAAAGTGGGTAAAAACGCTCTCTTCTACGACCGCCAAGGACGTGATTGGGAGGCCGAAGTAGTAAAAATCATTGACAACCCAATATCTATCGGACAAGCCTTTTGGAGTCCTTACCGCAAACTAGGAGACTGGATCAGTGGACTAATCACCAAATCGGCAGCCGAGAAAGAAAACAAATCGTTTGCTGAACTGACTTCAAAACTGCAATCCACTCCTAAGACCACCGATAAAGCAGCAGCCCCTGCACCATTCGACATTGCTAAGTTCGCCGGTATCTTCGCTGCCATCGGTATGGCTGTAGGATATATTGGCAGTTTCCTGACCAGTTTGGCAACAGGAGTAAAGAGTATCGCTACCACAGCATGGTGGGCATTACCAGTAGCAATCATTTCATTGCTATTAGTCGTCTCTGGTCCATCAATGATTTTGGCATGGATGAAACTGCGCAAGCGCAATTTGGCTCCGCTGCTGAACGCCAACGGTTGGGCCATCAACGCCGATGCTATTGTCAATGTATTATTTGGCAACACACTGACTGAGAAAGCGCAATACCCTATCGTCAAGATGAAAGACCCTCATGCTAAAATCAAAAAACTCACCAAAGGCAACAAATGGGCCATCGCGATTGCAGCTATTCTAATAATTATCGCTGCTGCCGCATTGGCATTATATCTTTGTGGTTTCCGTGTATGTTACTGCTTTGTATAACCCCTGCCTTTACACTCTCCCCCCTGCCTTTACACCTTACACTTTACACTTTACACTTTACACCCAACAGCCTACACTCTACACCATAAAAAATGCTCCCGTTGGGGAGCATTTTTTATATCCTAGCCTCTAACCTTTCGCCTTTAACCTCTAACCTATAGGCGCTTTGCGCCGTCCACTAAACTAATTCAAATCGTATCCATAATGGCGAAGGCGTGTCTGCGATGAGCGCCAATCTTTGTCCACCTTGACAAAGAGTTGCAAGAAGACAGGTTTGCCGAAGAAAGACTCTATCTCTTTTCGGGCTTGTGTACCCACGCGTTTTAGGGCTTTGCCACCCTTGCCAATAATAATACCCTTCTGGCTATCACGCTCTACATAAATGACTGCACCAATGCGAATGATACCCTCTGGGTGTTGCTCATCAGGCTCCTCATCGTGGAACGTCTCGACCTCTACTTCAACACTATAAGGAATCTCCTTATCATAGTTCAAGAGAATCTTCTCGCGGATCATCTCGTCCACAAAGAATCGCGACGACTTATCGGTCAATTGGTCCTTTGGGAAGAATGGTGGGCACTCTGGCAACGCTTCGCGAATAGCCGCAAAAAGTTGGTCTGTGCCGAACTTTTGCTGCGCAGAGATAGGGAACACTGTAGCCTCTGGCAAAACACGATGCCAATACTCCACCAACTGCTCCAATGTCTCTTGAGTCGTCAGGTCAATCTTATTGATAATCAAAAATACCTTTGCCTTGATTCGCTTCACCTTATCAAGGAAGTCAGCATTCTTGTCGGGATTGTCCTGCACATCCGTCACATAAAGCAGCACGTCAGCGTCCACAAGCGCAGAACGGGAGAACTCCAACATCTGCTCTTGGAGTTTATAATTAGGCTGCAATACGCCCGGAGTGTCGCTGTACACCATTTGGAAATCATCACCATTGACGATACCCATGATTCGGTGGCGAGTGGTCTGCGCCTTCGATGTGATAATCGAAAGGCGCTCACCCACCAATACGTTCATCAATGTGGATTTGCCCACATTGGGATTACCTACTATATTTACAAAACCAGATTTGTGCATTTAATTACTAAACAATTTTGATTTAGAGAGTTTGGTTATTTTGCCATACTTGGCTTTCAGTTGTTTTTGGTCAATCAATCCTGGGTCACCCATAATCAATACGGTGATAGGTTTGCCCTGTACGTGTGATTGATAGAAAGACAATATATTATCAAATGTCAAGCGTTGAATATCACGCACTTGCAACATAGCAGGATCGACCTTATAACCCAACATCATATTAGCAGTCAAGCGTTGGCTTTTGCTTCGGAAGGTAGGTTTGTTGGACAATACCGATTGGCGCAATATGGTACGGATATTCTCAATAGTCTCTGGGTATTGTGGCATAGAATCCAACAAACTCATATACACATCAATCGCATCAAGCACTTTGTCAGACTGTGTACCCACATAGCCCGTGAACTTAGTCATCTGACCTTGTTTAGGTGGGCGAGAGAAATGGCCGTAAGCGTTGTATGCCATAGAGCGTTTCTCACGAATCTCATTCATCACTAGACCTGAGAAACCACCTCCAAAATACTCATTGAATGCCATATAATTCACCGCATCTTTCACTGCGTATGGTTCGCCATCAATGAGGAAATATACTTTGGCTTGTTGCATAGAAGCATCAGGTAAGAAGTATATCTTATCCTCCGTAATTGGCACTACAGGGCGCTCCACAGGTGATTGAGAAGGACGCACGTTGGAGTTGATAGACAGTTTGCTATAAAGGATATTCTTCACCTCCAACGCTGGCAGAGCACCTGCATAGTGAATCTCCAACTCATAGTTTTGGATTTGGTGCAAAACACCTACCAACTGCGATGGAGTCAATTGCAATACATCTTCCATAAGAAGTGGACGCTTGATATAAGGCGAGTTCTCGCCATAGCGCACATAGTCAAACGCAGCATCTGCTACAATGTCGGTATTGCGTTGCTCCACTTGGCGAGCAGAATACTCTTGACCCTTGATATTGTTGATGAGCATATCGTTCTCTGAATCAAAATTAGGGAACATCAGATGCAAATTCACCAACTCTACAATCTTCATCAAATTCTCCTCGTTACCCTCCACATCTACATAGAAGTAGCTATCGCTTACAGAGTAGCTGCACTTACCGCCTAACTTAGCCAACTGTGCACGGAACTCAGCAGGTTTCATACCCGGTGTACCTTTGATACCAGCCATGTTCATCAACGAAGCGGCATACTCCAAGAGGGGTTGCTCGTAGGTACCAACACCATATTTCAAACGAAGCGAGAAGATATGGTTCTTAGTATTAGGCGTGCAATACACATTTACACCCTCGTAGAAACGGTCTTGATCAATATCGGAGAAGTCAATGAAAGTAGGAGCGAGTTTGCCTGCTGGAATAGACTCAAAGTATTGGCAATAAGCCGATTCACCCTTTGGCGAATCCAACGATTTGATTTTTGGTTTTGGCAATTTATCTTTCTTAGGCGTACCCTCCTCAATCTCAAATGTCTTCTTAGGTGCTCCAAGATACTTCTTAGCTGCGTTTTTAAGATCATCCATCGTAATGGCAGCCACTTGCTCTTTCAACTGCAACATCTCTTCAATAGACTGTTGGTAGGTGAATGCATTCTGCAAGAGTTGCACTTTCATCTCTGGATACTCCATAGTGCGGTCAAACTCTTGATAGTAATTTTGGCGAACTGCCTCTACCAATTCCTCTGAAATGTTGCCATTAACCAATTGTTGGATAGCATCGTTGACGAGTTTCTCTGTCTCTTTGAGCGAAGTATATGTTTGCGTTTCTGCATCCATATAAGGTATAGCTACCACAATGAATCTACCTTGATCGCGACGCGCATCGGTGACTGCGCCTGCGTACATGAGTTTGTTGTCTAAGGTGAGCTCGTCCAACAAACCAATCTGCATGGAGTTAGAGAGAATCTCGCCCAAGAATTCCAAGAGCAACTCATCTTTATCGCCCACTGGCACACCATTGTATGCGATATACAACTCTGGCATATAGCCCAATTTAGCACTATAACGCTCGTCTTGTGTAAATGCCGTAGTAGGATAAACGGTTCTCTCTGGCAACGCACGGTATTGCAACTTACCAAAAGTCTTCTCAATCAATGGCTTGGTAGCCTCAATATCAAAATCACCCACCAAAATAAGTGCCATATTATTAGGTACATACCACGTATTGTAGAAATCAATCAACTGACGCAGTTTCGGATTTTTCAAGTCTTCTGGGTAACCAATAATATCGCGTGCGTAAGCGTGTCCCTCATAGAGATGTCCGAAGATAAAATTACGTGAGTGAGTAGAGTTGTCATCAAGATACATATTGTACTCCTCAAACACATTCTCCAACTCCGCTTGGAACGAACGGAAAACAGGATTGGTCAAACGATCTGCATACAACGTGAGCCAACGCTCCATCTGATAGGCAGGAAAAGAGTTCATATAGCAGGTGACATCGTAGGCCGTGTAGGCATTGAGTCCTTCACCACCAATACCTTGAACTAAATTGGAAAACTCGTCAGGTGCAGCATATTGAGCAGCCTCCAACGATACTTCGTTGATACGCAGTTGCACCGCTTCGCGTGCCTTAGCATCGGTAGTGAGTGCCAAGGTATCGTAGAGAGCGATGATTTGTTCATAGAGAGGTTTCTCTTTCTCCCAATCCAACGCGGCAATACGATCGGTACCCTTGAAGAGCATGTGCTCCAAGTAGTGCGCTAAGCCCGTAGCGTTGGCTGGCTCATCTATCGAACCTGCACGTGTAACCGTCCAACCTTGTACATCAGGTTGGTCGTGATCCTCCCATAGATAGACGGTCAAACCGTTATCCAACTGATATTGAACGAACTCATCATTCTGTGCCCATGCCACCAATGCTAGACACAAACAGATTAAACTGATAAATACTCTTTTCATATATTCTTGCCTTTAATCTTGCCTTTACACTTTACACCCTACACCTTACACTCTACACCATATTACCACTCAAGCAACACCTTGCCACATTGTCCGCTGAGCATCACATCGAAGCCCTTTTGGAAGTCGTCAAAGTGGAAACGGTGCGTAATCACTGGGCTAAGATCTAGACCACCTACCAGCATTTGCTCCATCTGATACCATGTCTCCCACATACGGCGACCTGTGATACCTTTTATGGTCAAAGCATTGAAGATGATATCCGACCAATTCACTTTCGTGTCGCTTGGCAGAATGCCCAACTGTGCAATGTTCGCGCCCTTATACATGTGTGCTATCATATCGTTGAACGCTGCTGGCGCACCCGACATCTCTAATCCTATATCAAAACCGCGGATACCTAATTGCTTCATCGCACCCTCTACGGTCTCGCCTTTGGAGCCATTGACGGTGATGGTTGCACCCATCTTCTTGGCAATCTCGAGGCGTTGCTCGTTGAGGTCAGTTACCACGATATTCTTCGCTCCTGCGTAGCGACAGATACCCGCAGCCATGGTACCAATGAGGCCAGCACCTGTGATGAGCACATCCTCGCCCAAGAGAGGGAAAGCCAATGCGGTATGGGTAGCATTGCCGAATGGATCCATGATAGCAGCAAAGTCGTCTGGAATCTCAGGACGGATATGCACGATATTGCTTTCTGGGATAGTCACATACTCTGCAAAGGCACCATCTTTGCCGAAGATACCCACAGAGAGTGAGTTTTCGCAAACGTGTCCCATGCCACGACGGCAGTTGCGGCAAGTACCGCAGACGATATGACCTTCGGCAGTCACGCGGTCACCCACTTTCACGCCACGAACACCAGGACCTACCTCTACGGCTACGCCCACAAACTCATGACCCATGATATATGGAGGGGTACAGTGACTTTGTGACCATTCGTCCCATTTGTACATGTGCAAGTCGGTACCGCAGATAGCGGCTTTGGTAACTTTGATGAGTACATCATTCACGCCTACTTGAGGCATTGGCACTTCTTCCATCCAGAGCCCTGGCTCTGCATAACGTTTTACTAAGGCTTTCATATCGTTTTTTGTTCAGAATTGTTTAGTGTTGTGTAGCGATTGTGTAGAATTGTTTAGCGTTGTGTAGCAATTGTACACTATTCTACACTGTTCTACACCACTCTACACTATTTTCCAATTTGGGCGCAAAGGTAGTGAAAAATCATGAATTATGCAAGAGTTTGTTGTATTTTATTACATCAGCACCTAATAATATACTTAAAAAGCGCATCACCATGAGGGCAATGCGCTTTTTAAGTATGGACTATGAGTGATTAGTTATAACTTACTCAAGGACCTTGAGGGCTTTGCCGACTTTGATGAAGGCTGCGATACCCTTATCCAATTGCTCTTGTGTATGAGCAGCAGAGAGTTGTACGCGGATACGCGCTTGGCCTTGTGGCACTACTGGGTAGTAGAAGCCCGTCACATAGATACCCTCCTCTTGCAATGCAGCAGCGAACTCTTGGCTGAGTCGTGCATCGTACAACATCACCGCACAGATAGCAGACTCAGTAGGCTTAATGTCAAAGCCTGCTGCTTTCATCTTGCTGATGAAGTACTCGGTATTGGCGTGCAAACGGTCTTGCAACTCATTACTGCGAGTCAAAATCTCAAAGGTCTTCAATCCAGCCGCAGCAATCAGCGGAGGAATAGAGTTGGAGAACAGATATGGACGGCTGCGTTGACGGAGCAGATCAATAATTTCTTTCTTACCTGTAGTGAAACCACCTACTGAACCACCGAAGGCCTTACCCAAAGTACCTGTAATAATCTCAATCTTACCCATGAGGTTGTAGCGCTCGGTTACACCGTGACCAGTCTTACCAACTACACCTGCAGAGTGGCTCTCGTCCACCATGACAAGGGCGTCGTATTTTTGTGCCAACTCGTAGATCTTATCGAGTGGGCAGACATTACCGTCCATAGAGAACACACCATCGGTAGCAATGATACGGAAGCGTTGGTCTTGCGCCTTCTTCAATTGCTCCTCGAGGTCTGCCATATCACCATTCGCATAGCGATAACGCACGGCTTTGCAGAGGCGCACACCGTCAATAATGGAGGCGTGGTTGAGCGCATCGGAGATAATCGCATCTTGCTCGGTCAATAGTGGCTCGAAGAGTCCGCCATTGGCATCAAAGCAAGCGGCATAGAGGATAGTGTCCTCAGTGCCGAAGAAGTCGGAGATAGCTTGCTCTAGTTGCTTGTGGGTGTCTTGTGTACCGCAGATAAAGCGTACAGATGCCATACCATAGCCACGCGCATCCATGCGGTCTTTAGCAGCCTGGATGAGTTCTTGGTTGTCTGCAAGACCGAGGTAGTTGTTGGCACAGAAGTTGATCACATCAACGGGGTCCCCGACGGAGCCTGCTCCGTGGGGTGTTTTTTTGCCGCCTTCCACCTGAATAGCAGATGATTGGGGAGTGATAATCACTCGTTCGTTTTTATACAATCCTGCCTCCTTGATATCAGACAGGATTGTTTGTAAATGTTTCTGGAAATCAGTATACATAAATACAACGAAATATTTTTATTAACAACAACTTTAACAACTTCATTCAACAACATTCCGCGGGGGAACAACTCACCCCCGCGGCAGGAGTTATATTTCTTTGAGCGCGAGATGTGTTGTTTCTCGCGCAATGGTTGTTGGTTTATGTTGTTTTTGTTGTTGATTATATTTTACACAATTCCTTGCTCGAGCATGGCTTGTGCCACCTTCATGAAGCCAGCGATATTAGCACCCTTCACGTAGTCGATAGTGCCATCGGCTTGGCGACCGAACTTCACACATTGCTCGTGGATAGACTCCATGATATGGTGCAAACGTGCATCTACCTCTTGTGCGGTCCAACTGAGGTGCTCGCAGTTTTGTGTCATCTCCAAACCAGAAGTAGCCACACCACCTGCGTTTACTGCCTTACCAGGAGCAAAGAGCACGCCGTTGTGTTGGAAATAGTGGATAGCGCCAGGTTGGCAACCCATGTTACTTACCTCGCAGCAGCACCAGCAGCCGTTAGCCTTCAATTCCTTAGCATCGTCCTCGCTGAGCTCGTTTTGGAACGCACATGGGAGAGCGATATCGCAAGGTACTGACCAAGCTTTCTTGCCCGCTGTGAATTGTGCCTTCTCTGGGAACTTATCTGCCATATCTTGCACCTTATTGCGGTTGCTTGAACGCATCTCGAGCATATAATCAATCATCTCAGCAGTGATACCCTCTGGGATAGCGCATACGCCATCAGGACCAGAGATAGCCACTACCTTCGCACCAAGCTCAGTAGCCTTTTGCGCTGCACCCCAAGCTACGTTGCCGAAACCAGAGATAGCCACCGTCTTACCCTCGATAGATTTGCCTGCCTCGTGGAGAAGGTGCTCGGTGAAATACAATGCACCGTAACCAGTAGCCTCTGGACGGAGGATAGAGCCACCCCAAGTCATACCTTTACCTGTCAAAACGCCAGTGTGGTATTGACGAGCGAGTTTTTGGTACATACCATTGAGGAAACCGATCTCGCGGCCACCTACACCTACGTCACCTGCAGGTACATCGGTATCTACACCGATATTGTGCCACAATTCGAGCATAAACGCTTGGCAGAAACGCATAATCTCTGCATCTGACTTACCTACTGGATCGAAGTCAGAACCACCCTTGGCACCGCCCATTGGCAATGTTGTAAGCGCGTTTTTGAAGGTTTGCTCGAAGCCCAAGAACTTGAGCATAGATGGGTTAACTGCCTTATGGAAACGCAATCCGCCCTTGTAAGGGCCAATAGCTGAGTTAAACTGCACACGGTAACCGAGGTTGGTTTGAACTTCACCTTGGTCATCTACCCATGTAACACGGAAGGTGAAGATACGATCTGGCTCCACCATACGCTCTACGATTTTGGCTTTCTCATACTCAGGATGTTGGTTGTACACTTCCTCGATAGATACGAGAACTTCTTCTACGGCTTGCAAGTACTCTGCCTCGCCTGGATGCTTCGCAGCAAGATGCTGCATGATGTCTGCGACTTTCATTGTAGTAGTTTTTATTTGGTTGTTTTTATTTTTGGCGATTGGTTATTGGCTATTGGCAATGGACTATTGGCAATTGATTAATTGGATATCGGGTGCAAAGGTACTACTTTTTTCTCAAATACACAAAAAATGTGGTACCTTTTTCAGATGTTTGGAAACATATTTTTCCACCACTTCCTTCTACGATATTCTTCGATATAGGCATTCCAAGTCCTGCACCAGTATTCTTGGTGGTGAAGTTAGGCACAAAAACCTTCTCTTGCATCTCCAACGGAATACCCGGTCCGTTATCCGATATCGATATCTTAACCCATTTCTTATTGGGGTTAAGTTGCTCATCTTCGATTGACTGTTCGGTAGCAGGTTTGAGAATAACGATAATATCACTATCAGGTCTTCCCTCCATTGCTTGGAAAGCATTGCGCAGGATATTATTAAACACCTGGGTGATTTGATCAGCATCAGCAATAGCCATCACTCCGTTTTCGGGACCTACATAGCGAATAGGCACCTGATCAGGATTATTGCGCATCAACAATATAAACTTATGCAACTTATCCGCCACATCTACTTCAGTAGGATTAACCTCGGGCATTTTAGCAAACGAAGAGAACGACTTAGCAATATGACTCAGGTTATCAATCTGCTCAATAAGCAACTGCGTAGAACGATTGAAATAATCCTCAAAACGTTCTGTTCCTTTGGTCCTTTGCAGTTGCTGCAAAGTCAGTTTCATCGGAGTAAGCGGATTATTAATCTCATGCGCCACTTGTCGCGCCATAGTACGCCATGCCATCTCGCGCTCCGTACGCGCAAGTCTTATAGACGACTCCGCCAACGCATCAACCATCAAGTTGTACTGAGTAATAATCTCACCGACCTCATCAGAGAATACATATTCTATATGCTTGGCATCTGCACCAAGTTGCTGCTTTTTGAGCTGATCGCTCACCACGCTAAGCGAAGAGGTTGTAGCGTATGAGATACCCCAAACAATGAGAATGGAAATAAGCAACAGGATAATATATAGCGGTAGCAATCTCACCATAAAATTCTCCACATGCACATTCATCTCTGTCTGCGAGATGAAACTAGGCAATGCTATATATCCAATTTTAGCAAAATTACCATTGATAAATTCCGTATATGCCGAAAGATACCTCACATTACCAATCTGCTCATACTGAACCACAGAAGGTTCACCCTTAAAGAAAGGTTCAGGCGCAAGATGACGAGGCAACAATCCCAAATCAAACAACTGCGGCGTAGAAGTACCAATAAGCCTACCATTAAGGTCATAAACGTGGATATCTGTCTCAAACACGAAACTCATATCACGCAAGTCCACATTGAGCGCAAGCGTATTGGCTGGCGAAATAGACAAATCCCAAAAATACATATTTTGGAGAGCCATTTGCACATACTTTGCTTTTTTAGAAAGGCGCAGTTGCTGTGTCTCAATAAACAGTCGTCCTATATGCTCTATCGAAAGCAGGAAAATCGATAGCAGAATAACCATAACCAATGGTGTCAACACCAATTGGAACTTACCACTCAGGCGCATTCTGCGAAAACCACGGTACTTCACCAGACTAAACACTGCCACAAACAGCAAAAGCCCAATCATAATTCCCGTGATGACATAGTACATGCGCAGTTTCGATTTGGCAGAGGCCTGCTCCTGCTGATCAGTAGCCAAGATGGCTTGATACGAGAAGTTATCTATCACCTCTTCATTCTGCACAATACTATCATACTCCGTACCATTAGAAATGGAGAATAGATATAATCCATCATACGAGTAAATTGGGAACGAATCATCATTGGCTTGGTGCAAAGACAGTGAACTGTTTTCAGGACCACGGAAAGGCGGTATGAAATAATTATGCAGCACTGGCGTTGTCACCAAATAGTTATACTTAATAGGAATAGCAACCAATACCTTATAATCTCCCACCTGCTTTCTGTAACAGATACCTTGTGCATTATCCCATCGCACAAAGTGCCACTGGTCGTGCAGTTCCCATTTAGCACGCTCTGAGGCGCTTAGCCATGCATTGGACCAATAAACCAACTGCGTACCTTTATAAATATAGAACAGTATCGTTTCATCTGCTTGGGTATAATGCCAAATAGAATCAAAATTATTTGTCTCTATGGCAGCCGAGACGTATGCCAACAATTCATTGGCACGGTGCTGTTGGTGGTGCAAGGTTCGTTGCAAACGCTTACCATTCCATGTCGTAGATTGGCATGAGGAAATTCCCACCAACAAAGCAAACAGGATAAATAATATACCTATTTTTCGTTTCACGCTGCAAAAATAATACATTTTTTGCATATTTGCAAATTTTTTACTACTTTTGCAGCGATTTTTACAATGTTAGATTGTAAGTTAAGGACAAAGAGAAGTATTATGGTACATGTTTTCACTTCATTGCTTTTGGGTTTCTTGATGATTCTTGACCCTTGTACACTCTTCACGAGTATTGCTGCCATTGGCTATATAGATAAGGAGATTAATAACCGTCGCAGGGTACTGATGAACGGACTGATGTTCGTATTGGGCAAGTTAGCCACTTACACACTTTTGGCCATACCCTTCATCATGGGCGCAAAAACCGACGGTATCAAACATTTTCTCCACCATTGGGGCGAGCCATTATTGGCAGCGTTTATGATTATCTGCGGCGTATTGCTCCTCTTCACAGGAAGACACCACCACGAACACGATCATGGCATGAGCAAGTGGCTCAAAAGCGTAGATAGTCAAAGTAGCGGTTTTTGGTCATTCATGTTGGGTATCTTCTTTGCCATAGCATTCTGTCCCCACCGTTTGGTATATTTCTTCACGATGATTGACATAGCGGTCACCTTACCATTCTCGTGGAACTGGTTCTTACCTATCATTTTCGGTTTGGGTACAGGCTTACCTATCATGCTCATTGCATGGCTTATCTCATATAGCGCAGTGTCTATCCATACGCTTACCAGCAAACTGCATACCGTAGAGAAATGGGTGCGCTATGTATCTGCTGCGCTATTCATCGGTTTTGGTATCTACCTATGCGCACACGTCCTTACCCACGGACATGGGCACGAGTGCGGACATGGTTGCGGGCACGAGCATTGCGAGATGGTGGATATAAGAGAGTAACTAGTAGAGATGGCATCTGCGTTTTTTCGTTTTAAGCAGTTCAGCGTGTGGCACGACCGCTGCGCGATGAAAGTGGGCACCGATGGTGTCCTTCTCGGTGCTTGGTGCCCATTACCAATCGCCAATAACCAATCACCCATAGCCAATAACCAATCGCCAATAGCCAATAGCCAATCACCCTATCGCCTATTAGACATAGGCACAGGCAGCGGCCTGATTGCGCTTATGTTGGCACAACGCATTGAGGCAATACGAGAGAACAATCCGGAGATGCGAGAGGTAACTATTCATGCCATTGATATAGATGCAGATGCAGTGGCACAAGCAACGGATAACTTCGCACTATCCCCTTGGAGAAAGTGGCTATTTGCACATCACTCGACCCTACAACAATGGGAAACGACAGGCGAGGGATATGACCTTATCGTAAGCAATCCACCCTACTTCCAAGATAGCCTTAAAAACCCTGACAATCAGCGTTCTATGGCTCGCCATACCGATACGCTCAGCTATACCGACCTTATCACCCATGCGACACGCCTGCTCCACCCTCATGGCGTGTTAGCATTGATTCTGCCCATCGAAGCAGAACACGAGATACGCACCTTAGCCACACACAACAACCTGCAGATCACGCACATCACATACGTCTTCCCCAAGCCCAACAAACCTGCCAAACGGCTATTGATCGCCCTTAGCAAGCAAAAACAAAGCGAGGAGACACAAACCAATACATTCTACATCGAATCGGAATGCGCTCCTCGCAGTCAGGAATATCAGAAACTGACCGAAGATTTCTACCTATAATTAGTCTCTGCGTATTACACTGCCACCAACGGCTATGTTCTGTTGGATACGTGGTGTACCTTTGTAGCTAATCTTGCTCGCGCCTGCTGCTTGCGCCCACAGTTCGCTCACTACATTCACCTCCGCTTTGCTTGCACCTAAACAATTGATATGCATGGTCTGCGCCACCAAATCCTCTGCCTCCAATTCGCCTGCACCAGCTATGGTGACATGCACCTCATCTGCCGTACCCGAGAGTTCCAATTGGCTCGCGCCCTTCGCATCAATCGTCAGCGTTTGCACATTCAATGCCAAGTCCGCTTGAGCTGCACCATTGAGATCCAATGCCAACGATGGTTGTGTAAACAACTGTCCATCTATTGTTTCAATCTTGCTGGCACCGTAGATAGTAATCTTGCGCAACTCAGGCGAAGCAATCGCAAAATCCAACATCACCTCATCAAGAGGCATTTGCGTAGTAACATCGATATAGAGCACACTGTCACGCACCTCCGCCATCCAATTATCCTCGCCAGTAACGATCGATTGTAACATATTGGTAGTCAAAGTAGTCGAAGGTACAGCAGCATGGCTCAAATGCAACTCCGCTGCTCCGCGAAGTTCCACACTATGGTAGGCCTCCAACTGCAACACCGAGGTTGCTACACCTGCATCGTCCATATCAAAGTCATCGAGAGACATCGTGCGGAGGATTTGAGGAGCATGTTCGTATGAGTGATACAAATGTATCAGCGAAGCCCCCCAGAAAATAATCGATGCTACCCAAAAGAGAATAGTAATCCACCAGAAACGCGCTTTTGGACCGCGACGGGTACGCATATACGTGACTATCGTATGCACAATCATAACGATAGGCAACACAACAATTAGCAGTAGCGCCAGCAACAATAGCAGGATAACGGCACCGTTGCCCTCCATCAAGACACCTGCCAAGACAGGGGAAAAAGGCGCTATGGCTCCCACCGTTGTGCCCGCAACGGTCACACCCAAAAGGGTAAACACCAACGCACACAACACGATCAACCCGAACACAATCACTGGCAAAGCCAAAATAGCCAATACCACATTCAGTGCTATGCTGAACATGCGCCTGCAACCATCGTTCTGCGATTTATCTACTTTCACTTTAGGACGGCGATTAGGACCAAACTCTAAAGGTGCACCAATCTGCTCTTTTACCGATTGAACAATCTGAATAGTAACCACTTGCACATTCTTAGCAAACAATGCCTTCTGAAATAGTTCGGCAACGCGCGCTTCAATATCCGCCATCACTTCTTGGCGATCTTCCTGAGGAAGACGTTGTTCGATATCATCCAAATAGTCGTGCAAGCACTTATAGGCATCTATATCGATGTGATAAACTAAACCGTTGAGGTTTATAGTACGAGTTTCGTTCATAATTTATTGGGTTATTTGATTTATTGCTTGACAAATAGATTGCCATTCTGCGTTTAATTGAGAAAGTAGTTGCTTACCCTCATCGGTCAGCGTGTAATACTTGCGTGGTGGTCCACCCGTTGATTCCTGCCAACGATAAGAGAGCAATCCCTCATTCTTCATGCGTGTGAGCAGAGGATATACCGTACCCTCTACCACTACCAGCTGCGCCTCTTTGAGGGTATCTAAGATATCCGAGGCGTATGCCTCATCGCGACTGATAATGGAAAGGATACAATATTCCAGCAATCCTTTACGCATTTGACTTTTCAGATTGGTTAGCATAAAATCATTTTTTACGAATTGATTTGGTCATAATTAGGCATCAAAATCATCAAGATAATGTACAACAGCAAACCAGGAAAACCAGCTGTGAACATACTTAACGCTGCATACACCACGCGAATCAATGTAGGATTCACATCCAGATACTCGGCGATGCCGCCACATACTCCCGCCAAAATGCGGTTAGAAGAACGATACAATTTTTTCATTGTTTTTTATTGTTTTATGGGTTAATATGACCAATTAATCATCTATGCGAACAAAATGCCCCTCGTGATCAAATACCAGTTCCATGCCATTACTCAGTTCTGCCTTCAAAGAGCGATAGTTAATCGCATACTCTACCACCACATCATTGGGATAATGCGTTTGCACAAAACTCATAATCAATGTAGGTACGATACCCTCTGGGACAGCATTTCTCTTGCAGTCAATGGACTGTAAATTGCCGTGATGGTCAAATTCTATTTCACTCGCATTTTTTAGATGCACCTGGTAATCATAATGCAATCCATCTCGTTCGCGCTCCACGCGCGCTACGTCCGAAACTGTAAAATACTTTTGCACGAAACTACGTGCCTGAACAGGCAAATTCGAATAGGCAATCATACGCTCGTCATCAGCAGATGCACTCAAAGAAATAATCAGGGTTGCCACAATGGCTAAAATCTTTTTCATGTCATTAAAATTAAACGTTTCACAATCTATTTTCCAATAGTTCTCTCATCAAAACTACACTATCTTTTACTCAAAAAGTATGCCAAAATTTTGAATCGCGGTGCAAAGGTACTACTTTTTCTAATACTATGCAATACAAAGTACCTTATTAAGGCTATTTTCCACCTATATTTCTCATTTTTGTCAAGTCGAAGTAGCAAAACTACCCCTATTATGGAAAAATATTGCTTATTTGCATTTTTTTTTGTACCTTTGTCGCCCAAAGGCGACGATGCCTAAAACATTCACTAAAATACGCAATACAATGTTAACTATCGGAGACAAAATGCCTGCTTTTAGCGTGGCGGACCAAAACGGACAAATCATCACCCATGAGCTACTCTTGGGTAAGAAAACAGTTCTCTATTTCTATCCCAAAGATAGTACACCAGGATGCACTGCTGAGGCATGCAACCTACGTGACAACTACGAGCGTTTCCTCGCACAAGGCTATCAGGTATATGGCGTGAGTAAGGATAGCCAAAAGTCGCATCAGAACTTTATTGCTAAATACGAATTACCTTTCCCTCTGCTTTCCGATCCATCTACCGAGATGCTGCAAGCATTTGGCGCATGGGGTGAGAAAAAGATGTGCGGTAAGACCTGCGTAGGTACCCTGCGCAAGACATTTATCTTTGATGAGCAAGGCATACTCGTGCAACTCATCGACAAAGTGGACACTAAAAATCATACAGAGCAAATACTATAACATTATGGATACAAAAGAATTACAAAAACTCATTGCCATTTGGTTTGAAGAAGACATTCGCGATGGCGATCATACTTCACTCAGCTGTATTCCCGAAACAGAGATGGGTTGCCAACAACTGATTGTGAAAGAAGAAGGTATCATTGCAGGTATCGAAGTAGCCAAACAAATCATTAACTATTTCGACCCTGAATGTCGTATGGAACAGTTTATCGAAGATGGCACACACGTCAAACCAGGTGATATTGCATTCCGCGTGTACGGTAAGGAGCTTAGTTTGCTGCAAATCGAACGCACTATGCTCAACGTCATGCAGCGTATGTCGGGCGTAGCTACTACGGCACACCGCTATCAGTCGCTCATTGAAGGTACAGGCTGCCACGTTCTTGATACACGCAAGACCACCCCAGGTTTGCGCTATTTAGAGAAAGAGGCGGTGCTCATCGGTGGTGGAATGAACCACCGTATTGGTCTTTTCGATATGATCTTGCTCAAAGATAACCACGTAGATTTCTCGGGTGGTATCACCGCAGCACTCACTCGTGCCAAGGATTACTGCCAAGCAAAGGGCAAAGACCTCCGCATTGAGATTGAGACACGCAACGAGGACGAGATACGCGAGGCACTTGCCACCAATATCCCTGACCGTATCATGCTCGACAACTTCAACCCAGAGCGCACTAAAGGTGCAGTGGAGATTATCCGCGCATGGGAGAAAGAGAATGGCAAGCATATCGAGATTGAATCCAGTGGTGGCATAACCATTGATACTATCCGCAGCTATGCAGAGACAGGTGTAGACTTTGTCAGTGTTGGTGCCCTCACCCACTCTATCAAGAGCCTCGACATGTCCTTCAAAGCAGTAAAATAATACAATATAACTCCCACAGATAACACGGATAGACACTAATTCTTTTTTGGTTTGTGAAAATCAGTGAAATCAGTGGGAAATAACAAACACACCGAACTATCATGATTCCAGCTCGCCTATCTGCGCTTCGCGCGCTCATGCAACAGCATGGCGTTACTGCCTGCATCGTACCAGGCACCGACCCTCATGCTAGCGAATATATGGCCGCTCACTGGACCGAGATGTCTTGGATTACAGGATTTCTCGGCGAGACAGGCACCGCAGTCATCACACTTGACCAAGCACTCTTGTGGACCGACAGCCGCTATTATCTCCAAGCCGAAGCAGAATTGCAAGGCACTACCGTCACCCTCATGCGCGAGAGTGATATTGACTGCCCTACTATCCCAGAGTGGCTTCTATCCAGTTTATCACCAATAGCCAATCGCCAATCGCCTAAAGTCGCCGTTAATCCCGAGATGTACAGTGTCAACGGCTATCGTGATTTGCAAACCACATTGAAAGAGGGCGGACTATCGCTTGTATCTATTGACCTCATCTCTCCACTTTGGACAGACAATCGCCCTGCTATACCTACATCGTTGCTCTACGAATACGAGGAGAAATACACTGGTGAGAGCGTAGAGAGCAAACTCACACGTGTGCGCAAGGTACTCCAAGAGAAACGCTGTGAGGCACTCGTAGTTTCTGCGCTTGATGAGATAGGTTGGCTACTCAATATCCGTGGCAAAGATGTGGACTACACTCCTTGCCTCATCAGTTATGTGGTAGTAGAGATAGACAAATGCAGTATTTTCGTTGCACCAAGCAAACTCGATGATGCTGCACGCGCATATCTCCAACGCATCAATGTCAATGTTTGTGATTACGACCAAGTCTTCCCATACTTGCAACAACTATCTGCTATTGCCGTCATGTACGATGGTAATAAAGTCAATGAGGCGCTCTATGAGGCTATCAATCCTGCTGCCAACAAAGTGAATGTCAGCCCAAGCCCCGTACTCAAGATGCAGAGTGTGAAAAATCAAGTTGAGCTCAACGGCGAACGCATCGCTATGCGCAAGGACGCAGTAGCATTGACACGCTTCTTCTATTGGTTGGAGAACGAGGCACTGCTAACACCACAAACAGAGATAACCCTCGCTGCTAAACTCGGTGAGTTCCGCGCTATGGGCGAGAACTACACCGATGATAGTTTCTGTACGATTGCAGGTTGGAAGGGAAATGGTGCTATTGTGCACTATCATGCTACTCCAGAGGAGTGTGCCAATATCGAAGGCGAAGGTGTATTGTTGCTTGATTCTGGCGGACAGTATTTGGACGGCACCACCGATATTACTCGCACCGTATGGATTGGCAAGGAGGAGAATATCCCTGCTGCAGTGAAGCGCGACTATACAGCCGTACTCAAAGGACATATCGCACTTGCACGCGCACGTTTCCCAAAAGGTACACGTGGCAACCAACTCGATGTGCTTGCACGCCAGTTCCTCTGGCAGGAGGGTATGACTTACGGTCACGGTACAGGTCACGGAGTGGGTCACTTCATGGGTTGCCATGAGGGTCCACAGAACATCCGTACCGACAACAACCCTAACCCATTGCAAGTAGGCAACGTATGTTCCGACGAGCCAGGTATCTATCGCGCCAACGAGTATGGTATCCGTATTGAGAACCTGATCGCGGTACGCGAATGCACCAACTTGGGCGCACACGCTACGGGCGAAACCTTCCTGGAATTTGAGACATTGACCCTATGCTTCTATGACACTCGAATGATTGATATGGCTCGTATGACTGCCGAAGAGATCGCATGGATCAATAATTACCATGCATGGGTATATACAGAGATAGCTCCTCTGCTCAATGAGGAAGAAGCAGCGTTCTTAAAAGAGAAATGTAAAGCATTATAAACAGATTATATATATGACACTAGAAGAAATACTTATTCCTCAAGTACAAGAGGTAGTCAAAGAACTTTACGGTGTGGAAATCACACCTGCACAAGTACAGTTTCAAAAAACTCGCGCTGAGTTTGAGGGCGACATCACCCTCGTGGTATTCCCATTCGTCAAAGCAGCTCGCAAAGCACCAGCCATGGTAGCACAAGAAGTAGGCGAAGCCCTCACCAATAGCCAATCACCTATTGCCAATAGCCTCATTGAGAAGTACAACGCTGTACAAGGATTTCTTAACCTAAGCATCTCTCAAACCTATTGGCTTGAGCAACTGCAAACCATCGCATCTTGCGAGAACTACGGACAGTTGAGGCGAGAGGCGAAAGGCGAAGAGTCGAAAGGTGAAAAGCCATTGATGATGGTGGAGTACTCATCTCCTAACACCAACAAACCACTCCACCTAGGTCACGTGCGCAACAACCTACTTGGTTATTCTATCGCTAAGATACAAGAGGCCAACGGTTGGAACGTTGTAAAGACAAATATCGTAAACGATCGTGGTATCCATATCTGTAAATCCATGCTAGCATGGCAACTCTTCGGCAACGGCGAGACACCAGAGACTAGCGGCAAGAAAGGCGACCATCTGATTGGTGACTACTATGTGCGTTTCGACAAAGAATACAAAGCGCAGATCAAAGAGCTCGTAGCGAGCGGCATGGACGAGGAGACTGCCAAGAAAGAGGCTCCTCTAATGAAAGAGGCGCAAGCCATGCTCGTGAAATGGGAGCAAGGCGATGCCGAAGTGCGTGCCCTCTGGCAAAAGATGAACGAATGGGTGTATGCTGGTTTCGACGAGACATACGCACAAATGGGCGTAGGCTTTGACAAAATCTACTACGAATCAGACACCTACCTCGTAGGTAAAGGCGAAGTAGAACGCGGACTCGCAAAAGGCGACTTCTACCGTCGAGAAGATGGCTCTGTATGGGCTGACCTTGCACAAAACGGACTCGACGAGAAACTATTGCTCCGCGCTGACGGTACATCGGTCTATATGACCCAAGATATAGGTACAGCGAAACTCCGCTTCGAGGACTACCCTATCGACAAGATGGTGTATGTCGTAGGTAACGAGCAAGAGTACCACTTCAAGGTGCTCAGCATCTTGCTCGACCGCCTCGGCTTCCCATTCGGTAAAGAGTTGGTGCACTTCAGTTACGGTATGGTAGAGCTTCCTAACGGCAAGATGAAGAGCCGCGAGGGAACAGTTGTAGATGCTGATGATTTGATGGCACAGATGATTGCGGACGCCAAGGAGATTTCCAAGGACAAAGTAAATACGCTGCCTGACATCACCGAAGAAGAGGCCAACGAAATTGCTCGCGTGGTAGGTTTGGGCGCATTGAAATACTTCATCTTGAAGGTGGACCCACGCAAGAACATGCTCTTCAACCCTGAGGAGAGTATCGACTTTAACGGCAATACAGGTCCATTCATCCAATACACCTACGCACGTATTCAAAGTGTGTTGCGTAAGGCAGGCGAAGCCCTCACCAATAGCCAATTGCCAATTGCCAATAGCCTATCTGACAAAGAGCTCGCTCTTATCCAACGCCTTGTGGATTACCCTGCTGCAGTACGTCAAGCAGGTGATGAGTTCTCACCAGCGGTGATAGCAAACTATGCATACGCCTTGGCATGCGACTTCAATAGCTTCTACCACGATCATAGCATTTTGAACGAGGCTGATGAGCAGAAACGCGCTTTGCGCCTTGTCTTGGCTCAGACAGTAGCCAAGGTCATCAAGAGTGCTATGGCACTGCTCGGTATTGAGGTGCCTAACCGTATGTAAGGTTAGAGTGGAAAGTGTAAAGTTTAAAGTGTAAAGGCTAGGAAAATGCGGCTCTGCCGCCTTGCCTTTACGCCTTACACCCTACACCAATTTGTAGTTTATTATGATGGCAGAGCATGAGTGAGCCATCTTCACGGCGGAGGTGCATGCCTCCACCCTCACAGTAACGAAAGAGCTTGCAGTCCCTGCACGGCTCTTTCTCTTTCATCCATTGGCGGTTGCGGTAGTCCTTGAATCCATGCTCCCACACCTCCCAAAAATCATCTTTATAGATATTACCCTGATAGTACTTACCGCGAATACTTGTACATGCAGATATACTACCATCAATCAAGATGGATGCCACACTCACACCTGCTGCACAATGGAAAAGATGATCACGTATCTCACCTTCATAATCAGGCATAAAGCCCTCGCACGAGTACGACACATGCAATCCCTCTTGGCGTTTTTCTCGAATATAATCTAATACGTGGAGATGTTGCTCGGGCGTTAGTAGCAGTTCGGGATTATCTGCTGCACGTCCCATAGGATCAATCGTGATAAGTCGCCAGTTGCGCACACCGATAGACCATAGATATTGTTGCATATCATCCAACTGATTGATTGTGCGTTGAGTGACACAAGTCACAACGTCCCAAGTGAGCGATGGCGTAGCAGCAGCCAGTTTGATAGCGCGAGTAGCACCTTCGAACGCAAGAGGGTGTTGGCGAAGCCAGTTATGGTTGAGTTCCATGCCATCAAAACTGATAGCCATCGAGCGTAAGCCTGCTGCCATGAGTTCGCGGAAACGTTTTTCGGTCAGTGCCAAGCCATTAGTAACCATCCCCCAAGGATAGCCACGCTGTTTGAGTGCCTTGCCCACCTGAGCGAGGTCGGTACGCATAAGTGGTTCGCCACCAGAGATGATGATTAGTACTTTATGTGGATCCACATGAGGAGTAACGGACTGGTCAATCACACGGAGAAAGTCCTCCGCAGGCATATCGGGTGTTACCTCGCTGCTACTACAATCGCTACCACAATGCAGACAATGCACATTGCAACGCAGCGTACTCTCCCAAAAGAGTTGTTGTAGTGGATGCAACTGCTGAAGGTTCTTCCTTCTCAATCGCTCCAACTCCAGTATGATTCGTTTGCGAATATTCATATCCTTACCCTCTATACCTTACACACTACACCGCAAGGCAGTTGCCTTATTTCTTTTTGAGTTTGAAATCGGTTCGCATAGAATAGAATGTTGACCAAGAATCTTGGTCCTTTACTTTCATCTTGCCCGAGGAGATATGCGTGGAGTCAGAAGCATATACCCCAGTGGTATCATGCACAATCACTTCCATGCAATCACCTCCTGTGGAAGTAAGACTATGTACCGCATGATAATGACCATCTGCATTAGTATAGACCGTATCCGGGTAATCCCATTCTTGGTCAAAAGTGCGGACAACTACTTGCATATTCTCCAACATGTTGCCATTTTCGTCATAGACATATCCTTCCACATCATACTCTGCGTATGGACAACCATAGCACGCTGTTACCACAAATGCTATACCCGATAGGGTAAAAAGACGCATACATCGCTCTAATAAGCGGTTGCACTTAGTGCGAAACGTGTTAGTTTTCATTGTTGTATAAGTTTTATTGTTCGTTGCATAAACTAAAATCTATATCCCACAGCCATACAAAAGAGTCGAGAACCATACAGCCCATTCTGCACGGGACATCCCAAAGCCCATGATTGCATGCTGCCTAACTCAACTTCAGCAAACCAATGTTCAGCACCCAACCGAGCACCTAACACCGTGGTATTCAACGATAAACCCACATAATTATTTACAGAAAAATTATAGTAGGAACATCCAAAGCCCACTGCCGAATACAATTCCAATATGCGTTGGCGAAAATAGGTAAAGCGGATATTGGGCATCACAGTGATATGATGCAATTGGTCATACAGTTGCTCGATCAGTAGTGTATGATAACCATTATACCAATGTGTTGGCAAACGCATATAAAGGTAATCCATATCCACACCCAAACTAACGAGCGGAGTTAGTTGATAATTATAACCTATATAAAAATGTCCTGGCGAGGTCATCTGACCCAATTCTACAAATTGATAATCTCGCAGATATTGGTCTGCTTCCAAAGCTGGCATGCCCACAATATGCTCCAATGCAGGCTGAATATCAGTCGGATATACTGGCAAAAGGGTCATACCATACAATGGCGTAAAATCATAACTGCTTGTAGAAAGAAACGCCTCACCCCAACCCAAACGGATAGAATGGCGATTGTAGGTAACTTCATTCGTTGGTTGTTCGGCTACCAAAGGCATACTTACCAATAGCAATATCCACAACACATATATATGCATCTTTATATTATTCATACTACGAAATGACTATTTATTTGATTGAATATAATAGGTGGTTAAGGATAAATCGCGTAGCATTTTCATTGGTTGAGCAGTTACCACGATGGTATCTCCCACAGCATATTTGCTCAATATAGGGTCATTCAAACGCAATAAATACGTGCGTTGTTCGTTCACCAAAAAATAGTCATTCCGCGTGCTTTTTATGACACAATATAATTCACCAGCAAAATACTCCAAACTGAGTACACCCCGAAAATGGTACGTATCATCAGGAACCGGTTTTTCGTTCATAGGGTTGCTTGGCGGCGTAATTGTATCTTTCATTACTTTATTTTGATCACTACCCGACAGAGTACTTAGCATATTAGAGTTCCACAGGTGATCACCATGAAAGGTTGGCCCATCAGAACACGCAGACAAGCATAAAAGCAACATACTGCCTAATAACACAAAATTGATTTTACTCGTTTTGTTACACATAGCGTTGATTGATTTTGAAATCCGCTGCAAAGGTACTGCTTTTTTTTGACATAACCAAAATAAAAAATGATGCAGCCACTAAAAGTTGCAGTTTATAAACAACTGATTAATAACCCATTATAATTTTACCAAAATTAAAAACTGATGCAGGTGACAAAAACCGCTTGCAAGTGACGAAAAAAAGTAGTAATTTTGCACAAAAAATAGAACCCACCTCCAAAAACATGAAAACAATTCACTACATTTCTATTATTAGCCTACTTCTTGGGTGTGTAGCATGTTCAGAGAAAAACACCATAGCCAACCCTCAATTGGCTCAGATAGTGGAGCAAGTATGGCATGCCACGGACTCTGCTATGGCAGAATGTCAGCAAATAGATCCCCATATATTAAACGACTACGATTATCATCGCTATCGCTTAGCGGAGGCTCACTTATGGTTAAAACAGCTATTCCAACTGCCCACAAACACGGATATGATGGCATTGGCTACTTACTTCACCAATCGTGGCGATAAGGTTTCAGCGGGCGAGGCCTATTATATACAAGGTGCCTATCTAAATTGGCAAGGCAAAAACACCGAAGCCATGCAAATGCTCAAAGAGGCTGAAAATCAGCCCAATGAGCCTATCATTCAAGGTATGATATACTATAAAATGGGGCGTATCAGCGAAAGCGAACAACTATACGATATCGCCTTTGACAACTATCAAAAAGCCTTGCCCCACCTGCAAACGGCCGATTTGCCTCTATACCTGGCATCAGTCTATCGTGAATTAGGGCGTATGAGTGATAATGAACACAAGCATGATTATTTTGATAGTGCATTAGTCCATGCCAAACGATATAATGATACAATATTATATTTAGACATTCGTTATGCACAACTCACTGCCAATCAACTCCAATCACCCGAAGTAGCCCAAATATGCCAATACCTTTGCCATCAAGCAGGACAAAAGCGCTATGCCTACGACCTTGTAAAATACTATATTCGTGCCGAGAAAGCGGATTCAGCACGAATATATCTTGATATTTTGGCAGCCGATACTACTGCACAAACATGGAGCAAACAGCAATATATACTTTGGCATAGCCAATATCTACGCCTCAAAGGCAAGAGCGATAAGGCTTACGAGCAACTGTATCACCTTTATAATGAGAACTATAGCGTATTAGAACAAAAAGGTAGATCCAGTACATTCGTAGTGGCACAGCATTATGACAATGAAACTGAACACGCACGTAACTTACAACTGCAATTGGAGAAACAACACCTGCACATGGTACTGATATTAGTAGTAGTAGCCATATTGGCAGCAACCATATTACTGATTCTAATAGGTGCAAGACGCAAAACAGAGCGATTAGTAGAACAAGCTCGTACGCAACAAAAAATCAAAGATTTACACAAGGAGCTACATCTGCGTCGAGAAGCACTAAAACAAGTATTAAACCAACGTTTAGCATTAAATAAACATCTGCAAGAAGCACTGCTTACCAAAAAGAAAGAAGAGAAGATGCCCGACTGGGCACAACAATTCATTGATTCTAACATATTCTCCACCGATGAGCAATGGGAGCACTTCTTCAACGAGTTTAATGGTTGCTATGGCAATTTGATGCCACGTTTACAAACGGAATATCCACGCCTAACAAGCACAGATTGTCAAGTACTTGCATTATATATATTGGGGTTAGATAATGCAGATATATGTTTACTATTAGGGCTAACGCAACGCACCATATGGAGCCGTCGTATGCGCATCAAATCGCGAATCGGTTTAGGAGAAAAAGAATCATTAGACAAATGGCTGGCAGAAGAAGTACAAAGAGAATAAATTATCCACCGCTTATCCACCGCTTATCTACCCGATAAAGAAACCTCCGCTACAATATGTAACGGAGGTTTCACTATTCATACAGTCAGTCCTTACTTCGCGTAACTTACAGCACGTGTCTCGCGGATAACTGTGATACGGATTTGACCAGGATAAGTCATCTCGTCTTGGATACGCTTAGCAATATCAAATGAGAGCAACTCGGTCTCCTTATCACTGAGCTTGTCTGCACCAACGATTACACGGAGCTCGCGACCAGCTTGAAGTGCGTAAGTCTTGGTAACGCCTGGATAAGACATTGCGATATTCTCAAGGTCATTGAGACGTTTAACGTATGCCTCTACAATCTCGCGGCGTGCACCTGGACGTGCACCAGAGATAGCGTCACAAGCAAGAACGATAGGCGCGATGATAGACTCCATCTCACACTCCTCGTGGTGTGCACCAACGGCATTGCAGATATCTGGTTTCTCGCCATATTTCTCGCAGAGACGCATACCCAATTGTGCGTGTGGCATCTCCATATCCTCATCACTCACTTTACCTATATCGTGAAGCAGACCAGCACGGCGTGCTTTCTTCACGTTCAAACCAAGCTCCGCTGCCATAGCCGCACAGAGGTTAGCTGTCTCACGAGCGTGCATCAAAAGGTTTTGACCATAGCTAGAACGATACTTCATCTTACCAATAAGGCGAACCAATTCAGGGTGCATACCATGGATACCCAAATCAATAGTAGTACGCTTACCTGTTTCGATGATTTCCTCCTCTACTTGCTTAGTCACCTTAGCTACCACTTCTTCAATACGTGCAGGGTGGATACGACCGTCTTGCACGAGTTGGTGGAGCGAGAGGCGTGCTATCTCACGACGTACAGGATCGAAAGCAGAAAGGGTGATTGCCTCTGGGGTATCATCTACTACAATCTCCACACCAGTGGCAGCCTCGAGGGCACGGATATTACGTCCCTCACGACCGATGATACGGCCTTTGACTTCGTCATTCTCTATGTGGAATACTGTAACAGCATTCTCCACAGTCGCTTCTGAAGCAATACGTTGGATAGATTGGATGATGATTTTCTTCGCTTCTTTATTAGCAGTTAGGCGAGCCTCATCCATAGTGTCGTTGATATACGCCATAGCAGCAGTTTTAGCCTCATCTTTGAGTGCATCCACAAGTTGTTTTTTTGCCTCTTCTGCTGATAGACCAGAGATTTGCTCCAATTGTTGCTCCGCAGCCTTTTGCAAACGATCGATCTCTTGGGTCTTACGTTCAAGAGCCTTTTGCTGATTCTCGAGCGTTTGCTTCTGCGTATTCAACTCATTTTGTGCGCGTTGCACTTCGCTTTGTTTTTGATTGAGTTGTTGCTCGCGTTGTTGTTGGCGTTGCTCCTGTTGGTGGAGTTTTTGCTCTGCTTGACGAACATGATTCTCATGTTCGAGTTTGAGCGCAATGAACTTCTCCTTTGCCTCAATGATTTTGTTTTTCTTGATTACTTCAGCCTCCTCTTCCGCCTTGCGAAGAATACCTCTACTGTTGTAGCGGAAGATAAAGTAACAGATTAATGCTCCAATTATAAGGAAGCCTAATGCTATTAAAATATTGGTAATAGTCATAATTGTTTATTTTTTAATGTATTGTTGAATTATTGTATTTAGTTCTTGTATTTTCTCATCTACGGGTTGCAGGCGATGAGCATGTGCATCGGCTTGCAAATTGACAGCCATCTCCAACGCCACATATACCCATATCTGCTCTGCGGAATGGTTGGGCAACATCTTGCGATAATGACGGTAACGCTCATTGATTTGCTCTGCTGCATTGCGGTATAGCGCCTCTTTGTCTGCTACCACATTCAGCGAGATATGGTGGGCATCCAATTGCAGGGTAATATGTTGTTTGCGTGGTTCTGCCATCGGTTATTGTTTAAGTGCTTCGAGTGCTCGATCCACTTGGGCAATAAGGTTTGTTATTCGTTGGCGTACACGATCGCGCTGCTCGCCATCCGTATTCTCTGCCAACAAAGCGTATGCTGTTTCAAGGTGATTGTATTCCGCTCTGAGTTTCACGAGTTCAGCATGCGAGCGCATGATTTCCTCGCGTTGCGATTGGTTCTTCTGTTGAAGGTCTAGCAACTGCTGTTGCAAGTCGCGATACTGCGCAAGCAGCACATTGACATTGTCTTCTAGTATAGCAAGACTCTTCATCTGTCACCCATTTATCAACTATCAGAAACTATATCCTACACCCAAGCCCAACGTGCCTTTGAATTGTACACGCTCAGCCATAACGCCATCAGCGTCAGCGATTTTCACGCCATTGTAGTATTTGAGCGAAGTAGAGAGAGTCACATTGAGGCATTTGAGGAATTGGTACGAGATAGCAGCATCCCAATCCACATCGAAGTTACCGAAGCGGCGGTTGTTGTCTCTGTAACCAATGAAGTTCTTCTCAGCATCATACATCTCAGTCTTGTCCCACGCGTATGGAGTGAAGAGTCCAACCGAAGTGATGATTTTCAAATCTTTATATGCATAGTTGATTGCACCTTTCAGGGTAAGACCTAACTCTGCCTTAAAGTTCTTATATAGTTTATCGTATGTACCATCGGCGTTAGCAGTCTTGCTATAACTCCAAGTGGCATATTTCTCTTGCATTTGTTGGCGCAGTCCTGGGTGTGCCTTCTCAACCGCATCACCCACGTAGGCTGTGGTGATTTTGCCTGCTACAGGAGAAAGATAAACAGAGAAAATAGAATTGGGTTTCCAGTCAATACCGACAGACACATCTGTATAAGAAGGTGAGAGGAACTTCGAGATAATTGGATCGTCCTGTTCAGAACCGTCGTATGCTCGACCAAACGCCATCTGACTCTTGAATCCAGCGGCAGCGGTCAGGAACCATGCTTTGTGAAATTGCCAACCTAATTTGGTTTTAAAGTCAATCACATCGCTAGACTTCTGAAATGCATCATACTTTTGGTCAATATAGGACATTCCATATTCGAGGTTGAGATTGGTTTCCCAAGACAAGTTGTTGGCATCATATAGTAAACGTACCTTACCAAAAGCCACACCTGTCACATTATTGTTTCCACCAGCAGCCCAGTTTACGAGTCCAGTGGCACTAGCATTCAAGCCCAACACGCCCGAACATTTCCATGGAGAAGGCTCTTTTTCTGCTTCTTGAGCCGATATACTCATTGCCAAGAACAATGAGAAAATAGAAAGTAAGTATTTCTTCATTTATTTGTGTATGTTAAATTAAATATTTTGACTTATTTTAATATTGAGCAGCATCATAGACTTGGTCAGCGATTTCACTATCGGCCAACTTCTCTATAATACAAAAAGCAAAGTCGGCACTCAAACCAGGACCTTTGGCAGTGATGATATTCTTGGACTCTACGACCAGTCCATCGATATAACTCTCACCTAAATACTCCTCAAAACCAGGATAGCATGTAGCTTGTTTGCCGTCAAGGATACCCAATCTGCCCAATACAGAAGGTGCTGCACAGATAGCAGAAATCAATTTTTCCGCCTCATTGTGTTTCACCAAGAGTTGGCACAAAGCCTCACACTCATGCAACTTGGTAGCACCACCTGGCAGAATCAACATTTCTGCATCTGCAAAATCCACATTTGCAATCAGCGCATCGGCTTTCACTGGGATATTGTGTGCACCCATCACCCATTCTTGTCCAGTGACAGAAACGGTGGTCAGTGCGATATTAGCACGGCGCAAGAGGTCAATCGTGGTGATAGCCTCTATCTCTTCAAAACCATTGTCTAAGAAAATGTAATTCATAGTAAAACGTTTAATTAAGTTTGAAATTATACGTAATTGAACCTATTTGTTCTTTATCTCCCTCTGAAAATTTAGCTTTTCGTGCAGCTTCGAGTGCCAATTGTCTCGTGTAGCTATCACCAATTGTTGTTCCTCCTGCAATAGATGCCAACACGACATTACCAGCCTTATCCACACGAATGCTCACTACTACCCTACCTTCTTCGTTAAAGTCAGATGAGGGTTTGGGCATAGACTTGACAGTTCTTCCTTGCAGCGACCACATATTGCCGTCCACCGATCCGAAATTCTTGCCCACAGGATTACCCTTGCTATTGGCAGACGGTGTGCTCGTAGCATTGTCCGCATTTGCGCCCTCCGCAGTACTGGCTTGTCCGAATAGAGAAGCCAACTGCTTCGCCTTATCAATAGCCTCCTGCTCACGCGCTTTCTGTTCAGCAAGCGCTTTCTCACGAGCGATGCGTTCAGCTTCGAGACGTGCTTCTTCCTCGCGTTGCTTGCGAATCATCTCTTGCTCCTCGGCTTGGCGTTTAATGTCTTCTTCGTTCTGTTGCGCTAAAGCCAAGGACTCCTCATCCTCCTGCACCATCAAATCGTTATTAGATGGTTGCACGGGCGTAGGAGCAGGAGCAGCAGGTTGTTGTTCGACCTGCGTGATTGGGTCTGGCATTGGCAATGCATCAGGCATACCGCCACCTTCATCAGCATCGCCAAACGTGATGACAATACCCTCGTCCTCCAACTGCACAGGAGCCGTGATCGTCAATTTGAGAAGTAATAAGAAAAAGAGCAACAGCAGAACAACGGTTCCGATAGCTGCTATGATATGTGATTGATTATTTTTCACTTCTTCGTTGCCAAAACAATCTTCATCTTATGTTCATTAGCAATATCCAGCACGTTCACCACCTCGCGGTAAGCGATATCCTGATCGGCGTGCAACGCAATATACATCGCGCTATCCTGTTGCTGAATAGTACAGAGATATGCCTCTAAGTCTTCCGCCAAGATAGGCATTGGCTTCTGACGACCAAGAGCCACGTAGTAGTTACCCAAGTTATCAATACTCACTTTGGCTACTACCTGCTTGGTCGTGCTCTTGGCACGCGCCTGAGGCAAGTTAATCTTGATATCATTGGGCGACGACATGGTACTTACCATCACAAAAAAGAGCAATAGCAAGAATATCAAGTCTGTCATGGATGACATGGCAAACATCGCCTCGACTTTGTTTCTTCGTTTAAGAGCCATAACTTTATAGTGTAAAGTGTAGAGTGTAAGGTGTAAAGGAAAGGGGTTAGACTGGTTCGTTGAGCAAGTCCATGAACTCCATCGTGCGCGATTCGAGTTGGCGTACCACACGGTCAATGCGTGACACGAGGAAGTTGTATGCGAACATAGCCAAAATACCCACGATCAAACCACCTACAGTAGTCACCATGGCTTGGTACATACCCTCTGACAAAGTAGAAATCTCTATCACGCCACTGGCATTTTGCGCCATATTGAAGAAAGTCTGCACCATACCAAGCACAGTACCCAAGAAACCAAGCATAGGTGCACCCGCTGCGATAGTAGCCATCAGTACCAATCCTTTCTCCAAGGTACTTACCTCCAAGTTACCCACATTCTCAATGGCCACTTGCACATCTTGCATAGGGCGACCAATACGTGAAATACCTTTCTCTACCATGCGTGCAGCAGGCGTTTCGGTACGTTGGCAGAGTTTGACAGCTGAATCAATCTTACCCTCCTTGATATAATCGCGGATACGGTTCATAAAGGTCTTATCTTCTTTGGTTGCCTTGGTCAGCACCACCATACGTTCGATAAACAAATAAATAGCAAACGCCAACATCAATGCTAGTACAATCATAATCCAACCACCATACTGAGCCATGGTGAATAGGTTAATTGATTCTTGCATTGGTTGTTCCATCGTTGCCAATGAGTCTTGTACAGCAGTCATCGCTGTATCCATGTCAGTTTGAATTTGAAAGAGCATATTTGTATTGTTTAATAGTTTCTTGTATTCCTAAATATAAAGCATCTGCGATGAGCGCATGTCCGATACTCACTTCGTCCACCCAGGGGAAAGCAGTCACAAAGGCGTTGAGATTACGCAGATTGAGGTCATGCCCCGCATTCAGTCCTAATCCTAAGTCGCGTGCTTTCTCTGCCGCATCGCGATACATAGCTATCGCGGCTTCTGGGTCTTTATCATACAACTCCGCGTATGGACCAGTATATAGCTCTACCCTATCCGCTCCAGCCTTAGCAGCATACGCCACCATCTCGGCATTGGCATCTACAAAGACAGACACACGAATACCTGCCAACTTAAAGCGTTGGATTATCGTCGTTAGTTTAGCCAAATGCGCTTTGGTATCCCAACCATGGTTGCTCGTCAGTTGATCATGAGCATCAGGCACAAGGGTCACTTGGGCAGGCTTTACAGCCAACACTAAGTCTATAAACGCAGGCTCTGGATTGCCCTCGATATTAAACTCCGTAGTTACTATTTCTTTCAGCGCATACACATCTTTACGAGTGATATGTCGCTCATCGGGACGAGGGTGCACCGTAATTCCCTCTGCACCAAAGCCTTCGCAGTCCTTTGCGAATTGCTCTACATCTGGCAGATTGCCACCACGCGCGTTGCGCAAAGTAGCCACCTTGTTGATATTTACACTCAATCGGGTCATAATCGCTGCAAAGGTACAAAAAAAAATGCACATTTGCAAGCAAATGAGCAAAAAGTTTACTTTTTAGCGAAATTTGATTGCAAATGGGCTGCGTAGGGTGGCAGTAGCTTCGAGGTGGTCGAGTGAGCGAAGCAAACGAGATCGGTGCCCTCGAAGGTACAACCATGCCACTCTGCGCGAGGGCGTAGCCCGCATTTAGGCTACATAGCATTTACACCGTTGGTTCAAAGAACTGCTGCATCTCGTCGAAACGAAACACCGTATCCGAACCGTACTTCCACAGATGCTGACGAATCTTGGTCATAGGTTTGTCCTCGCCCAGTTTGGTTTTAGAGTAAAACTTATCGGCGTAGCAGATAAGGCGTTCTTCCAATGTGCGAGGGGTATAATCTTGCAAGGGGATAGGCAACTGCTCGCGCATAATCTGTTCAATAGTTATGCCTGTTCCAGTATGGCGTTCCGCCACATCGGCATGCTTGGGCAAGCCCTCTCGGCGCAAAATCTCTGCGCCCAAATAGCCATGCTCAATATAAGCATGTTCGCCCAAACAATGAATCTTAGGGGCATCGCAAAGCACGACACCTATATCGTGTAACATAGCGGCTTCCTCCACGAACACAGGATCCACCTCGCCTTGCTCTACCCACTCGGGGTGAAGCTGCAGGATAGCCAGCGCACGGTTGGCCACCTGGCGAGAATGGGTCAAAAGAATATGCTGGAGTTCAAAATTTCCAGCACAATACTTTTCTATTAACGCTTTGTAATCAACCATTTATCGTAATATCACTTGCCCCAATTAAGTTTCTCTTTAAGCGATTGCATAAAAGTCTGTCCGTTGATACGCACGAGTTTGATGGTGCGTTGCGAACGTTCTATATGCAATTGAATATCTTGATTTAACACTTGGCTACGGCCGTCCACGCTGAGCAAATAATTACCATTGCGGCTAGAGATTTTGATATCAATCTTGCTATCATCAAGCACCACCAACGGGCGGATATTCAGGCTATGCGTAGCCACAGGAGATAGGATAATGGCATGGACATGAGGATCCAACAAAGGGCCACCGACACTCAAATTATATGCCGTTGAACCTGTGGGAGTTGCAACAAGCAGGCCATCGGCCTTATAGTTATGCAAATACTCACCATTGAGGGTCACATCCACCGTAATCATACTACTCAAACCCGATTTGAGGACAGCCACCTCGTTGAGCGCGTATGGCGATGCAATCTTACCCTCGTACTGACAAGTAACCTCCAACATACGGCGTTGCTCAATGGTATAGTTATTATGAATCAGTTGCTCAAGCACAGAGTCAATATCGTCTGTTTGAACTTCCGCCAAATAGCCCAAGTGTCCGCAATTGACACCCAATATAGGAATGTCGAAATGTCCTACCAGCGAAGCCGTCGTTAAGAACGTGCCATCACCACCCAAAGACAAAGCAAAATCAATCGTATTGCCCTCATGCGACATATAGTCATCCACCGATGGATACTCGCAATAAGGTATCTCATGGCGCAATTCTTGTGAGAGTACAATCTCCACATCGCGTTGTTGGAAGTAGTCAATGACATACTTCACCTCGCGAATCGTATCGGAACGAAGGGTATTTCCAAAAATAGCGATAACCATAGTCATTTACGATTGAACAATATACTATTTATTTTTCAAACCATTGAGCAAAGCAGCAGCATCCATACGCTTTTTGCCAGGCAATTGCAGTTCGAGCAAATCAATATATCCATCGGCGCAAGGCACAATGATATGTCCTTTCTGTTCAGCGCGTTGCACAACTGTCGCCTTATACACCTTCGCACCTACCAACACTTCTGCCAATGGATGAAGGGCAGGCATTTCGTTAATCCATGCTGCAGGATACGGACTTAGACCACGAATATGGTTGCGGACCTGTTCTGCTGTGCGTGAGAAGTCAATGGCGCATGTATCCTTGAAGATTTTAGGGGCAGGGCGTAGTTCTATAGAATTATCTTGCGGAATAGTAGGCAATAGAACACCCTGATTCTCAGCCTCTATAATTGTATCTACTGTACGAGTAACTAGATTGGCACCCATCATCATGAGTCGGTCGTGGACAGAGCCTACATTCTCATCATCGGCAATCGAGATACGCTCTTGCAGAATGATATTGCCCGTATCTATCTCGTGTTGAAGCATAAAGGTAGTAGCACCTGTTTCGCTATCTCCATTCATCACAGCCCAATTGATAGGGGCAGCACCGCGATACTGAGGCAAAAGTGAAGCATGCAGATTAAAGGTACCCAAACGTGGCATATTCCACACCACCTCAGGCAACATACGGAATGCTACAACAATCTGCAAATCTGCGTTGTACGATTTGAGCTGAGCAAGGAAATTCTCATCTTTCAGACGTTCTGGTTGCAAGATAGGTAGATTCACCGACAGGGCATATTGTTTTACCGCAGAATACTGCAACTGATGTCCGCGGCCAGCAGGTTTATCAGGCATGGTGACGACTGCCACCACATTGTATCCCCCCTCTACTAACGCACGAAGGCTCTCGACTGCAAAGTCGGGAGTACCCATATAAATTATTCGCAAAGATTGTTTGTCCATAGGTGTAAAAAGTGTAAAGTGTAAAGGCGAGGGTTATCTAAATGTGTGTGAGAAACCGATGCTGATAAACTCCTTGAATTGTATTTTAGTCTTTCGATTCTCTGATATTTCTACGGTACTATCGTATCGAGGGTGCAACATCAGTTTAGCAGAGAGATAGCGATTAATGACAAAATCCACATCCACTTCCAACTCCGTTTCGATACGCTTATAGTTGGTGAAGAAATAGAAATTCGTTTCCACTATAATCTCTCGCAGAGGTCGCCATTTCCAATCCACACGCACCGAGCTACCAAATTCACTCATTATGTTTTTTCCTTGCTCAATACCATAGTCTGTCACATTCACTTGTGCAGGATCTGCATTCATCGCATATACCATCTTGAAGGTACCAGGTGAGATATTCACATCCAATCCTTTGATGGGTTTATAGTCGATACCGACACCCCATGTAAATCGAATAGGTGTCATAAAGGCAGACGCCAATTCGTAGGTGTTCTTGCGCCAGTTGTTCATCAAGTTGGTACGAAACTCCACGTTCGTGGATAAATACCACTGCTTGTGCAACTGATAGCCGAACTTACTATTCAAACGGAAAAGGTCATCCGTTGTATTGACGATGCGCAACGAGTCACCACTCACGGTGTTCACACCGGCACGCCATTCGCCGACATTCTCCCATGAGTAGTTATCTTTCTTATAACTCAATTTTCCTTTCGCACTTGCCAACATAGCAAACGAATTGGCAGCACCCTGATACCAGTTTTCGGTGGCATAGTTTTGGGTGATTTGGAGAGATATGTTCAGCTCTTTTCGCCAAGGCGAGTTCTGATAGCGTTTGGCACGCTCAATATCCATACGATCTTCCTCTAAGTCCTTGACCATAGCACGCTGCACTTCTATATGCTCTAATACCATAGATTTCAAACGATTGGTATCGCTGATAGCGGTATAAAAATGCGCATGGTGCGTGGTGATATAGCGGCGAGCTTTGGCACGGATAGCAGGTATAGTGTATTCGTCATACTTTGTCGTATCAGAGAGCGATGGGAAAGTCGCAGGCACATACATCAGGTGCATACACAATGGGTGTGGATACTCATCCCAAATCGTATCGTTGGCGTGTAGCAGTTGGCTTTGGCGCGCTACTAACTCCAATAGGATGGCATCTTCATCTAATGTAGTAGGGGCATTTAGACTATCCAACAAACCGTGTAGCACGATTACCGTATCTTGTTGGTCTATGGTCATCTCCACTGTGTCTGAGAAGAGCAGGGATAAACTATCCGAAGTGGCAGGTTCCACCGCAGCGACTGTATCCACACGGTTTGAATCATTGACTAGCGCATGCAGCAAACTAATATCCATTACATCTTGCGCCCAAATGGACAACGAGATGCAACACATCATAAACCATATACCTAATTGTCTTTTCACTCTTTTATCTTTAATCTACACGCACGTACTATTAAATATATACCCCAAATAACGAAAGGCAATGAGAGCAGTTGGCCCATATTGAGCAGATGACCTGCCTCAAAGAGTTCTTGGTCGTTTTTGATAAACTCCAACATAAAACGAGTGAAGAATATAATCTCCAAGAACACACCTAGGAGCAATCCCTCTCGCTTGTATGCTTTGCCTTTCCAATACATCAGCCACGTTACCACAAATGCAACAATACAATAGAGCATCTCGTATATCTGTGTAGGGTGACAAGGGACAGTCTGTCCATCACGCACGAAGATGAAACCCCATGGCAAGTCAGTAGGCGTACCATATATCTCAGAGTTCATCAAGTTACCCAAACGAATCAAAGTGGCTGTCACACAGACACCTACCACCAAGCGATCCATGATCCAAAGCAATGAGGTATGGAATTTAGGCTCTTTTGAAAACACTTTCTTATTGAGCAACCACGCTGCAGTCAACAGTCCAATGGCACCACCGTGACTGGAGAGACCACCCTCCCAGATCTTGAGGAGTTTGAATGGGTGTTCTATATAGGGATTACGGTAGTTGATAGTCCAACCGAAGATCTGCACAGGCTCGGTGGAGATGCCCATATATTGGCAATAAGCTTTCATGCCAGGTAAAGTGACATCGTGCCACTCATAGAACCAGCAGTGTCCCACGCGTGCGCCGATAATCAAACCGATGACCATCCACATAAAGAGTTTGTCGGTCCAATCTGCAGGGCAGTTCTCATTCTTATACAACTTGACCTGGATCAGGTAGCAAAGATAGATACCTATCGCCCACAACAGACCATACCAACGGATTCCTCCGTTGCCAATATGGATGAGTATAGGATCAACATCCCAAACGACTGATAATAAACTGCTAATCATCTAATTATAATTTATTTCCTAAAATAGTATAACGCTCATTGCCACGAAGGATGTATATCATACCACTTCTATCCATTATGATTTTCGCTTCCGCTTCTGAAGTCACATCCATAATCGCTGTAGGTGCTTTCGTGTACTCCTTTAAGACAATACGTCCTACAGCAGAAGCATTATGCGAGAAGTGGATGTACAATCGCTCGCCAGCTTCGCGCGCGCTTTTTAATAGGTTTACGTCGATATAATAGGGTTGGTCAGACGCTACTATGTCTGCCTCTGCTAGCAATTCGCCGTTGCATGTACCGCGCGTAATCTTCACGTTGCAAGGTGCAGCATTAGGCTCATCCCAATGGACTTTTAGACCTTTTGTCTGAGGGATATACGCAGGGTCTAAGTAAAAGACATCGTCGGCATGGGAGCTCACCACCTTCATCTTAGGGAATATTTCTAAGCAGTCAGAGCAAGTAGAATGAAAGCCTTGATTGTATGGCATACATATCACGCGCTCCACTGTTCCACTGACGGGATAGATTTTGAGGTTGACAGCAGTATTTTCATCAACTGACACACCTGCGCTAGTCAGTTTCTCCTCTATTTTTTCACTATTGATATCGCGCGTTTGGTTGGGCGATAGGGTGTAGGAATAAGAAGGAGATGAGAACATACAGTTCAGATAGACATCTATCTTCACTTCGTCATCGGCATAGAGATAGGCGGTAATACCCTTCTTCACATCTTTCAACTTGGCACTGTACCAAACCGCACTTTTGAGGTTCTTGATATCCAATGGGAAAGAGAAGGTTTTGCTATCCTCTAAACAGATACAATAGTGCTCAGGAAGTCCAGTCATTTTTCTCAGCCATTCGCATGCGCTACTCACTCGCTCAGGCGAGGTAGGCGCATCGTCAGCCCAGACTATTGTCATGGAAGCCGCCATGACCAAGATTAATAAATAGATTCGTTTCATATAGTGTAATGTATCTTACGCTTCCATTTTGCCGTGACATTGTTTGTATTTCTTGCCTGATCCGCATGGACATGGGTCATTTGGACGAGGTTTCTTCTCCACGCGCAGTGGCTCTGGGCGTTGTTGCGCACGTGTGTCGTGAGCCGCAGCAGCGGCTTGTCCGCTGGCAGCTGCAGCACGAGCCACAGCATCTTTTTGAGCGCGGTAGCGAGAATAGTCATGACGTTGTTGTGCATGCGCTTGGCGTACTTCTTGTGGGTCGCGTGTTGGGATTTGACCACGGAGCAAGATTGCTATCGCGCGGCGGTTGAAGCGGTCGAGCATCTGCTTGAAGATGTTGAACGACTCTAACTTGTAGATGAGCAATGGGTCTTTTTGCTCGTAACTTGCGTTTTGTACAGATTGCTTGAGCTCATCCAATTGGCGGAGGTGCTCTTTCCACTCATCGTCGATGACGAAGAGGAGCATACGTTTCTCGAATTCGCGTACCACTTCGCGGCACTCCGTCTCGTATGCTGCTTTTAGGTTGACTGCCACGTTGTATGCACGTTTGCCATCGGTGATAGGAATGAGGATATTCTCGTACATTGCACCACGTTCCTCATATACGTTCTTGATGACAGGGTATGCCACTTTCTGCAAGGTATCCATACGGCGTTTGAAGGTCTCAAGTACCTCTTCTGCCAACTTATCAGCAAGCACATTCTCGCGCGCAGAGCGGAACTCCTCCTCTGTGAATGGAACTTCCATCGCAAAGACTTGCATCACATCCATTTTCAAGCCCTCGTAATCCATCATCTCACGTGCATCAGCTACTACAGAAGCGGCTGTATCGTAGATCATATTGGTGATATCCACACCGATGCGCTCACCCATAAGGGCGTGGTGACGTTTCGCGTAGATTACGTTACGTTGTTGGTTCATCACATCATCGTACTCAATGAGGCGTTTACGGATACCGAAGTTATTCTCTTCCACCTTCTTTTGTGCACGTTCGATGGAGTCAGAGATCATCTTATGCTCGATCATCTCGCCCTCTTGGAAGCCCATGCGATCCATGAGACCAGCCAAACGATCGGAACCGAACATACGCATCAGGTCATCTTCCATACTTACAAAGAACACACTGCTACCAGGATCACCTTGACGACCAGCACGACCACGGAGCTGACGGTCCACACGGCGGCTTTCGTGGCGTTCTGTACCGAGGATGGCCAAACCGCCTGCCTCTTTCACTTCAGGCGTGAGTTTAATATCGGTACCACGACCTGCCATGTTGGTGGCGATGGTTACCATACCCTTGCGACCAGCTTCAGCTACGATGTCTGCCTCGCGTTGGTGCAACTTAGCGTTCAATACGTTGTGCGATATCTTGCGCAGATTAAGCATGCGGCTCAGCAACTCACTGATTTCCACTGACGTGGTACCCACCAACACTGGGCGACCTGCTTTGACCAATTCTACGATCTCGTCAATAACGGCGTTGTATTTCTCGCGTTTGGTGCGATAGATACGGTCATTCATATCCTCACGCGCGATAGGACGGTTGGTTGGAATAACCACTACATCCAATTTGTAGATGTTCCAAAACTCGCCTGCTTCTGTCTCTGCAGTACCTGTCATACCAGACAGTTTGTTGTACATACGGAAGTAGTTTTGCAGGGTGATGGTAGCGAAAGTCTGCGTTGCTGCTTCTACTTTCACATTTTCTTTAGCTTCTACCGCTTGGTGCAAACCATCTGACCAACGGCGACCTTCCATCACACGACCGGTCTGCTCATCGACAATTTTAACTTGGTTATCGTCGATGATATAGTCCACATCTTTCTCGAAGAGGGTATATGCTTTCAGAAGTTGGTGAACGGTGTGTACGCGCTCTGATTTCACGCTATAGTTCGCCAATATCTCATCTTTCTTTTGGCGTTTCTCCTCGTCGGAGAGGCCTGCTTTTTCGATCTCAGCCACCTCGCTACCCACATCAGGAAGTACGAAGAACTGTGAGTCTTCCATGTTACCTGTTAGGGTATCAATACCTTTATCGGTGAGCTCGATGGTTTTATGTTTCTCGTCGATGACGAAGTAGAGTTCGTCAGTAGCGATGTGCATGTGTTTCTCGTTCTCTTGCATGTAGAACTCTTCGGTCTTCTGCAAGCGTACTTTCACACCAGGCTCGCTGAGGTATTTGATGAGTGCTTTGCTCTTTGGCATACCTTTGAAGGCACGGAAGAGTGCCAACTCGCCTGCCTCTTTCTCTTTCTCATCTGCGCTACCCATTTTGGCTTTGGCTTCGGTGAGGAGTTTGGTGGTCAGGGTGTTTTGGGTACGAACGAGCAACTCTACGCGGTGTTTGTACTCATCATACATCTGGTCTTCGCCTTTTGGTACAGGACCGCTGATGATGAGTGGTGTACGTGCATCGTCAATGAGGACGGAGTCCACCTCGTCCACGATGGCGTAGTTGTGACCACGTTGTACGAGGTCCATAGGGCTGGTTGCCATATTATCGCGCAGGTAGTCAAAACCAAACTCGTTGTTGGTACCGAATGTGATATCGCATGCATACGCACGGCGACGCTCGTCGGAGTTAGGTTTGTGTTTGTCAATACAGTCCACGGTCAGACCATGGAACATATAGAGAGGACCCATCCATTCGGAGTCACGTTTAGCGAGGTAATCATTGACTGTTACTACGTGCACGCCTTCGTGTGTCATAGCGTTAAGGAAGACTGGCAGGGTTGCCACCAGGGTTTTACCCTCACCAGTAGCCATCTCGGCGATTTTACCTTCGTGGAGCACTACGCCACCGATGAGCTGTACATCATAGTGTACCATATCCCATACGTGCTCGTTGCCACCAGCAGTCCAGCGATTGGAGTAGATGGCTTTGTCGCCATCAATTTCTACGAAGTCGAAGCGGCTATCGGCAGCCAGGTCGCGATCCATTTGGGTAGCGGTGACTACGATTTCCTCGTTTTGTGCAAAACGACGAGCGGTACTCTTGACGATAGCGAATACTTCGGGCAGTATCTCACGCAGGACATCCTCGTATGCGGTCTTTATGTCCTTCTGAATGTGGTCTATTTCGTTATATACTTTTTCACGTTTGTCGATTTCGAGTTCTTCGATATTGGCTTTGAGCTCAGCGATGCGTGCTTTCTTGTCAGCCACGCGCTCTTGGATGAGGCCCATGAGGGCAGCACTGCGGGCACGGAGGGCATCGTTGTCCAGCGCGTCTATCTCATCGAATACGACTTTGATTTTCTCTACATACGGCATGATTTCGCGCATATCTTTTTGCGACTTATTGCCGAATAACTTAGTAATAAATTCTACTAAACCCATGTTTATTTACAATTTGACGATTTACTATTTACCATTTGTTTCCCCTAGTTGAGTGGGATTCTAATTTGTTGCGAATGGAGCACTCCATTCCAAATTAGCGCGCAAAGGTACAAAAAAATATGCACATTTGCAAACAAATGAGCGAAAAGTTTACTTTTAGGCGAAATTTGTTTGCAAATGGGCTGCGTAGAGTGGCAGTAGCTTCGGGGGAATGCGCGCAGCGCAGGCGGCGTCCGAAGGTACAACATTGCCACTCTACGCGAGGGCACAGCCCGCATATACACAAAGAAAAATGGGCGAAAATTTATTTTCAAGCTAAAAAACACTTGTGTATGGGCTGCGTAGGGTGGCAGTAGCTTCGGGGGAATATCCTTCCGCGGGTAAGTGTTAACCACTGAATTTCACCGAACAACACTGAACCAAGGATATATATTCGTGCATCCGTGTTAATCTGTGTCCATCCGTGGGAGATAATTTCCCACTGATTGCACAAATCTACACTGATATTCCGTGTTTCCGTGACAATCCGTGTTCGTCCGTGGGACATATATTCCCACTAATTGCACTGATCAACACTGATATTCCGTGTATCCGTGGCAATCCGTGCTCGTCCGTGGTTGGTATAATCTTCCTCCGAGAGACATCCTTCTACGGCTACATTTTAACCACTGAACTTCACTGATTTACACTGAACCCAGGATATGTTTCCCGTGCATCCGTGTTAATCTGTGTCCATCCGTGGGACATATATTCCCACTGATTGCACAGATCTACACTGATATTCCGTGTTTCCGTGGATCGCCTATTGCCTATCGCCAATAACCAATAGATGTTAATTTATAGATAGGCAAGATCTATCATACCCTCATCATACCCGACAAAAAACATCTATGGCACTTATAAAACTCATTCCCCACATTGCCTCCATTAGGGGTTGCAAGAAAAATCGCAGAAAGTTATCTTTTCTGCGATTTTTCTTTATTCTCTCACTCGCTCAGCGAGCCAATCACCAATTGCCAATATCCAATAGCCAATACCCCTCAGTTAAGCCCCTCCTTTTAGGGAGGGGTTTGGGGTAGGCTTCTTAGAACAGTATCTTATGCACTTCGTTCTCGCCAGTGATGACATATACGCCAGTTTGGTATCATCCCATTCACGATAAGTCGGATACATCGACGGTATAAATAACAGGTTCTATATATCCGCGTTTCTTCATGAACATCGTCATGTACATAGGCATATATGTCACATCTTCTTCAGTTTGTACATTATTATGGCATAGTACTATTGCCTTTTGTATATGAAAATTTTCGCACGTCATGCATTTATCTAACGCGTTATGCCTGCGATAACTCTTGCCCGATTTCACTTCAATAGCCGTCAATTGACCATTATCTTCAATCAAGAAATCCAATTCTCCATACTTCTTACTATTGTAATAGTATAAGGAGTACTCATTGGCTTTTAGTTCTTGAGCCACATAGTTTTCGTATATAGCGCCAAAGTTCAGTTGACTTTCGCCATTGAGAATATCTAATTGAATACCACTGGAGTATTGGCATGCTAACAATCCAACATCATTCTGAAACAACTTAAATAGATTACGCTGCTTATTGAGAATCAACGGTGCACAAGGTGCTTCTACGTTATAAACAGGCAATGCTACCCCCGCATCGCTCAACCACAGGAAGTCATTTTCGCTGCGAGAGAATTTGATATGTTGATCGATGTTTTTTAATACAAATCGTTTGTTCTGCGCATTGAGTTCACTGGGAATTAGATCAAATATATCTTGTATATAGAGTTTTCGCTTTAGGTCATATTGTGCTATATCTTTTTTATATAGTTGTATGATATTGCGTTGAATCTCCATGACATGTTGCATATTGTTGGTATCTATATACGTTTGTACTGCTGCAGGCATACCGCCAATAATCAGGTAGAGATTAATGAGTTGCATCATTTTTTTATGCACCACTTCATCAACGGGCGCTTTGTTCTCCCAGGCGTATTTGAGCGCATTGATGGTGACATCACCCACACCAACGGCTCGAACAAACTCCTCAAAACACAACGGATAGACTTGAATCTCCGACATGTATCCTACAGGAAGACTACGTATATCTTTCAACTGCACTCCTAACAAACTACCACTTAGTGCATATCGGTATTCTGCTGAGTCTACCAAGAATTTGATCCAAGTTAGAATATCTGGATAGACTTGCACCTCATCGAAGAATATAAGGGTATCTCCTTCTACTAAGGGTTGTTGAACAAAAGTAGATAAACGCAATAGGAGATCAGTTGCGGAAGTGGCATGCTGAAATATCTGTATTGCTTGAGGTTGCTCAATAAAATTAATCTCTACAAAACACGAATAATTAGCCTTGCCATACTTACGTATAGCATAACTTTTTCCTACTTGTCGTGCGCCTGACAACAAGAGAGCATTTTGCGTATTGGCGTAGTGCTCTTCTATAAGAACGTCTAATTTCCTATTAATCATACTATTGCATTTATTTTGCCCGTTTTTTCTTTATGAATTACCAGCATTTTGTCCGCTTTTTCCGTAAAAAACAGTCAACTTTGTCCGTTTTTTCCGCTGCAAAGGTACTACATTTTTCTGATACTTGCAAGAAAAATCGCAGAAAGTTATCTTTTCTGCGATTTTTCTCTATTCTCTCACTCTCTCAGCGAGCCCATAGCCAATCACCAATAGCCAATAATATACGTTAGCATGCTTGTCCTATAGTATGCAAGCCAGTGATTATTTTGTTATATTCAAATCATCATTTTTATCTACATCTTCGATTTGTGGCAAAGAAGATGCGACATCAGCAAATAGTTTTTCTGTTTCGTACTGTGCAATACCCATCGGCTGAGTAATGCCACGAAGAGAAAACTCAGCTTTCTTATCGCTCTTTGTACGACACAAGAGCAAACCGATAGTTGGTTTATCCTCTGGTGACTTGACATATTCATCTACCGCAGATATATAGAAATTTAGTTTACTAACAAACTCAGGCTTAAACTCTACTGCCTTCAACTCTATAACTACATAGCAATGTAATTTAAGATGATACATCAGTATATCAATATAATAGTCATCGCCATCCACAGATATGTGATACTGCCTATCAATATATGCAAAACCGCGCCCCATCTCCAGCAAGAAATCCGTCACCTTGCTGGTTAGTGATTTCTCTATATCCAATTCATTTTGAAGAGCAACGGTTCCTAAGAAACTAAAATTATATGGGTCTTTAAATATGTAACGAGCTAAATCGGATTGAAGAGGTGGCAAAGTTTGTGTAAAATTGTTGATAGCTCTACCTTTGGTATGGATGTATCCGTTATCAATTTGCATCATCATCACATCTCTGCTCCATCCATTTTGGGCAGTTTCAGAAATATAGTATGCGCGTTCTGCTTCATCTTTCACCTTAGACAGCAACGATATATGATGATACCAAGTGATTTGTGCAAGTGGCACTTGCACAAATTCGCGGTTCTCATTCTTTAATTCGGCAAGTGGCACTTGCCAAATTGGCTGATTTTCTAATTTGGCAAGTGGGACTTGCAGAAATGGGAAATGTGGATACTCCGCAGCAAATCGTTTCATATTTCGTAAATTGCGCTCTGAATATCCTCTATCATCCGGGAACTTTTTCATCAAATCCTTAGACAGCTGCTCTATTACCTTTTTGCCCCAACCTAATCGTTCCTGTTTTTCAATAATCTGCGAACCTATATTCCAATATAATGTAAGTGTCCCTAAATTGACATTAAGAGCAGTACGAAGTTTCGAAATTTCTATTAACTCTTCAATGTCTTTTCGCCACTCGGAATAACCATCGGGCAATATTTCTACATTATTCTCTTGTAACCCAACCATATTTTTGTTCTTTAGTAATGAGTGCTGCAAAGGTACTATATTTTTCTGATACTTGCAAGAAAAATCGCAGAAACTTATCTTTTCTGCGATTTTTCTCTATTCTCTCACTCGCTCAGCGAGCCATGACCTATTGCCAATAACCAATCACCAATAGCCCATAGCCAATATCCCTCAGTTAAGCCCCTCCTTTTAGGGAGGGGTTTGGGGTAGGCTTCTTAGAACAGTATCTTATGCACTTCGTTTTCGCCAGCGATGACATATACACCGTTGGCTGGGAGTGCTACGTCCACTGCGGTTTGTACCATACCGTTGTAGATGATTGCACCTGTCGCTGACATCACACGTACATGTTGCGCCTCTGCCACCGCGATGTTGATACCCTCCGCAGTTGAAGTGATATACAAGTCGTTTCCACCACCTACGGTTGGTAGGTTGCCACCAGTCAGAGTGCCATCGCCGTTAGTATCATAGATAACCTCTCCATTACGTGTAACACGAGGACGTATGTTATCTTTTGATAGATCACCATACAAGAATGTTGCTGTAGGTTCTAATTCAGCACCCCAAGGATCAATCGGATCATACGTTTCGCTCATTGGGCGTCTTGAATAAGAATATATATTCTGATCCGTTGCTAACATTTGTGCAAAAGTACTATTACCCATCAATTTGGCTTCTCCTTTATATGCAATATTTTCAAAAATCCAATTTCCATTGTTAGCATCATCTATATCGGTTTCAGCCACATAATCAGATCCCTGAATTGTATGAGGTCCTTGGGTGCTCTCAAAGATAATAAACTTACCTGACCAATAATCCCACTCGTCACGATAGTAACCTTTCTTTGAATCATATTTCCAGCAACCTGTGCAATAAGGGAAGAGCATAGAGTAGGTTTCCCCTTGCTTGAGCAATGGTGCAGTTCTTTCTAGAGTAACATCCATTGGAACATATCCCCATTGTGTGGTCAAGTTACCCTCCGCATTAAGCATCCAGTTGGCAGTATTCTTATAGAGATAATAGTCCGCAGTTCGCCAGTTACTACCCTCATACTTACCCTCTGCATCGTAAGTCTCGTAGTAGTGTTGCAATAACTTCATACCTTGCTTAGATGCAGCTGTAGAACCGTATTCATGTCGTACCCAACCCATATAGTCATTGTAAATCATGTTAAAGGTCTTCTTACTCTCAAGTGCGATTGCCACGCCAAAGAAGGCAGCAAAGTTAGCATTGTGTCGTGCCTGCTCCACTAAAATATCATCACGTGTTACACCTGCTTGCTCTAACAGATCCTCATCGTAAGCCTCTACCACATAGATATTGGCAACATTGAATGGAGCTGTAAAGTTCATCCACACATCGGCTTGAGGAATTGTAGTAACATAGTAAACTTTATCTTCGACTACGTATGAACCTGTATTGCGAACATAGTTTTGCAACTCCGTTCCCACAGTGGTAGGAGCAATGGATATATATCCACCATCTGGCGCAGGATTGAGCACTGGTGCCACATATTGGTCATTTCCTTGAGCACTAATTACACCGCTGATATTATCATCTATTTGACAATACAAGAGATTTTGTACTTGCTCTTTCTGTTCTCCATCTTGCATTGCGATTTCCACATTATCACCACCTACACTACCACTATAAACACCATAATTCGCTTCGATAAGAGTCATACTAGCCTTCCAGAAACTGATTTGCTGATCCACCTCTGGCTTAACTTCGAACTGCGAGCAATCCAAATCAGGAATCCACAGGTTAAGTTTGCCATCAACTGGAGTAACACTCTTCAAGCCGTATGTATATTTGTTTTCATAATATTCTGTCAAGCAAGCATCTGGGAAAGAAGTTGGAGTTACCAAACCTTTATCGACACTACCCTCCGTTTCCGCTGTGTTTGCATTCCATACCATATCGTAGGTATATTCAAATTTACCCAACGCACTTATGCCATCGGTAGGTGCACCACCCTTGCTGGTAGGAGCTTCGCAGGCACGCATCATGCAGTGCGAACCACCATATACGTAGGTATTTTTTGGTGTACGCAAACAAGAGGTAGTTGTACCATTATCATCCATGAGATAATATTGGCGGAAACGCTCTGGCACTTCCATAGGTAATACAGTAGTAGTACCATCGTAGAAGTTCACAGTACCCTCTACACCATCGGTACCAATACCGTATGAAAGCACGAATCGGAATTTAGATGGACCATATACACCAGTACGATAGGAGATTGCCAACGAACTCTCATAGTTATCACTGGAGATACAAGCATTTTGCAACTCAATATGTCCACCGCGGAAATTCACCACGGTCTTCTCATTACCCATATCAATAGATGGAGCGTTGTTTACCTGCTTTTGCAGACTGAGGAAACCATTGGTACGATTATACTTCGTATCGTCATTAGCATCTGTAGGCCACTTGTCATCGAAGGTTAGAGTGGTGTATGAGTTCTTGTAGTGATTCTCTGACTGCATATAAATATGTACTGGAGAAGAGATTTGGAACGCACGTCCCACAAATGAGGAGAAGAGACAGCCATAGTGACTCTTGAGCAAGTTTGATTCACGGGTATGGATAGTAACTTCAAGTGGAGTTTTCAAACCATCTGTTGAATTTTTACAAGCAAAGAGCAACACTGCACCTGATCCACGTGCTACCATACCAGAATAACTCTCACCCGATTCACGCGTAAAGGAGTTACCTCGTTTGGATTTGTAGCGGCTATAGATATAGCAGTCTTCGAGATAAATATCAATCTTATCGCCTGCATCACCTTCGAAGTACCATACACCCTCATCCGATTGTGTATAACCTGTAGAAGCGTATGGGCAGAAACCTGTGATATATACGCGCAAGTTCTCTGGCGTAGCATCTACTGTAGATGCATCATTATCGGCAATACTGATTGCACCTCTCCATGACTTACGGCTGCTATTGGCATTTTCAACCAGATAGGTCTCATCTTCTATCACATATTGATCACCTGACTTTTTATAAATATAGCATGGTGTTTGCGCATTACTACCTGTAACCGATGAAGGAGCAGTAACAGTACCACTACCATCAGTAGTCTTCGTTTCACCATAAATTATCACGTAATCAAACAATGGTTTACCATTTGTATCAAAAGCATACTTGGAGTTCACCTCACGTAAATAACCTTCATCGCCTTCATTGGCATTTTTGAAATTGGTGATTTTCAAACCAGTACCAGTCATAATACCCGTAGGACCTTTAGGCAAATTGCGATTGATACCCGTTAGTTCTACAGTAGCAAGTACCTCTGGATTAGCCAATGGAGTGCCATTAGCATCATGTTTCGTTGTAATCGTCAACGTTCCGTATGTAACAGCAGCGGAAGCATTGTATGAGATGACAGCCTTACCATTATGTGAACCTGAACCTTGGAAATATTGAATGCCATTATTAGCAACATTGCCATCTTTATCCTTCACCTGATTAATGCTAAACGCAGAAGAAGGAGTAAATGTAAATTGAATATCCTGCAAGTTGCTTGCAATCACAGACAACTCCTCTGGTTGGCCAGAGAACACAGTTAATTGCGCAGGATTCACCACCACGCTCGTAGTAGGAAGGATAGCCATATTGGTAATATCCACAGTGCCTGCATAATCACTATTATATATTACGCGCACATAGCGAGATTTTTCTGGACGTAAGAATTTACGCATTACCTGACCTGCCTTTTCATTATCGGCATCCACTTCCAAGTCGTACCATACGGTTCCGTCTTCACTCTCTTGTACAGTCCATGATGCGCCATCACTAATATTTGCATAGTTAAAACTAATCACACCTGGAGCTGGAGCATCTGCGAAGTGGAACACCACGTATGGCGATGCATCGGCTACCGCATTGCGCATAACGATTGAGCGTGTTGCTTCATCGTTAGACCAAGAAGTATTATATGACTCCGAAGTAACGAAATAGTAACGCTCCAATTCATCCGATGCCAATTGAATTGGCAATTCTTGTGGATAAGTATATGTGCGAATAGGCACCGCAGCAGAACTACCCGATACACTTAACATACCATCCTTAATCTCGGTAGTTGCCGTACTATTGACTGCCACGCGCTTGATTTGATAGAATGGAGATTGGTTGCTACCTGTTAAACTTGTAGGATTGGTAGTAAAGACATTGTTGTTAGTCTTCAATGCTAAATCGCTCTCGCTCACGTAGGTGAACACCACGTTCTTCTGCGAAGAAGGCTCTATGATTGGCATATAAAGCTTCTCCACATCTGACTTCACAGAAAGCAACTCTGTAACAGCTATTTTCGATAGCACACCCATAGATGAAGTAGAAGATGTACCATAACTGATTCGAACATAGTTGGTTGAAGGTTGGAGCGACAATTCAAACTCTGTGCTTGAACTTATTGATGACCAAGTATATGCAATAGTCCAGTTGGTACCATTAGCACTTTCCTCGATTTGCCAATTGTTGTTACCCGAAGCATTGAAGGACAACTTATCTGGAATACCCTTAAAGTAGAATGTCCATTGTGCTATTTCATCTTCGGTAGAATTGAATTGTACATAGTAATCATCACCCGAATTGGAAGCAATAGATTTAATATGATTTACATTCAATGTTACTGCTTCATACACACGTTCTTCATTAACATACACACTCAATTGGCGTGGGTCACGACTCACATGACTGGTGAAATCATATGTTTTCTCACCTGTACCATCATCGTATATAAATGTAAATACTGGCATTGCCTCACCATCTGGCCAACTCTCAAGAATAACTTGATAATCACCAGGATTGACACTATTAAATTCTCTAATCACATTGAGATGGTTGTCCTTAATTTCCAATCGCCATTCAGTATACAACGTAGAGATAGGATATTTATTCTCCGAACCGAAGTAGAGTTGTTCCCAATTCCATACCACATTATCGGTGATAGTGATTGTTTTAGTAATAGAGGTGGCAGCCACGCCATTAACCAAGTCCTCATCCTGAGTAGCGGTAATGGTGACCGTACCTATTTTCTTCGGCTGAATAGTCATAGACATGCCTGTACCAGCGATAGTGTAGTATTCAGAGGTAGCGGGCTGTATCACAATCGGATTGGTATTGCCATTTGCTACGTTTGCAAACAAATTGGTAGTAGAAGCATCGATAAACATGGATTCTATTCCATCGGCAAAGCGCAGCGGGTTAGCAGTTAAACCAAGTGCCGTACCCATCAACGGTACTGCTATATTCGTAACATGCTTTTTCTTATTGGCATCTACATACGTAACATTAAACGACAACAATGCGGTCTTATTACCAGCGGAGTTTGGCGTAAAGGAAATATACGCATCGGTAAACTTCTTATCACCTGCTCCCCAATGCAATTGGAACTCGTCCGCGTTTTCACCTGTGATGGTATATGTCCAAGTAGCTTTGTATCTATCCTCCGCTGTTCGGATGGTATTTGCCACATTCTCCACCTCTGGTGCAAGCACGAAGTTGGTTGGTGTCGTGTTGGTAGTATGAGCCACATACGAAGTTATCTGCACAGGATTGGTTACATTGAATACAGGTGTATAATCTTCTATCACTACTACGCGTATGGAAATAGTATTCCCGTTCGCAGTGACATTCAAGAGGCCCTCGTATTCACCCGATTTGTTGGTAGGAACATACTGCAATGGTATTTGCAGTGCACCATCAGCGTAGGTGATATTCTGTACTGACGTTGCAGGGGTAGCACCATTCCAAGCGATAGTAGCCGTGATGCCCTCGGCAGAAGTCAGTCCTTCTATCTCCGTCAATCGGATGATGATATCCTTATTCACCTCTGGCAATGTGACAGTTACCACTTCTCCCTCAATTTCTCCTAATGGTTCATCTTGTGAGCTAATCCATCTTCCTTCGATTGGAGAATATGTGTAGGTATCTTTTCCCGTTGCCACAAAACTGCCATCTGCATTACGCAAACGTGCCGAGTTAACAGGGAAATTAATTATCCTGTGTACTTCAGCAGCAGAACCAGCGAGTCCACCAGTTGCCGTATGAAGAAAGTTACTTAAGAAAGCGGACTGATTACCAACCAACTTGCCTTGTTTTGTAACCGCCCCAGTAATAGGATCGTTCGCGAAAATAACTTGTCCTTGCTTATTTGAAATAATGCAGGCATTTCCTTCTGTAGTATAAAGTTCGCCATTTACCACTACTTTTCCATCTACTGTCCACTGTGCATCTCCCGTAACAAATTCTCCTACGTAAGCATCCAATGCCTTCATTTGGCGCTTAAACAGATAGGTTCCATTTGCATTCCTAATATGTGTTTTATCTGTGGATTTTATTTTTGCGCCATTGGCATCCAACAAATGTTGCGAATTCTTCGGCGTATAAGAAATAGGTATCAAAGTTGCTGCATTCGATGCTAAATATCCTGTACCTGGAGCAAAACTATCTACTACGTTAGCAGTCCAATCTTCTTTAGGCAGAATAGCCTGTTCGAAATCATAGATATATACTTTCGCTCCATTAGAAATTGTAAGGGTAGATTGTTCACATACATTCATAGTAGAACCAGCAAGCCATGCCACATCGAAAGGAATGGTTAAGCCCACATTTCTCAATACGATATCCATATTATTAGGAATTGGCATCACATAATCACCTGACATTAGACGTACATCTCCGACATATTGAGTTAATACCCCCTCTGCCAATCCAATTACCACGCCTTCTAAGAAGCCTAAGTTATATCCTTTGATAACTTCTTCTACCATAGGCTTCAAAGTTGGCACCAAATTACCCATTCGTACATCCAAAAATCCTAAACTTGCGGCACTGTTATTGAGACTGGAAGCCGTAATACTCAAACGATCCGTATGCGTATCGTATGCCTTAGTAACGGTCATACCATCTGTCATACGCAAGAAACCTGACTCATAATTTGGCAGATTAGGCACAATCAAACCCGACATTACCACATATTCCGATGAAGCAAACATACTGGCAGTAACAATTACATGTTCAACCGCACCATACTTGATATGCAGAGGTATTTCTATATTCTGTATATAGAATTGGTTGATTGGGAACACCTTATTGGCTGCTCGATTGAGGAAGAGATCTGCGATTCCAGTACCACCGCGCAACTCAGAATATTGGAGCAACTCAAATACCTCCGAACCCGAATTAGCAATTACCTGACTGCTTTCAGGACCTGTAATATAGCCAAAGGCATATAGTCGAGCCATACTATCTGCATTAGCACTTCCCTGCAAAATAATTTGGCAGTTCTCGCCTAATTCTATTTGTCCATAGCGATATGGACGGGCATCGTAATTATATGTTTGGTTAAATGTCAAATATGCATACAAGTTTATACTACCACCTGGTTCTACAGTAATCGTAGTATTATCTGCAACCCTTAATTTGCGATAACAAACAGGTTCACCAGACTTATTTGAATAATCCTCAACTCCTAATACTACATCGGTTAAATTATCTGTGTTAGGGATATAGTCCTCGTGTTTTGTTCGATAGACATAGGTATCTTCTTCAAAATTAGTTTCACTACTGCTCAAGTTAAATCCGTCATCAGGTCCAAGACCTGGGATAAGCAATGTCACTCTATTAGGAATAACATATTCGCCTTGAGGCAATACTGCTTCTTGGTTGCCACCATTGCTAAACACAACCACCTGATCCTGATTTTTCGCATCACTTCTATCCTTAGCCACACGCAGGGCTTGCTTCAGGTCCTTGTATTGTACATTTTCCTCATCGCCCAAAATAGTGAAGACACCAGCACCTTTGGTAGTATATACAGGTCTAACGGTTGCAGACTCTGTGAAGCGGTAGGTGGTTCTCAATTTCTCTGAAATAATTGTAGAACCATTCTTCGTATTGATTTGCCATCCCTTAAACGCTGTTGTGGCAGTTTCTGTGAAGTCCAAGTTCAACTCGATAATAGACAAACTTTCTTGGGTAATGGATATATAGATATTATCCTTGTCATCTGATTCCATTGTATAACGCACACCACTACCATCCGTATGATTGATGTCATACTCACCCTTGCCATAGGTAGGAAGGAATGTGATGGTAGGAACAGGCTTCATTTGGATGGTAATCGTAGTCTCACCACCATCTGACGTTGTGAGTTTGATATCCGCTGTCTTATATGCTTCAGCATCCGCGATTGGGTTGTTGCCTGTATAAGTAACCAACAGACGTGCCATACCCTCGTTGGAAACGATATCAATCACATCGCCACGCTCCATACCATACTGGTCTGTCAAGTCAAAGAGTGATTTATTGGTCAGCAGTTCAGCGTGCAGAGCATTCACGCTACCCATATCCACAATTACTTTAGCATCATTCACATTGGGTTTGCCCTCTACATCGACAGAGCAAATCATATCATCCTGATACATCACATCTACATTCGATTGGAAAATAGCATACAAGACATCGGATTTGTATGGATTTGCCTTATCTTTAGATGTCACAGAGTATTGTCTCTCATACGGAATCTTGTCCGACCCTGGTATGATTGCACTTGGGTCATTAGCCGTTGCCCAACCCACGAACTTTGCGCCATTCAGTGGTTTAGCATAGTAGAATACACTATACTTAAACTCGTCATCATTGACTGCTACTTGATGCAACACATGACTATCATCTATTTCATAAGCCCAATTAGAAGGTGTTTGAGCTTCGAACATGCTGAAAGCCACTTGACCCAACTTATTGGACGAATCCGTTTGTTTCACGATAGCATTTGCAAACCAATAGGATTCCAATACTGCATATACTTCAGGGGCATTAAACGGATTATCAATATCAGTAGAGTGCGTTTGATATACTTCTGTATATTTCGTTGGGTTGTTATTATCGTCCGGCGCCAAATCGATACCCGCACCTGGGCGACTTGACCAACCTACGAAAGAGACCTTATCGGGTTCGGTGATATTCACTTGATATACCACCTGAAAATCCCTCTTATCCTGCATTTCACGCGGAGGATTAGGTGAGTAAGTCACAACTGACGTACCCGTTGCAGATGCATTTGGGTTTTGTCCGTCTTGAATGCTCAACACCAATTCTGCACCATTGGTCTCGCCTGCCAACTTTGCCTCAACCGTTCTATAGTAATACTTCTGCTTTCGTTCAAAGATAGCATAGAGCGTTTCAGTAGAAGGAGTTCCTTGAATAGCTGGGTTTTTATCGGCATCGTATTCACACGTTGAGGTAAAAGGACGCGTATAAGAAGAATTGGTTGATTCGTAACTATCATCCTTCGCATTCTCTAATGATGTCTCCCAACCTGCAAAATAATATCCCTCATTAGGAGTTGCAGCATACGTGAGCGACAAAACAGCATTCGCATCGGTACCATTACCTTGCTTAATGAACAAATCACCTTCCTGCTCAATAGCATCCTCTTTGTTGATGACGACACTACCAGCATCTGAATTCACTGAGAGATTTTCTCCGTCCTTCAGATAAATCTTCACAGTAGGTTGATTCATGCAGTAAGAGCGAGCGATGAAATGTACAGACAGATTATTGCTCCAACTATAGTTTTCACTTCTCTTTGTGATCGCTAACGTAAATTTATATTTATCGTTCGATAAATTTTGCGTCAAAATTTCATCAGAATAAGTAGCTTCAGTAGGACTCTTATTTACATTGTCAGTCACCCAACCTGCAAATTTCGATCCAGGAGCAGGTTCCGCACGTAGCGATCCTGCAAGAGTTCCTGAGTTATCATCGTCAAATTCATCATGATAGAAGTTAAATTTCTGAGATGTTTTGGTAGATGATAGCACTGCATTTGCAGGATTAACCTTCGTTGTATTACCATTCTCACTCGCACAATAGATTGTACCACTACCAGTAGAAGTAGAGGAACGCTGCACCGTTACATCGTAGTCAGCATTCCAATTACCACCACCATACGCAACACTCACTACCAGTAGAAGAGTAGAAAGAAACAGTAAACGTTTACATAGACTACTACTCTTTTTTGTAAATTGAATAAACATATTCTTCATATCACATTATAATTTAAAATTACACCTTTATTTTATCAAGAGATTTTACATTGTGTATAATATCTGTCTGCTTAATCACTATTATTATCCATGCCACGACCATAAGGATATGGCTCCAATCCACTAACACATGTCCCCAAATGGTCGTTGCTGCCATAGCAATGCACCAAATAACTAATACCCCTGCGTATGGCAATGCCCAATACTTGCGACAGTACCAAAAGATAAGTGGTAATGGGTTGAAGGGGATTATTAGCCAGTTCCAATCTGTACAGCAGAGGTCAGAGAAGCAAATCAAATAGGTCATAAAGCAACCTACAAGGGTCTGCGCTGCTAACATTAGCCAATCGAAATAGGGGCGTTTCCACAAGAGGTTAGCAGTGGATAATATGAGTAACAGGATTGCCAACACCATCGGCGTAAACCATCCGTCTGCTACTTTCGGTTCGCCTTCAACCAATATATTAGGCTCGCTTGCCAACAACTGTTTGCCATTTACTTTGGCTTGCAGCCATGCGTGGACTAAATCAGTAGGAATAATCAATTGTCTATCTCCAACAAGAGGTTCATCTGCTTCATTACCCACAATCAACAAGGCGAAAAACTGCACCCATAATGCCCCTTGCGAATGTTTGATACATAACTCACGCGCTGTAGGCGAGTATTTGTATAGTGATCTGTCATATACTATCACAGTTTCGCCCAATGCTTCCTTCACAAATTCCAACGCAGTGGTAGCACAACCGCGGTGGTAGTAGTCGTAAGGAAGACGGATGCCCTCTGCCAAATGCTCATCCAATATGCGCCAAAGTTCGCGCTTGACTTCTATTGGGAGGTTGAGCATGTATTCATATACACCACGACCATCCTCGCGATACTGGGCACAATAGTCTTCCACAGGGATAGCAAACAAGCCCATCATCAATTTGCCTGCGAGGAAATCCAGCACTCTGTTTTGCACGCCTTCGCTCTCGTAGGAGAAGCAGTAGTCCATGTCAAAGGCAGGGCATTGCAGGCGGATACAAGCATGACCAAGGACGGAGTACATTACCGTGCCTGGGTCTGCGACCAAAAGCGAAGCAATGACAAAATCCTCCGCTGTACGATCCACATGGTCATTGAAGACCGTGTCCACATACTGCCCCTCAGCATCCACAATCTGTGCGGATACGGAGAAAGTGCCTATCAGTAGGGATAGGAGTACGAGAAGCGATATTTTTAATTTACAAATTGACAATGTACAATGTACAATTTATTTACTATTTAATCATTTTAATGTATCGTGGAGTATTATAACTCCCGATTTCGCTCATCGGTGATGAGCAGTTTGTATCTTGTCTTTTAGCAACCCTTGCGCTACCTTTGCGCTAGGGGTACATATTTTCTTTTGTTCAAAATGACACATTGATTCCACAAAAAAAGCGACTATTCGCTGGTGGAATAAAAAAAGCGGTAATTCCGCTTATTGAAATTACCGCTTTAATTATAAATCAAATATACTATATTTTAGTCTTTCAAACAACCAATAGGAATAACATACACACCATCCTTTCGGCGCAATCCAACTTTGCCACCCGTAAGAACTATCAACAAGTCTGGCTCACGAATAGGCACCTGCTTCTCAGTCAGATTATGCTCATGAATCAAATCCTGCAAAGGTACTAATAATTATTGAATTACGCAAATTATTTTACATTTTTGATGCATTTTGTTTTACATTTTTGGGGCATTTCACTTGGAAAAATTGTGGTAAATACCATTCTCTTTGATATAGACAACAACTACATCGTTATGAATAATTCTCGCGTATATGCGGTAATTTCAATATTTCAAAGATCACTTGTGCGGCGGAGACGCTAATCCGCACCTCATCGCCTTTCGCCTCATCGCCTTTAGCCTTTAGCCTCATCGCTTTATCGCAGCATGCTGCGGATTTTACATTGCTCCCCTCTTGTCGATATCGTCTTTAACCAATCCCTTGCCGCTGGGGTGTGTTGTTCCCCAGCGGAAGAGTTGTTGATTTATGTTGTTTAAGTTGTTGTAAACACCCAAACAACTTTGTATTCTAATTACTCAGCTCTTTTACCAATCCCCCTCCTTTTAGGGAGGGGTTAGGGGTAGGCTTTTTTTTACTCTGCTTTTGCAGTCGTCAATTGACCCTCAAACTCGGTCAAGAAACGTACATACAAGTAGCCATCTGCATCTACATACTGAGCCAAGCCTGCCAAAATAGTCTTGCTCAACACTACACTACCCTCGGCTGGTACCTCCGTATAGTTCACCACATCTTGATGATGTACTGCTACCGCGAACTCGCAATCCTTAGCCACGAAAGTGTGCAATGCACCCTTACCTGTCCAAACCAAGTTCACACCACTTGCCAACCATGCTTGATAATCAATACGATAGATATCAAACGCATCACCGAGGTTCAAAGTCAATTGTGCTACTGGCTCCAACAATGTACTAACTGCTACACATGGGTTCTCTGGTTTCTGCTCTGGCAATACAGTCAAAACGAGAGTCGCTTGATAATCGCAACCATTCTCATCTTGCAATGTAATAGTATATTCACCGGACTCAGTATAAGTAGTACCATTCCAAGTATAGGTCTCGCCGTATGCTACCTCTACATTCTCTGTGGTAGCTTCTGTTTGAGGATAAACAGTAAGATCCAATGTTACAATACTATCCGCACCATTAGCTGCTACAGTAGTATAGGTATATTTGCCTGTTGCATTATAGGTCTTGCCATTCCAAGGATAAGTCTCACCGAAGCAAATAGTAGCAGACTCGTAGGTGTAGATTGGGTCTGGAGTAGAAGTAGTATCTTCTGTTGGCTTGTCGGTCAAGAACGTTACCATACCTCGATTAGACGGATTAAAACGCACATAGAAATAACCATCCTCTGCTCTTGATTCCCATGATGCTAAAGTCTCAGCATCAATAGTTATATTATCACCTCTGGATACATTTAAGTATTCCATCACATGCTCGTTTGTGCCAGATAACACATAATGACATGTATCAGCAATATATACTGGCAAAGAACCTGATCCTTGCCATTGAATATCAAATGGATAATCCTTAAAGTCAGCATAACGCATACGGAAAATGGTATTTCCTGAACGTGCTGCCAATAAATAATCTTGATTTGGTGCTATACAAGTAGAAGCATCCGCACAAACAGAAGCACTCCACATATCAGGAGTAATAGTTATAGGTGCCTCCGATTGAAAACGTACATACAAATAATCCTCAGTAAGACCAGACTTATATGCATCTAATTCTGTAGAAGATAAATACAACGCACGTTTATTTCCTTCAGCACAGAATGGAGCGATTGCCACTACGTTATCATCATCAGCGGATGCAGTAAAGTCAGCTGAATGAGATACATACATCGTCACTTGTTTTTTAGTTGTTGCGGTAAACAAAGATGCACCCCATTGTTTTGGGAAACAGAAAAGGTTATTAACATCAGTAACTGTAACTGGTTTACCATACTCCAACAACGTAGCATCTCCTTGAATAGCAGACATAGGAATCTTTTCAGTAAGCAAAGAACCACCCTTAGAAGATAGTACTTTTGCAAAGAAAATACCACCACCAGTATTAGCAGTAATAAGATCCTTAATATCTTGATTATGTACACGATAAGGTACACCAGGCTCTACATCATAATGAGCACAAACATATCCACTGGCTGTAGAAGGCAAGAAATCACACTCCTCAGTAGCCAACCAAATAGTAGCAGGCGCATCACCTGTCCATACAAATTGAATACTATCATTTTGCCAGTCTGTATAAGGCATAATAAACACACGATCAGAATCATTCGCAGAGATAGATACTTCTTGACCTAAGACTATAGGCTCCGCACTATCCATACAATTAGCAAACGTAGTGTCTGGTTGGAGGCGAATCAAACCTGGTTCAAAAAAACGCACGAGAACATACGCACGTACATTATGGGTAACACCGAACTCAGCCAATTGGTCGCGATAGGTCTCATTTACTGACAAATCCCACTCCACTTGTTCGTCCGTACCTGCTCGATCACATAACAACTCAAGAGGGAATTTAACATCAAAAGCACCCACCATATTGATAAGACTATCAATCTTAGGATCATCATATACTCCATAAGTACAAGTAAAGTCCACAACCACTTCAGGACCCCAATCACTATTTGGATCATCTGGAACGAAATGCACATTCAAAGGCAAATCAAATGTACCAGCGGTGTACCAAAGTTCACATGCACCTTCTACACGTGCACGGTAGGTAGAATCTACAGGAATAGGATCCTCACAAGTAAGACCCGTTTGCGCCATCATTGAAGTGGCAAAGAACACTACTAAAAGTGTAAAAAATAGATGTTTCATATCGATTAGTTTTTATTATTTACTCTTTGAAAGAATTTTGGTCGTAAGTACATTACCAAGGTGTACAACAACACAAGAATCAACAATGGAATGATATCACCCACAGGTACCCAACGATAAGTATTACCATCATATTCATAACCATCATAACCACCTGCAAGCATCCATTCCCACCATGCTTCGAACGAAGGAACGTTTGGTCCCCAAGTTCGGGTATACCACTCTTTCCAAGCATCGTATGCTTCACGTAGTTGTTCCTCGGAATAGTAATAAGTACCATCGCTAAATGTACCATAACCATCTTCTGTACTTTCATTTTCCGCCAACCACTTCAACCAAGACTCCCATGGACTTGCATTCTGTCTTCCACGCACATTAGAACGACTGCCACCACCAAACATGCCAGTATATTGACCATAATCAGCCGCAGAAGAATAATCCATCACAGAATAACCATAGAAACTATTACCCATACCTGCATTAGCTGCACTTGCGAGTGATGCCATTTGGTTCTCCGCTGCCATCATTGCCATATCATCACCCGAAGC
>JAZNBO010000008.1:0-57859 GCA_045587145.1 Paludibacteraceae bacterium
TAACAGACAATAGTTTACTAATTTGGATGTTGTAAGCGACAAAAAGGATAGGCTGCAAGCCTTTCAGTATGTTTGTGCTTTAATCCCCCGAAGGGTATAGGTATTGGGAGCGAAGCGAGACCAATCCGTCAACGCCCACAAAAACGAGAGGATTGGTGCAAACCAATCCTCTTTCGTTTTATTTATTTTCTGCCATCAGACCACAACCTATATCACTGCATATCATGAACGCTACTACACACACCTATTCTTTCAACAATCAGGAAGCTACCGTTTACGGTTTTATCGCATCACTGCTCCAGCAAGGCGATGCGTGGGACTATCGTTGCATAGAAGCTGATATGCAGGACTATCATCAGCAGCATTATGCGCGTATGGACAGTCGTGAGGCACTAATCCAAGAAATACATTGGTGGATAGATGCCTATCAAACAGAACTACTGCACACGCATCCAGAGATCAAATACCTGCTGAGCGAAGGTGTATATTACCTATTTGATTGCGCCAGAGAACTCCTCAAACCAGACTCCGACACAGATAAACTGACCACCGACATGGCTATCTTTCTCGATGAGGATAACCATCTGTTCAAAATAAATGAGGATCTTTGCCTCATACCCAAACACCGTCAACCTGATTTCGACACACTGATTCACGGTTTCCCTGCCCAACTACTCACATACGCAGCTTGCACTACGATTGAGGGCATGATGGATAACCAAGAACTGGATGATCCATTGCAATGGGCAAATATCATATTGGACTGGTTAGAGTCGCCACCCATCATCTACCTACGGCATATCCGTTTTGACATACCCAATGTCTATTCCCTCTACGCCAGTTTCTTGGAAGAGGAAAAACGCAAATGGGAAGCTAAAAACCAAAAACACTATCAGAGTACCCTACCACAATTCCGCTCACATATAGCTTCGCTGATTCAAGAAACGCAATACGAGGCGGAGCAAGCAGTGAAGATATTATCCCCCTATATGAGCGAAAAACAATGTCGCGCCTACCAACGCTATCTTTGCGAATGTCAGCAATATCTATCCGACCATTCTCAAACGAGAAGCAAAGGGCGTAGCTATTCGCTGGATAAGTATTGGTGTCCTAATGTGGAGGATTATATTAAACAAGCCTCCGTACGCAAAATCAAGTCCGCAGTCAAAAGCGAACAGCCCGCTGCTGCGCTGGCTCATTTAGCCAAACGCTTGCAGCAGGACGGAGTCTTAATCAGCGAACTGCGACCTTTGACGCACTTCGTAGCAGCGGTGAACAGAGTCTGCAACTCCGAAGTAAAGCACGATAGTTTCTCCAAACACTTTCGATAAAGCCTTACCCACCCTTCATGTGTTCAGAGATAAAATAACCGCGGATAGAGGGTTTGCCGCCTGGTTTATCTTTCTGCTCGCGCCAAGCCTGTTCGAGTGCCAACCACTCTGGCGAGCCTTTGACGAGTTGGTTGTACGCTTTAGAGGCGGCACCTAAACGCAAAGTACATTCTTTTTCCGCTTTGGACTGCGGATTTTTCTTATAATCACGGGGGTGGTTGCTGCGAGCGGTATATTTAGTACCATAGCGCTCCATAAGCCACATGTTGCTACCACCGAAAATCTTGCCCACTGCTTTTAGCAGAGGAACCATTAATGTAACTCTTGCCATAATTCTTAATTAGTTTATAGGTTAATGTTTATGGTTTATAGCCGATGAGAGGCTCTACATTTGTTCTGTGCTCGGCATATTTGCCGAGTATTATCCCAGCCTTTACACTTTTACACATTACACCTTTCCTTTACACTTTACACCCATCGCCAATAGCCCATCGCCTTTACACCTTACACTCTTATATTTTCCCCGTCACTTACGGGTTCATAACGGGTTCTTGACGGGTTCATAAGAAGACATCATGATACCATCAATAGCACATCTATATCCTATTGTATCATTTTTTATACACTCCCTTTTTACTTCCTAAATATAGTGTGGCGGAAGTGGCGTTTGTGGCGGAAGTGGCGGAATTTTTTTCCGCCATTCCGTCAGTTCCGCCACTTTACGCAGATACATTTTTTAGCGGAAGTTTCTTGTAACAACCTTGATTAATTCGCTCTATTTCAAACGATTGAACAAATTTAGAAAGCCATCGTTCCATAGTACGAGCCGCTATTCCAAGGACTTGGGCTTGCTCAACGGCATCCTGCTTGGTGAAGTCCGTGGGGAGCATTTGGAAGAACTGACGTTGGAGCATATTGCCTCCTATCTCGCCCACAGGAGTGGCTTTCAACTCGGGCATCATCTGGAACACCATTGCTGCGTGCATCAAGAGTTTGTGACCAATCAGAAGCATCGTCTGAAAATCCTCTTCGGAGCAAACCACTCGCTCGGGTAGCGGCTGGCTCATATCCAAACGCAAGCCTGCGAGAATCATACCAATACGCTTCATAATGACAGGCATACGTTTGAGCGTGCCATCAAATAAGTCGCTAAACTCTTGGCTATACGTATCATACTCGCTGCGGAACATACGTTTGATGGTTTTCAGTTGGGCAGGAGTGAGGTAGAAATAGCACTCACGACCAGCTTCGGACATCCAAAGATAGCGATCGCCAAGTTCGCTGGCGAGGCGGTCGTAGAGTTGCGCCTCATGCGGGATATTGCCTTCTGCCTCTACGTCCCACACATTGTCATTAAAGCCGATACGGTTATTGACTACATAGCAGGCGAAGCGCGACATGAGTCCATTCTCGCGGTTGCGGAGCAAAGGAGCGACCTGATTGGGTGTACCCGAAAGGAGCATGGCGATACGAGGGTTGCGGATCTCGATAAACTCATTATTCTGACGACGGAGTTGGCTAACCGTCTCATGCTCAAAGATACAGCGAACGAGATCGCCAAAACGTCCGTAAGCAGAACGGAGTGTTTGGGTGAGGGTGTCCATCTCTGTGGCGAAAACGATACCACGTCCGTCATATTCGTCCATGACTTTGAGCAGCGCAGAGGCTGAAGAGTTGGCAGGGATATAGACTTTTTTGCCGTTCTTCCCTTCGATAGCTTGTAGCAAAAGGCGACCGTAGTTCATAATACCTTTTCCCGAAGCAGCTGGTGCAACAATCATGGTAAGGAGTTCGGGGCAGTAGGTGTGGTGAGGGCGTCCGTGCAACATACGCATAGCAGGCAGCGCATAGCCGATGTTGGAGAGCAAGGAGAGCAGGAGCATGTCGCGCATCTCGCCTTCGGGAGCCACAGAAAGTGCTTGATCAAGAAAGTTGGGTAATTGATTTGGTTTGAGGTTGGAGGTGATGAGAAGGTCTTGCTTCTCAGAAAGGTTGGTGTTTACCATAAGTGAAACAAAAATTTAATAGTTAATAATATAGTGAGTTTATCAATCCAAAAATTATAGAAAATTATAAAAAATTAAACAAAATTCTTTTTATGTATTATGAAATTTTTGATAATTTTGGGTTAATTTACTACAATTTTGGGAGCAAATAATTTCGAAATCGAGTGCAAAGGTAATACAAAAACGCTCTTTTTCCATACATTGCAAGCATTATCGGAAGTGAATTTTATAATCAACTGATAGACATATCATTACACTATATCCGATTTATGTCCTATCGGATATAAAATTCCTCATTCATGAAACATAAAGCCAAATCAATCATTAGATTTGGGTTAAAATCGCCTTATAGGTGAACTTTCTATTATTTTGTTTGCAAATATGCAATTTTTGTAGTACCTTTGTAGCCGATAAACTATACCCCTAACAATATGATACAATCTGCAGCTTTTGTCATCTCCAGTCCAGATGTGATGCAGTGCCCAAAAAGCACTTTACCCGAATATGCTTTTATCGGTCGCTCAAACGTAGGTAAGTCCAGTCTTATCAATATGCTTACGCATAACCCTAAATTGGCTAAGACCAGTCAAAAACCGGGAAAGACACTGCTTATCAACCACTTCCTTATCAACGCAGGTACCGACCAACATTGGCATTTGGTCGATCTACCCGGTTATGGTTTTGCTCAGGCAGGCAAGAAGCAACGCGCAAAGCTCAAAATGATGATTGAGCGCTACTGCCTTTTGAGAGAAGCGTTGGTGAGTCTGTTTGTGTTGGTGGACTGTCGCCATGAACCACAACAAATAGATATTGAGTTTATGGAATGGCTCGGAGAAAACGAAATTCCATTTGCTATTGTCTTTACGAAAGCTGACAAACTCAGCAAAAGTAAGCTCACCATCAATGTGGATACCTACAAACAAAAACTCTTGGAGACATGGGCAGAGTTGCCACCTATCTTTGTGACCTCCGCAGAAAAAGGACTGGGCGAAGCAGAAGTCATTGCGTATATTGAGGGCATCAATCGCGACATTGCCAATCGAGGATAAGACCGCTATGCTGACAGAAGTTAGACCACTTTGTTGTTAGAACGCTTCGCTGTTAGATATTGGATGAATTTTGATATATTCCATACAGATGATATTCGCGTAGAGCGGTGCGATGGAACGCGCCGTGGTGTGCAGCAGGTCTTAGATGCCTGCCGCGAAGAACGCCGTCCGTATGTGGTAATTAAAGATAATTGTTCAGCGCAGCAAAGCTGCTGTTCAGAAGTTCAGAATGGTTCAACATTGTCTTCTATTTTGGTTCCTGTGACGATGTTGGAAGAAGAGGTATATAAGGCGGAGATATGTACCTATCTGGCACGCAAGACGGGTGCGCACCTTATATTATTACGCGCGAACGACTACGGCAGCAAGGCCAAACGTAACACCCAACGTATCATCACACATATTCAGACGATCGCTGAGCGCACAGGAGAAACTATTACATACGAAGAGCGCGTAGCTAAAGGCGATAGTTTCCATATCCACAAGGAACTCCACCAATTGCCAATAGCCAATAACCAATATCCAAATCTTATCCTCCTCACTGCCAGCAGGGAGTACGGATTAGATGATTGGCTCTTTGGACCTCCTGAGCAGTATGTCATTCGCAAGAGCGAAGTACCAGTGATGCTCGTAAACCCTCGCGCAGACCTTTTTTCATTGTGCGATTAAGAAAATCGCTATTCTTCTTGCGTATGTGCGCAAAAAGCAGTACCTTTGCACGATATTTCACGCTTAATAAACATGAACGAATTTTTAGAACTTGAAGAACAGGTACTCCGTATGATTAAGACGGTTTATGACCCTGAGATACCTGTCAATATATACGAATTAGGTCTCATCTATCGCATTGATCTTTCCGAAGAGAAAGTCTGCACCATAGACATGACCCTCACTGCACCCAACTGCCCTGCAGCAGATTTCCTCGTAGAGGACGTAAAGCAGAAAGTGGGGTCTGTGGACGGCATCGAAACTGTGAACGTGAACATTGTCTTTGAACCCGAATGGAACAAAGACATGATGTCCGAAGAAGCCAAACTCGAATTGGGATTTTTATAGGCGAGAGGCGAAAGGCGAAAGGTTAGAAAGGCGAAAGGTTAGAGGCATGGTATATTTTTTAAGTGACGCGCATTTAGGTTCGAGAGCCATAGCAAATCCAGAGGCTCATCAGCAAACCTTGATTGACATGCTTCGTAGCATGGCAAAGGATGCCACTGCCATATACTTGCTCGGAGATATATTCGATTTTTGGTGTGAGTATTTTTGGCGAGATAAGAGCAAAGAACAATACCGTCCTTTCCTGCAAACACTCAAGGAGATTACCAGCAAAGGCATAGAAGTGCATTTCTTCATTGGCAATCATGACATTTGGACATTCGGTTGGCTGGCTAAGGAGACAGGCGTTCAGGTGCACCGTAAACCCGAGAGCATACAGCTCAATGGCAAGCGTATTTTCCTCGCCCACGGCGACGGATTGGTGCCAAGCAACTATTTGCAACAACTACCCAAGAAAATACAAAAGAAAATCAAGCGGTTTATTTTTTTGCGCCACGTATTCCACAATCCTATACTGCAATTCCTCTTTCGTTTGTTGCCACCTACATGGGCCAACGAGTTTGGATATGAATGGGCAAAAAATAGCCGTCTGAAAGAATTGGCACGTCCATGTCCGTATAAAGGAGAAGACAAAGAGGAACTAGTGCTCTTTGCCAAAGAGCAAGAACAAAAGGGCAATCACCATGAATTTTATATTTTTGGTCATCGCCACATCGAATTGGACTTGATGCTCAGCCGTGAGAGCAGGATTATGATACTCGGCGACTGCTGGCAACAATTCACCTACGCCAAACTGGATGGAACTACCATGACCATGGAGATGATAGACAATCCTATACAACACTAAACAATACTATACAATACTAAACAATACTAAACAATACTAAACAACCCTACACAACCCTATACAACACTACACAACACTACACTATGCATACAAGAGAGGAACAACTGAAAGCATTTGACCGTCTGTTGACGGTGATGGACGAACTACGTGAGAAATGTCCTTGGGACAAGAAACAGACTTTCGAGAGTCTGCGTCAGAACACCATAGAAGAAACCTACGAATTGGCCACCGCTCTGCTCCAAAACGATATGAACGAGATTAGCAAGGAGTTGGGCGATGTGTTGCTGCACGTAGTATTCTATGCCAAGATTGGTAGCGAATTGGGCGCATTTGATATGGCGGATGTCTGCAATAAGATTGCTGACAAGCTTATTTTCCGTCACCCACACGTATATGGTGAATATGCTGCAAACAACGCCAAAGAGGTTTGCGAAATGTGGGAACAAGTAAAACTCAAAGAGAAAGGCGGCAACAAAACTGTATTGGCAGGTATTCCAGAAGCATTACCAGCATTGGTCAAAGCATATCGCATACAGGACAAAGTGGCAAATGTGGGCTTTGATTGGGAAAAGAGAGAAGATGTTTGGGCAAAAGTAAAAGAGGAGATTGCGGAGTTCGAAGCCGAAGTAGAGAACATGGACGAGGAGAATGCCACCGAAGAGATGGGTGACCTGTTCTTTGCTTTGGTCAATGCAGCGCGCCTGTACAATGTGCGCCCTGACAACGCTTTGGAGAAAACCAATGCGAAGTTTATCAAGCGTTTCAACTATATTGAGCAACAGGCAAAAGAAAAGGGTCTGTCTCTAAAAGACATGACCCTAAACGAGATGGAAGCCCTCTGGCAAGAAGCCAAGAAGCAGGGTTAAGACTTCACGGGTAAAGTGAAGACTGCATAGTTCGTAGGATACTGCGAATCACTCGTTACCGTGATTTTGATAGCGTGTGCCCCGGTCTCCATTGGCACCATATAAACGGGGAAATAAGCTCGATTATGCATTGGATTGAAAAGCAAGATACCTTTCTCTGGTTGCGAACCAGTAGCCAACGCATTCTTCACTGATGCATCCTCTACATCAATATCAAACCAAAGATTAACGCGTGTGGTATCAAAAGTTGCATTGATAGCTACAAGGTTATTCATATTGGAGGTAAAAAATGCAGGAAACATCACGGTATCACCAAGTTGAACGGTATCTGTATATACCATGCCAAAATCTTCGTTATACCTACTTCCTAACGTGTCCTGAGCACCGATGAGTGAATCATTCACAAACTGGGGATTGAGATATAAGTAACCAAATTCGTAAAATGGTGTAGTTTGCGAAACAGTATTGTTGAAACAACTGGTCAAGGCACAAGCAGAAGCAAATAGTAACAAAAGGAATTTAATTTTCATAAACAATTGATAATTAATAGTTAATATTCATTAATAGTTGTATTTTTGATACAAAAATCGGGTCTTGCGACCCGAAGTGCGGCATAAAGGACTCGAACCTTCACTCCTCTCGAAACTAGATCCTAAGTCTAGCGCGTCTACCAATTCCGCCAATGCCGCAGAAATCGGGTGCAAAGGTACAACAAAAAATGCACATACGCAAACTTTTTAGGGAAAAAGTTTACTTTTGGACAAAAAAGTTTGCGTATGGGCTGCATAAAGCGACTGTAGCTTCGAGGTGGGCGAGCGTAGCGAGGTCGGTGCCCTCGAAGGTACAACAACGTCGCTTTATGCGGGGGCGGAAGCCCGCATAAACAATAAATTAATCGAAAATGAGCGAAACTTTTTATCATAATTTACCCAATGGGGTGCAAATTGTGCACCGCAAAACCACTTCGCCTGTCGTATATGTGGGTATCATGGTGGGAGCAGGTACGCGCCACGAGTTACCTAACGAGAATGGCATGGCACATTATATTGAACATTGCGTCTTTAAGGGAACTGAGCACTATACCGCTCGCCAAATCATCAATCACATAGAGGGCATTGGTGGAGAGATTAATGCCTATACCACCAAAGAGGAGACCACTTTCTATGCGGCAACCTTGAACAATCATTTCCGCACTACGTTGCATTTGCTCGCGGATATGGTACTCCACCCTACTTTCAACAAACGCGAGACGGATAAGGAAGTCACGGTCATTCTGGACGAGATTGAGAGCTACAACGACTCTCCAAGCGAATTGATTTATGACGACTTTGAGAACATGGTCTTTGAGGGCAGTTCGTTGGCCATGCCTATTCTTGGCACAAAGAAAACCCTCCGCCGTATCTCCAAGTCGCCTAACTACCCACTCCAATGGATGGCAGAGCACTATCGTCCCGAACGTATGGTACTTTTCGTGCTTGGTAATGTAACCACCAAGCAAGTCATTGCAGCAGCCGAGAGAGAATTAGCCCCCCTCAATCCCCCCTCAAGGGGGGAAGCCATCTCCCTTCCCTTTAGGGAAGGGGTGGGGTTAGGCCTCTCCCGCACCTACCGCCGCCACACCCACCAGACGCATATAATGCTGGGGTCGCATGCCTACCCTATCGGTCACCCAAAGCAATTGACGATGTATTTGCTCAACAATATATTAGGTGGTGGTAGTATGTCCAGCCGCTTGTATCTAAGTCTGCGCGAGAAGCACGGATTGGTGTATAATATCGATTCGCAAGCTGTTCCGCTCAGCGATACGGGTTATTGGAATATCTATTTGGCGTGCGAGCCACAACACAAAGACCAGTGCCTGGAGCTCTGCCACAAAGAGTTGCAAACGCTCCGTGATGTGCGCTTGACTTCTTCACAACTCCAACGCGCCTTGCGCCAGTTGGAGGGTCAGATGGCGATTTCAGCCGAGAACCAAGAGAACAATGCACTCGCGATGGCCAAGCAGATGCTTTACCATCATCGTGCTCCTGCGTGGCAAGAGACATTTGCCAAAGTAAAAGAAATCACCGCCGAGCAACTACAAGACGTTGCCAACGAAGTCTTTGCCACAGAAAAGATTTACACGCTGTTATACGATTGATATTTGCACTAAAAAAGACACAAAACTCCGCGGAAATGCGTTTTTTTAGCACTTTCCGCGGAGTTTTAATAAACTTTGCGCCAAATTACCGAACAAAATCGCCTATGAACTTTTGACCGTTCTTGATAACGAAACCCTTGTATGTCTCATCTACCTCAACGCCGAGGAGGTGGTGGAAGTTACTATTCATATTTTTTCAAATATACTTGAAAATTCAAAAGAAAAACACACGATTTTCAAGTGTATTTGAAAAATCAACATATTTATTCGTAATTTTCTTGTCTATTTGAAAAAAAAACACTACCTTTGCGCCAAATTACCGAACAAATCAGCGCCAAATTACCGAACAAAACAGCGCCAAATTACCGAATTTTCATATATTAAACTAAATATCAACCACTTATGAAAATGTACAAAAATAGGATTATTGAGCAAATGCTGTCCAAGAAACTTGCAGCTAAAGGTGCCGTTCTCATAGAAGGACCTAAGTGGTGTGGTAAGACTACTACAGCCGAGGAATTTGCAGCGAGCAAAGTGATGTTAGCACGTACCGATGTGAAAGATCACTTCAAGAATCTTTTGGAAATAGATACTGACGCTGCGCTGGCAGGAGCCGCACCCATGTTGATAGATGAATGGCAAACCGTTCCCAAACTATGGGATGCTGTTCGCTATACTGTGGATCATCGTCAGCAAATGGGACAGTTTATCTTAACAGGGTCTGCTGTACCCGACCGAGAAGCAGAAGCCGCACGCGAGCACTCAGGCACAGGACGCTTTGCATGGCTAACTATGCGCCCTATGACCTTATATGAATCAGGCGAATCTAATGGAAAAGTTAGTCTAAAAGGCTTATTTGATACCCCCAATAAATTACTTGAGACAAATGAACTAAAACTAACTGATATTGCTTTCTTAATCTGCCGAGGCGGCTGGCCAATGGCTATTGATTTGACCGAAGAAGCTGCGTTAGAGCAAGCATTTGATTATTACGAAGCAGTTACGAAAGAAGACATTACACGCGTGGATGGTATAAAACGTTCATCCGACAGAGTACAACGTTTGATGAAGGCGTATGCACGCCACCAAGGTACACAAGCATCTATAGCCACCATTAAGGAAGATCTTAAAACGAATGATATTACCACATTGGATGAGGATACTATTTCCTCCTATCTCGATGCACTTCGAAAGATTTTTGTGATAGAGGACATGCCAGCATGGAATCCTAATCTGCGTAGCAAGACGGCTATTCGTACTACCGATACACGCTATTTTGTCGATCCCAGTATAGCTACAGCAGCCTTGGGTTTAGGTCCAAATGATTTGCTCAACGATCTGAATACGATGGGATTCTTCTTTGAGGCTTTGTGTGTAAGAGATTTGCGTGTTTACGCAGAAGCTCTAAACGGTAAGGTATATCACTACCGTGATAAAAACGAGTTAGAATGTGATGCAGTGGTGCATTTGCGTGACGGAAGATACGGACTAATTGAGATAAAATTAGGAGGAGAATCACTAATTAATGATGGAGCAAAAACACTCAATCAATTAGAGGGACTTATTGATAACACACGTATGAAGTCGCCTGCTTTTAAAATGGTACTTACAGCCACAGGTCAACATGCCTACCGCCGTCAAGAAGATGGAATATATGTTATACCTATTGGTTGCTTAAAAGATTAAGTATCAAGTATCAGCACTAATTTATAGAGATAAATAACAAGTAAACGATAAGGGCTTGCCAGTGGCAAGCCCTTACTTTTTGATTCATTTTTTATCTCTTTTCAGATCAACGATATACCAGCGACAATCTAAGATAAAATGCTAATCATTCTAATTATTGGATGAACTTCTTACCGTTCATGATCACTACACCGTTGTAGTTCTCGTCTACCTCAACACCGAGGAGATTGTAACGCTTGTTGTCGTTTACTGTAGGAGCAACTACGTCCTCAACACTAGTTACTACACCTTGGTTGATAACGATGTCAAGCAGATATCCATCCGCATTGATAGTAACAACACCTTGGCGACCTTCAACATCTGCAGGAAGAGCCGCTGCAGTAAATTGTGCTAGTACATAACCACTCTCAGCATATCCTGAAGCATCAAGTACAGTTTCAATCCACTCTGGAGCATCCTCTACATACATCTCGTTTTCTGGATCCAAGAGGTTAGTAAGGATTGCAATGGCAGGATACTCACCATCCATAGCAACACCACCTTCTGCTGGAGCAACCAACACTTCAGATCCTGCAGCATTGTAAGCAGCTGGCCAATAAGCTTCATAACTAATTGCTAAGTTGCTACCGCCAGTCCAAAACTCAGTATATTTGCCATTAACAACAAAGAGAGTAGAACCTGTTGGAGCATAGTAGTCTGTCAGGAAACCAAAATCACAATTGCCCTCATTATAGCCAGTTATTTGAACTACGAAATCACCTGGACATACAACAGCTACTTCCATCATTCCACCGAAAGGATCCTCTTCGAAGAACTTAGCAACCATAGAAGCTGGACCACCACCAAATACTTGGCAATCTTCAGCAGCAATAATAGTAGAAGCATAAACAGAATCAGCGTAGATACGACCTTGTGTCAAATCAGCAGCAATAAGTTCTACCTTTACTTGTGCCCCCTCTGGCAAAAGTTCAGCAACAGTAGTAGCTACAGAGTTATAAACAGGCATATTGATTTGATTAATTTTCAGGGGACTGGTATTGCGTACAGCACTTACGATTGTATCAAGGCTTTTTCCATTATAAACCAAGTCAGTACCATAAGCGTATGGACAACCCAAAGATTGTGCACTTACAATATAGAAGTCACTACCACTTTCGCTATAGAGAGGGTCGCAATACTTTTCGCATTGTGTCATTGGAATAATTTCGTCAGCGACCATATGGTTTGCACCTGGGATCAAATATTGATTTGATGCCGTAGAACCATACAAATAACCTTTAACGTTCAACAATGTAGTATCATCATATTGCCATGTGTGATCGGTTGTTTGTGGCAAATTGTACAAACCAGGCTCAAGAATTCCGTACTCAAGCGTTTCGGTATTTTCTTCTACTGTTTGACCACCAATGGTCCAAGTTGTAGGACCATACAAGTTCTCAAATACTACATTTTGGTAAGCAGGTACCATAATCATACCCAAGTTATAAGCACCCCAGTTGGCATCGTGACCGCCATACAGCATACCCTCTACTACGTAGTAGTCAACTAAATCATAACTTGCATTTGCAACTTTCTTGCTGTAGCCAGTCCAAGCATCCAATGTAACTTCTTTGTTCATTTGAATCGATTTAGCATTCATTTTTTGAAGTTTCAATTGCTCTGGAGCGACTTGAGCAACTTGTGCGGTAGCCATACCTGCTACGAGCACTGCACTTAAAAGAGTAAACTTTTTCATACCTTAAAAATTAAAAAGTTGTACATTGGGAGCCGAAGCTCCCGTTAATTGATAGTATATTATTTACATTTTGATGTTTGTCACACCTTTAATCAGCAAGGTTTTTTCCCCTACTAAACACATACCAGCAGCAGCATTAAAGAGGTTACCTTCCAATGGAGCAGCACTGAAAGAACCGAGCATCAATTCTGCTACATCTTGAGCGACTGGGATTTGAGTGAGGAACTTCTCTGTATTTTGGTCGTATGGAACTAATTTACCATTTTCACCAGTACCCTCTATGGTGATACCATTTTCATCTTGCTTCAAGTTGATTGTCCATAACAATTTCTTCTCTTGGGTCTTGGTACCTTGCTTATAAGAGAAGTTTACAAGCATGAAATATCCACCTTCGTACATATTCAGCGATTGCTTGTATCCATAGCCCATCACTTTCATCTTGGCAGATGTATTCTTCATCGCAGTATTTACAGCTGCAAGCAAAGCATCTACGGTTGCTTGACCAGCAGGATCAACAGACCAACCTAGCGCATTGTCGGTAAAGTAAGCTCCGAAAAGTACATTCAAGTTACCTGCATTCATCACAGTACCTGCCTCGCTTTTGAGTTCGCCTTTTACACTATCATACAAGAAAATATGGTCGTGTACGTCCTCTCCAAAACCAGTAGATACGATAATACCATCCTCAGTAGAGCATACTGGGTGATAGGTAGCCGCTTCAGTCACAAGTGGAGAACCGTATGCAGCACTTTGGAACTGACCGTCAGCACCCTTATAGAGATACATCTTGTCGCTACCTTGGGTGAGCGTTACAATATTGTTGTTGCCAAAGAGATTGGCCTGCATCTTCTCACAAGCAGCATAATAAGCAGCCAAATCGGTAGTCTTCATTGGGCGCATTACGCTGTACGCACTATGCTTTTTACCCTTCAAAAGTACCAATTCTGGAGTAGCCTTCAAAATCAGGAACTCATAGTCACCCAACATACCTGCACCATTATTACCAGGATCAGAGAATGCGTGGAAAACATCATTGTAGGTGTCAAAGGTCAAGATTGGTCCATAATCGCTCTTGACTGCCCATGTACTTGCAGTATCGGTCTTAATCTTATTAGCTGTTGTAGCCATATTCTTAGCCGTTACGCTCACATTACCGTTCTTATTGAACTTTAAAACCATATTATAGCCCTTGGAGTCAGCCTCCAAATTAGGGAAATATGCCATTTCCCAACCATTCTCAGCAGTAGTCAGTACGTCAAAAGCGTTGTCAATAGCTTCTTGTGCGCGAACAGCAGCAGACTTGTCAAATAAGTTTTCCTCATCACGACTACAAGCTGCAAAAGTAGCAGCCAACAAGCCTATCATTACTAAATATTTTGCTTTCATATCTTTTTCTATTTATGCGTTGTGAAAAACTTATTTACCATTCAAGAACTCCAAGTTCATAATCATATCCCAATCAAGGTTTGCTTGACGCTTTTGTACCTCATTGCGAAGTTCATCAAGGTCAATCTCCCACTTTTCTTCCAACCAAGTGTTGCAGATCTCCCATTTTTGTTGGATAATAGCGGCACCTTCTTTTCCAGCTTCCTTCATCATATTATCCCACCAAGCATCTGGCTTCACAATGTAGTTAGCAATCACCTCTACAAAGTCTTCGCGCGCTTCGCTACTACCATAGTTACTTACGCAACCCAATTGCCATGCCTCTTTGTAACTACGCTCTTGCCATTTAATAGGGTCGTAGTTTGCAGGAGTGATTTGTGCAAACTCAGTAGGGTAATTCTTTTGTTGGTGCAAAATGTGTGCAAACTCGTGGTGCATCGTCTTGAAGATGTACTCATTGAGGTTGTCAATGTTATTGAGTTGCATTGCGTTCACCTTTAAAATAGTAATCTTAATACCACCTTCTGCATAACCCAATTTCTCAGTACCTTGTACAGGATCTAACATAGATGAACCAATCAATTGAATTTTCTTTGGTCCATACATAGGTAAGAACTCTGGATTGACTACTGAATCATATACGTCATACCACAAGTAGAGAGCCAAGTGAGCCATCGTATCTGCCATACCGATACTAACAGGAACAACGTTGTAGTTAGGGTCAGTAGCGTTGTCATCCAACTTATAGAGGAACTCTACGTTGTATGAATCGGTGTAATACTTCTTCAACCATTGGTCAAATTGGTATGTATAAGTGGTGGTGTCTTCTACTTGATCAACAAAGATAGAGTCACCTGTCAATTGGTCATGTTCACAAGCGACGAAAGCCACTACCAACATTGCTAAAGCAAATATCTTATGTATTGTTTTCATAACTAGCATATATTTTTAGTTATTAATCATTTACTATATTTAAAGTACCCGTTGGTCGTGAAAACGCACTAGAGTATGTTGGGGTAGAAGGTGTATAAACCTCATTTGGATTCATACTTGGTGAATGTGCTTGATTACCATCAATTTTATCACCCAATACCTCACGTGGGTTAGCGGTCATACCTGCTACGATAACCTCTTGTGGCAATTGGATAGCACGACGGTCGTCGTTCCACACGAGTTTGCGAGCAGGATCTTTGCCTTGTACGTGCTCAATCTCAATACCATAGCGTTTCAGGTCGTGCCAACGAATACCATCGTGCAAACCTTCAATACGGCGGAAGTGGATAGCACAATGTACGAATGGCATTTGCTCTGCAGAGATAACCCATTCAGGATCCATATCTTGGTTGTGCAATTCAGGAGCAAACTTAGTGCCCGCCTTTTCACCATAGAATTTCGTAATTTTCTCTTGACTCAAGTCCACGGTACTATCTTGCAACATTTGCATGCGACCGCCTACGTTATAACCTTGGCACCAGAGGCGGAAGTCATTAGTAGCACCTGCTAAGTCATTGAGATAAATCTTCGCCTCAGCACGGCAGAGAAGGGTCTCGTTGGTAGTGAATGCGCGAGACACCATACGAACGTAACCATAACCAGCTACTTTGTCCACATACTCGAAATCGTAATAGTCCTTTGCGCAGAAACCACCCAATTTCTGGTCAGCAGACCAAGTACTGTAACCTGGGAATTGACCCGTCCAACAAGGACCCGCACCGTATGAGGTAAAGTTTTGAGCATCACCATTATACTGATAACGGCCATAAGTTGGGAAGTGCGCGTATGCTGAAGATGAATAAGTGGCGATGAGCAATAGGTTACAAGAAGCTTTCACATCTATATAATGCTTGAATGCTAATTCAATATTACTTTGATCACGGTTAGTTGCTGCATCAAAGAGCATTGACAATGTAGTCTCATCTGTAGTAGTCAATACGTGATCGGCATGCTCTACTACCTTTGCCCAATCGCGTTTGTACAAGTAGAAACGTGCAGCGAAAGCATGAGCAGCCTTGGTATTGAAGTGGTAGCGAGGTACACTATAGTATTCATCTGAAACGAGTTTCAAACCAGCTTCCAAGTCGTTTTGAATACACATAAAGGTATGGTAGAGCGAACCACCAATCCATGCAGTATCGCCATTGAGATCCAAACCAACCTCCAATTCTGGACCACGTGAGTACACAGGAGCCACCTTAGTCTCTGGTTGCATCATATAGGTAAGACCAAGATCCTTCTTGCTATCTTCCTCGTTCTTCCATGCTTGGCAGAATACACCAGCCAACAAGAAGTGATGGTAAGCACGAGAGAGTAATGCCTCACCTTTTTCTGCATCCATTTTGACACCTTGAGCCTCAAGTTTCTTGATTGCCTCGAGTGCTTGGTTAGCAGTAGCAATAGCGGTGTAATGTCCGTCCCAAATCAGTTTTGGGGAGTCGTTACTTGATTGCTTAACTGGTCTCCAAGCAAAAATATCGTTGTACATCTCATCCAATGGATTTACCGCATTGGCTTGACCTGTCTTAGGGTCTGGCACATTGTTATCAACCACTTGGTCGGATGAATACTCACAAAGAGGAGCACTATTCGCTTGGGTATATGCACTAACCAACAAAAGTCGTACTTTCTCTTTAGAGTCAATCGTAGCACGCAAATCTGGCTCTTTATCCAAGAAATCACAAGCCGTTGTAGCTAGTGCTAACAGAGCAATAATAAATATATTCTTTTTCATTTTCATATTCCTTTCTAATAATTAAGTATTAGGTTTGATTAGAATCCAAGTTTAACAGTCAAAGTAAACTGGCGAGGAACTGGAGAAGACACACCACCTGAGTTATAGTACTCTGGGTCGCGACCATTGAGTTTCTTGTCAGCGTATGCCAACCATACGTTGGTAGCACTCAATTTCACACCAAAACTTGACACAGCATTTTGTCCCTCAAACACCTTCTTAGGCAAGTCGTATGAGAGCGACAACTCTTTGAGACGAATGAAATCACCCTTAGCCACACGCTCGGTAGAGTAATTGTATGCAGAATATGCATTGCTGAGTGCATCAATCTCACGCATTTGACGAACGGTTGGGATAGAAGGAATGGTTGTTACAGTCTCATCGCCTGGCACCATCCAACGGTTCTTCATCTCCTTCATACTAGCAGTCAAGTCGCTATAATCGCTACTATATACTGGGCAAAGATCATCCAAACGGAGAACGTTGCCGAAGCTATAGGTGAAGAATACGTTGAGTTTCAATCCTTTCCAAGAGAATGTATTACCAAACGAACCAGTAATAGTTGGGTCGATACTACCCTCGTACTTCAAATAATCCACGTTCTCATACTCTTGGAAGTAGATGTCTGCATAGTTACCAGGACCTACCACTTGGGTATGCTCCGCATCAATATAGAAGGTAGGAAGACCTTCCTCAGTCAAACCAGCGAATGGAATGCTGTAGAGCGCACCAATTGGACGACCTTCGGTACGACCAACACCATTAACAAGTGAGTAAACTGCTGAACGAGAATCCAATTTGGTAATCTTATTTTCTGCCCAACCGAAAATCCAGTCAGTAGTCCATTTGAAGTCTTTGGTCTTCACATTCACAGTAGAGATGGTAAACTCACAACCTGTTGACTCCATCGTAGCATCGTTCGCCAACTTAGTGGTCACACCACCCACACCCATAGTTTGAGTATAACCAATGAGGTCGAAGTTGTCACGGCGATACCAGTCGAACTCTACGTTCACGCGGTTGTCCACGAAACCGAGAGCCAAACCAATATTGAGCTCGTGTTTCTTCTCGTAGGTCAACTCAGAGTTCTCCAAGGCCTCAAGGATAATACCAGACTCATTTGCAGATGTACTTGGACGCCATGGAGTGAATGAGTTGAAGACTGCTAAAGAGTTACTTGCAGGACCACGGTCTGCTGTCAATGAGTAACTACCTTTCAAACTAGCGTATGTCCAAGCCTTGCCGAATGTAGGCGCCCACCATGGTTCCTCATGCGCATTCCATGAACCAGATACGTTCCATGTAGGCAACCAACGCGCTTGACGGCTCTTACCTAACATATTAGAACCTTCATAACGGAGCGTTCCGTTGATGGTGTAACGACCTTTGTATGAATAAGTTGCCATTCCGAAGAAAGCGAGGTTACGAAGGTACTGGAAGCTATTAGAATAGTAGTCTGTACCTTCTTCTTGACTTTGCTTGAAGAGGCGATAATCAACGTATGGAATACCACCATTGTCATATTGATAACCCCAACCACGGAACCATATTTGTTGACGGTCAGTAGAGTTCAACTCAGAACCTGCAAACAAGTTGAGAATATGATCTCCTGTTTTACCTAAGTCAGCATTGTAAGTAACTGTAGCACGGAAGTCGGTAGAAGTCAATGAGTATTCCGTCAAATCATAAATACCACCCTTTGGCAATACAGTTTCAGGCAATGCCAATGGATTGTCTGGATCTGAATAGAGATATGGGTTGGAGTCGCGAATAGTAGCATCTTCTGGATCAATACCCGCACGATATGCACGCGCTTGGTTACTATCGTCCTTAATATTGTGCTCTTGGCGACTTGAATAGTAGCGAATTGCTGCCAATGCTGCAATCTCAAGACCGCGAACAGGCTTCCAGTTAATGTCACCTTGGAATTTGAGGTCTGTTACCTTGATATCAATGTAGTTATTCTCCAACTCATCCATGATATTGAAGTCACAATAGTTACGACGATAAGTTTCTTCAGGGTCCATTGCGCGAGAAGTATTCATCGCGTATGAGAATGGGTTGATATCAAACTCACGACTCACAGTACCATTGATAGGGTCAGTACTTGCAGAAATAGTACCAGGAGCTTGTTGTTTACGATAACTACCCATAGTAGCAATACCCACAGTCAGTTTTTGTTTGCTCGTAGAAGGCAACACATCATAACTTGCATTCATCATACCTGTAAAACGACTCACCTCGCTGGCTTTGTACCATCCTGGATCTTGCATAGCAGAGAGCGAAGCGTAAACACGCGCACGATCAGTACCAGTAGAGAAAGATACAGAGTGGTTATGCATCACAGTTTGATTGAACAACTGTTGGAACCAGTCTGTATTGCGAAACTCAGCCGCACGCAAATAAGCATTCTTAGCCTCTGGTGTATTAGGCAAACCAACATTGCCACCCTTAGCAGCGTCAATCAACGCATACATACGACCATATACACCTGAGTTCTTTGCAGCATAGAGCGAAGAATACTCCAACCAACCTTTGCGCTCAAACTCTTGGTATATACCCATTTGCTCTTGTGAGTTACAGATATTATAGTCGTCGTAAGATGGAATCATACGGTAGGTCATCTCACCTGTATAGTTGAGGCGTGATTGACCTGCTTTACCTTTCTTGGTAGTTACCACGATGACACCCGCCATAGCACGCGCACCATAGATAGAAGTAGCAGAACCGTCCTTCAAGATTTGGAAACTCTCAATATCTTCAGCATTGATACCAGAAATTGCACTCGCAATCAATGTAGTAGCATCACCTGAAGAGAGGTCGTCAGCATCCATTTCTACAGCATCTTCCAAAATAACACCGTCCACCACCCACAATGGTTTGCTGGCACCATAGATAGAGGTAGCACCACGCACGCGGATCTTAGGAGCAGTACCGAAAGTACCACTCACGTTTTGCACACTCACACCAGCAGCACGTCCTTCAAGGCTTCGACTAATATCAGCCACACCCGAAAGCATCGTCTCATCAGCCTCCAACTTGGTAGCAGCACCCGTGAACAAGCGTTTATCTTGCTTCACCATACCTGTAACTACGACCTCTTCAAGCTGCTCTGCATCACTCTGAAGTGTCACTTTAATCTCTGGTTTAACAGGGGTAGTAATTGTCTTGTAACCTACGTATGAGATTACGATGTTTTTGACACCAGCAGGCACTGTTAGTTCAAAGTAACCATCAAAGTCAGTCACCGTACCTACTGTTGTACCTTCTGCAACGACACTGGCACCAATAGCTCCGATGCCACCATCTTCCAATACGGTACCAACAACCTTAGTTTGCGCTGCTGCGCAAAGTACGAAGGTCATCGCCACTAATAAACAGTAAATCTTTTTCATTATACATTATGTTTTACAATATATTCTTACTAAATCAACTTTCGTTTATCCTACACGTTAGAGCACATAAACAAAAATTCCGCGCAAAGTTACTACTTTTTTTTGGATTATGCAAATTTTCTGTTCGTTTTCTATAAAAATTCACAAAATAAGACAATTATTTGGAAACAGCAACACATAGAAACACAAAAATGTCCTGTTTTATGCCACTTTTTCTCACATATACCATCTCGTATTTTTACGCGCGCGCGTTATAAACAAGGTGTACTAAAAAAAATGCACTTTTTATAGCAATATTCTTGCATATTCCAGAAAAAAGTAGTACCTTTGCAGCGTATTAGTGCTGGAAAACATCTGTATGTAGCATAAAACAGGACCGTTTTATGTCACATTTTATTATTTACATTAGAGAACAATAACACTTTCTAGCAACATAATATAACACAATTATAGACACCTTAAAAGGGTGTCACAGTATAAACAAATTAAATTATTAACCAAATTTATCAAAGTATGAAGAGATTGTTACTTCTACTGGCTGTATGCACAGCGTGCATCAGCGGTGTTTGGGCACAGGCTCAAACCGTAAGTGGTAAAGTAGTTGACGCCTCAACAGGTGACCCAATCGTAGGTGCATCTGTTGTAGTTCAGGGTACCTCTACAGGTTCCATTACAAGCTTAGACGGAGACTTTACCGTAAATTGCGCTCAAGGAGCGAAGTTAGTGATTTCATTTATCGGTTTGGAAACCAAAGTGGTAGATGCTAAGGAAGGCATGGTTGTCGAGTTGGCAGAGAACACTTCGGCTCTTGACGAGGTGATGGTTGTTGCTTTCGGTACAACTACCAAGAAATCATTTACTGGTTCTGCTTCTGTTGTAAAGAGCGAAGAAATTCAAAAACGTCAATCTAGCAACGTAACCAACACATTGGCAGGTAGCGTGGCAGGTGTACAAGGTATGAGCAGCAATGGTCAACCTGGTGAGGTGTCCACTATCCGTATCCGCGGTATCGGCTCCATGAGCGCTAGCAACTCACCATTGTACGTTATCGATGGTATGCCAGCTGACAACGCATTGGTGGCTACTATTTCAAACAGCGACATCGAGAGCGTGACTGTATTGAAAGATGCTGCAAGTAACGCATTGTATGGTGCTCGTGGTGCAAACGGTGTGGTTCTCATTACCACCAAACGCGGTAGTAGCAAAGACGCTAAGATTACCGTAGAGGGCAAATGGGGAAGCAACCAACGCGCATTGCCAAACTACAACGTGATGACTAGCCCTGCAATGTACTACGAGAAGTTCTATGAGGCTATGTACATGAGCCAACTGGGCAATGGCGAGGATGCTGCACACGCATACGCTAACAAATACTTGTTGGATCACAACAACGGTGGTTTGGGTTACCTCGTATATACCATTCCTGCAGGTCAATCACTCATCGGTACAAACTTCAAGCTCAACCCTAAAGCTACCCTTGGCTACAACGATGGTGAGCACTACTATACTCCAGACAACTGGTTCAACGAGTTGTTTAACACCGGTAACCTTCGTCAAGAGTACAACTTGAACATCTCTGGTTCAAGCGATAAGTTCAACTACTATGCTTCATTCTCTTACTTGGATGACTCTGGTTTGATGGAGAACTCTGATTACAAGCGTTTCACCAGCCGTATTGCAGTAGATTATCAAGCTAAGAAGTGGTTGAAGATTGGTACCAACATGAGCTATTCTCACGCTGACCAACGTGCTCCACGTGATCAAGACTTGGATGCTGCAAGTTCATCTGGTAACTTGTTCTTCCTCAGCAACTTTATGGCTCCTATCTATCCTCTCTATATCCGCGATGCAGAGGGTAACATCATGAAGGACCACAACGGTTTCACCATGTATGACTACGGAGATGCAACCGAGGCTAACTTTGTACGTGCTTTCATGAACCAAAGTAACCCTGCTTCTGCAATTGCATTGGATAAGAGCCAAGCTAAGAACGATATGTTCACTGGAAACTTCTACGCAACTGCTGAGTTGTACGACGGTTTGAAAGCTACCGCTAAAGTTGCTTTGGCATACTTCGGCAGCCGTTTCCAACAAACATTGAACCCATACTATGGTCAGTTTGCTAACATGGGTGGTCAAGCAAGTGTAGAGGCAGACCGTATGTTTACTCTCAACCAACAATACTTATTGACCTACGCGAAGAAATTCGGTGCACACAATGTAGATGTTTTGGCTGGTTATGAGTCTTACTACTATACCACATCATACGTATATGGTACTCAAACCAAGCTCTTCAACCCTGATATTGCAGAGTTGGGCAACGCTATTCTCCAACCTTCTACAGGTTCTGCTACTGACTACTATTCTACCCAAGGTATCTTAGCACAAGCTAAGTACGACTACGATAACAAGTACTATGTATCAGCATCTTATCGTCATGATGGTTCTTCTCGTTTCGCACCAGGTCGCCGTTGGGGTAACTTCTGGTCAGTAGGTGCAGCATGGGACATCAAATCTGAGCCTTGGATGGACGCAGCAGATCAAGTTGATCTGTTGAAGGTTAAGCTCAGCTATGGTGCACAAGGTAACGATAACCTGCTCACTTCTGGTGGTTCTATCAACTATCACCCATACGCTGATCAATATACTCTTTCTGAGAACAATGGTGGTTTCGCTACCACACGTAGCTACAAAGGTAACCAAGATATTACTTGGGAGACTAGCTACAACTTGAACGGTGGTGTGGACTTCTCTCTCTTCGGTGAGCGTTTCGGTGGTACTATCGAGGGTTACTGGCGTCGCACAGAAGACATGCTCTACTACAAGCCAGTGGCTCCATCATTGGGTTACTCTTACTTGCCAGTGAACGTAGGTTCTGTATCTAACGCTGGTATTGAGATCGAGTTGAAGGGTGATATCATCAAAACCAAGAATGTAACCTGGAACATCTACGCTAACGCTTCTTACAACAAGAACAAAATCTTGAAACTTGATGCTGCACTTGGTGGCGAGTGGATTAGTGGTAACTATATCTATCGCGAGGGTGAGAACATCAACCAATTCTATATCCGCGAGTATGCCGGTGTAAACCCAGAGAATGGTGCCGCAATGTGGTATATGGAACAACCTGTTGTAGAGAAAGACGCTGAAGGTAATCCTAAACTGGATGAGGAGAAGAATCCTATCTATGTATTAGACGAGAATGGCAATCCTGTAATGGAAACTGTGACTACTGAAACTTGGTCTGATGCTACTCAATATGCTCAAGGCGACTTGATGCCAAAAGTATATGGTGGTTTCGGTACTACTTTGAACGCATACGGATTCGATTTGAGCGTTGCTTTTGCATACCAACTCGGTGGTAAAATCTACGACAACGCATACGCAAGTTTGATGCACACAGGTTATGGTAGTGCAGGTAAGAACTGGCACACCGATATTCTCAACTCTTGGACTCCAGAGAACACAGAGACAGATGTTCCACGCGTGAACGTTGCAGATCAATACACAACAAATGTTTCTGACCGTTTCTTGGTATCTTCTAACTACCTCAGTTTGCAAAACATCACTCTTGGTTACACATTGCCAAGCAAGTGGACAAAGAAATTGCAAATCGAGAAACTGCGTGTATATGCAGTAGCAGACAACGTAGCTTTGGTATCTGCACGTCAAGGTCTTGACCCACGTCAAGGTTACACAAGCTCTAACTCAGCTACTTACTCACCTATCCGTTCTATCTCTGGTGGTATCAGTGTAACATTCTAATGTTTAACGCCTAAATGAAAAAAAGAATTATGAAAACTGTATCAAAATATTTCTTCCTCGCAGTGGCAGCATGCTTAAGCTTGACCGCTTGCGAAGACATGATGGATCTTCAACCAGAAGGTGCTACCAAAACGGATGCTTTGAAACAAGACGCATATAACAAGATTCCTGCAAACGCAGCTGCTGAGATCAATGCGATTTACGCACAAATGATTGAGTTGTATGCAGGTGGTACCAGCAACCACAATGACTTTGGTATCGCATCATGTATGATGTTATTGGAGTCAGAGGGTCAAGACTGGATTGGTCCTAACACAGGTTACAACTGGTTTGCTTATTCCGATTTCTTCGCTCGTAACTACAACTCAGCAGTAAGCTTGATGATGTGGAACACCTACTACAAGACTATTGCTGCATGTAACAACGTATGCGCTTCTACCGACCCTGAGACCGAAAACCCTGATTTGATGGCTAACTTGGGTCAAGCTCGTGCAGTACGCGCATATTGCTACACTGTATTGGCTCAATTGTATCAATTCCCTTATAGCGAGGCCACCAAGGATCTCCCTTGCGTACCTATCGTAGTAGAGAACATGTCAGCTGAACGTCAAGCAGCTAACCCACGTGCTACTGTACAAGAGGTTTACGACTTGATCATGTCTGACTTGAACTACGCTGTTACTGCATTGGAAGGTTGGAGTCGCGCTGACAAAGGTGCTGCAGACCAAGCAGTAGCTTACGGTCTTCGTGCACGTGCTAACATGTTGCTTGGTAACTATGCAGAGGCCGCAGAGGATGCTGCTGCTGCAATCCAAGTATCAGGTGCACAACCTTACACCTTGGCTGAGGTTTCTAAACCAACTTTCTGCCACGCAGAAGCTAACTCAGTTATCTGGGCTAACATGATTGTAGAGAGCAATGACGTTGTACAAACTGGTATTATCAACTGGCCTTCACACATGTCATCACTCTATACCGATGGTTATACAGGTGTAGGTACATACCGCGAGATTAGTAGCGAGTTGTACAGCAAGATTTCTCCAACCGACGTTCGTAAAGGCTGGTGGTTGGACGAGAACTTGAACTCTCCTTTGCTCTACGGCAATGCTTACGAGGTATGGTTGGGTAATGGCGTTCCTTACGCTAACGTTAAGTTTGGTGTACCTGATGATGATATGATGAACCTTGTTGCAGATGCAGACTGGACTTTGATGCGTTACGAGGAGATGCTTCTTATCCAAGCTGAAGGTTTGGCTCGCGCTGGTCAAACAGGCGAGGCAAAAGCACTGCTTGAGGGTTGGGTGAAAGCTAACCGCGATGCTAACTACGTATGCAAAGCCAGCGATGAGGCAGGTCTTGTAGAGGAAATCTGGATGCAACGCCGTATTGAGTTGTGGGGCGAAGGTTTTGCTTGGTTCGATTTGAACCGTCTGCACAAACCTATCATTCGTACCACCAGCACCAACTGGCCAGCAGCTTGGATTGTGGACGTAGCAGCTGATCACGCTTGCCGTATCTGGACTTTGCCTGACCGCGAAATCCAAAACAACGACGGTATTGATGAGAAGGACAACAACCCTGTAGGTAATCCATTCTAATCTTTAAGGGATAATTATTAACCTATATTAAAAAGAAAAAGATATGAAAACAAATAAAATTATCTTGGCAGGTTTGATGGCAGTAGGTATGCTGTTCGCTGCATGTACAGAGAACACTCCTGACTATGTACCAGCAGAACCTGAGACCAACGAGGTACAAGCATATATCTACAGCAACACTCCAACCTCAGTTCAACTCACTGAGTTAGGAGGCAAATTCCCTGTACTAATTGGCCGCAACACTACCAATGCAACATCTTTGGAAGTGCTTCACGATGACACCTTGGGTCTCTTCATCGTAGAGCCAGAAGTAACTTTTGCAGAAGGCCAAACAGTGGATACCCTGTGGATTCAAGCTACCTATACATACGGCGAGACCAACACTATCACGTTGAACATTCCAGAGCAGTACACCACTGCATATGGTCCAAAAACTATCACCATGGATGTATTGGTAGATTATACCTGGGTGCCAATGGGCAAGGTACAATTCCAATCACAATGGGAAGGCTCAGAGGCTAAGATTGCTATCGAGCAAGCTAAGGAGTACACCGACGCTGCTGGCAACTTGCTCTTCCGCCTCGTTAGCCCATACTACTACCTCGCTCCAGCATATTGCACCGTTCCTGGTTTGCACTTGCAATTCCTCTTGGATAAGGACTACAATGCAGTTAGTTTGACAACAGAAGGATTTGTAGAGGTAGAGAACACTGGTTACAACTGGATGTACTGGGTTCCATCACAATATCCACAGTACTGTTTCTTCATCAACGAAGGTGATGTTTATTACCTCGGTACATTCTGGACAGAGGGCACAAGCCTCTATGGTCCAGTCCTTGAGGCATGGCAATGGACAGACGGTTATCCAGGCGCAGCTGCTGAATAATCAGTAAGATAGATATCTATCCATAAAAATTCATCCCTCTATGCGATGGCATAGGGGGATGTTTTTTTGTAACACAAAATTAGCTAAATAGAAATCAAACATGGATCAAAGGTGGGTTCACGTATTGGAATAACCTACTAATCACCTATTAATAACCTACTAATAACCTACTAATAACCTATTATTTCAGAGGAAAAATATGGGACTTCTTCGAATGTCGTACAGGTGATATACTCCTAACCCATACAGGCAGAAATCATCGCAAATAGAGTAAGTTGAAGTATTTATTGAGAAAATGCACTTTTTTACCCCACTTTTCACCACTTTTGTAATAACATACACAAAACTTTGATTATCAACGCTTTTAGTTGTTGATAACTTTGTTGAAAATATGTTTAAAAACACACTGAAACATTTTTTGTGGGGAAAAGTGGGGAAATATGAAATATTTTTTGTAACTTTGCAGCGGAATTCAGAAAAAAGGGGGAGATTTATAATAAAGACAACATAGACAACCTCTACGCGGCGCCAACATTGCGCCTTGTAAAGGATTATAAATTCTCTAAACCATAGACCAATGTAAAAGCATTTTTAATAATATGAACACATTTATTGGAAATATCGAAGCACGACTGGACGGGAAAGGCCGCGTGTTTATTCCTGCAAGCTACCGCAAGATACTTGCAGAGATGGGTTCTACGCATATCGTGATGCGCAGAGATACTGACAACGAGTGTGTTATCTTCTATCCCGAACATGTGTGGCACCAGAAAGTGAGCCAACTGCGCAACGCACTCGATGAATGGGACCCAGAAGACCAAATGATACTGATGCAATTCATGTCCGAAGCCGAAATGCTGGACATGGATAGCCAAGGACGTATCCTACTACAAAAGAAAAATTTGGAAATGATTGGCGCCGAGCAAGACTTACTATTCGTCGGCATGCTCGATCGTTTCGCGATATGGAACCCAAGCGTGTTCGCCGAGAAACAAATGCCACAAAAAGACTTGGCAGAACGCATACGCAACCGCATGAAATCCCAGCCTAAACATACTATAAATTAAACCTAACCAACTATGAATGAGATTTATCACATTCCCGCAATGCTGAGAGAGACAATCCAAGGGTTGAATATTCAACCCGATGGATTGTATGTGGATGTCACCTTCGGAGGCGGAGGACACTCGAGGGCAATACTTGAGGCAGCCTACCCCCAACCCCTCCCTAAAGGGAAGGGCTTAAAAAGCGAAAGGCAAGAGGCGAAAGGCAAGTTGTATTCTTTCGACCAAGATCTGGATGCGCTACGCAACGCAGAGCAATCAGGTATGCAGAACTATGAGCAATGGCAGTTCGTACACAGCAACTTCCGCTACCTGCGCAACTTCATGGACTACTACGGCGTAGAACAGATAGACGGGTTATTGGGCGATTTGGGCGTATCGTTTCACCATTTTGACTGCCCAGAGAGAGGATTCAGTTTCCGCTTCTCCGCACCACTGGACATGCGAATGAATCAGTCTGGAGGCCGAACAGCAGCCGACATACTCAACACATACAACGAAGAAGACCTCGCGCGCGTACTATATATATACGGAGAAATGAATAACTCGCGCCAAATAGCTAAGAAAATAGTAAAAGCACGAAACCAAAAAGCAATAGAGCGGACAGAGGAGTTGGTAGAAGTGCTAATTGGAAGAAAGCCTACCCCTACCCCCTCCCTAAGGGGAAGGGAACTTCAAGAAATAGAATTAGATATACCTACAGGCGCAAAAAAAGAGTTGGCGAAGCTGTTCCAAGCACTACGAATAGAAGTCAACGACGAGATGGGTGCACTACGAGAAATGCTACTCGCCGCCAAAGACCTACTCAAACCCGGCGGAAGAATTGCCATTCTGACCTATCACTCATTAGAAGATAGAATAGTCAAGAACTTCCTGCGCTCAGGAAACCTGGAAGGCAAAATCGAAAAAGACTTCTATGGCAATATCCTTAGCCCATTCAAAGTACTCGAAAAAGGACTGACCGCTAGCGCAGAAGAAGTCGAACGCAACCCAAGAGCACGAAGTGCGAAATTGAGAGTGGCGGAGAAGGTGTAGAGGTTAAAGGTTAGAGGTTAAAGGTTAAAGGAAAGAGGTTAAAGGCTAGAGGAAAGAAGATATGAGCAAGTTTTCGTTGAAAGACATATTTAGTGGTGATATACTGACCCAACAGTGGGTGCAGAAACAATATCGACTCATCTTCCTAATATGCGGACTGCTGTTCGCCTATATCTACTTTGGCTACCAATCCGAAAGACAACAAAACCGCCTCAACCAACTCAACAAAGAACTGCAAGATGCCTACTTCACCAAACAAACACTCAACGCAGAAGTGATGACACAAACACGACAGTCATCCATCGCGAAACGACTCGAAGAAAAAGGAAGCACAATCAAAGAAAGCCACGTGGCTCCCATAAAAATAGAATAACCTAACCAACCCCAAAAAACTATGAGCGAAAACGTAAAAAAAACAATCGTCATCTTTGCCGCTATCTTTGGACTGATAGTGCTGATGTTCGGTGTAGTAATAGCCAAAATAGTCTATATCCAAACCGTGGAATATGACAAATGGGAAAAATTAAGCAAAGCCAACCGCAGCAGCAGTACCATCACAATCCCCGCAGCACGAGGCGACATCTATGATGCAGAAGGCAGAATACTAGCAAGCAGCATTCCACTATACAACCTATACATAGACACCCGAGTGGAATACCTACACCGAAACGGAGGAGAAGTATTTTGGCAATACATAGACTCCATGGCAAACGGCCTGAGCAGTATCCTCGGAGACAAAACAGCCGCAGATTATCGACAAAAAATGACAACCGCCTATCGCGGCAAGAAAAACAAAGAACGCGATATCCGCCTAACGAATACACGCGTGACCTATACCCAAAAGAAAGCTATCGAACAATTACCATTGATAAGCAGAGGTTACTACAAAAGTGGTGTGTATTTTACGCCCCTCAACCGACGCTCTAAACCCTTCGGCAGTTTGGGCAGCCGCTCCATCGGTACACTCCACCCACAAGAAGGCTACGGCACATCAGGTATCGAAAAACGCTTCGAAGAACACCTGCGCGGAAAAGACGGAGTGAGCAGAAAAGAACATATTGCAGGAAAGAGACAATACATTCCTATTCGAGAAGCCGAAAAAGGAGCCGATATTCACACTACCCTTGATGCCAACCTCATGGATATTTGCGAAAGCAGTCTGCGCAAACAAATCACCAAGAATCAAGCAGATTGGGGTTGCGTCATACTCATGGAAGTGAAAACAGGCGAGATCAAAGCCATGTGCAACTTGGACCGCGGAAGCGATGAACAATACTACGAAGTGGCCAATCACGCAGTAGAACGCGTTGAACCAGGTTCCACCTTCAAAACCATCGCACTAATGGCCGCATTAGACGACGGGAAAATAGACATCACAGACAGCATCAGAGTCTGGAAAAAAGGTTGGCAATACCACAGCGTATCACACTACGATGCACACCCCGCTGACACCATCTACTCCGTGCGACAAGCACTGGCCGTAAGTAGCAACATCGCATTGGCACAAATAGTCACCAATGGCTATAACGGTAGCGCTAAGAAATTTATCCAAAAACTGGAACGCATGGGCTTGCGCGACAGCGTGGATTACATTATACCCGGCGCACAACACATAAAAATGGACATTCCTAACGACACCGTAACCATATCCAAAATGGCATACGGCTACTCCGTCGAACTAAGTCCATTGCAAACACTCATGTTCTACAACGGTATCGCCAATGACGGCAAAATGATTTCACCTATACTCGTGAAACAGATCAGCAAGAACGATAAAATCATCGAAGAATATGAGAGTGTAGTAGTAAAAAATCACTTATGTGGCAGCAATACCCTAAACGACATCAAAGACTGTCTGCACGACGTCGTTTGGGACAATGATTTAGGTACTGCATCCGTCAATCCATGGAAACTACGCAAAGCACAAAGCAACATCGTAGCTATCGCAGGAAAAACAGGAACAGCACAAGTATTTGAAAACGGAAAATACAACAATCGAAAACACCGCATGTCGTTTGTAGGATACTTCCCCGAAGAAAATCCACAATACAGCTGCATCTGCGTAATTCATGCCCCACGTAACCTCGGCTACTACGATGCAGGAATGGACTGCGGAAGCGTAGTGAGAAATATAGCTGAAAAAACAATGGCATATACCAACGAATATGTCATCGAAAATGGGGAATTGATTTTTACACAAAAATAAAACAAACTCATGAAAATTTGTGAACTTATCCAAGAGATTGACGTACTACAAATAGTAGGCGACACACAGAAAGCAGTAACTGATATTCAGTTCGACTCTCGTCGTGTGCAAAAGGGAAGCCTATTTGTGGCACAAGTAGGTACGGCAGCCGATGGTCATGCATATATCGAACAATGCGTAGCGAAAGGTGCAGTAGCCGTCGTACTGGAAAAAGCAGAATACATCAAGAACGATGGTGTATGCTACATATTAGTAAAAAATAGCGATGAGGCATTGGGTAAGATGGCACACTATTGGTATGGCAAACCTTCGGAATCCCTTCGACTAGTAGGCGTGACAGGTACCAACGGAAAAACCACCACCGCTACCCTACTCTATAAACTATTCAAAGCACTAGGTCACCGCGTAGGATTACTATCCACCGTAATAAACTACGTAGATAATGAAGAAGTAGCAGCCACACACACCACACCTAACGCATTAGAACTTAACGCACTACTCGCCAAAATGGTGAACGCAGGTTGCCAATATGCATTCATGGAGGTCAGCAGCCACGCCATAGCCCAAGAACGCATTGCAGGACTCTCCTATGCTGGAGCACTATTCACCAACTTGACACGCGATCACTTGGATTACCACAAGACATTTGATCATTACAGAGATACAAAAAAATGCCTATTCGACCGATTGGACAAAGAAGCCTTTGCTATCACGAATATCGACGATAGAAACGGTCTGGTAATGACACAAAATAGCCGTGCACGTGTACTGACCTATTCTACCCACAGTATGGCAGACTTTCGTGGCAAGATCTTGGAAGAAGGTTTCGACGGAATGCTTCTGCGCATACAAAGCACCATAGGTGCAGTCAACACAGAAGTATTTGTACCATTGGTGGGACGCTTCAACGTGAGCAACCTACTACTCATCTACGGCGCCGCAGTGGCATTGGGCGAAGACCCAATGGAGATACTGCGTATCCTAAGCGGATTGCAACCCGTGAACGGACGTTTCGAAACTATCCACTCACCAAAAGGTTGGACAGCAGTGATTGACTATGCCCACACACCCGATGCAGTCGAAAACGTCTTGAAAACTATCAACGAGATAGTAGCAGCCAAAGCAGGACAACAAACAGAACAAGCACAAGTCATCACAGTAGTGGGTTGCGGTGGCAATCGCGATAAAGGTAAACGTCCAATTATGGCAAAGAGCGCGTACCTACTAAGTACACAATTGATATTGACCTCCGATAACCCTCGCGATGAAGAACCACAAGCGATTCTGCAAGATATGGCAGCAGGACTCACCAACGAGGAACTGCAACATACCTTAATCATCGAAGATCGCGAGTCGGCCATTAAAACCGCATGCATACTAGCTCGCAAAGGCGATGTCATATTGGTAGCAGGCAAAGGACATGAGAACTACCAAATCATCAAAGGAATAAAACACCACTTTGATGACCATGAGGTGGTGAAAAACTGTTTGTAATAAAAAGTTCATAGTGTAAAGTGTAAAGTGTAAAGGCAAGGTGTAAAGTGTAAAGGAAAGGATTATGTTATACGAATTGTTTCAGTTTTTAGGCAATGTGCCTGGGGCACGATTGATGACCTACATCTCATTTCGCGCGATAGTCGCAGGCGTTATGGGATTGTGTATTAGTATTTGGGTAGGCAAGTGGTTTATTGATATGCTCAAACGCAAAAACATCTCCGAGACTCAACGTGACGAAAAAACCGACCCCTTCAATGTAGCAAAGAAAGGTGTACCAACTATGGGAGGCGTGGTGATTATTGCAGCCATGCTCATACCTTGTCTGTTAATGGGCAAACTGAGCAATGTGTATATGATCCTCATGCTCGTCACTACCCTTATCTTGGGTGCATTAGGCTTTGCCGATGACTATATCAAAACCTTCCGAAAGAACAAAGATGGTCTCAATGGCTGGCTAAAAATAGCAGGGCAAATCACTCTCGGACTGATTGTTGGCTTAACTCTACGTTATAGCCCTGAAGCCACTATGCACGAGCGCGTGACATCGCATATCGAAAACAATATCACCGTCTTCGAGAAAACACCCGAGGTGAAGTCCACTCGCACCACCATTCCGTTTGTCAAAGATCACAACTTCAACTATGCAGACCTATTCTCCTTCTTGGGTGAAACTAACAAATACAAAGCTGGCTGGATTTTCTTTGTTATCCTGACCATCGTCGTTGTAGCTGCCGTGAGCAACGGAGCGAATCTAAACGACGGCATGGACAGCATGTGCGCAGGTAACTCGGCTATCATTGGCGTGGCGCTACTGATATTGTCGTATGTGAGTGGCAACGTGATATTCGCAGACTACTTTGATGTCATGTATATCCCCGGCAGCGAAGAACTAGTAGTATTCCTGGCTTCCTTCATCGGTGCATTGGTGGGATTCTTATGGTGGAACGGTTTCCCCGCACAAGTATTCATGGGCGACACCGGCAGTCTGACCATAGGCGGTATCATAGGCGTAAGTGCAGTGATTATCCACAAAGAGTTGCTATTACCTATCCTCTGCGGCATCTTCCTCATGGAGAGCGTGAGCGTGATTCTGCAAACACAAGTATATCGCTTCGCCAAGAAAAAAGGCATGCACCTACGTATTTGGAAACGTACCCCTCTACACGACCATTATCGCACATCAATGGAACAAGTGCTCCGCAACGACCCAACCTGCAAAGTACTATTCAAAGGCAGAGGACCGTTGCAACATGAGAGTAAAATCGTACTCCGCTTCTGCATCGTGACATTGATCCTCGCAGCACTGACAATCCTAACATTGAAAATACGATAACTATGAAACGAATTATTGTTTTAGGCGCAGGCGAATCGGGCACTGGAGCCGCCATACTCGCAAAAAGCAAAGGCATGGACGTCTTTGTGAGCGACAAAGGCGAAATATCGCCCATCTATCAAGCCCTGCTTAACCAGCACCAAATAGCATGGGAAGCTGGACAACACACCAAAGAGCTGATTCTGAATGCCGACGAGGTTATCAAATCGCCAGGCATTCCGCTCACAGCACCCATTGTGCAGCAACTCATAGCACAAGGCACACCTATTCTCTCAGAGATTGAGTTTGCTGCGCGTTACACTCGCGGCAAAATGATTTGCATCACCGGTTCAAACGGCAAAACCACCACCACATCGCTGCTCTTCGATATGCTACGTCGAGCAGGATTAGACGTGGGACTGGCAGGTAATATCGGCAATTCATTGGCATTACAAGTAGCACAAGAAGATCACGATTACTATGTAATAGAATTATCTTCCTTCCAACTCGACAACTGCTACGACTTCAAAGCAGATATTGCCATCTTGCTCAACATCACACCCGACCACTTAGACCGCTACGATCATCAGTTCCAACACTACATAGATGCTAAATTCCGCATCACACGCAACCAAACATCGAAAGATGCATTCATCTATTGGAGCGAAGATCCTATCATCGACCGTGAAATACAACGCATACAACCCCAAGCCACACTATACCCCTTTGGCAGCAGTCAACAGAATGTGGCATACACCGACGGCAGTCATCTGATTATCCACGCCAAGCCATCGGTAACGCCCCTATCATTCCCACTCTCAGAGATGAGCCTGCAAGGCAAACACAATCAATACAATTCGATGGCAGCAGGCTTGGCAGCACAGATTTTAAAGATACACAATAGTGTGATTCGAGAGAGCTTGCAACAGTTTACAGGAGTAGATCATCGCTTGCAATATGTAGCAACCGTGAAAGGCGTACGCTATATCAATGACTCTAAAGCCACCAATGTGAATTCCTGTTGGTACGCTTTGGAGAGCATGACCACCCCTACCGTACTCATTCTCGGAGGCACAGACAAAGGCAACGATTATAGCGAAATTGATGCACTGATCAAGCAAAAATGCCACACATTGATCTTTATGGGCAAAGACAACAACAAACTCATTCAACACTTTGAGCACTCCAACGTAAAATACATTTCCACCCATACGCTGGACGATGCAGTGCAAGCTGCTTATCAGTCTGCAAACGAAGGAGACACCGTCCTATTATCGCCTTGCTGCGCAAGCTTTGACCTCTTCAAGAACTACGAAGACCGTGGCGAACAATTCATAAACGCAGTACGCAATCTATAACACCTACAACTATGATTTTCAACGATATCAAACAATACATCAGCCAGAAGATGCAGTACATAGACCGCACCTACTGGATGCTATTTATCGCCCTAATCCTTGTGGCGATAATTGCACTCTTTTCCGCTAGCAGTTTCTTTGTTTTTCAAGAGGGAAACAGCACATTAGGAGCAATCCTATCACAAATGCTCTACATAGCATTAGGCGTGGCCTTAGCATTTGGATTGCAGTTCGTCCCAAGCAAATGGATTCGTCTTTTGGGATATATCGGACTGATCGTATCATTTGTGCTATTACTGCTGACCTTCACTAGCTTAGGCGTAGAGGTGAATGGAGCTACACGATGGATAGAGATATTTGGTATCACGTTTCAGCCATCCGAGTTAGCGAAACTGACGCTCATCATCGTGGTAAGTGATCTGCTAAGCCGTATCAAAACACAAAATGACCAACGAAAATACTTTGGCATTTCCATTGTTATCACATTGATAATCTGCGGAATAATTTTTATCGGCAACCTATCCACAGCTGTTCTTTTAGGTGGAATAGTGATTCTATTGGCTATCTTAGCTCGAGTGCACATCAAGTACTGGGGCTCATTGGTCGTTGCAATAGCAGCCTTCCTCATATGCGGTTATTTCTTCATCAACGAAGCGTATGTTAAACCCAATCGCGAGATGAAAGATGGCAGTATAATGGAACGTGCGATTACTTGGGTCAAACGAATAAATCGCTCCATCGAAGAGAAAAAGATACCTGATGCAGAGTTCCGAATCACAGACGAGAACTACCAACGTTCGCACGCTCAAATTGCCATTGCACGCGGAGGCAAATCGCCTGTAGGGGTATTGCCCGGCAACAGTATTCAACGCGATATATTGCCCCAAGCATTTGCAGATTATATTTTTGCAATCATCGTGGAAGAATCGGGTATCATCGGTGCAATAGGACTGATATTCTTATACTTATCCATACTCTTTCGAGCCTGTCTAAAAAGTAGTCGGTACGCCGACTTCTCAGCAATGCTGATGGTGATGGGACTGGCATTGATGATCACTTGTCAAGCATTAATTAGTATGATGGTATCCGTGGGCTTAGGTCCTGTGACAGGTCAACCATTGCCAATGATTAGCCGTGGCGGTACAAGCGCTATAATCACTAGCATCTACTTCGGCATTATCATGAGTGTATCTCGCGAACAGACAGAGTTAGGTGCTCGCCAGCAGGCAGTCATCAACGAGAGTCGCGATGAGGTACCCGATATTGTCTTAGACTAACCATACAATAAACGCAAAACACCTATGAAGTACCTTATATCTGGAGGCGGAACAGGAGGACATATCTTCCCTGCCGTAAGTATTGCAAACGCACTGCGCGAAGCAGACCCAAGTTGCGAAATCCTATTCGTAGGAGCCCTCGGGCGAATGGAAATGGAACGTGTACCACAAGCTGGATATCCGATTGTAGGTCTGCCCATTAAGGGATTTGATCGCAGTCGACCTTGGCGAAATATCCGAGTAATCATCGACCTCGTTCGCTCTATGATTCATGCGCGCAAAATCGTTCGCGATTTTGGACCCAACGTAGGTATTGGCGTAGGCGGATACGCTAGCGGTGCAGCCATGAAAGTTGCTGCTAAAATGGGAGTACCAATCTTGCTACAAGAACAAAATGGTTTTGCTGGCGTAACCAATAAACTGCTGAAAGACGACGCTAAGAAAATCTGTGTAGCATACGAAGGTATGGAGCGTTTCTTCCCCAAAGAGAAAATTATCCTCACAGGTAACCCTGTACGTCAGAACTTGACCTCAGGCACCAAAGAAGAGGCTATCCAATACTTCAACCAAGAATTTGGCGTGCATTTCAGCGCAGAAAAGAAAACCCTGCTCATCATAGGTGGTAGCCTCGGAGCACGAACAATCAACCAAAGTATCATCGCCCATCTCAACGAATTGATCAATAGCGATATACAAGTAATTTGGCAGACTGGAAAAAACTACTTCGCGGACTGCAAAGCCGCTCTTGCGAATAGTTCTTCAACAACGAACAACAACCAAATTATCTGCACAGATTTTGTTAGTCAAATGCCACTAGCATACGCACTAGCGGACCTAGTGATTTCTCGCGCAGGAGCATCATCTATTTCGGAGTTATGCCTGTTGGGTAAACCCTCTATATTGGTGCCTTCTCCCAATGTAGCAGAAGATCATCAAACACACAATGCAATGGCATTAGTAAATAAAGACGCCGCAGTATTAGTCAAAGACAAAGATGCACCTGACACACTGATTACAGTAGCATTACAACTAATCTCTGATAATCAAAAACTACATCAATTACATACCCATATTCTCACGCTTGCCCTACCCGACTCTGCTCGGATTATTGCAGCGGAGGTGATGAAGTTAGCACAAAATAACGCAAGATAATGAAACAATATAAGGCAGTCTTTATTGACTGGGATGATACGATTGGTGATTTCATTGGAGCAGCAAAATTAGCACTCCAAGAAATGTATAATAAATACCGTCTCAGCGACTATTTTGCATCGCATGAGGAGTTTGTCTCGCTTTACAAACCGCATAATATCGAACTTTGGGATAAATACGGCAGAGACATTGTCACCAAAGAGTACCTGAGTTTCGATCGTTTCTTCTATCCGCTGATGCATGGAAGTAAGGGAGGCGAAAAGTTAAAGGCAAAAGACGAAAGACAAAAGGCAGCAACTCTTGCAGAACAACTGAGTGAGGATTTTCTGAATATGACAACTGCTCACTTCTCATTGTTAGAGGGTGCTGAAGAGGTAGTACGTTACTTAGCCAACAAATATCCGTTGACAGTAGTAACGAATGGTTTTGTAGAAGTACAATATGAGAAATTCGACAAGAGTGGCCTTCGAGACTGCTTTACGCATATTGTCCTGAGCGAGGAAGTAGGTTGCCAAAAACCCAATCCACGTATCTTTGAAGAAGCATTGCGTATGAATGGACTTTCCGCCGAAGATGTGGTAATGATAGGCGATTCCTGGAATTCCGATATTCAGGGAGCCATCAATGCTGGTATAGACCAAATATGGGTAACCAAAAAGCAGGGTATCACACCACAAGAACAACCATCAACCTACATTGTCAGCACGCTCCAAGACGTGAAAAATATCTTGTAAATACTATTTCTTGGTGGAAGATGGAAGGTGGAAGGTGTAAAGTGTAAAGGCAAGGGGTAGAACCTATAACAAACATTAGAACAAAAAAAAGTCCGCTACGGCTCATCGCGAGTGGTAGCGGACTTATCATTAAGATGATTCGTAAATGTATTTACTGCTGCAAAGGTAGTCATTTTTTTTGGAATGAACAAATTTTTCATTATTTTTTCACAAATAATTTACCCCCCCCCATTACACATTGATAATCAGACAGTTATAAAAACACAAAATAATCAGCAAAAATCACAAGCAATAGCCATCTAACTCTTATAGGGAGAGAAGCATAGATAGTGTACATTGTAAAGGTATGGATTAGTGTTAAGTAGAGGGTGGAGGGGCAAGGATTACTACCACATAAAAAAAGAGTCAAAGTATTGCATATTTCGGAAAAAAGCAGTACCTTTGTGGCGTAATTTTTGTAGAAATATATTATGCGCAAAATCTCCTGCGCAATAAACAATAAAGTTATGAACGGAATAGAGAAAATAGGAGAATACTTTTTGCTGATGGGGCGCGTGTTTCGCACACCCGATCGTTGGCGTATGTTCTGGCGACAGATGAGCAAAGAGATGGAAAAACAAGGGCTTGAATCCATACTGATTACACTAATCGTTAGTGTGTTTATGGGTGCTATTATGACCCTACAAACAAAGTTGAACACCGAAAATCCATTACTGCCTGCCTACTCCACAGGTTTGGTAACACGCGACTGTATCTTATTGGAGTTCTCCAGTACGATATTATGCTTGCTCCTTGCAGGTAAAGTAGGCAGTAACATAGCATCAGAAATCGGCACCATGCGTATCACAGAGCAGATTGATGCCATGGAAATCATGGGTGTAAACTCAGCCAACTACTTGATACTACCCAAAATAGTAGCATTCATGGTAATGATGCCGCTACTAGTAACCCTATCGATGTTCATGGGACTGTTGGGCGGTTACGGTATTAGCGCAATAACCAATGTGTTACCTATTTCAGAGTACATTTTGGGTATTCAATATGCGTTTATACCCTTCTACGTTTGGTACTCATTTATCAAGACAGTCATATTTGCATTTGTGATTGCAAGTATGGCATCATATTACGGTTACTACGCAAGAGGCGGCGCTTTGGAAGTGGGTAAAGCCAGTACAAAAGCAGTGGTAAACAGCAGTATCGTCATCTTGCTGCTTGATGTGGTACTGACGAATCTTATGCTTAATTAGGGTAAAGTGTAAGGTGTAGAGTGTAAAGTGTAAAGGCAAGGATTATGATACAAGTTAAAGATGTAGTTAAAAGTTTTGATGGAAATGTGGTACTCAACCACGTTTCTGCGGACTTTGAGGATGGCAAAGTGAATATGATCATTGGTCAGTCGGGTTCTGGTAAGACCGTACTGATGAAATCAATGATTGGTTTGCACACTATCGATTCGGGTGAGATTGTATTTGACATCAAAGGTGGCAGACAGCAAAACCTGGCAGCCATGACAGAAAAAGAAGTACGCATGCTGCACCGTGAAGTGGGTATGTTGTTTCAAGGTTCTGCATTGTTTGATAGCATGACGGTACAAGAGAATGTGATGTATCCGCTAGAAATGTTCTCAGACATGACACACGAAGAGATGGTGGCTCGTGCACAATTCTGCTTGGAACGAGTGAATATGCCTGAGAGAGCTTTTAGCCTAATGCCAAGCGAGATAAGTGGCGGTATGCAAAAACGTGTGGCAATTGCAAGAGCGATTGCATTAAACCCCAAATACCTATTCTGCGATGAACCTAACTCGGGATTAGACCCAAAGACCAGTTTGGTGATTGACCAACTAATTCAAGATATTACACAAGAATATGGCATTTGCACCATCGTGAATAGTCACGACATGAACTCGATCATGGAGATTGGCGACAATATTGTGTTCCTACGCAATGGTGTGAAAGAATGGCAAGGCAGTAGGCACGATATCTTCCATTCAGACAACGAAGCGCTGAATGACTTTGTATTCGCAAGCGAGTTGTTTAAGAAAGTGAAGAGCGCGAATAATTTGGTGTAAGGTGTAAAGTGTAAGGTGTAAAGGCAAGGGATATGAAACGAGTGATTTGTATATTGGCGATTGGGTATGGGTTATTGGTTATGGGCAATGGGATATGGGCAATGGGGCAGAAACCTGCACGTGTGCCTGCTCGTCCAGGAGTGATAGAGCGTGTGCAACCTAATGGCGATACGGTGTATGTACGTTTGCATGGCGATGAACGTAAACATTGGATGACATTGGAAGATGGAAAGACGTTGGTAAAAGAAAACAAAAAAGGATATATCTGCTACGCTAAAAAGAAGAAAGATGGGAGAATTGTGGCGACATGTAGGAAAGTAAAGAAATCGCAAAAGTGATTTTAGTGTAAGGTGTAAAGTGTAAAGGCAAGGATTAAAAGGTAAGAATTATATGAAAAGATTAAGTATTTTAGCACTTATTTGTGCAATAACAACTGCCGTATGGGCAGTACCAGCTCGTCGTGGAGGAATCATTATCACTCAGCCAGACGGTAGTGAACTGACTGTCTATCAACACGGCGATGAACATTTCCACTGGACAACGAACGAAAAAGGAGAGTGGATTAGTTTGGATAAAGATGGTTTTTATCGTAAAGTGGAAGCGTTAAACGCAGAAGAAATACAAGCACGACGCATGGCTTCTCCAAAACATATCACATATAGAGCCACTCCGCTGAATATTGCTCCTCGCGGATTGGTGATCTTGGTGAACTTTAAGGATTTGGCATTCGAAACTAGCAAAGAAGAAATGGATAGTATGTTAACAGGTCAGAACTATACACGAGACTACACCTACACATACAGAGGAAAGAAATACAACGTTACCTCACAAGGTTCAGCTCGTCAATACTTTGAGGACGCTTCGTTTGGTCAGTACAATCTACAATTAGATGTGGTAGGTCCTGTAACTGTGAGCAAGAATATGGCGGATTATGGTGGTAATAATTCCTATGGTAGCGATAAAAATCCAGAAGGAATGATTAAAGAAGCATGCGAGTTAGTGAACGACAGCGTGGATTATACACATTATGACAACGATAATGATGGGTATGTGGACTTTGTGTACGTGATTTATGCAGGTTATGGTGAAGCCGATGGTGGCGATGCGAACACCATTTGGCCACACGCATGGTATCTATATTCCGCTGCGGGAAAGAGATGTCAGTTGGACGGTAAGGTTGTTGATCTATATGCCTGCGGCAACGAGATGGATTTTTATACAAAGCACCATACGGGTATCGGAACTTTCTGCCACGAGTTTAGCCATGTATTGGGTTTACCTGACTTGTACGATACCAATCAAGATCAACCACATGGCCAAAAAACGATGGGTTCGTGGTCCATCTTGGACTATGGACCATACAACAACGAAGGCAACACCCCACCTATGTACTCTGCATACGAGCGATTTTTTATGGGCTGGCTGACACCCAGATTGATTACAGAGCCTGAGGATGTAGTACTGGAGGAACTGAATAGCAAACAAGAAGCGTTGCTTATCTCCACAACAGATCAACACAATTTGATAGGCAATGACCCTAACCCAACGAAATTCTATCTATTGGAGAACCGCCAACAAGAGGGATGGGATACGTATTTGCCTGGACACGGTATGATGCTGACGTACGTGCAATACACCTACAACAAATGGTATCAAAACACTGTCAATAATACAGCTAAGAGCATGGGGGTGGACTTGATTGAGGCGGATGGTAATGCTCCAAGTTATGATGAATACAAGCCAAACAACGGCTATAATGGTAAGGCAAAAGATCTCTTCCCCGCAGGTGCAACGGCATACACGAAGATTGAAAATCATGCAATAGAAGAAATAGAAGAAGTTGATGGTGTGATTACCTTCAAGTACAAAGGTGGTAAGATAGAAACGGCTATCGAAGATGTGGCAGAGAACGCGCAGGTAATTGCCATATATAACGTATTAGGACAAAAACAAACCACAACAAATATCGAAGAACTACCTAAAGGTACATACGTGATTATGACTACTATTGGTAGCAAGAAAATTGTGCGTTAAGATGAAGATTATCTCCTACAACCTCAATGGTATTCGCAGTGCCATTAGCAAGGGACTATTTGATTGGTTAGCGGAAGAGCAACCCGATGTATTCTGCATACAAGAGAGCAAAGCGCAACCCGAACAGATAGATGTGATGACCATGCAAGAATTAGGATATCAGAGTTATATCCATTCAGCAGAAAAGAAAGGTTACTCGGGCGTTGCCATCTTCACACGCATTCAGCCCGACCGTGTGGTTATCGGCATGGGTAACCACAAATACGATTGCCAAGGACGTGTGATTCGTGCAGATTATGGTGACATTACAGTGATTTGTGTCTATATTCCATCGGGTGAAGCCGAAGGACCAAAGTACGAATATAAAATGGAGTTCTTGGCGGACTTCATTGTATGGATTAACGAATTGCGCAAAGAGCGTCCAAACATCATTGTATGTGGGGACTACAATATAGCACACAAGCCTATTGACATCAATCACCCAGAAAGACAGGTAGGCGTAAGTGGTTTCTTGCCCGAAGAACGCGCATGGTTAGATAGTTGGGAAGCAAGCGGTATGGTGGATACCTTCCGTATGTTTGACCAAAGTGGAGAGAAATATAGTTGGTGGAGTTTCCGCGCTGCTTCACGAGCAAGAAACGTAGGTTGGCGCATTGATTATCATTGGGTGAGTGAGCCTATGAAAGAGCGCGTACAGAATGCAAAGATTCTAGCAGAGGTAGTGCACTCGGATCATTGTCCAGTGAGTTTAGAGGTTAATGATTGATGTAAAGTGTAAAGGAAAGGGTATGGATAAACTAAGAACTGAACATTTGTATAAGAAGTACGGTAAACGTACGGTGGTAAACGATGTGAGCATCTATCTGGAACAAGGGGAAATCGTAGGTCTATTAGGGCCAAACGGTGCCGGCAAAACAACCACATTCTATATGACTACAGGTTTGGTAAGCCCAAATGAAGGAAAGATATTTCTCAATGATTTGGATATCACCACAATGCCTATGTATCGCCGTGCGAAATTAGGTATTGGTTACTTGCCACAAGAAGCAAGCGTATTCCGCAAGATGACAGTGGAAGACAACATTCGCAGTGTCTTGGAAATGACCAATTTCACAAAAGAATACCAACAAGAGAAATTAGAGCAACTCATCAAAGAATTTAACCTCGGACATGTTCGCCAGAATATAGGCGATCGTCTATCGGGAGGTGAAAGACGTCGTACGGAGATTGCTCGTTGCCTAGCTATTGAGCCTAAGTTCGTAATGCTTGATGAACCTTTTGCAGGTGTGGATCCTATTGCTGTGCAAGAGATTCAAGATGTGGTATGGCGATTGAAAGACAAGAACATTGGTATTCTCATTACAGACCACAATGTGGATGAGACACTGATGATTACCGACCGTGCGTATCTGTTGTTCGAGGGAAAGATCCTCTTCCATGGAACACCAGAGGAGTTAGCAGCCAATCCTATCGTACGAAAAAATTACTTGGGTAGAGATTTTGAGTTAAAAAAGAAGACAAAAACGACAGAATAACCTATGGTACGCATGGCGTTACGATACTGGATATTGGGTATAATCACACTATTAATGGTAGCATGTGAATCATCTCAACCCGATCTACAATATCAAATTGTAGCATGTGCGCCTATACCTTCCCCTCGTGCATCGGCCGTAAGTTTTGTAATAGAAGATATGGCCTACATATTTGGCGGTAGAGATAGTGAGGGTAACTACCTAAACGATTTATGGTGCTATGATACGCAGCAGGATGAATGGATCTTGGTCGGCACGACACCATTAGAGGGCAGAGTAAATGCTACGGCATGTGTCCATGACGGATTAGCATATATTGGATTGGGTTTTAATGGCAGATATAGCAATTCAACAGGCTATCTAAGAGATTGGTGGTGTTATGATCCGAGTACAGGCGCTTGGCAGCAACTGAGCAATTATCCAGCCAATACAACAGCAAGAACTATCAGCATGGTTGGCCAGGGCGCATTGTATGTGGGATATGGTTTCTGTTGGACATACGAACGTGATATGTATCGCTATGATATAGAGAATGATGACTGGAGTTTTATCGATGTGCACCTAGACCGAAAAGCCTTTACATTCCCAATGCGCAGTTTTGGTGGCGTGGGTAGCACATGCCAAGGACGTCACTTTGCGGGAACAGGTTTCCGTGCATATAGTTTGAATTGGTGGGGAGAATTTGATCCAGAAGGCAAATGGTATAAACGAAAAAATGTGCCCGGAGCCAAACGAACCATAGCAGCTTGCACAGCTACGGATAATTTTGTATATGTAATAGGGGGTATGCACTACGGCGGTGTGGATACGGATGGTCAAGTGCTGAATGACATTCTACAATATAATCCACAGACGGACACTTGGTGCCATGTGGGTAATCTGCCTAAGGGAGGAAGAATGAACCACGTAGCATTTAGCGTAGGTAATCGTATCTTTGTGGGGTTAGGCGAAAACGAGGACATACAGATTTGCAGCGACTTATATTGTATCTATGAGAAATAAAGCAATCCTATATATTATCTTTGTTCACCTCTTCACGTGTACCTCCTTCGCACAAGATTGGGAGTGGTGGCCCTTGGGATTGACACATGAGAAAGTCCAAGGTGATACGCTCTATTATTCCGCCGAAATGCTGGGAGTAGCTTCTTCTGGTCAATACGCACCATTTTGGATTCAGAGTAATCGTAATGGTAATATATCCGCTTCGCCTTATAGTGGCAATCTGTCCGCAGGTATCTATAAACCATCAGTACAATCACATCGATGGTATGACTATGACTTTGCCCTGCAACTTACTGGGCGCGTACAAAGCCACATTCCAACCCCATTCGCAGCTTATCAACAACGTTGGACAGGATATTTCAATCAGTTATACGCACATCTACGCCTATATTGTTTGGATATCACAGCAGGTATTAAACCCCTGATATACGAAAGTGTAGATCCACTATTATCTAGCGGAAGTATGATTCTGTCTGGAAATAGTCAACCATTGCCTCGTATTACCATCGGTATTGATAACTTTATCCCATTCCCAGGTTGCTATGGTTACATGGAGATTAAAGGCGGTTTGACACATGCATGGATGGCAGATAACGTATATATACAAGGTGGATATCTTCATCACAAATTTATTGGATTTCGATTTGGTGGAAAACTACCTATTAATTTAAGTTACGAATTTCATCATGCAGCAGAATGGGGAGGTGTTTCGCCTGTATATGGTGATGTAGGAAGTGACTTCCACTCCTTCTTGAACGTCTTGCTTGCCAAAGGAGGTGGTACAATGGCTAATGATCAGAATAATGCACAAGGAAATCATGTGGGTGGCCAACAACTATCACTCACAGCGAAAGGAAAACACTGGAATATCACAGCTTATTGGCAAAACTTCTTTGATGATAATTTTGCTTTTATTGGTTTAGGACAAAATCTGCCTGATGGTATATGGGGTATCTCTTTGCAACAAACACAATGGCGTTGGATTGAGGGCGTGACATACGAATACATGAACACTACGGATCAATCCGGTCCATGGCATGACCGTGATGGTCTATGCTATGGTGCCAATGATTCGTATTATCGAAATAGTGTATTCAAAAATGGTTGGAACTACTTTTTTCGCTCAATGGGCACACCATTTATTACATCGCCGTTGTATAATACAGATGGTACCATATACACATTAAATAGCCGAGTGCGCTTACACCATATCGGAATACGAGGAGATATTTTTGGTTTTAAATACCGTCTATTATGTTCATACACACGTAACTTCGGCAACGATAATACGTCTAAAACACTATTATCTACTAATACTTCTACTCTGTTAGAAGTCACAAAACGTATAGAAAAAGCATGGGGATTGGATTTTAGCGTTGCGCTTGCTGGCGATTTTGGAAATCAATTTGGCAACCAATTTGGTGCCATGTTCACGATTCGTAAACAAGGTGTAATCACCCAATGGTAACAGATAAACTACATATTATTATGCCCGTCAAAGACTCTATCGAAATAGCAGAGAATGCTATTCGAGCCATCGTAGAGAGTGGGCATACCCTTTGTGTATATGATGACAACTCACAAATAGAAAACGCCAAACACTTAGATAAATTGGTGGAAGAGTTGCACATCAAAGTCGTACATCTTTCCGACTTGACGGATCATCCATCACCCAATTACCGACTAGTATTGCAATTAGCAGAGCAAGAAGCATTGGCTACTAGTCGCCATCTTCTCATTGTAGAAAGTGATGTGATAATAAAAGCAGATACACTGAATAGAATGCTAGAAGAGGTTCAAGAAGGTGTAGGTATGGTAGCTGCTGTTACTGTTGATGAAGAGGGTACATATAATTTTCCGTATCATTATCTCCGTCGTTGGCACTACCGTTGGTATGGAAAGAAAACAATTGCCACTAAAAAACGTTTCTCTTTCTGCTGTACCCTGCTAACCAACGAATTACTACACAAAGCAGATTTCCAACTACTTGACCCAACCAAGAATTGGTATGATGTTACCATTTCACATTGGTCGGTTAGCTTAGGACTGCGCAACCTGCTTATGTTAGGAAATCCCGTTTTACATCTTCCACATTCCTCACGTCCTTGGAAACGTCTTAAATATACTAATCCTCTATTATATTATTGGCGAAAAATCACCCAGAAGAAAGATCGTATATGAAGCCACTCGTAAGCGTCATAGTACCCATATATAATGCAGCGTCTTTTCTTAAAGAGACGTTGGATAGTATTTTGGCTTCTACTTATCGCCCGATAGAAGTCATCATGGTAGATGATGGAAGCAAGGACGATAGTCTCCATATAGCGCAAGCGTTTTGTGCTATACATACGGAATGTAGCGTTATAGCACAACACAACCAAGGCGTTTCAGTTGCGCGTAACAATGCTATACGTCATGCCAATGGAGTATATATCTTGCCGGTTGATGCTGATGACAAAATAGCAGACACATTGATTGAGAAGGCAGTAGAGGTGATTGAAAACAGTAACGAAGTTCGCGTTGTTGGTTGTCGATGTTGGATGTTTGGGGCTATTAATAAGGAGTGGAAACTACCCAAATTTAGTCATTCACTATTAGCTCGCAAAAACATGATACCTGCTACTGCGCTCTATCGCAAAACAGATTGGGAACAATCGGGAGGATATTGCGAAGAGGAGATATATCGCGAGGATTGGGATTTTTGGTTGAGTATGATGGAATTGGGTGGGACGTTTCACAAGATTGATGAAGTCTTATTCTATTATCGCATTACTCATCATTCAAGAAGAACACTCGCAAAAGGTCATAAGAAACTAATCGTGGATGCCATTAATCGCCGCCACCCAGAATATATACAGACATATCTCGGAGGACCACTACATTATCATCGTTCCTGGTCACGTATTATCAATTTCTTCCGACGAGAACGGATTGTAGGTAACTATTCTGAGTGGGAGAATGGCGAAATTATCCATAGTAAACGTAATACTTTACGCCGTTGCAATGGCTTCATATCGAAGCAATTTGCTACTCCTTCGCTTTGGCGAGGAATAATATACGGTTGGCTGACAACTTCTAAGGCACAACGTTCATACGAATATGCACTGCGTTTAGGCAACTTAACCCCCACTCCTATTGCATACAAGGAAATTCGCTATGGAGGTATATTGTGCCAAAGTTGGTATGTCTGCGAAGAGTCTGAATGCAAATACACTTTCAATGATTTGATTTATAACAAATCATTCCCTAATCGTTCTAAGATATTGCAATCTATTGGACACTTTACTGCTGAATTATACAAGCACGGGATATTTCATCAGGATTATTCCGGAGGAAATATCTTATTCAACGAAGATGGTAGCAAGATTCAAATTATAGACCTCAATCGTATTACATTCTGTCATCGTGCCCCCATTGAGAAAGGATTGAAACTTTTTGAACGTCTTAATATAGACAAAGAAGCACTAGAAATTATGGGTATTTCCTTTGCGCAAACCTTAGGATTAGATAAAGATTATGTCGTTAATTATATTATCACACATCGTTGGAAGAAACACATAAAACAAGGAATCACAAACTTATATGACTAATTTTTTGCAAAAATATCTCTCCTTTGTAGGACAAGTAAATTATATATTTTTCTTAATACTCGTAGCACTACTTCCTTTTCCGCAAATTTTCTTGCGTTACGCTTGCGTTCTATGGCTTTTTACCTGGTTAATCGAGGGACGCTTCTGTCGAAAAAGCAATATACAAGATTGGCGGAACATGATGCCATTCTTAATGTTTGGAGGTTGGTATCTATGGAAATTAATTTCTGGTCTTTGGGCAGATGATCTTCATGCATACGGTTGGCAATTAGAGCGGTACATGGTTTTCGGATTACTGGTTCCAATTGGAATATGGGGAGTAAACCAATATTATGATTGGAAACAAATATGTCGGGTATTGGTTGTCTCGTGCGTGATTGCTGCTGGAGTGTATATTTTCACATTGTTTTGGGTCTTCAATGCCGATTACTTTAACTATAAATTAGGCACTCATAGATTATCTTCTCTTCCGTTGGAATTCTTTGCAGAAAAGGTATCCTTTATCAAGCATAGACTATTTCTATGTAGTATCGAGATGATGGGTATCATGGCATTGCTATATATTCGTAAAGATATTTTAGAGCAGAAAGGTTGTTTCAAAGGATGGTTGCTCGTAATAGGTGCCATTAGTATAATGATTGCCTTGATTTTATCCACTGGTTCGCGTGCATCTATATTGTCGGGTATGGCACTGTTATCCGTGTGGCTACTATATAAACTTCCTATTCGCCGCATGCGTTATAGGATTGCACTCATTTTATTGGCTTGTGGAATGAGTCTATTTGCTCTGAGCCTACATCCTCGCATGGAAGAGTTTGATTATAAACAATTGATTTCTACTCGAAATACCAACCAAGAGAATGATATCCGCCTAAACATTTGGGACATAGCATTAGCGCATCCTCAGGATTATTCACTATATGGTTTGGGCGCAGGACAGAGTACGCATTATTTACAACAGAAATATGCAGAGGCTGGACTGACCAATTATGTCGAACGCGGCTATGCAGCACACAATCAGTATCTTGCAGAATGGATGGAAATTGGTATTCCTGGACTCATTTTCTTTATCCTCTCATGGATCAGTATTCCATACTTCACACAAAAAAGAGCGCGTAAATCCGCGATGATGTTATTCACGCTTTACGCACTCAATATGCTCACCGATTGTATGTGGGGAATGTTTGATGGTATTGCGTTATGGTGCGTTTGGATGATTCTTATCCGCCTCCAATCCGATACGCAAAGAGACCAACAAACCGCGAGGGATACACAATGACATAGAAGTACGACTATCTTGCATCGTGGCAATTCCTCTGTCATTTGTCCACGAAGGATATGTAGGATGGTCGTAGCCATCAAAGACATACTCTGTCAATGCCGTTCCGAAGTCGTAGATATTGTAACACGTCACATCTAGTTGGAAAGGTATTTGCTTGATCCACCAACGTCCTGTCATACGCAAGTCAAAATTGAAGAACGCATCTTCACGCTTACCAAAAGCACCATTAGCCATATTGATACCTTTCGCATCGTTACCGCACAATGCCACCTGAGTATGACCATCTGTTGTTACAGGCGTAGCTACGAACGTAGCAAAAGGCTGACCATCTTTGAACTTTCCATTCAGACTTACGGAGAAGTATTTACATGCATTATAAGTCACTTGCAAACGCAGGATAAATGACTTATCTTGATTCAGTCGGCAATTGCCTTGATAAGGCAAACTATTACTATAACTTATCACCTTATAGGCATTAGGATTAGCACTAGATTCACCCAGCACACCGATATTGTTGTGCAACGGACCATTGCCTATCGTAGAAAGTCCTGCCATCAAATAACTCTGCCATGATAGACTCACTAACCATTTTTTGCCCGTATAAGAGTATTTGGCTACATTCGACATGTAATAAGGTGTACGTCCCCAAAAAGTACTGCTCATCAAATCCATTGGCTGCACTCCTACCGTATAATTTTTCTCGCCCTCACGCCAATAATACAAGCCCTCCTTCTCAAACATATTTGCCTCTAAGCCATCTGTATAATCAGTAAACCACATATTATAGTATTTACGGATGCTTGATAGCAAAGCAAACTGATGCTTCGATTGCTTATCAAAAGTAAAGCGAATAGGGATATCCAATACCGCATACGATGGTTGATGTGCCCATAGATGCTCATCTATCGCATGGTATTTGCCGCCAGTAGTAGCCAGCAATGTGCCATCCGCATAGCGGATATCTCCATTCAGGTAATCATTACTCAGGTATTGTACCTCATTCATCGTATAACTCATACGATTGTGCGAAAGGTTTACACCCATTTGGAACCACCAGTTTGGTTTCCAATCCAGAGCAAACTTTGCCAACCAATTAGGACTCACGACGGATTTGCCATTCAGCAATATTCCGTCCAAGGATACTCCCAAATGTGCTTGCATACGCAAGCCACGCGCCAATTCATATTCCGCTACTAATAGAGCTTCATTCTCCAATAGACCAGCAGTATATACTGCTGATTGCCAGTAATATGTATATAATGGAGTACGATGTTTATCCGCTATACTTTGCATGTACACATCATTGCTCCATGCCTCTGTGGAAGGAGCGAAGTGCACCAATGAATTATATCCTTCTGCATGCACACGCAACCAAGGCAATATGCGTTGATCATATTGTACGGACAAATTTGCCTCATTCATTAACCCGTCAGCATACCATGGATCAAATGCTTCGCCATCATGGTCCAATATATTGCGTGCAAACGACAATGTATCATGTTTCACATCACTAAGTGCCCAACTCAAACCTGTCACCAACGTACCGCCATTGGCAAAGGTCTTCGTGGCATATAAAGCCGCTGTATATGCCTGGAAATTTGCCACTTCGTTACGATTATACAACAACTCAGAATACATATCTCCCCTACCCTGTGCCACAAAATAATAGTTCAGTTTATCCAATACCTTATTAGTCGCCATTGGCAATTCTCCGTCCAATTGCGCTGTATAGTAAGGAGTTGCATACATGCCGGATATACCAGTATGGTTAAATGTCGTTTGTGTGCGCCAACCATACTGGGCATACGCGTGTTGATAGTATCGCTTACCATACGCAGGAATAGCAAAAGTTGCTTCCACACTACCTGCACCTATCACATGATTGCGCATTTCTATTGGACGACTATCCATTGTGCGTTCCTCGCCCGATGAGTGGAAGAGGTTAATCAGTTCGCAAGTACCTGGCGATATACCGCCAAGATTACCCGCATTGCCCTTTAATGTGAGCGACTGCCGTTGCTGTTTATCATCTGTAAAATGAATTATACCTTCGTGATAATCCAACACGTAGTTTGTACGTAACATATTGGTATATAGCATTGTACTACCCACTTGATAGCGGCTATCTATGCGCATACCATTCAACGAATACTTGTTTTGACGAAATGAGTTTCCTGCTATTGAGAAGATATTTTGGTCACCTAAGTTCCACTCGCCTGTCGTCTCTGCTTCGTAGACCACATAGTCAGAATAGTTATCCAAATAGTGTCCTAAATCACCATTGATATACCACTCGCGAAAGAAATCGCTACTGACGCTATCCACTCCAAAAGATGGAAAAACCTCAGCACGCAACTGCATGCTGAGGCAAACACTCATTATCAATAAAATAGTCTTTCTCATAATCTAACTTCGAACGGCGTAGCAGTTTATCCAAACAGATTCTTAAAGAAATTCTTCTTATCGCTGCTGCCTGGGCGCACATTATCACTCTTCTGCAACTGCTCAATTACTTTCTTCTCCTCCTTACTAAGGTGCTCTGGGATATAGACTCCTACATTAATGAGCATATCGCCTGTACCATACTGACGTGCATACTGATCAATCATTGGCAATCCTTTGCCTCTCATTCTCAACACTTTGCCTGGCTGTGTACCTGGGCTAATCGTGATCTTCGCTTCGCCTTGCAATGTAGGAATCTGCACTTGTCCACCCAAAATAGCAGTAGGCATATCCAACAATAAGTTATATACCAAATCACTACCGTCACGCAAGAAGTCCTTGTGCTCCTCTTCCTCAATAAGCACCAACAAATCGCCATTCACTCCGCCATGAGGAGCGGCATTGCCTTTGCCTTGCACTGGAATCTGCATACCGCCAGCTACGCCCGCAGGGATATGAAGCTCGATAATCTCCTCCTCGCGTACCACACCTTCGCCTTGACAATTCGTGCACTTGTTCTTGATTATCTTACCTTCGCCATGACAGGTTGGACATTCGCTTTGCACTTGCATCATACCAAAGATACCGCGTTGTGCACTCACTACGCGACCTGTACCATTACATGTAGGACAAGTCTCTACATTGCCATCAGCACTACCCGAACCATTACAAGTCTTGCAACTTACTAATTTCTTTACCTTAATCTTTTTATCTACACCAGTGGCTATCTCCTCTAAGGTAACACGAACGCGGACACGCAAGTCGCTACCGCGACGAACTCTCTGACCGCCACCACGGTTACCGCCAAAGAAGCTGGAGAATCCTCCACCGCCCATGCCCCATTCAGAGAATAAGTCACCAAACTGCGAGAAGATATCTTCCATGTTCATTCCACCGCCACCGAATCCGCTTGCGCCACCCATACCTGCGTGACCAAACTGATCATAGCGTTGGCGTTTCTGCGGGTCTGATAATACCTCGTATGCCTCAGCAGCCTCTTTAAATTTCTCCTCAGCAGCCTTATCACCAGGGTTCTTGTCAGGGTGATATTGTACCGCTTTCTTGCGGTACGCCTTTTTTATCTCGTCTGCTGTCGCGGTCTTACCCACGCCCAACACCTCATAATAATCTCTCTTCTCTGCCATAATTCCGAATTTGAATTAAGAATTTTGAATTATGAATTATTCGCCAACAACGACTTTTGCGAAACGAATTACTTTTTCGCCAAGTGTGTAACCTGTTTGGGTACAGTCAATTACCTTACCTTTTTTATCTTCTCCTGCTGCAAAAGTAGTGATTGCCTCGTGCAAATCGGTATTGAAATCAGCATCAGTAGTATCAATAGCTTTGACATTGTTCGCCGATAAGAAGTTGATAAACTTGTTATAAATCAAGTCTATACCCTCGCGTACAGCTTCAATATCATCGCTTTTTGCCATAGCCACTTTGGCACGCTCAAAGTCGTCCACCAAAGGCAGCATATCAGAGAAGATACGCTCGCCCGCAGTTGTCATGAGTTCAAGTTTCTCTTTGTTGGTACGACGACGGAAGTTATCAAACTCTGCCATTTGGCGCAGTTTAAGGTCTTCCAATTCTGCCACGCGTGCTTCGAGTTCTGCCACTTTGACTTGGAGTTGTTCTGTCTCTGACACCTCTTCTGTTGCCACAGTTTCTTCGTCATTTTGCACTTCTGCACCATTTACAGTCTCAACAACTTCTTTTTCAACCTGATTTTCAACAGGTTGCTCTACATTCTTTTTATCTTTATTCTTTGTCATAATCTTATTTTATTACTTCGTAATAGTTTATTACAATCTCCGTGCCACAATCATACCACCTGCCATAATGGCAGATAGTATATCCCCAAATCGGTTAAGCCGACTTGGGGATATACAATTTATAGAAATGAATGTTAGTTCTTCTCTTGCACTTCTGATAGTTCATTAAAGACGCTATAATCTGCTACGCTGACAACGATAGGCATTTTCGCTTTGCGGGTAATGACGCATATATCCATAGGGTCAGTGACCAAGGAGAAGTGTTTTCCACATTTGCTACTGGTGAATAGTCCAATATTGCCGAAGAACATGCCCGCACCTACAATGCGATGTGTTTCGATGCCATGTGGATAATGTTCAATCTTTACAACATCTTCTCTTAATACACGCACCTTCCACGCAAGCATGTGAATATCAATATAATCTTTGGTAACGGATACTCTGCGTGGAATCATACATAATGTGCCACCAACCACCAATACTACGACGATTATTCCAATCAACATCTCTATGTCGTGCAGTGTGATCCATGCGTGGATCATGTATCCAGAACCCGCAAGGATTATAATCATAGCAAGAATAGTTACCCATTGAAAGGATTTTATTAAGGGAAGAAAGTGGGTTGTTTTCATACGACTTATTTTTTAGGGTTAGTATTATCGTTGTATAAATATGCAATAATGTCTTTTTGCAAGTGTTGGTACAAATCGGCAGATGACACACCTACTTTCTGCGCTATGCGTTGCTTGTAGTTGCGGATACTTTTTTCGGAATAGCAGATGTATTGCGCAATCTCATCCAATGTGAGGTGAGGATAAACAAGCAAGTAGGTGCAAAACTGGATTTCCCGCTCTGCCAGTTGTGTATGATTTCCAAATGCCGCCATCCAATCATTTAGCAGGTGATTAATATCTTGCTGCATTTGGTGGTAGTTTGTCCACGTTTTCGCGGGAGCAGGGTACTGCGCACGGATATTGGCAAAACGTTTATCTAAATCGTATAGGTGTTGCTGGTTTAAGAGTGCTGTCTCTTGTTCTTTCATTCGCTCTGATAGTTCGTCAATCTTTTGATGAGCAGCGTGTAAACGAATGGAATATTGTGTGCGGTAGGAGAGAATAACAATAATAACAATCACTACGCCCAATGTCATAATGAGTGTATCCACGATTTCGGCTACTGATATGTTTATTGCTAGCATTTCCATTTCGTTTGCAAAGGTAGTATTTTTTTTGCAAACTCGCAAATATCATGCCGATTTGCACACGCAATAAAACATAGTTTATTTGAAAATCAGTGGATTAGATAGGAGATTGTACACGAAAATCCTTTTAGAAGTTGTATATTTAGTTCGGAGAAATATTGGTCAAAGTTGCTGAATAACCTACTAATCACCTATTAATAACCTACTAATAACCTACTAATCACCTACTATTATAAAGAAAAAGTAAGGGTAATGTTCACATACAAAAATAAAAAAAGTTGCCTTTCGACAACTTTTTTATGATGTTTTTTAGTTATTGCACTTTGTATAGTGCTGATTTATTTCCTTTTTAACGTAACTTCAGCGTTGGGATTGTAGGACGAATCTATAGAACTTCCGTAGTATAAGATTGGATTTAATCCAGTAATCATCACATAAGTATCTCCGTCAAAACGATAGTCGCATTCATGTACATACAATTGCAAATCTGCGGTATAAACGGCAAAATATACCTTCTTTCTGTCAATAATATATTCAAAGAATGTGCGTCCGTACACCTCGCCTTCGTTGTCGTATGTAATGACGGTGGCTTTTTCGTGGTCAAATTCAATGGTACGGGTCGAATTGCCTTCTACTGTCCAATGTCCCACTAATGGCGAATGCTCATTGTTGATCGGTTCGCAACTAACCAATCCCGTCATCATGGCACAGATGGCCATGCACATGAATAATACTTTTGTTTTCATAAATTTATACTAGATGTCTATTAACACTGATTTTTAGTTCTTTTATATCTTCCTTTGCGACTCTAAAAATGGCATAAGGAAATGCATACGCAATAGCAGAATAAGGTGAAGTACCTTTCATATCTATATAGAAGGTGGCTGTTCCACTTTCTTGCAAAAACAACTCTACCTTCTTTATTTCATAGTTATGAACTGGGGAATAAGCTATCGCATAAATTAAGCAATGATTTTGAAAATCAATCTCAGGTGGAGTAATACCCTCTGGACAAATTGCTTGTAGTTCCTCCTGCGAGCATATCATGCGTACTTCTTCTTTAATAAACTCCTCTGAATCGTGTATATAATTGTACATTAAAGGGTTAGATTCGGATAGAATTTGTTGCATTGCCTCTTTAACAGGCTTGTTTAAGGTGATTTTCTCTACCGATTCACCCGCGATTGGTGTTCCATCTGCATTAACAAGGGACTCACACCCCACCAATCCCGTCATCATGGCACATATGGCCATGCACATGAATAATACTTTTGTTTTCATGACTTTTATAATTAAATTGTTGTTTTTCGGTGCAAAGTTACACAATTATTTTGATATAACCAAATACTTTGGTGATTTTGGCTCAAAATACGGTTGAAGATAGAATATATGTTTAATTTTCTCTAGTACTTCGGAGATTGTGTTGAAAAAAACTATTTATTTGCTACGGATGCCTTAATAATATCTTCGACAAAGTCAGCTTTCAAATAGTAGTCGTAGTTACTGCTTTCGTACTTCACGGAGGATGAACTACTGCTACTATAACTAAGATGATACATATACGAATCTACATCCGCTAAGAACTTTTGATATTGTTCTGGTACAGCATATATCGTATCTAATAACTCTATTTTTACTATAGGTTCAAATACACTAAATATCCAATTAATGCCTCCGCAATGAATAAATTTTCCATTTTCCACCTCAACATCGCACAAATATGTTCGTTGCATAGGTGCAAGGAAAACTGAGTCTTTTTCGGAGTAAAGAGTGATAGGTAAATTTAAGTGACTTGTGATGTAAGCCATTGGTTGCGGTTCTTTTACACACGATGTGCAAATTACTACGATTGCTAACATGAGCAATGAAAAACTAGTTTTCTTCATAAACTAATGATTTTTAATTTGTTAATTTTGTTGCAAAATGTAGTAATCTTATCTCATAGGCAGTGTTGTTTTAGAATTTGTGTGCAAAGGTACAAAAAAGATCTGACATACACAAAAAAACCGAGCGGAATTCCGCTCGGTTTTGGTAGTTATTCTAGTTGATCTAGTCGTACTAGTTGAACTAGTAGAGATAAATTCTAGGATATTAGAGTTGTGGACCAGCTGCAACGAGAGCTTTACCTGCCTCGTTGGTGGTGTACTTAGCGAAGTTCTTGATGAAACGACCAGCCAAGTCCTTAGCTTTCTCTTCCCATTGAGCAGCGTCAGCATAAGTGTCGCGTGGGTCGAGGATTGCAGGATCAACACCTGGCAATGCAGTTGGAACCTCGAAATCGAAGAATGGGATCTTCTTGGTAGGAGCGTTCAAGATGTCGCCACCGAGGATAGCATCGATGATACCACGTGTATCGCGGATAGAGATACGCTTGCCAGTACCGTTCCAGCCAGTGTTAACGAGGTAAGCCTTAGCGCCAGATTTCTCCATGCGTTTTACGAGCTCCTCAGCATATTTAGTTGGGTGCAACTCCAAGAATGCTTGGCCGAAGCAAGCAGAGAAAGTAGGAGTTGGCTCAGTGATACCACGCTCAGTACCAGCCAATTTAGCAGTAAAGCCGCTAAGGAAGTAGTATTTGGTTTGCTCTGGAGTCAAGATAGATACTGGAGGCAATACGCCGAATGCATCAGCAGAGAGGAAGATAACGTTCTTAGCTGCAGGACCAGCAGAGATTGGACGAACGATCTTCTCGATGTGGTTGATTGGGTAGCTTACGCGGGTGTTCTCAGTAACGCTCTTGTCGGTGAAATCGATCTTGCCGTTCTCATCAACAGTAACGTTCTCAAGCAATGCGTTGCGCTTGATAGCAGCGTAGATG
>JAZNBO010000009.1:0-30853 GCA_045587145.1 Paludibacteraceae bacterium
CATTGCATTTATACCTCGCGACAAAAGATGGGGAATGGTCAGGAAAGGGAATCGGAGGACTTATCCAATCGATACATGCACAAGCGAAACCCCTTCCACTGCAACCCACCGAGCAGGGATATATCATCCGGATTACCCACCTTATGAATGACAGTACTCTACAAGGGATACATGACATTGGAGTCCAACTCTCGCTAAGGCACTGATTCCTTCAGTTCAAGACATGAACCCTAACGGGTAGATCTTGCCGCATCAATACGGAGAAAAATGAAAAGCAGAAGCGTAAAACCCCACAATGAAGAACCTCCATAGCTGAAGAAGGGTAAGGGAATACCAATAACCGGAGTCAGCCCAAGAACCATTCCGATATTGATGAACAGATGGAAGAAAAAGATACCCATCACACTGTATCCAAACACGCGGCCAAAGCGTGTATGCTGTCTTTCGGCCAAAACAATAAGCCTCAAGATTAGAGCCATATACAATAACAAAACTACAGAAGAGCCAACGAAGCCTTGTTCTTCCCCTATAGTGCAAAAGATAAAGTCGGTATCTTGTTCGGGTACGAATTTGAGTTTCGTTTGTGTACCTTGTAGAAATCCTTTGCCTGTTACTTGTCCCGAACCAATGGCGATAAGCGATTGATTCACATTATATCCTGCACCGTGTGGGTCATCTTTCATACCCAATAATACTTCAATACGTATGCGTTGGTGCGGTTGTAGTATCTTGTGAAATGCAAAATCACATCCTTGGCAGAGTAGGGTGGATACCATGACAAATCCCACAAGCCACCCTTTGCTTGCTTTACGTTGTTTCACAGCTTGTACGAGCAAGTAAATGGCTGTGTACGCCAAACTGGCGATACCGATATAAATAAAATCTACGGGTGTCCAAATATTGAGTAATAATCCTAATCCATAGCAGATGGTTATCCCCGATGCGATGATTATGGTAGAGCGTAGGTCTTTTTCACGGCCGATTAACAATCCCAAAACGATAGTGTGTATAAGAAGGGTGCTGGCTAATATACCCACATTACCTGTACCAAAAGGCAGGAGCATTTCGCCAAATCGAATGACTACAATGAATAGTACTATACTTATTACTCCCCAACTGAGCACATATCCCGACATACCTTGACGATAGAAGGCTAGTAAGAAGGATATGAATACCAATGCCGATCCTGTTTCGCGTTGTGCAACCATGATAATCAACATCGGTATGCCTATGAGCAAGAATGGTACGGTCAAATCGCGCAAATCTCTCACTTGATAACCATATCTACTCATATATTTTGCCACAGCGATAGCTGTGAAACATTTTGCAAACTCCGCAGGTTGTAAGCTGATAGGACCTATTGTTAGCCATGAGAGAGAACCTTTGATATCTCGTGCAAAGATGGGTGTGATGATTAGCAGTACGAGCATCGCAGCGTAGAATATATAGCCTAATACGTCGTATGCTTTTTCCTCTATCATCAATATGATTCCTCCGATGACTACGGCTGTCGCTAACCATACCAATTGTTTTCCTGCGCGGTTAGAGAAGTCCCAAATGCTTGTTTGGTCAAACGAATAACTTGAACCGTAGATGTTCAGCCAACCAAATAGCGCAATCACGAGGAACAAAATAATTGTCCACCAATCAATACCCGATATGATACTTCTGTTATTCCTCATCTTGTTGCTCAATTAGGTTGGCATTGACCATACGTTCGTATAGCGCATTTCGTTTGATTTCACCGGTCAAATACTGTTCGATGATCAATGTAGCCATAGGGCATGCCCAAGTGGCTCCAAAACCCGCGTTTTCAACGGCTACTGCTACTGCAATCTGTGGATTATCCATTGGAGCAAAACCGATGAATAGGGCATGATCTTCACCATGAGGATTCTGTACAGTACCTGTTTTGCCACACATTTGCAGTTCGGGGATATTATACCATCGTCCTGTTCCATCGCTCATTACTCGCGCCATACCTCGATGTACTACGTCAAAGTATGCAGAATCGACCAAGGTGGTATAGATATTGGATTTCATCGAGTCGTTTCGATTGAAGTGTGGAGTGATATAATATCCTTTGTTGGCAATCGCCGCAGCTTGATTGGCTAATTGTAGGGGTGTGACTAGGATCTCTCCTTGTCCGATGGATAAAGAGCGGATAGTGATAGCTTTCCATCCTTTGGGCCCATATATTTTGTTATAGAACTCAGTGGTTGGAAGATAGCCTTTGGCTTGTTCGCGAATATCGGTGTGTGTAAATCGTTCGCCCAGGCCGAAGCTAGCCATGACTTCTCTCCAATGAGTGTAGTGTTCTTTGAAGTGTGCATGTCCATTGTCGTAGCCATCTTGTTGTAGCATGTCGCGATAAAGTGCCCAAAAGTATGGGTTACAGCTTTGTTCAATGCCTTCTTCTAAGTCCACAGGGGTGCCATGATTGTGCGTGCACTTGATGGGAGTCGAAGTCTGTCCACTGCAAGGATATTTGGTGTTAGGAGTGACTGTTCCGTCTTGCAGTGCGGCTAATGCTTGCAGAATCTTGAATGTAGAACCTGGTGCGTATTGAGCTTGTGTTGCCCGGTTCATCAGCGGTTTATGAGGATCTTGTAGCAGTTTTTGGTAGTTGGCAGAGCGTTCTTTGCCGACTAATTGGCGTGGATTCCAATTGGGTGCGCTCACCATGGCAAGTATTTCACCTGTTTGGGGTTCTATGGCAACGATGCTACCAATCTTGTTTTGCATGAGTTCTTCGCCCAATTGTTGTGTTTTGCGGTCAAGACTCAAATACAAATCGGTTCCTGCTTGTGCTTCGCGATCTAGTTGGCCTTGTTGGTATGGTCCTTGTATGCGTCCACGGGAATCGCGCATATAGATTTTCACTCCTTTTTGTCCACGTAGTACTTCTTCGTATGTGCGTTCTATGCCGTCTCGTCCTGAATAATCGCCAATGGTATAGTAGCTGTCGCGTTCAATATCGTTGTAATTTACTTCGCCGACACTGCCTAATACGTGTGAGGCTATTGGATAGGTGTAGTCGCGTAGGGTACGGATACGTATGTCCACTCCGGGGTATTTATATTTTTCTTGTTGGAGTTGTGCTATTTCCTCTTGGCTGAGGTTAGGCATAAATATCTGTGGTGAGAAGCGAGAATATCCTCTGTTTTTCTTACGATTAGTCATGTTTTCCATGCGTATTTCGAAAGAATCACGAGATATTTTCATGGCGTTGCATAGCCCGATGGTATCAAATGGTCCTTTTGTCATTTCGCGTACCACCATTGTTACCTCGTAGATAGGTTGATTGGCAACTAGTAGTTCGCCATTGCGGTCGTAGATAAGTCCGCGCGATGGGTAGATGGTTTCGCGAAGTTGTGCGTTGTTTTCTGCTTTTTCTTGTGTAGATTGATCAATGACTTGTAAAAGAAAAAGGCGAATAATATATAGGAGCACCACAGTTACTGCGATGCCTCCGATAAGATACTTACGCCTATATAACGAGTCGTTAATCATATTATCGTTTCAGGTATTCGTATCCTAAGATAACGCATAGTGTCATGGCGCTACTTATGAGCGTTTGTAAGATGACTATCCACCAGAATTGTATGTTCCATGTTTCTAATGAAAATACGATGAAATGGTGCATAATAGTCAGTATAACCGCACATTTCGTATATTCTATTCGTCCGATAGTTTGTACGGATATGTTGTCTTTGATTCGCTCTATGTCTTGTACTGCATTGGTGAGTAGCAATGGGCGTACGAAGCTCAGAGCCACGCAAGCGGCAATGTGTATGCCCAAAGACGAATGCCATACGTCCATCATTATGCCTACTAAGAGACCTATGAGCATCTCTGCCCAACGAGGGATTCGTATAGGTAGATTGATAAGAAATAGGATATATATCATCATAATTCCCCAACTACCAATATGGAGATGGTCAAAGAGCAGTACTTGAAGTACAAATATAAGCAGTAGTCGTCCTATTTCTTGAAGGAATTTCATTTATTCGGTAGCTTGATAGGGTGTGTTGTTTCGGATGACCTGTACGTATTTCAAGGTCTTATAGTCGGTGGCTATTTGTAGTTTCGTGCGATGATAGTTGTCGTTTTCTGTCATTTCTGTTTCGGCTACTGTTCCCACCATGATACCTTCTGGAAAGACGTTTGTCAGTCCACTTGTAACGACAGTGTCTCCTACGTTTACAGTTACGTGGCGCGAGATGTCTTCTAATGCTACTTCATCGTGTCGCATTCCATTCCATTGGGTGCGACCGATGTAGTTGTTGGTTTTTAATCGGCAACTTAGATTCATGCCGACGTGAATGATTGGTACCACCAACGAGTATTTTTCTCCGACGGCGCTTACGATACCTACTATACCTTCTTTGCTCACTACACCCATGTCCACTTGTATGCTATCGCGCCATCCTTTGTTGATAGTCAGATAGTTGTGTTGTTTGTGTGTGGTGATACGAACAACCTTGGCAGGAGTGTATTCCCAATCTAATTGTGAATATACGTATTGACTATCGCGTTCAGCGATTGTTTCCAGTTGATTAGCTTGTGCTATGAGTTGGTTTTTCAACTGTGCGTTTTCTTCTGCCAATCGTTGGTTGTCTTGTTGAAGTTGAAAATAATCTCCGATTGTTGTGATGATGTTTTCAGTGCCTGCTGCCAATCGGTTGGCTGATGACCATACGGCACTGTGTTGATATTTGTGCGTAGTGGTTATCAGTATAAACGCAACAACTTCCAATATCAGAAATATTAGGAAGTTGCTATATCGCGTTATAAATTGTAGCAGGTTTCGCATTTCTTATCGAATCAAGAAACCAAAGTTATTTACGTTTTTAAGTGCCACACCTGTTCCGCGTGCTACGGCGTGTAGTGGATCTTCTGCTACGTGGAATGGGATTGTGATTTTGTCTGTTAATCGTTTGCTGAGTCCGTGCAGCAATGCACCACCACCGGTGAGGTAGATTCCGCGTTTTACGATATCGGCATACAACTCACTTGGGGTAGCCTCCAATGCTTGCAGAATAGCGCTTTCGATTTTGGCGATACTCTTGTCCATGCAGTGGGCAATCTCTTGATAGCTGATAGGCACTTGCATAGGTAGAGCTGTTACTTTGTTTGGACCGATAACCATATAGTCTTCTGGGGCCTCTTCTAGTTCGGGCAGTGCAGAACCTACTTGCATTTTGATGCGCTCTGCGGTAGGCTCGTCGATACGGAGGTTGTGTGTACGTCCCATGTATTCCACAATATCGCGGTTCAGGTCGTCGCCTGCAATCTTGATGGACTTGTTAGCTACGATTCCTCCCAATGACATTACGGCAATCTCTGTGGTACCACCACCTATATCTACTACCATGCAACCTTCTGGTTGTTCCACGTCGATACCCATACCTATTGCGGCTGCCATAGGCTCATATATCATATAAACTTCGCGTGCGCCTGCGTGCTCTGAGCTATCGCGAACGGCACGAATCTCCACCTCGGTACTACCTGATGGAATACATACCACCATGCGAATGCTTGGGGTGAATAGGCGATTTTGCTTAGGAATCATTTTAATCATGCCTCGGATCATCATCTCGCAGGCGTAGAAGTCGGCAATCACACCGTCGCGAAGAGGGCGTACGGTACGAATCAAGTTACCTCCTTTACCAATCATTTGTTGTGCACGGCGACCTACTGCTACCATTTTGTTGTCGGCTGCACTGATTGCTACTACGGAGGGCTCATCTACTACTACTTTGTCATCGCAGATGATGATGGTGTTCGCTGTTCCGAGGTCAATAGCAATCTCTTGTGTAAACGAAAAAAGTCCCATGTTGTTCTTTTTATATTATAAGGTGTTATTATTTTCTGCCATATTTAGCCAAAATCCATAAAATCGCACAAAGGTACAACAAAAAATCCAAATCCGCAAATAAATTGCGCAATTTTTCAAAAATAGTACTATTGTGAAAACTTTTGTTAAAATAAGAGTTCGTTATTTGGGAGTCTGTGTGTTTAATAAAAGGTGTCAATTATTAAGATTACTTTCTCTTTTGCGTTCCTTTTTCTTTCCTTGAGACAATATCGACAATAGATGAGACAATAAAGACAATGCACAGAAATGCTTGATCTTTTTCGCGACCACTATATCACATCGGTATCACATCGGTATCACATCCGTATCTAATTTCGCCAAGGCATTTTCTTTTCGAAAATCTCACCAATAACGATACTACTACGTACGTGCAGGTACCTGACGGCAAAGGAATATGCAAGTTGTTAGTTTAGGTAGTTGATAAAAAATACCCGCTCGCTTTGCGGGCGAATGGCTATAGGGTAGTGCTGTACGGGGAGGCGCGACCACCTATAGCACTCTACTTGACGTGTTTCCTCAAAAAAGTGCTGTTTCTTAAGATTCCTTTCCCTTATACCTCCCTTATTCCTTCCCTGCTAAAGACCAAGGAGAAACCAAAGAAGAACCAAGGAACCTCGAAGGAACTCCCAAACAGAAAAAGTGCGTTTTGTTAAGATTGCCGTTTCTTATAACTCTTTTATACATCGTATCCAATGGTATGTCTGTTGGTACCAGGGATCTCTCGATACCACGTGGTTACCATTAGTCACATGCAGCTATGCGACTGGTAAAATTCTAACCTTTACACCTTACGCCCTACACTTTTACCCAAAATATTTGCTCAATCCAAAATAATTCACTACCTTTGCAGTCGAACTTTATATGCTATTAAGCGAAACCTTCTAAATGCATAACAGTTGGAAGAAAATAGTGCTATTTATGTACGCCTTGTTGTATCTACCAATGAGCCTATATTCTGCTAAATATGGCTTATTGATAGGTATTTCTCAGTATAATACACAGCAAACATCTTGGGGAAATATCAATGGGGGAAACGATATTAAATTACTATCGCCTATACTTGAAAAATTAGATTACGACCTTAGTATCTTAACGGGTAAACATGCGACAGCCAAAAACATTAGAGATGCGTTGAATAATTTAGCCAACAAAAGCCAAACAGGTGATTCCGTTTATCTACATTTTTCGTGTCATGGACAACCCGTAGAAGATACTAATGGTGATGAAAAAGATGGTTGGGATGAATCTCTTATACCAATCGATGCAGAAATGTTGTATCGCAAAGGAATATATGAAGGAGATAATCATATAACAGATGATGAATTAGAACAAACTATTGCGCTATTACGACACAAATTAGGTTATAATGGATGTATTTATATTGTAATAGACGCTTGCCACGCAGGAACAGCAGCACGAAATGAGAATATCCATGAAGAGTTCACTCCTTATAGAGGAACGCATATAGGATTCTCTCAAAATAAAATATATCGACCTAAACACGCAGATGAGGAATCCTATATCACAATTGCAGATGTTGATAATGTATCAGCTAATGTAATTGTATTAGAAGCATGTCTCGCTACTCAACGCAATCAAGAGGTACGCATACAAGAAACATTATATGGAGCTTTAAGTTACACACTAGCTACTGTTATTACTCAATATGGTATTCAATGTAATAGACAGTGGTTGATGAAGGTATCAGAACAAATGAAGGCTATCCTACCTCAATGGAGTACTCAACAAATGGTAATAGAAACAAGCCTAAGATGAATAAAGACTCTAATACATATAATGCAGCGTTAAATTCATTCTTCGAGACAAATCGAGAAAAATCATTGCGTTTTCTACAACATCGATTTGCAATGCTGTCATCACAAGACATTGAGGACATTTATCAAGAAGCCTCTCTTGTTCTATACACCAAAATTGTAAAAGGATTATTTCAACAATTAGATTGCTCTTTATACACATATTTTTTGTCTATCTGTATCAACTTATCTCTTAAACAAATGTCAGTTAATGACAAATTTGTAGATTTATCTTCAATTGATACACATTGTTCAAATCATGTACAAGAGGACAAGTTAACAGAACTCGAAACATTGGTATATAATCAACAAGAGGAATCTTTGGACCATGAATTTCAAGATTGGGTAGAACAAAAGGTTTATAATTGCGTCCGAGAGATGAAACCACCATGTAATCATATCTTACAAAGCTTTTATTGGGATGGGTTTAATCATAAAACAATAGCCGAACTATACGGCATGAAAAATGAAGATGTATGTAAAACACAAGCCAATCGATGCAGAAACAAATTCAAAGAATATATAAAGAAATTAATATCAAGTTATGGAAAATGATATTACTGCTTTAATTGATAGATTTCTTCGAGGTGAAATGTCTATAGATGAAGAGACTAAGTTTAAGAAGGAAATACAAGGTGATCCCGCACTAAAACAACAAGTAAAAGAACATTTGTTATTGGTGCGTGGTATTCATCATGTAATGAAAGAGCAAGATGATAAGATCATTAATTCTATATATGCTACAAATAAAAAAATATCTCCTAAATGGCAATGGCTAAAAATTTCAAGTATAGCTGCCGCAATCGCATTGCTTGTAGTTGTCGGACATGATGTTTTGTATATACATTCTACTCATGATTATGCAGATTATTTATCACAATCATCAAGTTATAATCCTGAGTTTATAGTATCAAGAGGAAATAACGATGATATACTTGATATAAAACTATTCTCATTATTTGCTGATGTTGCTTCAAAAGAGAATTTAGATACAACAATTATAGAATTATCCGAACTATATGCGCAATCAAGAGATGAATATGTAGATTATATTGATGATTTTACAACTCAAATAGGTATTCAACTTGCCATCGCTTACATCTATAATAATGAATATAAAGCAGCTAAAGATGTCTTAGAGTGCGTTGTAGAAGATAATCCTAATGCTAAAGATGCTCAAATTCTCTTACAAAAAATAAAATCAATGCTTTTTGCAAAAATCTAAAAAAATATTTGTTCGTTTCATTCAAAAATCATATCTTTGCAGAAAGAATTTAAAGTTTAATAATTTAATAATCAATAATGATATGAATGATACGAAAGTTGTAACCATTGAAGTTAATTCAATTGAGAAAAGTTTCTTTAATGAGGAAGAAAAAGCAAACTATGTTTATGACTATGTTGCTAAAATCTATTCTAACGCATCCGAGGCTCCTAATGATTTTGAGAATGAAGTTGCAAAAAAAATTAGTTCATATTTAGTTAACCTACCTCGTCCTCAAACTATAACAACAATTCAAGAGATAATTCAAACTGTTTATAGAGAGTACAATAAAACTATTGAATTTAATGCTGGTGCAATAGAGGCTTATTATGACTTTGAAGAATTAAACAACAAGAAGGACATAAATGCTTACAAAGTGTCCGTAAATATCTTAAATGATTCACAAACTTAGATATGAAATATTTTTTATCTATCCTTATCATATGGTTATATGCAATAACTTGCTCTGCATATAATAATCGAAGTATATCTAAAGTAGAACAATTAATCCTTAAGGCAGAAAAAATGGTTGTCAATAATAATGTTGATCAAGCATTAAACATACTATTTTCAGCCATAGATATATTAGAAAACGAGTCTATACAATACAAAGATACAGATATAGAAGCATTGATAGCACATGATATTGCCGCATGTCATTTTTACAATGGACATCCAGAATTGGCATATCCTTATATAGAACGGAGTCTCGAAATACGAGAAAAAATAATGGGAGTTAATCATAGTTGGTATCAAAAAAGCCTTGAAATCGCCATTCTAATTTATTATGATTTACAAAATTACAATAAAACCATTCAATATGGAACATTATTTTTTCAATTATATGGTGATAAACCGATAACCAATGAAATAGTTCATCTAATGAGAACTCTTGCCCTCGCATATATTGCGATAGATGATAACATTAATGCTTTTCATTGGATGAGTACTGCTTTTTATCATAAGCGGTTTACTTTAAAATATTTAGAAAAAGAATGTTTGTCAGAATTGCATAACTTATCTTATCTATATGCTGCAATTGGTCATTATTCTGATGCTATAACAATTGGAGAACTAGTGCTACAATATAAATCAACTAACAAAGATTTAAGTTATGCGCGTACATCTCATATTGTATCATCTGCGTATGCTCGTATGGATAAAATTCCAGAAGCTATCAGTTGGGCAGAAGAAAGTTTAAAAGTCAAAAAATCATATAATGATACAACGAAAAGTACTGCTGTAACATTGGATAATTTAGCTGTATATTATATGGTTATAGGAGATTTTGTAAAAGGAATACAGTATAGTCTTTCCGCAAAGGAAATATACACTAAAAGCGATATTGTAGATTGGAAGAATTTGCAACATATAGCGATTGGATACGACAAACTTCAACGACCTGATTCTGCAAAATTTTATTACAATTGCATGCTTCAAGAAATTAGGCATCTTTTAACAAATAGGACCGATTTGATAACAAACTTTCGCAATCCTTCTTTATTGGATATCTCAACGAAACTTAAAGCGATGATAGGGAGTGAGGTGCCATACGATATCGGATATGACATGATTCTATTATCTAAAACTTTTTCTCAAACAATTAGCCAAAAAGAAAGATTTGTCAATAATTCTTCTATTATCGATATAACTTGTAAAGATGTAGCCGACAGACTATGTAAAAAAGAGATTGCTGTTGAATTTCTACAAGGTAATAGCATAGATAGCACAATTTCTATTTACTGCGTAAAACATAATTGGGATGCTCCAAAATATATAGAAATTCGTTTGAAAGATGATTTAAAAGCAACCTCTATTTGGCAAACAATAATCGACTCTGCGCAAATTCAACCTAATGATAACATTTATTTTTCTCCAGATGGTGTATTGTGTAATATCCCGATAGAATATCTTTCACTTCCGAATGGAAAACCGATGAATGAAGTTTATAATATGTATCGTTTATCTTCTACAAGAGAACTTTGTTTTAGAGATACGACCCAAACCTATCAAACAGCAACACTCTATGGTGGACTATTTTATGATACAGATTCGACAACAATCGTAACCGAGTCCGAAAAGTATAAAAGCACTAATCGAGATATAAATATGATGGACAACTCTATTATATCTCAATGGCGTGCTAATGACCGTGCAAATTATCAATACCTTCCATACTCAAAAATAGAAGTGAACGATATTTGCGAAATACTCAAAGGAAAAACTATAGACACCAAAGTTTATACAGAAACATCTGGAAATGAAGAGTCCTTTAAAGCATTGTCTGGTAATGCGCCCGATATACTTCATATAGCAACACATGGGTATTATATTACGCCATTGGATGTTGAGGTTGCTTCTAAAATAGCGTTACAACGAATGGGTATAAATATCGATGAGCGTCACAATATAATAGATTATTCTATGGAAAGGACGGGATTACTTTTGGCAGGTGCAACGCTCAAATTACAGCATGATACCCAAATAAAAGGTGTTGAAGATGGAATACTATCAGCCAAAGAAATCAGTACTTTAGATTTAAGTCATGTTGATGTGGCAGTTCTATCTGCTTGCAAGACTGGATTAGGAGATATAACAAGTGATGGAGTAGCAGGGTTACAGCGTGGTTTTAAATGCGCAGGAGTAAATTCGATATTAATGACTCTTTGGGAAGTAGATGATGCCGCTACTCACTTATTTATGTCTCAATTCTACAAAAACTTAATGAATGGAAAGAGCAAACACGAATCATTACAAAATGCACAAAAGTTTTTGAAAGAATACAAACAAGACGGAGAATATATTTACGACGATTACCATTATTGGGCTGCATTTGTTTTATTAGACGGAATATAAAATAGCATTAAAAATCAACAAATTACAAGAAAAAGCGAAGTTTGTTCAAAAAACTTTGCTTTTTTTTGTTTACCTTTTTTGATTTAGAGTATTAAGAAGTAAAAATACTTATTGTTTAACTTCTAAAACCCCTATTCTTATGAAAACTGATCTAAATCAAGCAATCTTCATGGTGAAGAAGATGATCAAACAAATTAACACCAACGCTATTGATAAGGAAAAAAGTTGCCAACAACTAAGTGCTATTGTTGAATTTGCACAACAAGAGGACATGCTGCAAGCAGCCCAAACAGCACAGAAATGTTTAATTAAATTCAAATATACCACCTATCCTAAATCATTGCTAACTAGTCTATATAAATTAAACGCTCTATTGTGTGCGAGAAAGAAGAAAATACGCATGATGGCGTATCGTGAAGCCAAAGCAAGAGCAAGTTTTTTCTTCGGGATAAAAAATATAAAAGATAAACATGATTTATCACTATACGATGTCGTTCGAATTCCCACGCAAGGAGGTATGCATTACTCAGTCATCACAAATATCAAGCGCAAGCAAGTTGTAGAATGTTATCCGATCACTTCTACTAACCAACAGCGATTATCTTTGGTAGGATGTGATTACTATCCACTGCAAACTACTTCCGAGAACGGCGAGCAACTATTCCTTACATCATCACGCATACAAATACCATATGATGCTGCGGCTAAAAGTTTCATCCGAAAGTATGACAATCCTGCGGAAATAAAACTCGCTTTGACTGCTTTTGCTAATTAATGTATAACCTTATAAAAAAAACAATTATTATGGATACAACATTCACTTTCGACAAAACAAACAAGGAACAATGCCTTGCATTAGATTTAGTGCAAAACACCAACATCAGTTTCTTTCTTACTGGTTGCGCAGGCACAGGTAAAACCACATTCTTACAATACATTCAAGAATATGTAAACAAAAAGTTTGTTTTAGTAGCACCCACAGGTATTGCTGCGCTTGTAGCAGGTGGCACAACTATACATTCATTCTTTGGTATGCCATGGGAACCTATCACTTCAAAAACAACATTAGATGATTTTTCTTTGAATGATTCTAAATGGGAAACTTTACGAGCAGTAGATACCATTATTATTGATGAAGTTTCAATGGTTAGGTGTGATATGATTGATGGTATTGATAAGGTGCTACGGGCTGCAACACTATCTTCGCTTCCTTTTGGCGGAAAACAAATCATCTTTTCTGGCGACTTGTATCAGTTGGATCCTGTTTATCAAACAAATGATGAGGGATTGGTTAATTTCTATCAAGAAGAATACCATACTTACAAACCCTATTTCTTTTATGCTCATGTATTCCAACAGATGAAATTGTTCCGCATTGAATTGCAAAAAGTGTATCGTCAAAAAGATGCTCAATTCTTATCAATACTAAAACATATTAGGCAATGTGAATATATTAGAAATGATATAGAGCTTCTCAATACTACAGGCTTAGCAAATGATACAGTTAATCAAATGTTAGATAAAGACGAACAACTTACCTTGAGCGCCTATAGAGCAACAGTGGATGCTATCAATGAAAAAAAGTTGCAAGAATTACCAGAACCAAGTTACACCTATACTGGACAGATAGAAGGAAAATTCAACAAAAACAATTTCCCTGCCCCCATGGAATTAACATTAAAAATTGGTGCTCGCGTTATGTTTGTAAAAAATGACTCTAACCATCTTTGGGTAAATGGCACATTGGGAACAGTAGAAAATTTATCTGAAGAAGATATCGAAGTAGTATTGGACAATGGTTTATTAGTAAATGTAGATCGTGAGCGTTGGGATGCCATAGAATACGAATATGACAAAGAAACAGGTGTATTAGATAAAGTAGTAGTTGGCTCATATTCGCAATATCCATTAACTTTAGCTTGGGCAATCACCATCCATAAAAGTCAAGGTATGACCTTTGATAAAGTGACTATTGATTTAGAGCGTGGAATCTTTGCTGCTGGACAATTATATGTTGCACTGAGTCGTGTAACTTCACTTAAAGGTATGGCATTAAATGCAATCATTAAACCATCGTACATAAAACCCAAAAAGGAGGTGGAACAATTTATGCAACAAAATAGACTTCTGCATGATATTGAGAATGCAATTGTCCAAAACGAGGGATATTACAAAGCTTTTAGAAAACAAGATTATGATATGGCAATGAAAGAAATAAATCGTCAATTTGCTTCCGCCATAGAAGCACACGATATGGATTGTGCTAATATTCTTGCAACACAACTAATGGATAACACCTATAATCCTGAAGAATTCTTAACTGATAGCCTGCCTCAATCAGTTATAATAGAAAAAGGCATGCGCAACATGTTAACAAACGCAATCATTAGTGCTAAAAATGCACAGTATGATGAAGCGTTAAATTATATCAGACGAGGTCTTGTTCTTCAGCCATCTACACATCTCTACTATCTAAAAAGTATAATATTGTTTAAACTTAAAAGGTTTGAAGAAGCGAAACAATTACATATGGAATGGAAACAATATTTGAAAAAACACTACGATGAAGTAAATACGACTTATCTTCTATGTGTTGCCCGAACTAATTTTGAGTTAGGTTTATCCTACATCAAAGAAATGCAACGAATAATACGACGCAACAAGAGTTATTATCCATTTATTCTTCGTCTTCGCAAGATGATGTTACATGACAATGATTATTTGGAGGAAGATAATGTGTTGGCTCAAGCGTTTAATTCTTCTGATAGTGATTTTAAAGAACTTCTACGCAATAGTTCTCAAGATGAATATGACAAATTCATAGAAGCGATATTGAAGCATCCTATCAAAAGTGAATCTGCTTCAAAGTAAATAACCATCTAAAATTCCCTACAACAATGAAACCCCTACTAATCCTCCCTATCACTCTCCTTTTGACATTTACCTCTTGCACCAAACAAGTAACCTCTTCAGAGCAAGACAACATAACCGACTCCACGCTAACTCAGATATTCCATGCCACACTAGATAGTACTCGCACAATCATGGAAGTGAAAGGTGATATCCTACAACTGATTGACACGATGCAATGCCATGTGGAACATCATCCAGATATAAACATTCGCATTGGCGCAAAGAGTTTGGCAGGCACCTTATTGCAATTGATGATGGATGAAACTATCAATACTCCAGAAGAAGTAACATTTACTATCGACACACTACTAATGCCATTTACCAACGTAATAACTACTTGGTATTACGATACAACAGCATTAGAAACATTTGGTTATTCATGCTTGAATCAAGCCGTAATAAAGTATGAAGAGTATGACAACGCGAACCATGTTAGCATTCTTGATGTGGTCTTATCGCCCGAAAATGATTTTTTGACACTTACACTGCCTAATGATCCTGTTGTATTTGTAGCCATTGCCTTTTCAAACGGCATAGACGATATAAATGGTGCATCGTTTGGAAGGGAGGATGCTCTGGATATTCAATCAGAAGAATCTATCAGCGAAAAAGTGTACTTTGGGCAAGAGATGGTAGATGCCATGTTGTCACATGATGTGATGTATATTGCATATACAGAAACCGCCCCTGCAAAAACCAAGAATGAAAATTTCCACTCTTGTATGCTATTGTTAGATAAATTTCAACAGCAATACAAATCTGTTAAAACAAAACCAATAAAACAATAAATTCCGATACGCAATCCCAAATAAAATCTTCGGTACGCGAAAACTTTTTTCTAAAAATACCACAAGCGGTAATCGATTGATTATCAATACTTCCCGCTTGCTTTACATATCTACTTTACCACTATACTCTCCAATCTTCGGCACAAAACACCTTCTGTGCCGAAGATTTTTGCAGTTTAAAATATCCCAGTCGCTTGCATATATACATTTTTTGTTGTACCTTTGCAACCAATAATATCTCAACAACACGCAATATATGACCCTACAAGAATACATCGAACAGGAGATTCTTCCGCGCTATGCTGCTTTTGACAAAGGACATCAGCGTGATCATGCCGAGAGTGTGATACAAGAAAGCCTCGTATTAGCCCAGGAACATGGAGCAGACAAAGATATGGCATATACCATTGCTGCCTTTCATGATTTGGGCTTAGCTGTTAATCGCGAACTGCATCATATTCATTCGGGCGAAATACTGATGGCAGACCCTGTATTACCACAATTCTTCACTACGGAGCAATTGCTCATCATGCGTGATGCTGTGGAGGATCATCGAGCGAGTAGCAAAAATGCTCCACGCACCATTTATGGAGCCATAGTGGCAGAAGCAGACCGTCATATTGACCCTGAAACCATTCTAAGGCGCGCATTGCAGTTCGGTATGAAGCAACACCCAGAAGCGGATTTCGAATGGCACTTTGAACGTGCATACCAACACATGCTAGAAAAATATGCCGAAGGCGGATATATGCGACTATGGCTACATTCGAAGCGAAACGTAGAAGGACTAACAGCCTTGCGAGCAATCATAAACGATAAAGAGCATATAAAAAATATCTGTGCAACTATTTTTAGGACACTTCTATAAATTATCCTACTATTGGAGTTTGAACGAGATAGGTAATGTGAATTTTACACGCACAGAATCACCATTTTGTTTACCAGAACTCCAATTTGGCATATTCAAAACGACACGCATAGCCTCTACATCTAACAACTGATACCCACTACTGTTGACAACTTCTGCATTAGAGATAGATCCGTCTTTCTCTACAATGAATTGACAAATAACTCTACCTTCCCATTGATTGTCCTTTGCTTTGGAAGGGTATTCGATGCTTTCGCCCAAGTATTTCATCAACTCTCCCATACCTCCTGGAAATTCAGGCATCTGTGATACTACCATGAACACATCTTCCTCTTCGGTGGCACTACAACTTGTTTCCAAAGCAGAAGGATCGTTCGAAACTTGCTCATTGTCTGTTTTTTTTGTGCAGGCAACACATGTGATGATTGCCAAAGCCATTAATACTGATTTTTTCATAACTTTTTTTATTGATAGGGTTAATAAATAACTATTTCTAATTCTGGCAATTCAACGGCAGATTCAAAATCTATGTAACAGAATTCTGATAACGGCGTTACTGCTTTTATCGTTTTAGTCTGTGACTCTCGCGCACCTATATTCCTCAGCATATTAAAATCGGTATGCCATTGTATTCCCAAGCCAATAATAATGCCTGCAAACGCGGCAACAGGAGTTGTTATCCAAGCAATGGATATATGTCGGTGTCTTGGATTAACGACCGGACGTAGTTGTGTAGCTGTTTCGGCAAAACGCTGTTTACCAAATGCCGATAATTGTGATTCAAATTTAGACATAATCGTGTAAGTTTTTTCGTAGTTTTTGGATTAGTGTATGTAAGCGCGATTTCACAGTCCCCTCGGGGATATGAATAATCACAGCAATCTCTTTGATAGACAACTCGTCGGTAAAACGCAAATCAAACAATAGTCTTTCTGCTTCGCTCAGTTGTTGCAATTCATTACGCAATGCTTCAAACAACAACTCATTATCTATTTTGTCGAAAGTGTTGTCCTCTTGGGCTTCTTTTGCGGTAGATAATACTTCTATTTCGTAGGTCGTTAAGTAATCAATATCGCGATAAAGGTTGCGCATAAGATTAAACGCTATCGTAAAGAGATAAGGGCGCAATCTATTAGGATAATGATACTGGTGACTGGCATTCCAAAGTTGCAAAAACAAATCCTGTGTCAGATCAGCTGCTATGTCCGCATCGCCTCCTGTACGACGGAAGAAGAAGTTGTGTATAGCAGGTGCGTATCTTCGCCATAATTCATCGAAGGCTTCTTCTTGTTTGCCCTGCACCAATGCCATTAGTTCCTCATCTGTCTTGCGCCTGTATGGATAGAGTAGTCTAATCATTTTGCCTTGCTCGATTCTTTTGTAGTTGTTTTCATTAGTGCATACACACGAAAACATAAAAGGTTCAAGGTAATAATGGAATAAATTAATTAATCGAAAAAAAAGTGTGATGGTCTTTTCACCATCACACTCGCGCTCCCTCAAGGACTTGAACCTTGGACCCCCTGATTAACAGTCAGATGCTCTAACCGACTGAGCTAAGGAAGCAGTATTTTTGACATCAAAAACCATGTCGGTTTCGAAATCGGGTGCAAAATTACTACTTTTTTTTGATATGAGCAAGTTTTTTTGAAAAAAAATTACTATCTTTGCAGAAAATTTTGATTTTTACACCCAAAATGGCACTTTTTGCCCCAAAAACAGTAAAAATTAACACAAAAATACAAAATGAAACGAGTTTTAGGTTTAGGAAACGCTTTGACCGATATCTTGCTCCAAGTGTCGGAAGGTGATTTGCGTGAGATAGGTTTTCCTAAGGGAAGTATGAACCTTATCAATGCAGAACAGTTTGAGCAACTCCAAGCACGCTTCGCCTCAGTGCGCAAGCGTTTGGTAGCAGGAGGTAGTGCCTCCAATACAGTGGCAACCATCGCACAGTTGGGTGGTAAAGCCGCTTTTATAGGCAAGATTGGTAATGATGAGGTAGGTCGCTTCTATCATGAGGATCTTCTCAAAAACAATGTCCAACCTCAAATGCTGACCTCCTCCCTTATGTCTGGCTGCTGCATCGTACTCATTACCCCTGACGGCGAGCGCACTTTCTGTACATACTTAGGAGCTGCTGCCGATCTCAAAGCAGAAGATATCCGCAAAGAGGCATTCATTGGCTACGATATTTGTCACGTGGAGGGCTACTTAGTGCAAGACCATGAGCTTATTGAGACCGCCCTCCGTACAGCCAAAGAGCAGGGGTGCACCGTATCGTTGGATTTAGCAAGCTACAACGTGGTCAATGAGAACCATCAGTTCCTCAAAGACCTTGTATATAAATATGTGGACATCGTCTTTGCCAACGAAGACGAGTCTTTTGCTTTCACCCACCTCAACCCCGAAGAGGCAGTAGCCAATATCGCACAACAATGCGACATTGCCATCGTTAAGGTTGGTAAACGAGGTTCCTATGTTCGCCAAGGAAGTCAGCTTCACCATATTGGCGCCATCACCTCTAATTGCCTCGATTCTACGGGTGCAGGAGACTTGTACGCAGGTGGATTCTTACATGCGCTATCCGATGGCTTTGACCTCCGCCGCTGCGGCGAAATAGGCACCATTGCTGCTGGACGTGTAGTCGAAATAGTAGGTACCAAACTACCCGAAGAGACTTGGGACGAGATTCGTCGTATTTGTGCTCTCTATCGTGGGTTCATGCATAAGTTAAAATTTTAGTTGAAAGTTGAGCGTTTAAAGGCTGGAATTAGCGGCAGAGCCGCATTCTACGTGCCTTTACACCTTACACCATACACTAAATATGAAGTTGAAAGTCAAAAATTGAAATTCTTATGAAAATTCTGTACATTTTATACCAATATCTGATTGGTCTTCCATTAATTATTGTAGTGACACTGTTCACTGCTATTTTTACAATAGTTTGTTTTCCTTGGAAAAACGGAAAAGCACCACGCGCTGTACAAGTTTTTTGGTCACGTAGTGTATTGTGGTTACTCTTAGTACCAATCAAAGTCATTGGTCGCGAAAATGTCAATCCAAAGCAGTCTTACGTATTTGTGGCAAATCACCAATCTGCATTAGATGTGTTTGCCGTGTACGGTTGGTTGCCTAATAACTTCAAATGGATGATGAAGAAAGAGTTGCGCAAGATTCCTTTTGTAGGTACAGCATGCGCAGTAGCAGGACATATCTTTGTGGACCGCAGCAATCCTCGTGCGGCACTTCAAAGTGTGGAGCTAGTCAAAAAAGAATTGGTAGATGGTATTTCTACGGTGATTTTCCCAGAAGGCACCCGCACAAAGACGGGTGAATTAGGACGATTCAAGCAAGGTGCATTCAAAATCGCTATGGATCTAAATCTTCCTGTGGTACCAATCTCATTGAGTGGTTTCTATGAGGCTATGCCTTCTGGCAACTTCTTTGTCAATCCTCATGCACGCGTAGAATTACGTATTGGCAAACCAATCGACCTCTCACAGTTTGCTGATATCAATGAGGCGATGGACTGCCTACGAAATCAAGTAGCGGAAGGAATTCAAGCCTAATAGGTAACCTTAAATATATTGACCAATTTGGTCGAGTAAAAAAAAGAGTCGAAATTCGACTCTTTTTTTTAGAATAAGCTCAGTTGCTCATCAATAGGTTTGCTATCCTCTGGCACTTCGTTGGTGATAGTGAATGGAACATCTATTACGGGAGTGGTTGTCTCTTTTGAAGCCTCTTCTGATGTTTCTTCCTCCTCTTCTTCCTCCCCTTCTTCTGTTTCGGGTTCCACTACCTCTGGCTCAGGAGTGATGTCTTCTATTGTAGCAATATCTAACGTTGAGAAGCGTTTTCCCTTTGCTTTTGGGGATTTAGCCTCAATAAATTCGGACATGAGTACTTCCATTGGTATCTTTGTCTCGTCCTTGAAGGTGATACGGAAGATGGCTTCCTCGCGGTCTGTAAGAATGGTCATCTTGCTATCGCTATTCTCGCCCAACATATTCTGTAACTTGGTTTGGGCATCCATTTGGAAGCGTTTACCGTAGTAATAACCCAAATCAGCATTCCACATTGCCAACGACCATGTCTTTTCGCTATCAAACTTCTCAATACGCCATATATTTTGGTCGAAATGTGCGGTCAACTCGAAGCTCGTGAGATAATAACCGCCGTTATTGGTGATCACTAATATACGATCGTCGTCGGTAAATTCGCCCAAATACATACCTTGACCATCGTAGTTCAGTCGTAAGATGTCTGGGTCAAACCATACTTTGCGTCCGCCCAAAGTGGAATGTCCTTTTTGCTTCAATGTGATGGACTTCACTTCGTATTTCGTCAGCACATTGCCTCGTGCCGTGCGGCTCTTAATAGCCAATTCACTCAAATCCTTGATCACATCTAATTTTTTGAGATGTAGTGCAGGTTTGAGTTGAATGCGAATCACTTCCGCTTCTCCGTTAGGGTTGGCTGTGAAATACATCACGCGCGAACCTTTCTTTCCTTGCGTCAGGTCATACTCCTTATCGCGCGCTACACCCGTTACCGCGAAGCGCTTCATATAATAGATTCCGCCCTTACCATCGCGATAAATAGCGTTGTAGATAGTGCGGTTGTCGTTCTTGCGATAGATGTCAATATGGATAATATCTGTACCGACAAACACCTTATCAGCCACCTTAACGACTTTGTATTTACCATCTTTGTGGAAGATAATAACCTCATCAATATCCGAGCAGTTGAATAGGTATTCATCTTTCTTCAATCCAGTACCAATGAAGCCATCTGCACGATTGATATACAGTTTCTCGTTAGCCTCTACCACAGTTTTGATATTGATGTTGGCAAAGTTACGAACCTCTGTACGGCGTGGATAGAGATGACCATATTTTGTTTTCAGCGAATCAAACCAACTGATGGTATAGTCGTTGAGGTTTTTGAGGTTCTTGATGGTGGCTTTGATTTTCTTGTCAAGGTCACGCATCAACTCATCTGCTTTCTTTGAGTCGAAACGTGTGATACGAATCATGCGAATCTCAAACAATCGCTCTATATCTTCGCGACGAACCTCACGAATGAGTTTCTCTTTCCATGGGTCAAGGGCTTTGTCCACAAAGGCAATCAACTTCTCCTTGTCGGGAGCGTTTTCGTAGCCCTCTTCCTTATATATACGGTTCTCTATGAAGATTTTCTCCAACGAAGTGAAGAAGTATTGTTCCTCCAGCTCTGCTTTGGCAATCTCCAATTCCCATTTCAGCAGCGACTTGGTATGTTCAACAGACAAACGCAGCAGCTCGCTCACGGTGGTGAATATCGGTTTCTTGTCTTGCACCACGCAGCAGTTAGGGGAGATATTTACTTCGCAGTCTGTGAAAGCATAGAGCGCATCAATCGTCTTGTCAGATGAACTACCAGGAGCCAATTGCACCTCAATGCGTGCCTCCTCAGCTGTGAAATCATCTACTTTGCGTACCTTAATCTTACCTTTTTGCACGGCACGCATGATAGTCTCTATGATTTTGGTAGTAGTTGTACCAAATGGTATTTCTGTGATAATCAGCGTTTTGTTGTCGTCTGACTTTTGGATTTTAGCACGAATACGCACCGCTCCACCACGTTCGCCGTCGTTGTAGCGGCTCACGTCAATCTCGCCACCAGTAGGGAAGTCTGGGTAGAGTAGGAACTCCTCGCCACGGAGGTATGCCAAGGCGGCATCACAAATCTCGCAAAAGTTGTGAGGGAGAATCTTCGAATTTAATCCCACCGCAATACCTTCCACACCTTGTGCAAGTAGCAGCGGGTATTTGATAGGCAAGTGAATAGGCTCTTTCTTTCGTCCGTCGTATGACATCATCCATTGCGTGGTCTTAGGATTAAACACCGTGTCCAACGCAAATTTGCTGAGTCGTGCTTCGATATAACGAGGCGCTGCTGCGCCATCACCCGTGAGGGTATTTCCCCAGTTACCTTGGCAGTCAATCAGCAGATTCTTTTGTCCGAGTTGAACGAGAGCATCACCAATACTGGCATCGCCGTGAGGGTGATACTGCATGGTTTGACCCACAATGTTGGCAACCTTATTGTACTTGCCATCATCTACACCCTTCATGGCATGCAGAATACGACGTTGTACAGGTTTCAGACCGTCCTCAATAGCGGGGACAGCACGCTCCAAAATAACATACGAAGCATAGTCCAAGAACCAATCTTGGTACATACCAGTTAAATGCTGTTTCACCGAGTCATTATGCTCTGCCATACTCTTGTCACTAAACTCTAAACTACACTTCCACTTCTGCCCATGCCACTGGCAAATCCAATGGTGGTCGTTGCTTAGCCACTTTCACCTTCACCGCTTGTGCCTCAGGGAACGTCATTAGCAGGGCGTTTTTGATTCGCCATGCTACATGTTCCAACAGATCAGATGGTTGTTGCATCTCTGTTTGCACAATAGCACAAACACGACGATAGTCCAAGGTGTCTTGGATATCGTCCGAAGGCATGCCCTGAGGGTCATCTACCGTTATGCTCACATCCACGAGAAAGGTGTTGCCCTCCTGTTTCTCAGTCTCCAGTACGCCATGGTAGGCGTAGCACTGGATGTCGCGAAGACGGATGATCACCTGCTTATTTCAAACGGCTGTTGATGAAGATATAAGACAATACGCCTGCTACCTCCAAAACCATACTCGCAACCAACAAAGCGTTTACTTGAACGCCAAAATAATAAACTGCCAAGCAAGCTACGCCGAGCAATACAAGGATTGCACCTAAATTTTTCAGTAAAGTATTCATATCTTTGATTTTTTGTTATTTCACGGATTGCGCTGCAAAGGTACTAAAAACTTTGCAAATACGCAAGTTTTTGACAACTTTTTAGCGAAAATCACCTTTCTATCTTTCTCCACATGCCTCCGGGTAGTCCTTTTACGATGCCATTCAGCTCCATCATCATCAGTTCAGTCACTACTGCGTTGTAGGGCCATTGTAGTTCCATAACCAACTGATTTACATGATATCCGTCTTCTGACTCGCTGAGCTTTTCCATCAGTTTTTGTTGTTCATCAGTCAGGTTATATAGCATTGTTGCCATATTTGTCTGCATGGGTTGCTTTTCTTCGGTTTTCCACTGCATAGCCTGTATGAAGTCTTCTGCCGATGCAATGAGTTGGGCGCGTTGTTTCTGAATAAGGTTGTTACACCCCTCTGAATTGACATCGTTAAATCGTCCGGGCAAAGCAAACACATCGCGATTATAGTCTTGTGCCATTTGCGCGGTGATGAGCGACCCGCCTTTGGCTTTGGATTCTACCACCACAACGGCATCTGCCATGCCTGCTATGATACGATTGCGTGCTACGAAATGATGCTTTTCAGGTTCTGTACCTGATGTGTATTCGGTGAGTATACCACCATTGCTCAGTGTTTGTACGGCCACATTGCGATGCACAGCAGGGTATATTCTATCTAATCCGTGTGCGGGGATAACAATCGTAGGAATACCTGCTTCTATGGCTGCTTTATGCGCAGTCACATCTATTCCGTATGCCAATCCGCTGACAATGGTCAAATCGGGTACTTGTGCTGCTAAATCCAATACAAATTGTCGGCACCACTCTTTGCCTCGTTCGCTCGGCATACGTGTCCCAACTACGCTCACGACGCGCTTAGGGTTTACTTCCATCTGCCCTTTGGCGTATAACATTAATGGAGCATCGGCACATTGAGCCAATCGATAGGGGTAATTTTCGTCCTTGTAGTAGAATGGCTGAATGTGATGCTTCTCAATAAAAAGGAGTTCTTTTTTCGCGTGTTCAATAGCATCATGAGTCACCATTTCAGGGTGACGATCTGCGGCTTCGGTGGCGCTGCTGTACTGATCCAATACGCTCCGTAATTGTCGCAAGCGCATACGATTGCCCCAAGTGATAGCAATTCTATTTAACCATTCGTTGTTCATACCATTTCTCTCCAATTATCCATAATCCTAACCCTACTACCACGCCTATGCAATCCGCCAACCAATCCAACAAATCTCCTGTGCGAGGGTAGAAGAAGTGTTCTTGCAAAACCTCGATGAACCCGCCATAAATCGCAGCAAAAACCACGATGATGAACCTAATCTTCCATCGTTGCGCTCCAACGCTTTTGCTGTCGCTCTGATGCATTACTTTTCGACTATCCCACAGCAGTGTGACAATCAGCATAAGGTACATGCTGCTATGTATCCACTTGTCTATACCTTCAATCGGAGGCAAAGCTACGTTTGGTTCACGCAACAAACTAGTGTATGCGATTGCGCCAAGAACCAAAATACTTTTCCAAAATCCTATAACTTTTCGCCAAAGCATAAGTCGCCTGCATCTCCCAAACCAGGAACGATGTATTTCTTCTCGTTCAGCACAGGGTCAATCACTGCGCACCAAAGGGTAGTATCTTGTGGCATGGTCTTCGACAGATGTTCGATGGCTTGGGGGGTTCCGAACAAACATGCCAAGTGAACGTGCTTAGGAGTGCCGTGGCTAAGTAGAGCTTTGTATGCAACTTCCATGGATAGACCTGTTGCAAGCATAGGATCAACCAAAATCAACGTTTTTCCTTCGATCGATGGCGCTGCCAAATACTCTGATACGATTTCTATTTGTACTTGACCTTTCTTGCCAATTGTCTCTTGTCGGTATGCGCTAATGAAAGCATTCTCCGCTTGGTCTAGCATGTTGAGGAAACCTTGGTGCATAGGCAGACCTGCGCGCAGCAATGTGCCTAATACGATTTTGTCTTGTGGCACCTCCACTTTTGCTACTGCCAAAGGAGTTTGTACGTCTTCTACTGTGTAGGTGAAGTTTCGGCTAATCTCTACTGCCATAATCTCGCCAATGCGCTCGATATTGCGACGGAAACGCATGCTATCTTTTTGCGTTTCTACGTTGCGCATCTCTTTCAAATACTGATTTAATAGCGAGGGTTGTTCTGATAGATTGATTACTTTCATGGATAGTCTATTATTTGAAATTATGCTGCAAAGTTACAGCTTTTTTCGCAGATACGCAAATTTAGTGGGAAAATATTTGCACATTTGCAAAAAAAGTAGTACCTTTGCGCGTTAATTGCAAATAATGTCTAACTTTAAATACTAATTTTTATTAATTATGTCAAAAGTAACTGTTGTAGGCGCAGGTAACGTAGGTGCTACATGCGCAAATGTGTTGGCAGTAAAGAAAGTGGCCAGCGAAGTCGTATTGATCGACATTAAAGAGGGCGTTGCAGAAGGCAAGGCTATGGACATCATGCAAACAGCTCAACTCTTGGGCTTTGACACTGTAGTTAAGGGTGTAACCAACGATTATAGCGCAACCGCAGGTTCTGATGTAGTCGTTATTACATCTGGTCTGCCACGTAAACCAGGTATGACTCGTGAGGAGCTTATCGGTGTGAACGCAGGTATCGTTAAGAGTGTTGCTAACCAAATCCTTACTTATTCTCCAAACGCTATCCTCGTTGTGGTTTCTAACCCTATGGATACTATGGCTTACCTCACCTATAAGGCACTCGGTTTGCCACGCAATCGCGTGATTGGTATGGGTGGTGCATTGGATAGCAGCCGCTTCAAATATTTCTTGAGCCAAAAACTTGGTTGCAATGCCAACGAGGTAGAGGGCTTTGTAATCGGTGGTCACGGCGATACTACTATGATTCCTATGACTCGTTATGCTACTTACAAAGGTATGCCAGTTAGCACAATGATGAGCGCAGAGGAGCTCGAGCAAGTGGCTAAGGATACTATGGTAGGTGGTGCTACATTGACTGGTCTTCTCGGTACTAGCGCATGGATGGCTCCAGGTGCCGCAGCAGCTGCTGTAGCAGATAGCATCATCAACGACCAAAAGAAGATGATTCCATGTTCTGCTTACCTCGAGGGTGAGTATGGTTACAACGATATTACTATTGGTGTTCCATGTATCATCGGTAAGAATGGTATTGAGAAAATCGTTGAGATTGAGCTCAATGATGCTGAGAAAGCATTGTTCGCTGCCAGCGAAGAGGCTGTAGCTAAGACTACTGCTATCTTGAAAGAAATAAACGTTCTCTAATTCATTTATGGCAGACTTATTTCAAAAGTGCCATCATGATCTTTTAGAAGAGGTAAAACGCCGTAATGTTTATCCTTATTTCCATACACTGGAGTCTCGTCAGGCTCCAGTGGTGGAGATGGAGGGTCGTCGCCGTATCATGTTAGGAAGTAATAACTATCTTGGTTTTACTGAGGATCCTATCGTGATAGAGGCTGGACATAAGGCGTTGGACAAATATGGAACGGGAGTTTCGGGTAGTCGTTTTCTAAATGGTACACTTGATTTGCACTTGGAGTTAGAGGAGGCTTTGGCTCGTTTCACGGGCTATGAAGCAGCCATGACTTGTGGTACAGGTTTCCAAACAAACTTGGCTATCATTTCTACGGTCTGTGGTCGTAATGACTATATTCTTAACGACCGTGAGAATCACGCAAGTATTTATGATGCATGCCGCTTGTCTAATGCAACCGTTTTGCGTTACAAGCACTCCGATATGGAGGATTTGGAGAAGAAGCTCCAACAAATTCCTGAGACTGCGGGCAAGTTGATTGTGACCGACGGTGTGTTCTCTATGCGTGGTGATATTTGTCGCTTGCCTGAGATCGTGGCATTGGCGGAGAAGTATGGTGCTCGTGTGATGGTCGATGATGCGCACGGATTTGGTGTGCTTGGAGAGGGCGGAAGAGGTACTGCTGCTTATTTTGGTTTGCAAGACAAGGTGGACATTACCATGCTCACATTCTCTAAGTCGCTTGCTAGTATTGGTGGCTGTATGCTTTCTAGCAAACGAATCTATGATTATGTAGCCCATTCATCTCGTCCGTTCATTTTCTCGGCTTCCATTACTCCATGTAGTGCGGCTACGGCTTTGGCTGCATTGCAACAATTGGAAAAAGACCCTGAACGTCCAACTCGACTGATGAATATAGCACAATATTTCCGCACCAAACTCATCGATGCTGGTGTGAAAATCATCGAAGCCCCAACGCCTATTGTGCCTATCTTCACATACAAGACCTTGGATACGCTTTGGTATGGAAAAGCGCTATTTGATGAAGGAGTATATGTTAATCCAGTGATTGCTCCTGCTTGTGTAGAGGGTGAATGTCTGTTGCGTACAACGCTGATGGCTACTCATACCGAGCCTGTTATAGATGAGGCTGTGGATATTATCGCTCGCGTGCTGCGAGTAGCACCTCAATATTAATTCTTGTGATAGCGATGAAAACACTTCTGATTACAGGAGGTTCTTCGGGCATAGGTCTTGCCACTGTTCAATACTTTGTATCGAAGCAGTGGCAAGTCTTTGAACTTAGCCGAAGCGGAAATAGTAGTGAGGGGATTTATCATATATATTGCGATGTGACGGATGAGAGTTCTGTACAGAATGCTGTTGCAGAGGTGATGAAGCATACAAATCACATAGATGTGGTGATTAGTAATGCAGGATTTGGTATCTCTGGTCCGATTGAGTTCACGGAGTATAGTGCTGCAAAAAAGCAGTTCGATGTGAATTTCTTTGGTGCTTTCTCTCTTGTGAAGGCGGTATTGCCTATCTTACGTCAACAGGGGTATGGTCGCATTCTTTTCACGTCTTCTGTGGCTGCGGAATTGAGTATCCCTTATCAAGGTTTTTATAGTGCTAGCAAGTCGGCTATCAATGCCCTTGCATTGGCGTTGGCGAATGAGGTACGTGCGTTCGGCATACAAGTATCTGTCCTTATGCCTGGCGATGTAGCAACAGGATTTACAGGCGCGCGCGAAAAAGAAATAAGAGGGGCTGATGTCTATCACAATGCCCATGCTGCTGTGGCAGCCATGGAGCGAGATGAGCAGAGTGGCATGCCTCCTGTGCAGATGGCACGCGACTTGTATCGCATGGCTACCACCTCATCGCCCAAACCACTCTATGTAGGTGGAATGATCTATAAGGTCTTCTGTTTGCTCGATCGCTTATTGCCTAAGCGATTGGTGAATTGGATTGTAGGAAAACTTTATTGTTGATAGGTTTCGCTCTCTATCTGGCGAACGGATTGAAGCAGTTCATCGCATTGTTCTTGCAATTGACTTTGCTTTTTCTCTAATTGGAGGATTTGCGGAGTCAATTCTTTTTTTACTGCATCATCGGAAGTAGCATATTGTAGGCGCAATTGTCCTAACGATTCTTCATCTAATTGCATTTGTTGTTGCATATTGTGCCACTCTTGATAGTTTTCTCGGGCGATGGAACTTTGAAAATCGCTCATAGAGGTATAGAGAACAGAGTCGTTAAGGACGAAGAATATCTCTTTCTCCTCCTTTTCTGTTGTGGTTGCTTGTTGTGAGGTGTTAGGTTTGTTGATAATTTCTTCATTCGCTTGCAGACTGTAGCGTAGTTGAGCGTATGCTACCAATGAGTCTTGCGATATGTTTCGCCAATACGATTTGGTCGATGTAGGCACAAAGGTATATACATGCACATGTCCCGATTTGGAACGACGATCGGTGGCGAAATAGCCAATTTGATGTATTTCGTCTATAACCATCAGGTAGTCGTTGGCGGTAGAGTTATAGGGGAATCCTATATTTTCAGGGGTAGTGTAAGTCTCTGTATAGGTATTATATCTACTTACGTATATATCATACCCACCTAATCCGCTTGTGTCTTTTGAAGCAAAATAGAGTGTCACACCATCGCTGAGCAGATAGGGATAGTTCTGCTCGGCAGCCATATTGATTACGCTTGGTAGTGTGTCGGGCGTAGTCCAAGTGTTCATCAAACTTCTGCTTGAAACGATTAACTGAGTGGTATCGTTTTTGGTTGCCCATAGTTTTCGATCGTTGCGCTGATTGGTATATACCAACTGGCCATTGCTGTCCCAACTTAATGAGCCTGTCTCGGCGGATAGTGGGTAGGCACTGAGCAGGTTGTTCAATGGGATTTCTACCGAATCAATGATTTGCACTTTCTCTACGCGTCGCATATAGCGTTGTAGTTTCTCTGCTTTGTATATCTGTGCGAGTATATACGCTTCTCGTTCGGAACCTGCTTTTAGGGTTTTGAGGTAATTTTGATATGCCTCCATTGCATGTCCGGCGTAACCTAGATGTAGGTAGATCTCGCCCAGATTATAGTGCTTCAAGTCGTATCGATTGCCTGATTTCTCAAAGTATTTTATGGCAGTGCGGTAGTCGCCTAGTTCTTGTGCGCAGCGAGCGTAGCGATAGAGGTATAGTGGGTAACTAGGGCTGCCTTTTAATAACAGTCCATATTCCTTTTGTGCCTCTGCGTAGTTGGCAGCTTGAAATAGTCCATCTGCCTTGTTGGCATTTTGTGCCGACAAAGCACTAGCACCCAATGTGTGGGCTGCCAAACAGAGCAAAGTGATTATGAATATTCTACTTCTCGCCATAAAATCGCTGCAAAATTACTACAATTATTGCAAATAAGCAAGAAAAATCGTAAAAACTTAGTGCTTTTTTGTATATCTGCATTTTTTTTTGTACCTTTGCACGCTAAATTATGTAATTTAGGTTTAATCCCTAAAAACGGCTAAAAATATATAAACTTTTTAAACAATAAAACTATTTTACAACTATGGTAAGTTACAAAGATCTTGGCTTGGTGAACACCAAAGAGATGTTCGCTAAAGCAATCGAAGGTGGCTATGCTATTCCTGCCTTCAACTTCAACAACATGGAGCAACTTCAAGCTATTATCAAGGCTGCTGCTGAGACAAAGAGCCCAGTTATCCTCCAAGTATCTAAGGGTGCGCGCAACTACGCTAACCAAACTCTTCTCCAATACATGGCACAAGGTGCTGTAGAGTATGCAAAAGAGTTGGGTTGGGAGAAGCCACAAATCTGCTTGCACCTCGACCACGGAGATAGCTTCGAGACTTGCAAGAGTTGCGTTGACTTCGGTTTTTCTAGCGTGATGATCGATGGTTCACACCTCCCATACGAGGAGAACATCGCCCTCACCAAGAAAGTTGTTGAGTACGCTCACGCACACGATGTAACCGTTGAGGCAGAGCTCGGCGTGTTGGCAGGTGTTGAGGATGAGGTTTGCGCAGCTGAGAGCCACTATACCAAACCAGAAGAGGTAGTAGATTTCGCTACTCGTACAGGTTGCGACTCACTCGCTATCTCAATCGGTACTAGCCACGGTGCTTACAAGTTCACCCGTGAGCAATGTACTATCGACCCACAAACTGGTAAGCTCGTTCCTCCTCCATTGGCATTCGATATCCTCGATGCTATCATGGAGCAACTCCCAGGTTTCCCAATCGTACTCCACGGTTCTTCTTCAGTTCCACAAGAGTATGTTGACATCATCAACCAATACGGTGGTAAATTGCCAGACGCAGTAGGTATTCCAGAGGAGCAACTCCGCAAGGCATCT
>JAZNBO010000010.1:0-62202 GCA_045587145.1 Paludibacteraceae bacterium
TTGGAAAGTCAAATTCAGCAATTGATGATAGATAACTATATGCAATTTTTAGAAAGTCAAAATATAATTACTCAAATGTTAGGAATGTTATGAAAAGATTTCTATTGTTAAGCACGATTGCTTTATTTTTTATGTCATGCGATAAAGTCGCAACGAAATTAGTTACAAAAGTTAGCAAGGAAACTGTTTCTGAAATATCAGAAGGTACTGCAGAACAAATTGGCAAACAAGTTGCACGAAAAGGTGCTAAAGGAGTCGCTAGTGAAGCTGCAGAAAAAGGTGCTGCACGCGCTCTACGAGAATTGATAGAATCCAATATTATCTACAGAACGCTTTACGAGAAATTTCAAAAAAATATCAGTCAAGACTTTGCAGATGATATTATTGTTCAGTCTTCAAAAGATGTTATTGAAATGAGTTCTAAGAAATTTCCTAACTCTGCAATTAAAATCTCAGGAAATACTCTTATTGGTAAAGGTGGTAGTTTAATAGACAATGGACCTGTAAATGAATTCTTAAATCATGTTCTACCAAATAAAACCTATATTGTTGATGACTTGTTCGTTTATCAAACAGATCATTTAGGAAGAGTAACATCTTGTTCTTCAAATCGAACTAAAGCATTTCAAAAATTAGGAGGAAAAAGAAATCCTCAAAGAAATAGTGATGTGCAAAAGATGGTTATAGATCATTTAGATGGAAGAAAAGGATTGGATGACGGAGGGCATTTATTTTCTAGAAATAGTGGTGGTCCAAATGAATTGATAAACCAAGTTCCTATGGACGGTAAACTTAATAAGGGTGCATATAAAAAGTTAGAAGAAATAGAAGAAAAAGCACTCCGAGAGGGGAAAAATGTCCAGTCAAAGCGCAACTTACTCTATAAGGGAGATTCCAAAAGACCATATGCTATTGAATTCATAACAATAATTGATGGTGTTGAGACAAAAACCATTCTAGAAAATATTTAAACAATTGATTTTTAAAATCATTTTCAACCGCATTTTATATACGTATAGAATACGGTTGTTTTTTTATCCGTACCTTTGCAACAGATTTCGAAATCTACAAGATGTTCAACTTCTAAAATAAAAGCAAAAGTATGGAAGAACTAATGAAACTAACCAAACATTTACCCACCATCCCTTCAGAGGATTTGGCTGTCATTGTACAAGAGGGTGCGAAAACTGCCTACAATGGTGGAAAGAAATTGGGAGGCTATATCTCGGACATTATTGACGCAATCTTTGATTAATTCAGGTAACATGTTTAACAATTCTAATTAGGAGGAAAATTATGGTAAAAGGTATTATAAAAGTAGTCATCGCACTCATCGCATTAGGCACTGGCGTGGAATTAGGTAGAAGAGGTCTTGCTGACATTCAAAACAAACCTATCAGTCAAAAATAAACTAACTATGATTCAGATTCATTCTCTTAGCGAGTTGCGCAAGGCGACAGCAAGCCATGCAGAGCAAATCCTAATCAACAAGGATTATCTCAAGACAACAAGAGCGAAGTTTAATGTCTTCCCACAAGCCAAGCTGACGGTCTTCATGATTGGATGCTTTTTTGCAGTAGGAGGATTAGGTGCTATGCTCCAGCATGGAGACAGTTTCAAGGCGGTTTATGTAGCAGGTCTATATGTGATGGGACTTGTCATAACTGTGAAACTATTTGAAATAATCGCACTTCTTGTATTTGGACTCATACTCGTAAGCACCAACTTTCAATACAAGATGAGTCATCAACCATCAGGAGATATGCTACTTCAAAAGAAACATTAACCTGTATATAAATTAAGGGATTTATATACCAGTTGACACCTAACTACTACGATTAAGATTTATTTAGATTTCTGCGCGCAGCGCAAGGAGATAAATTTATATACCTATGTTACAATTTCACAAATGCCTCAAATGTGGCAACGAATTTCCGGCTGGTGGTTTCATCGCAGAGCCATTGCCCAAATGCCCACACTGCGGGAGCCGCCTAACCCGTCCAAAGTTATAAAAATGACAAATACTCTTGCAGGAATAGAAAATTATTTGTAACTTTGCCGAAAAATATCCACACACATGAAGACGACCAAATTGATTCACACATTCTATGTACTATTTTTGGGATTGTTCCTTAGCGGACAAACTATCCAAGCACAAAACACTCGAATGGTGCAAATCTCCAACGAAATTGTGCGCATCAACCCACAGAAAGCCAACCAAATAGACTACTCCACCAACGGCGGACGCACATGGATTAGTAGATATACAGGCACATCCTGCGGCGATTTCATCGACATGGTGATATACAACAACGAGCTTATCGCCATCACCAGCAAGGGCGTGTATTACTCCACCAGTAGCGGTCGTACATGGATTAACCGCTACTCGGGCACCTCTTGCGACAAGTTCCTCTCCCTGATGAACAATGGTAAGGAACTCCTGGCTCAAACCGATAAAGGACTCTACTACTCGACCAACAGCGGTCGCACATGGATAAAACGATAAGAATTACCTTTGTAGATAAATTGACTCACTACTATGCACACACAACTACCAATACAGAACAAAACACAGGTAGACAACAGCAAACCACTACCACCACTATGGCTATGCATACTCATAGATTTGATTGGTATGCTATCGTATGTCATCCCAGGCATTGGCGAATGGATGGACATCGTCTGGGCACCCATCTCTGCATTCTTATTTAGTTTGCTTTTTGGGGGCACCAAAGGTACAATCATTGCTTTCTTAGAGGAAATACTACCTTTCACAGATGCAATACCTACCTTCACCATCACCTATTTCATACGCCGAAATAAATAATTGGCAATGGACAGAAGAAAAAACAACTGACACCCTCATGCGTGTCAGTTGTTTATATATCCAGCCAATCACCAATCGCCAATTGCCTATAACCAATAGCCAATACCCTATATCTCGGAAATCTTGCCGTCGGCGAATTGGAGTTTGCGACCAGGATACTGCTCGGGCCATGCAGGGTTGTGAGTGGACATAATCACAGTCATACCCGCCTGACTAATACTATATAGCAGATCCATAATACCCTTACCCGTCTCAGGATCCAGATTACCCGTTGGTTCGTCCGCGAGAATCAGTCCTGGCGCATTGAGTAGCGCACGCGCAATAACCACACGCTGCTGCTCACCACCCGAGAGCTGATAAGGCATCTTATAAGCCTTCTCCGCCATACCCACCTGTTTGAGCACGTCCATGATATTGCTCTTCATAGCGCGTTTGTCCTTCCAACCTGTGGCTTTGAGCACGAACATCAAATTCTCCTCCACATTGCGGTCACTGAGCAATTGGAAATCTTGGAAAACCACGCCCACCTTACGGCGCAGATAAGGTATCTCGCGACGGCGCAGTTTGAGCAAATCATAATCCAATGCCACAGCCTCCGTTCCCTCAATAGGCAACTCGCCATAAATGGTCTTCATCAAACTACTCTTGCCACTACCAACACGTCCCAAAAGATACACCATCTCACCCGATGCAATGGAGAGATTGACATCTGCCAGCACGATTTGTTCGTCCTGGCAGATCTCTACGTTCTTATAACTAATCAGTTCTTTCATATTTTAGTTGTGTCCCCTGTGGGGAGGTTGTGTCGCTTCGCGAGGTTTACCGCTGCTCAGCAGCCTCAACTCATGCGCAGCATGCGCACCCGTACCAACGGTGCCTCAACCCACGCGGAGCGTGTTCCACTCACGACTACTCAGCGTCCATTTGGTTGATCTTGTTCTCAAGGTCAGCGAGTTGCTCTTTGAGCGTATTAATCTTCTTACGCATATCTTCAACCAACTTATTGCCTTGCTTGGACTTACCCGTAAAGAACAAGATATTATTCTCAGCCGTCTTGATCTCTTGCACAAGGTTCTCGTACATCTTCACGAGTTTTTGACGGTCGTTCATGCCGTCCACCTTCTTATTCCAACGCTCCTTGGCCTCAGCACGCTTTTGAGCATATTGCTCACGAAGCTCTTTGGTAGCCTCGCGCTTCGCCTCAAAGAATGTGTCACATGCAGCAGTGAACTTCTTCCAGAGATCATCAGAATACTTGCGTGCCACTGGACCTACTTTCTTCCACTGAGCTTGCAATTCAATCAAGCGATTAGTAGTCTCAGTCCACTCAATACTATCTTTGAGCGCCTCAGCAGCCTCAATGAGTTCGCGTTTTTTCTTCAAGTTCTCAGAGAACTCATCACGGATTGTTTTGTAATAAGCTGTTTTTGCTTTGAAGAAAGCCTCGCAGAGCTCACGATACTCGTTATAGATAGTTTGATTTTGTTTCTTAGGAGCGAAACCGATAGTACGCCACTCTTGTTGGATAGCTTGCACTTTCTCAGTAGCCTCATCCCATTGTTTGTTGGATTTCATCTTGGTAATGTCCAAGGCTTTGAGTTGGTCTATAAGCGCTTGCTTCTTTGCAAGATTCTCATTCTCCTTAGCATGGAGCTCATCGAAATACGCTTGGTGCTTCTTATTAATCACACTGCTAGCCTCTTTGAATCGGTTCCAAAGCTCCTCGCGCAACTCGCGTGCCACAGGACCAATCTCCGCCCACTCATCGTGCAGCTGTTGCAATGCACGATTAGCCTCCACAATGCTTGGGTACTCTTGCAGTTTCTCAGCTGCTTCGCAGAGAAGAGTCTTCATTTCGAGGTTCTTCTTGAAATCCAAATCACGAAGCTCGATATTAATCTTCACAAGATCATAAAAACGCTCTTGATACTGTTGGTAGTTCTTCCAAACCTCTTGATTCTTGGTCGCAGGCACAGGACCGATGGTCTTCCACTCTGCTTGCAATTCGCGCATCTTCTTCAAGTTATCCATAACGTCAGCAGTCTCCGCCTCTGCCATCTCCTTCATCTGAGCAAGGATATTCTCTTTGCGCAGCAAATTCTGCTCTTGCTCTTCTTCTATTTGCTTCTGCAACTCTGCACGACGTTGCTTATATTGCGCCAACAGTTCGCGGAACTCTTGCTCCAACTCATCGACGGAAGGCAACCAATTCTCAAGCACTTCTCCAGCTGCCTGAGCTGCTTCCAGAGCAGCCTTCTTCTGCGCCTCTAATTCCTGATGATACTGACGGTAGAATTGTACTTTCAACGCATCTACTTGTTCTTTCACTTCCGCTACATTCTTTTGTAGTAACTCCTTTAGTTCGTCAACGAACTGTTGTTTTTCATTTGCCATATCTGTTAAATAATTACGCCCTTTCGAGCGGGGTTCATAAAATTCGCTGCAAAAGTAATAAAAAAATCGTATATACGCAAATGAAATTCACAATTTTTCAAAAAAAATCGTATTCTATTTGCATATTTGCAAATTTTGTTGTACCTTTGCAGATTGGAAATACAATACACGATTATGACAATCAAAGAAAAGATACAAGACCTGCTCAGTCAAGTGGCTGATTTGCAAGCAAGCAACGCAGAGCAATTAGAGGCTTTGCGTATTAAGTACCTCAGTAAAAAAGGTTTAGTTACCGAACTCTTCAATGAGTTTCGCGAAGTACCCAAAGAGGAAAAACGCGAAATCGGTCAAGCACTCAACGCCCTACGCCAAGCATACGAGGCTCGTATCAACGAAATGCGAGAGGCGATGAGGCTATTAGGCGAAGAGGCGAAGGGCGAGGAGTTGGATCTGACACGTACCCCCGACCCTATCGCATTGGGCACACGCCATCCATTGTCGTTGGTGCGCGAGCAAATCATTGATATCTTCTCTCGCGTAGGTTTCACCGTAGCTGAAGGTCCTGAGGTAGAGGATGACAACCACGTGTATTCACTCCTCAACTTTGCACCAGAGCACCCTGCTCGTGATATGCAAGATACGTTCTTCATTGAGAAAGAGATAGGTGTACAAAAACCATCTGACATTCTCCTACGTTCGCACACTTCCAGTGTTCAGACACGCACCATGCTCAGTCAAGAGCCTCCTATCCGCGTTCTCTGCCCTGGTCGCGTGTACCGCAATGAAGCTATCTCTGCACGTGCACACTGCTTCTTCCATCAAGTAGAGGGACTGTACATTGACAAAAACGTTTCTTTCGCCGATCTGCGCGAAGTGTTGCTGTATTTCGCCAAAGAGATGTTTGGTCCTGAGACACAAATTCGCCTCCGTCCAAGTTATTTCCCATTCACCGAGCCATCGGCTGAGATGGACATCTCCTGCGACCTCTGTGGTGGTAAGGGTTGTTCGTTCTGCAAAGGCACAGGTTGGGTAGAGATTCTCGGATGCGGTATGGTGGATCCTAATGTATTGGAGTCCTGCGGCATAGACTCGAAGATATATACAGGCTACGCCTTTGGTCTAGGCGTAGAGCGCATCACCAACCTCAAATACCGCGTGAAGGACCTACGTCTCTTCTCCGAGAACGACGTCCGTTTCCTCCAACAGTTTGAAGGCTGCTAAGTGAGGCGATGAGGCTACTAGGCGAAAGGCGAGAGGTTAGAGGCGAGAGGTTAGAGGCACGGATGATATTAAACGAAATTATAGCATCGATTCAGACATTGCAAGTCATTGGTAAGACCGACGACTTGCAGAATTTGGATATTCGCCATCTCCTCACCGATAGTAGGCAACTCAGCAACGAGCCTGAATCCACACTATTCTTTGCCCTAAAGACGCACAAAAACGATGGGGCGAAGTATATCCCTCAGCTTTTACGCCGCGGCGTAAAAGCATTTGTGGCAGAAAAGAGCTCACTAGATAATCTAGCAGAACTAGTACTACTAGCAGAACTAAATGATCTAGTTATACTAGTTGTCGAGGACACTCTCGCTGCTCTGCAAGCGCTCGCCACATACAAACGTTCGCTCTACCATGGTCCCGTGATTGGCATCACAGGTTCCAACGGAAAAACAGTGGTCAAAGAGTGGCTCTATCAGTTACTAAAAGACGACTATCGTATCACGCGCTCACCACGTTCCTACAACTCACAGATTGGTGTTCCACTCAGCGTATGGCAACTCAATGACCAGACCGAACTAGCCATCTTCGAAGCTGGCATATCCCAAGAGGGAGAGATGCAACGCCTCCAACCCATCATTCAACCCACCATAGGCGTAATCACCTATATCGGCACGGAACACGGAGAGAATTTCCCTTCGTTAGCCGCTAAACGCGCAGAGAAAATGCAACTCTTCACCTCCTGCCCAACGGTTATCGAAGACCCTACACACCAAAACATACGTACATGCGCCAGCGTCATGCGCGCACTCGGATATAATGAAGAAACCATCGCACAACGCATACTACAACAGACCCACGAGACCATATTGGAAATCAACCTTACGGCTCTGGTGAACAACGTGCACTATTTCTGCTCGCTTTTACCACAAAACACCCTTCTCACGTGCATGGTAAAAGCCTTTGCCTACGGAGCAGGCAGCGTGGAAGTGAGTCGCGCACTGCAAGACTGCGGTATGGTGGACTATCTGGCAGTGGCCGTAGCAGACGAAGGTGTCGAACTGCGCAAAGCAGGCATCACCCTACCTATCATCATCATGGATCCTGAGGTGGCTGCACTCGACCTAATCATAGAAAACAACCTGCAACCCAATATATACTCCCTGCAAGTATTAGAGGAGATTATTCACGCTGCCGAAGCCAAAGGATTAGAAGCATTGCCCGTACATATCAAGATAGATTCTGGTATGCATCGTTTGGGCTTTTACCAAGAGGATATGCCTGCTCTCATCGCTCGACTACAATCACAAAATGCTGTGCGCGTAGATAGTGTATTCTCGCATTTAGCAGGAAGCGATGAAGCAATTTTCGACACATTCACCCACGAACAAGCACAGTATTTCAGCACCTGTGCTACGCAGCTACAATCGGCTCTCAACTACCCAATAATCAAGCATATATGCAACACTGCTGGCACGGAGCGTTTCCCTGAATATCATTTCGACATGTGCCGTCTTGGCATCGGTCTATACGGATTTTCGTTTTTGGAGGCGGAAGGCAATGAGGCGAGAGGCGAGGGACAAGGCGGACTACGCAATGTTTGCACGCTCAAAACGACCATACTCAGCATAAAAACCGTGCCCGCTAACGCCACTATCGGCTATGGTCGCCACACCACACTGACTGAACCACGACAAATAGCCGTCATACCTATCGGCTATGCCGACGGTTTTGACCGCCGATTCTCCAACTACGGAGGCGAAGTATTGGTGCGTGGAAAACGTTGCCCCGTAGTAGGCAATGTCTGCATGGATCAAGCGATGATAGATGTCACAGGCACCGATGCACAACCTGGCGATTACGCCATCGTCTTTGGCGACCAACTACCTATCCTAGAACTTTCCAACAAACTCAACACCATTCCATACGAAGTATTAACTTCCATCTCACGCCGCGTTCAACGTACCTATTTCTACGAATAGCAAGACACCTATTTACCTATCTTTGGCATAAAAATTGCAAAATATATGGTGTAAATTTTGTTAATTGCAAATATTTTCGTAATTTTGCACGCTTTTTATGGAATATCAATATCTACATACAATACAGTACCCTTGCGATTTGAAGGCTCTGCCCAAAGAGGCATTGCCTCGGGTATGCGATGAGTTACGCGATTTTATTATCCAACAATTGAGTCAAAACCCAGGTCACTTAGGTTCTTCCCTCGGTACGGTAGAGCTGACAGTGGCATTGCATTACGTGTTTGACACTCCAAACGACCAACTCGTATGGGACGTAGGTCACCAAGCATACGCCCACAAGATTCTCACAGGTCGTCGCGAGCGTTTTCATACCAATCGACAATTCAAAGGTATAGCCCCTTTCCCTACCCCAGCGGAAAGCGAATACGATGCATTTATCGCTGGTCATGCTAGCAATAGCATCTCCGCAGCCTTGGGAATAGCCATAGGTGAAGAGGCAAGAGGAGAAGAGGCGAAAAAGCGAGTAGTGGCCATCATTGGCGATGGAGCCATGACAGGCGGTTTGGCATTTGAGGGACTCAATAACACCTCTATGCTCAAAAATAACCTGCTTATTGTACTCAACGACAATAATATGGCCATCGACCCAATCAAAGGCGGTATCACCCAATACCTGTTGGACATCACCACCAGCAAACGATACAACCATTGGCGTTGGTTAGGCTATCAGTTCGCCAAAAAACTGCACCTCATTCGCGAGGATAATAAGGGGCGCGTACTACGATTCACCAATCATATCAAGACACTTATCACCAAACAAGATAACAACATCTTCCAAGGGCTCAATCTTCGCTATTTCGGTCCTGCCGATGGACATGATGTGCTGAGTTTGGTGCGTATATTCAACGAGATAAAAGATTACAGCGGTCCAAAAGTACTGCATATCATTACCAAAAAAGGCAAAGGCTATGCACCTGCCGAAAATGACCAAACCACTTGGCACGCGCCAGGCGAGTTCTGCGTGGAGACGGGTGAAAGGCGAACAGGCGAAAAGCGAGATATGCTTTGGCAAGAGGTATTTGGCGAGGAGTTGTTGGAGTTAGCACGCAAGAACAAAAACATTGTGGGTGTTACTCCTGCTATGCCAAGCGGTTGCAGCATGAATATTATGCAGGCAGAGTTGCCCAAACGCGTTTTTGATGTGGGTATAGCCGAAGGACATGCTGTCACCTTCTCTGCTGGTATGGCAAAAGCAGGGCTCAAACCTTACTGCAATATCTATTCAAGTTTCTTGCAACGTTCCTACGACAATATCATACACGATGTAGCACTTCCCAAACTACCCGTAGTTTTCTGTATTGACCGTGCTGGTATCGTAGGCAACGACGGTGCTACCCACCACGGATTATTGGACATGGCATACCTGCGCCCTATTCCAAACATGGTGATAGGTGCTCCGATGACCGCTACCGACCTGCGCCAGATGATGCGCATAGCACAAGAGGTAGATGGCCCTATCGCAATCCGCTATCCACGCGGTAAAAGCGTGAATAGAACGGACGTATCCCCTGTTGTACTTGGACAAGCCGTTTGCCTCAAACATGGTTCCGAAGTGGCAGTCCTGAGCATTGGAGCCATAGGCAACACCGTAACAGAAGCTATTGAGAGTTTAAAGGCGAAAGGCGAGAGTTTAGAGGCAAGAGTAGCACACTACGATATGCGTTGGCTCAAACCTATTGACCAACAAATTTTGGCAGAGGTATGCGAGCATTATCACACTATCGTGACCGTGGAAGACGGTGTAATCGACGGTGGACTAGGTGGTGCCGTAGCGGAATATATAGCCAATAGCCAATCGCCAATCGCCAATAACCCACGCCTCATCCGCCTCGGTATCAACGACCAGTTCGTGGAGCACGGCAGTACCCAAGAGTTATATCAACTATTGAAATTAGATAAAGAAGGTATATGCGAATCATTATTGCAGGCGCTGGAGCAGTAGGACGCCACTTGGCTAAACTGCTATCGCGCGAAGATATGGATATTAGTCTAATTGACGAACGCCAAGAGCGCCTCGGTGACTTGGATGCGAACTATGACCTACTAACCAAGGTGGGAAGTCCTATGTCAATACTTGATCTGAAAAGCATCGGTGTCAAAGATGTAGATCTCTTCATAGCCGTTACACCTTCAGAGTCAGATAATATCACCGCTTGTCTGCTCGCCAATCAATTAGGTGCCAGGAAGACATTGGCACGCATTGATAACTATGAGTACCTCATTCCCGAAAATAAACGCATCTTCGAGCAAATGGGTCTCAACCATCTCATTTATCCCGAACTACTTGCAGCACAAGAGATTACCGCTTCGCTCAAAACCAACTGGATGCGCTACCACCTAACGCTATGCAATGGTGCCTTGGAACTCTGCGTGGTAAAAGTGCGCGAGGGTGCAGAGGTTATTGGCAAACAATTCTTGTCAGGATATTTCAATCATGGTCTTTATCGCGTAGTGGCTATCAAGCGTGGACAAGAAACCATTATCCCTACGGGACAAGATGAGATACAAGCCGATGATATGGTATATGCTGTCTGCACACGAGAGAACATGAAACACCTGCGCGAGCAATTAGGCAAACAGAAGAAAGAGATACGCAACATCATCTTCTTTGGTGGTTCTAAAATTGCGCAAAAAACGGTGCAGAATCTCCCCGATGACCTCAATATCAAAATTCTTGAAGCCGATCGTGAGCTATGCTATCACATCAGTGAAAAAGTGAATAACGCTCTCATTATCAACGCTGATGGCAGCGATATGGCCGTACTGAAAGTAGAGGGAATAGAAGATGCTGATGCGTTCGTTGCTGTTACCGACAATAGCGAAGCAAACATTTTTGCATGTATGGCAGCCAAGCGTTTTGGTGTTAAGAAAACCATCGCAGAAGTAGAAAATATTGACTATATCTCCATGGCGGAAGGTCTGGATATAGGTACCGTACTCAACAAAAAGACCATCGCTGCATCGTATATCTACCAAATGTTGTTAGATGCTAGCGTGCTCAACGTGCGTAACCTCACAACCGCAGATGCCGAACTCGTTGAGTTTATGGCAGAAGAAGGTAGCCGTATCACCAAAGGTAAGATACGCGACATACGCCTGCCAGCAGATGCGAATATCGGTGCCATCGTCCGTGCAGGAGAAGGTATCCTTGTGAATGGCGACACACAGATCATGCAAGGCGACCAAGTGGTAGTCTTCTGCAAGAATCAAGTCATCCGCAAACTGGAAAAATTCTTCAAATAACTCATAACTTATCACTCATACTTCATAACTCCCCCGCATGACACGTACCTTCAACACACGCATGGTCTTCCGCACGATGGGCGCATTGTTGCTCATTGAGTCGGTATTTATGGCGTTGGCATTGGGTGTGAGTCTATGGTATGGCGAAGCAGATAGCGGCGTATTCTTGCTATCCACGATTATCACCTTGTTAGCGGGTGTTATTGGTTTGTTGGTCGGTCGTCGCGCGGAGTCGCGCATGGGCGAAAGAGAGGGCTATGTCATCGTAGCGATGGTGTGGGTGGTCTTTTCCGCTTTTGGACTACTACCCTACTACCTCAGCGGACAAGTACCTTCGCTAACTGACGCCTGGTTTGAGAGTATGTCGGGCTTTACGACTACTGGTGCAACGATCATACCAGACCTTGAAGTCATCACGCATGGACTGCTTTTCTGGCGTTCGCTTACCCAATGGATTGGAGGTATGGGAATCATCGTGCTCTCTATCGCTATTCTGCCTATCTTTGGCCTCAATGGCATGCAGCTCTATGCTGCCGAAGTATCAGGTTTGACCTACGAAAAAGTATCGCCTCGCATTTCCGACACGGCAAAAATGATGTGGAGCATCTATGTACTGCTGACCGCCACCGAAATTTTGGCATTGTGGCTCTGCGGAATGGAGATATTTGATGCCGTTTGCCACTCATTCTCCACCATTGCGACAGGCGGTTTCTCTACGCACAACAATAGTTTGGAGTACTATGACTCCGCAGCTATTCACTATACCGTGACATTCTTTATGTTCATATCAGGTATCAACTTCGTGCTGCTCATTTACTTGCTACGTGGTAAGATGCGCTACTTCTTCCAAGATGAGGAGCTACGTTGGTATAGTGTGGCCGTGGCGCTGTTCGCAGTAGCATTGACGGTGGGCCTATATATCGCTCGTCCAGGTTGGACTGGTGTAGAGATGGAGCGTGCGTTCCGCGATAGTTTATTTACGGTTATCAGTTCTATGACTTCTACAGGTTATACGATTTCTGACTATATGTATTGGCCCGTAGTGGCATGGGTAGTCATCTTCTTCTTAATGCTGACGGGTGCTTGTGCAGGTAGTACGGCAGGTGGTATCAAATGGGTACGATGGGCTATTATTTTGAAAAACGGCGTAGCAGAGTTTCAACGCCGCATTCACCCCAATGCGATTATCCCTGTGAAACTCAACGAGAAAGCCGTTCCGCAACAGACGATCAACAATATCATGGCATTCTTGATCTTCTATGTCTTTATCATCGCCATCACCGTGGTTATCTTCTGCGCCACGGGTGTGAACTTCGACGAGTCAATTGGTGCTGCCGTTTCTGCTATCGGCAATGTGGGTATTAGCATTGGGCAGTTTGGTCCAGCAGGCACGTATGCCGAGTTCCCAACTATCGCCAAATGGGTGATGAGCTGTGTAATGCTGATTGGTCGTTTGGAGATTTTCACCGTCTTGCTACTCTTCACCCGAGTCTTGTGGAGAAAATAAATGAAACCAAGGCATATTGCATATATCGTATGGGTTGTGATTGCGCTATTAGGTGTAATCTGTTGGTTGGTGCCAGAAGATGGCTTCACTATCGGTAAATGGACACTACGTTGGCCCACACTCGCGGAAGCATTGGATTTGTCGGCAACCGAAGATGTGGATATTTTGCCTTTGGATAGCATCATAGAACAAGATAGTATTGTACCACAAGATACAATAGCCGCCACAGATACTCTTCCTGCTAAATCTCAACCTGTCATTCCCGAGGTGAATGTTCCTCCGACCGACACGCGAGCCTATCTCGCAGCTTTCTATGCTGCACTTGATAGTGCCAAGCAGATGCCCGTGCGCGTGGTACATTACGGCGACTCGCAAACAGAGGAGGATCGTATCACCAATATCCTGCGCGAGCGTTGGCAAGGGCAATACGGTGGCGGTGGTGTAGGACTAATCCCTCTGCACCAGACTATTCCCACGCGCAGTATTCGCCAATGGCTATCCATCAATGGTGAGGTACAGACCACTCAAAAGGGACCTAAACGCTACTTGGTCTATGGTCCACGCAGCATGCGTTTGGATACCGATAACTATGGTATGATGGGACAAGTGGCAGTCATGGATAGTGCCCTCGTCAAAGGTAGCGAAGACATCGTGATGAACATCGAGCCCATTGACAAGAAACACAAGACACATAACTATTTTAATCGCGTACGCATATTTACCGATAGTATCAGTGGCTATATCTTGGCACAAGATAGTATTTACTATTTAGGCGATGAGGCGATGAGGCTAAAAGGCGAGGTCATTCTTCCCGACAGCACAACCAAGTGTGAGATTCATTTGCAGGGTAGAGGTAGCGTATATGGCGTGAGTTTGGAGACAGACAGGGGTGTGATTGTAGATAATATCCCTATGCGCGGTTGCTCGGGTAATATCTTCACCAAGATTGATAGCACACAATTGAGTGACTTCTTCCGCAAAACCAATACTAGACTGATTATCTTGCAGTTTGGTGGTAACATGATTCCGCAGACCGAAAATCCGTCCACTATCAGTGGTTATGTGCGTAGCACCCTGCGTCAGCAAGTGCGCTATCTCCGTGCTTGTGCGCCACAAGCATCCATCCTATTTGTTGGCCCAAGCGATATGTCCACCAATATTGACGGACAAATGACCACTTATCCGTTAGTGCCATACATGGACAGACTGCTCAAGAAGATGGCAGCCGAAGAGCAGATTGCTTATTGGAGTATGTACGATGCGATGGGCGGTAAAGATAGCATGGTAAGATGGGTAGAAGTGGGGTTAGCCGGTAGCGACTATGTGCATTTTACGCGCGCTGGAGCAAATAAAATAGGCAAACAGTTATATAATTGGATAGAGGAAGGACAATAGTGGATGGTGTAAGGTGTAAAGGAAAGGTATAAAGGAAAGGGAATGGATTTTTTACAGCACATATTTGGATTTAACAGTGATAGTCCGCTGCTCTTCACCCAGTTCTATTTCTGGGCGTTCTTTGCATTAGTGTATTCCGTGTTTGCGGTGATCATGGAGGTAGGTGCGCATAGCGCACAGGCGATAAGGCGAGAAGGCGATAAGGCGAAAGGCAGGAATACGCGCCTCCACCTTCGCAATGTCTTTCTTATGGCGGTGAGTTGGTTCTTTTACTACAAGACCAGTGGACTATTCCTACTCTTATTGCTCTTTGTCACGCTCTCCGATTGGTTAATAGCGAGGCGGATATATCAGGCGAAAGGCGAGAGGCGAGAGGCAAAAGGCGAAAGGCAAGCGAAGTGGTGGTTGGCACTGAGCATCGTCATCGACTTGGGGTTGCTCTGCTACTTCAAGTATGCATATTTCTTCACAAACGTAGTAAACAGTCTGCTCGGCACTGAGTTCGCTGTATTTGACATATTTGCTTATATCGGAAATGGTTTTAGCGATAGCGGTAGGTTCATGGTGGACAAGATTGTCTTACCTGTGGGTATATCGTTCTATTTGTTTCAAGTGATGTCCTACACCATTGACGTGTATCGCGGACATGTGAAACCAGTGAAGAATATTTTGGATTTTGGTTTCTACGTCAGTTTCTTTCCTCAGTTGGTAGCGGGTCCAATTGTACGCGCCAATGAGTTTATTCCACAGTTGTACAAGCCTTTCCGTGTGAGCAGACGATTGGTAGGATTAGCTATCTTTTGGGTGCTTAACGGATTGATTAAGAAGATTGTATTGAGCGACTACTTGGCAGTAAACTTGATTGACCGTGTGTTTGAGAACCCCTTACTATTCAGCGGTTTTGAGAACCTGTTTGCACTATTCGCCTATTCGCTACAAGTATATGCAGACTTCTCGGGTTACACAGATATAGCCATCGGAATTGCCATGTTAATGGGTTTTTATCTACCGCAAAACTTCGATTCACCCTACAAATCGCGTAATCCGCAGGAGTTTTGGAGGAGGTGGCATCAATCGCTTAGCAGATGGTTGAAGAGTTATCTTTATATTCCATTGGGTGGTAATCGTAGCATATTGGGCAAAACTGTTGAGAATAAGATTGCAGCTGGTAACTTCAACTCATTTATCACCATGCTCTTGGGCGGACTATGGCATGGTGCTAGTTGGAACTTCGTTATTTGGGGCGCACTCAACGGTGCAGGAATGATCGTGTATAAGGTGTGGGCAAAGACGAATTGGCACATCAAAATGCTACTCATGACCTTGCTCATGGGTAGCCTAAAGGTAGCGCAAACCTTGCTACAAACACCGATATGGAATCTCTTCTTAGTATGGGGTATCGCATTATGGATAGGCACAATAGTTCGTTATACCTATTGGTGGTATGAGCGTATCCTCATGAAACGTGGCAATCTGCTCTCGCCTATCGCCTATCGAATATCAAGTATTGCCAGCAACCTCTCCACCGCTTGGGCAGTGGCTCAAACATTCGTATTCATCACTTTCACGCGTTTGTTCTTCCGTTCGGGTAGTAATCTTGACCCTGCAACTGCCAGTCAAGAAGCATGGGAGACAGCCAAGAATATGGTGAATCAGATTGGCGGTGCATGGAATAGCAGTATCATTCCTGACTTCCTTTGGGAGTATCGAAATGTAGTGATTTTGTTTGTATTAGGAATGTTAATACATTGGTTGCCATCGCGTTGGAAACGTTGGTATCGCATACGTTTTGCCCTGCTACCGATATGGGCTATCGTTCTCATAGCCGTAGCTGTCATAGTGATCGTGTATCAATTTGTTACAGCAGATATGCAAGCATTTATATATTTCCAATTCTAACATCTAACAGCGAAGCGATCTAACAACGCAGTGGTCTAATTTCAAACAGCGAAGCGATCTAAATATGATAATCGGTATCACAGGAGGCATAGGAAGTGGCAAGAGCACCATCGCACGCACACTACGTGAGATGGGTTTTGCAGTGTACGACACCGATAGTGAAGCCAAACGCCTCATTGTAGAAGATGCGCAAGTACATGAGCAAATAGAGCAACTATTTGGAAAAGAGGTATATAAAGACGGTGTGTATCAAACGGCTTTGGTAGCACAGCGCGTGTTTGCAGACCGCTCACTCCTCTCCCAACTCAACGCTATCGTTCACCCCGCAGTAAAAGCGGATATTACGCGCTGGGCACAAACCATCAACCAACCTACACCACCCTACACAACCCTACACCGTGCTACACCATGCTTCATCGAATGTGCCATTCTCTACCAAGCAGGTTTTGATACATTGTGTGACAAAGTGGTAATGGTCACAGCAACTGAGCAGGTGCGTATTGCACGCACCATAGCGCGTGATCACACAACAATAGAGAAAGTGCATGCGCGCATACAGGCACAAAACACCGAGGGAGACATTCAGCGTGCTGATATTATCATTAACAACGATGGTTCTGTATCTATCTCTGCTCTGTGCAATGAGATTATAGCACAGATCCAATAATCCATATCCTCTTTATTGCCATTTTTGGGTGTCAGAGCATTTTTTAGTCAAATAAATTTGGAAGTTTGCATTTTTTTTTGTAACTTTGCAGGCTCATTGGGTAACTTGCCCGAATAGTTAATAAAAAAATGACAGACAACCAACTCATATTCAGAAGTTTTGCCAGTGGAAGTAGCGGTAACTGCTATTTCTTGGGTACCCAGAAGTGGGGTATCTTGATTGATGCTGGCATTTCTGCGCGCACGATTCAGAAAAACCTGCGCGAAATGGGATTGGATTATGCCAATATCATGGGCGTGCTTATCACTCACGACCATGCCGACCATATCCGTGCGGTAGGTACATTGGGCGAACGTGTCCACCTGCCTATATACTCCACTCGCGCTATTCATGATGGCATTGACCGCAACTATGGTGTGCGTGAGAAACTGCGCACCTCGCAACGCTATTTCGAGAAAGGTGTAGAATGGGAACTCAACGGCATGAAGATCAACACTTTCGGCATCTCACACGACTCCACAGAGTGCGTAGGTTACGTGATTGATTATTTGGGACAACGCGTAGTGATTGCCACCGACTGCGGACAGCCTAATGCTACTATGGAGAGCTATTTGGCAACTGCCAACCACGTAGTGATAGAGGCAAACCACGATGAGCAACTGCTACTCAATGGTCCTTACCCAACCTACCTAAAAGAGCGTATCCTATCGCCTAAGGGTCACCAAAGCAATATAACCTGTGGAGGACTATTGGCCAAGAATTGGCACACTGAAATGCGCAATGTATTCCTTTGCCATTTGAGCCACGAGAACAATGACCCTAATGTGGCTATGGACACCATCAAAGATATTCTGTTGGAAGAGGGCATTATGCCTGGCGAAGATTTATTCATCACGCCACTCACACGCCTCACTCCCAGCCCTGTATATATTCTCAATGAGCAAATAATCACACAAAAATAATTTATACAATGGATAAATTAGTCATTATACCTACCTATAACGAAAAAGAAAATATAGCAGCTATCATCGCAGCAGTGATGAACCTGCCATTAGGTTTTCACGTACTGATTATTGATGACGGTTCACCAGATGGCACAGCAGCCATTGTCAAAGACCTAATGCAGACTACTTACAGCGGTCGTTTGCATATCATTGAGCGCGCTGGCAAATTGGGCTTAGGAACAGCATACATCACTGGTTTTAAGTGGGCTATCGAACATAAATACGACTACATTTTTGAGATGGATGCCGACTTCTCACACAATCCAGATGACCTGCTGAAATTGTATGACGCTTGCGCCAACCAAGGTGCGGATGTGGCTATCGGCAGTAGATATGTGAGTGGCGTTAATGTAGTAAACTGGCCTATGGGACGTGTGTTGATGTCGTATTTCGCTAGCAAATATGTCCGCTTCGTATTGGGTGTGGATATACATGATACCACCGCTGGTTTCAAATGTTATCGTCGCCAAGTATTGGAAACCATAGAGTTAGACAAGATTCGCTTCAAAGGATATGCCTTCCAAATCGAAATGAAATATACGGCATACAAGTGTGGTTTCACCATCAAAGAAGTGCCTATCATCTTCATTAACCGCGTATTGGGCACCAGCAAAATGTCAGGCGGCATTTTCTCGGAGGCATTGTTGGGCGTGATCAAACTGAAAATAGGTTCATGGACACGCAAGTATCCACAGAAAAACGCATGACATTGAAAAAGTATATCTATATATTAGGTGTGTTGGCAATGGTGTTTGCGTCATGCGCAAAGACCCAAGAGAGCCAAGAGGAACAACAAGCCCCAGAGCCTGTTGTTCGCTATGAATGGGGACTGCCTATTGATTCGTTCCGCATTGACACATGCGAGGTGAAGAATGGCGAAACCTTAGGCGGAATCATGAACAAGTTGGGCGCCACCCGCCAACAGATTACGGGTATCACACTCATGCCTCGTTCGGAGTTTGATGTGCGTACTATCCGCCCTGGAAAAACATACTATGCTCTCTTTCAGAAAGATACAGCAGGCGTAGAGCAACTATGCTACTACGTATATCAACCTAGCATACGCGAAGCAGTGGTGCTTCATCTAACTGATTCTATGCATGTAGAACGTTTTGAGAAACCCATTACGCATTGCAACCGTGCTGCAGAAGTCGTGATAGAAAGCAGTCTGTGGAATGCCATGGCAGGCAATGGCTTACCCACTGAATTAGCACTCGAACTCAGCGATATCTATGCATGGACGATTGACTTCTTCGGGTTGCAGAAGGGCGATTCGATTCGCGTATATTACGATGAGCAATACGTGGATAGTGTGCGTATCGGTATTGGTAAGATCTATGCGGCTGATTTCTACCACGGTAAGCGTTGGCAAGAAGCCTTTTGGTTTGAGGAAGGCAATATCCATAACTATTTTGATGCAGAAGGCAATAGTTTGCGCAAAGCCTTTTTGAAGGCTCCGCTGAACTACAAACGTATTTCTTCGGGATTCACCTACGCTCGCAAACACCCTATCTATAAAGTAGTGCGTCCACACACTGGCGTGGACTATGCAGCGCCTATGGGTACTCCTGTGGTGAGTATCGGCGATGGCGTAGTAACCATGAGAGAGTACAAAGGTGGTGGTGGTCATACCGTAAAAATCAAGCACAACTCCACCTATACAACAGCCTATCTCCACCTATCGAAATACGCCAAAGGATTGACCGTGGGCAAACATGTGAAACAAGGCGAAGTGATTGGTTATGTAGGTAGTTCTGGTTCTAGTACAGGTCCTCACTTGGATTTCCGCGTATGGAAAAATGGTAGTCCAATCGACCCACTCAAAATGCAATCACCACCTGCCGAACCTATACCTGCACAGTACAAAGATACGTTTGCCACAGTCGTAGATAGTTACCGCAAACTGTTAAAAAATGAGTAATCATTCGCACCAATGCTACGCCTGCGTAAAATAGAACCCACCGATCTGCCATACCTCTACCAATGGGAGAACGATGCACGTATGTGGGCGGATTCTGACACCCATAATCCTCTGTCACAAGCTGATTTGCGCGAATACATTGCATCTTCTACCGGCGACATTTACCGTGACGGACAATTGCGTTTGATGATTGATGACGAGGGAGTTACTATGGGTTGTATTGATTTATTTGACTTTGATCCACGCAACCGCAAAGCGGCCATCGGCATGTATATAGCTCCTCATGCTAGGGGTAAAGGCATAGGTAAACAATCGGTTCGATTATTAGAAGCTTACGCCTTCGACTATTTGAACCTCAGAATGTTATATGCCATTATTGCCGTTAAGAACGTAGCCTGCTCTTCTATATATGAGAAAGAGGGCTATCAGCCCTCCTCCATTCTGCACGCCTGGACATTAGAAGACGATGCTATTCTTTGGCAGAAAATCCACCAAGAATAGACCTCTTAGCCAAACATTCCAAATAAACCCTTCTTGCGTTTGGGTTCTTCCACGATATTACCTGCAGGAGCAGGACGGTGTTGGTTACCACTCATCACCATCTGATAAATCACTCCCCAATCAGGTATTCCACCTAAATTACGGTCGTCTATAAACAACTCTGCTTCCAACTTACGAGCACGCACAATGTCTGCATTCTCCTCTGGGAAATTGCTGTTTACCGAATAGAACTCCAAGCCCTTAGAGGCACAGTAGTCTATTGCCTCTTGTAGCAGCTCACCCTCGCGACATGTCCAAAGGATAAGCTGATGATGACCTTCTATCTGCAACTTTTTGAGTGTCTCAATAGCGAAAGGAATTGGTTTACCAATGTTTGGGTATTCGTGTGTGACGATTGTTCCGTCAAAATCTACTGCGATTGTCATAATTGTGTTGTGTAGGGTTGTTTAGTATTGTATAGGGTTGTATAGGATGGTATTGTTTAGTATTGTTCTTGATTGGGATCTTTGGGTTGGAGTTCGAGTTCCATCTTGCGCTCGGAAGGTTTGGTGAAGTACCAACCTATGGCAGAAACGGCCGCTACCCAGAGCATGGATTGGTATGCACCCATGAGATAGAAAGCAGCAATTGCAAACACCATCGTATTGCTAACCAATAGGATACGCAGTGAAGCTGCCTTTTTGTAACCTTGCAACTTTTCCTCGTCATTGTCCAGCATACTGAGTTTGGTGCATTGCTTCTTGCACAGATACAATCCTAGCGGAATAGTCACAAGTGCATCAAAAATAACAATGTATTGTATCGCTTGTCCCAATGCAGAAAGCGAATCAATAGGTTGCACATAATCCTTCATAATGAGGAAATACGCCAAGGTACCAGCCAACAAGGTCAGTGCCATGATACCATAATAATACAGATTAAGTGTTCGAATGATTTTTTGTTCCATTATCCTTTAAATTCTATTCGGTTTATAATTGACCGTCCGAGGGTTATCTCGTCGGTATATTCAAGTTCATTACCAATAGCTACGCCACGTGCAATTTGGCTGATTTTCAACTCTGTATGATCAGTCGTTGAGACTTGACTGTTGATTGCATTTTGTAAGCGACGATAGATATAGAAATTGGTGGTATCGCCTTCCATAGTAGTAGGCAAGGCTAAAATCACCTCTTTTATCTCCTCAGGTTCGATGCGAGCTACTAGCGAATCAATCTCCAAATCGGAAGGCCCTACACCATCCATTGGTGAAATCACTCCTCCCAACACATGATACAAACCATGATACTGCCCAGTATTCTCAATCGACATTACGTCCTGCACGTTCTCTACCACACAAACCGTATGCTTATCACGCTTATGTGACTGACAAATCGGACATATCTCATGATCAGAAATCGTATGGCAAATACGACAATAGTGTGCATCGGATTTGAGCGTTTTGAGCGCATCAGTAAAGCTCTCCACATCTTTCTCCGATTGGCGCAGCAAATGCAATACCAAGCGCAGAGCAGTTTTACGCCCTATACCGGGTAGCGATGCAAACTGATCTACGGCATTGCTGAGTAATATGGAAGGATAGTTATTCAAATGGGTTTTGTCGGGGTTCTAAATGGGTTACGAATTGTATGGTTATTGTGTGGTTATTGTATGGTTATTGTGTGGTGCGGATAGCTATTTATTCTTTTTCGCCCAGCGGGCTGGGATCATACGATATGGATAATTCTCGCGCATATTCTCCGCATTAGGACAGTCTATTCGGTGAATACGGATACCTTTGAATATACTGATAAAACCAAAGATAGGGTCTCCCGGTTGCGGATTACAACAAGTAGCTAAGTTATATTCCACACGCTTGACATTGATATCCACTTCCAACGCTAAGGCCTCTTGCTGCTGTGGTGTAAGCGGTTCGTAAGCGGTACGCGTACTCTCGTAATGGGGTTCATCCATGGTCAGAAAGACCTCTTTGATACGCAGCAAGTCTTCCTTTCCCAAGGCTATGGATTGATACAAGTCATTCGTTACCTTATAGCCTAACTTGAGTGCTAAACGCGATATATCACCCTCTGTATAGTCAATCTTCCAATTCTTAAAACGTCGTTCGAGCATCTCACGTCCTTCCGCCGCATTACGATACTCCACCTCTTTGAGGGCTTGGCGAATCTTGTTCTTCGCGCGGTGCGAAACAACCACATTCAGCCAATCGGCAGAAGGTTTTTGGTTGGGCGAGGTCATAATCTCTACTTGGTCACCGTTCTGCAACTTTTGTCGAATACTCACATTCTGATTGCGGATACGTCCTCCCATACAACGACATCCCACATCGCTGTGAATGGAGAATGCAAAATCAAGCACCGTAGCACCAGCAGGCAGACGTTTTAAGTCACCCGTAGGCGTGAAGACATAGACACTCTGATTATCGGTGTTGAGGCGATTGCCATCTACTCCCTTGTATGCCCAGTGGGCTGCTACACCTTTCTCTGCCACCTCGTCCATTCGGCGAGTTCGTATCTGTATCTCTACCCACTTTTCCTCTGGGCCAAGCACCGTAGTGTGAAGGCTCTCATAGCCATTCTCTTTCGGTACACTCAGCCAATCGCGCAGGCGCTTAGGATTGGGTTTATACATATCCGTAATGACCGAATATACCTGCCAGCAATCGGATTTCTCGCGCTCTAATGGCGAATCCAAAATGATTCGAATGGCAAAAAGGTCATAGATACGATCCACGTCACAACGTTGTGCCTGCATCTTATTGTAGATACTGTGAATGGATTTCGGACGTCCTTTGATGGTAAACTCAAAACCAGCAGCCTTGAGTTTGGCTTCCAGCGGAGTAATGAAGGCTGCTATATACGCATCGCGTTGCGCTTTCTTCTCATTGAGCGCACGCGCTATATATTTATAGGTCTTATAATCAAGGAACTTCAATGATAGGTCTTCCATCTCTGTTTTGATGGCATATAGACCTAAACGGTGCGCCAGAGGAGCATGTAACTCACGCGTCTCACGCGCCACATGGCGACGACGATCAGAATCGCCCTCTTTGTCCATTGTCCGAAGTTGTTCAAGCCTTTCGGTCAATATATTGTACAAAACTTGATTACTATTTTCGTTAGACATAGTTCCCACGTTACAATTTCGGGTGCAAAGATACAAAAAATATTACACATACGCAAGAAAAAAGCGGAAAGACCAAAAAATATTTGCATATATGAAAAAGAATTAGTAACTTTGCAGCGGATTTGTAAAGTAGAATCCATTAACCTGTAAATTTAAACAAAACTAATATGAACGCTACAAAAATTATCATCCGCACCTTGCTTGTTATTGGTGTTATTTTCATGGCATTTATTTGCGTGAAGAGTGTTGTAACTCCTATTCAATTTGAAGAGGAGCGCGCAGTGCGCGAAACCAAAGTTATCGCTAACCTCATTAGTCTCCGTACCGCAGAGGCTCAATTCCGTTTGGACAAAGGTTACTTTACTGCTGATCTTGACTCATTGGTTGACTACTTGAAGACCGCCCCTAAGAAGGAAGTGCTGAAAGAGGGTTCTTTGAGCGAGAAGCAATTGGAAGACGGTATGACCGAGACCAAAGCAGCTAAGATTCTTGAGCGTGCCCGTGTGAAAGCACAACGCAAGATGAACTTCCAAGGTACAGATAGTCTTGTGCAACTCTACAATTACGTATGGGCTAACGATCGCGAAGTGAAATCTGCAGGTTTGGAAGGTTTCCGTCGTGACACTATCCTCACCAATATGATCCAATCATTGTACAAAGGTCAATACACAGAGGAGAACATCGGCGAGATTATCTATATCCCATATACTGACAATGTGAAGTTTGAGGTTGAGACTAACAATGAGTACACAACCTCTCAAGGTATCAAGGTGCCTATTTTCGAGATTCGTGCTCACTACAACACTTACCTCCACGACCTCAACAAGCAAGAGCTTGTTAACCTCATCGACAAAGAGGAGAAGCTCGATCACTATCCAGGTTTGAAGGTTGGTTCAGTAGATGCTCCTAACAACAACGCAGGTAACTGGGAGTAATTTAGTGTAACGTTGATAGTGTAAAGTTGAAAGGCGAGTATTCGCGGAAAAGCCGTATATTTCTAGCCTTTACACCATACACTATACACCATAATTCAATTCCATAATAAATGCGAATTATTTCTGGAACATTTAGGGGGCGTCGATTGATGCCCCCTAAAAATATAACAGCGCGTCCTACCACGGATTTTGCAAAGGAGAGTTTGTTCAATCTCCTTCAGAATCGTATGGACTTCGAGGGTGTGGACATGTTGGATCTATTTGCGGGTACAGGTGGAATAGGTTTGGAGTTCGTTTCGCGTGGAGCGAGAGAGGTAACAGCTGTCGAGATGGCACACACACAACAGAGTTTTATCATCTCCTGTTGCAAGCAGTTAGGTATTAGGAATCTACACCTTATCCGCGGTGATGTGTTCAAGTTTGTGAAGGCCTGCCACGTGCAATACGACTTTATCTACGCGGACCCCCCATATAATTTAGACTTACTACCCACAGTACCTGACCTTATTTTTGAGCAAGGGATACTTAAAGCGGAAGGATATTTCGTATTAGAACATTCCAAAGCACACGATTTCTCAGCGCATCCACACTTCGTGGAGCAACGGAGTTACGGAAGTGTGCATTTTAGTTTCTTTCAGTAAGAACTAGTAGGACTAGCAGAACTAGTAGGACTAGAATTATAAAAAAAGAGGTCAACGACCTCTTTTTTTATTTAATAGCCAATAACCAATAGCCTATAATCCTCGAAGTTTCTTCTCCCAGTTCCATGCGCTGAGCAGCACATCTTCAACAGGAGTATCTGCTTTCCAGCCTAAGACATTATTGGCTTTATCTGGTTTTGCCCAAACCTGCTCTATATCGCCTTCACGACGTCCAACAATCTCGTAGGGTACGTTCACGCCAGTTACTTGCATAAAGGTATTCACAATCTCTAGGACACTCAATCCGCATCCTGTTCCGAGATTGAACACCTCCACCTGCTCCGTGGCTTCGCCACTGAGCATGCGCTCTACTGCTTTCACATGGGCTTTTGCAAGGTCCACTACATAGATATAGTCGCGGATACATGATCCATCAGGGGTGTTATAGTCGTTGCCATACACCTTGAGTTGCTGGCGCAAACCTGCAGCTGTTTGTGTAACAAAAGGCAAGAGATTATTAGGCACGCCATTAGGCAGCTCACCTATCATAGCCGATGGGTGCGCACCGATAGGATTGAAATAGCGCAAAATAGTAGCGTGCAAAGCGGTATTCGCATGAGCCTCATCACGAATAATCTCTTCGTTGATTTGCTTGGTATTGCCGTATGGAGAGAGAGCTACTTGTATTGGAGCTGTTTCATCCACTGGCAAATGTTCAGCAGAAGGCTGACCATAAACCGTACACGAGCTGGAAAATACAATATGTTGAACGCCATGCGCTTTCATTTGTTCCAGCAGAGTAACAAGCGACATAAGGTTGTTGCGATAGTACATCAATGGTTGCTCTACCGATTCGCCTACAGCCTTGCTCGCTGCAAAATGAATCACAGCCTTGATATCTGCATAACGATTCATCACATCGCACATAGCCGATGCATCATTGCAATCCACTTGCTCAAAATCGGGTTGCTTACCTACGATGGCAGCAATACCCTCCAACATTTCTTTATTGGAATTGCTCAAGTTATCTACAATAACTACATCGTAGCCCTGTTGCATCAGTTCAACGACTGTGTGTGAACCAATATAGCCTGTACCGCCTGTTACTAATATTCGCGCCATTCGCCTTTTAAATTAATTCAATATTCTTAATTAGAACAATGGGCTTGGATATACGCCTGCATCTACCAATGCTTGAATCTTATCCACTACCATTTGGCGGTCATCAGCGTATGTTACGCCAAACCACTTAGCAGGAGTATCAAGCACTTCGCAAGTAGCGTTGCCTGCGTTGATCATATCGTTGACCAAAGTAGGGATATAGAACTCTGCCTTGAGTTCTTGTGCGTTCTTGGTCAAGAAAGCCTTGAAGGCCTCTTCTGCGTATGCAAAGTACTCAGGAGTGAAGCCCCACATGTTCATACTTACTGGGGTATCGAATGGGATCTCTACATCCTCGCCATTATCGCCCTTGTAGCAAACGTGACCGTCTTTATTCTCGATAGAGGTGCGCTCTACTACGTCGGTCAAGAAACCATTAGCATCTGTTGAACATACACCGCGGCTTACGCTTCCGTGCTCGCTTAGTGTGTTGCCTACACGGTAACCTGCCATGCAGTATTTGCCTTGTTGTCCTTCTACGGAGCACAAGAACTTAGCCATCACCTCAAATGACTCTTTGCCATAGAAGTCATCGGCATTGATTACCATAAATGGCTCATTGATAATATCTTTAGCCATCAACACAGCGTGGTTTGTACCCCATGGTTTGGTACGCTCTGGATTGCGAGTAAAGCCCTCTGGCAAGTTGTCAATACCTTGGAAGCATACTTCGCATTGTACGTGGTCAGCATACTTGCTGAGTACAACATTGCGGAAATCCTCCTCAAAATCCTTGCGGATTACGAATACTACTTTGCCGAAACCAGCACGCATAGCATCAAATACGCTATAATCCATGATAGTTTCGCCATTTGGTCCAAGACCATCTAACTGTTTCAGACCACCGTAACGGCTACCCATACCAGCAGCCAAAATAAATAATGTAGGTTTCATTGTTTTATAAATTATAAGGTTATTGTTAATCATTGTTTATTACTTCCACTCGACCGTTGCGCTTTCTATGTTTGAGCCACAAACCATAGATCTCAGAGCAGTTGCTAGCCGTGATAAACGCTTTGATATTATTATCACGGATATATGCCATGAGCGAAGCAAACTCTTCTTGCGTGAGCAGTGATTGAATTTCTTTGGACTCCTCGCCAGTATATCCACCCTCTACGGTATAGAGCGAGCAACCACGTACCAAGTCTTCGACTATATATTTGCGTATGCGAGCATGATCGCGTGAGATGATGCAGACACGTTTGCGGCGATCCAACGAAGCGGTGAAATAGTTGATTACAATACCATTGAGCCATGTACCAATCAAGCCAATTACAACCAATCGGAAGTCATTGATCAAGAATGCAGTGCAGCAGATCAATGCGCCACCAATGGATACCGACATACCGATATCGAAGTGCAGGAACTTATTGATAATCTTTGCCAAGATGTCCAATCCACCAGTAGAAGCATTCACACGAAACTCGATTGCTTGACTAGCAGAAAGCAGCAATACGAAGCAGAGCAAGTCAAACCACAAGTCACCCATACCCAATCCACCGGACATCACCGAATCCTTCACTTGCATCAGCACTTCGCCTGCACGACTGAGCAAATAGGGATTACCGTTTGCATCCAGCGGAGTCAAACCAGCTTGCAGTTGCGCTAGTACGTCGGGATTCTCAATTACTTTGTGGGTAAAGTTGGTGTAAGGACAAATACGATCCCACACCTGTGTGAGAGGACCCAAGATCATTGCGGTATATACCGTTTTAGCACCAAACTCATTACCAATCAGCAAGAAAGCCAAGATCAGCAAGAAAGCATTGATACCCATCACCAAATAGGAGAATGTATCTGGTGTACCTCCTATAAGGGTATTGATGACGATGCTAAGACCTGAGATGGTACCAATAATCAATTTACTTGGCATCAAGAAGTAGTACACAGCAGCAGCACCAATCATAATGCCGACGGTCATTACCACCAGTTCTTTCCAAAATTTCTTTGTTCCCAACGCTTGCCAAAAGTCCAATGCAAGACCTTGCCAGTATTGCGCGGAGAAATATTGTTTTAGATGTGCATTCATAGTCTTTAATTATGAATTAAGAATTTTAATTACAATAGATTAGCCATTTTGATAGCAGTGACTGCTCCTTCTACGCCTTTGTTGCCTAGGCGACCGCCTGCGCGATCCAGTGCTTGTTGTTTGTCAAGCGTGGTCAGCACGGAGAAGATGACAGGACAAGAATTAGGTTGATAGTATCCTCCTGCTCCGCCACCCTGTGCATTCAACAAAGTGATACCTTGTGTTACTGACTGACACACATAGTCAAAGTGAGGAGTGTCACCTTGAATCACACAGCCGATCACAATAACAGCATCTGCTTGTTTGAGCATACCAAATTTCTTCTTTCCGCTCACATAGAGGGCAGCACCGTATGTCAGTTCCACGGTACCAGGCACGTGCATTACGTCGATATTATTCTCTTGTACGCCGTGCTTGATGAGGGTATCAATAGCGCCTTGTGCCAATTTGTGGGTAATTTCGCTATTCCAGTCAGCCACTACAATAGCATAGCGCTGACGTGAAAGCACGTCAGCGCTAGGCAATTCGTTCGCGTTATATTGCGACAAATCAGTTGTCATACTATTCTTGCCAATAAACTATAGTTTGTAACCTATAGCCTTATTTTACAATAGCAATGTATTTCTCGATGTCTTGTGCCTCAACAGAAGCAGGGTAATCGCTCTTGATGGTCTCAAACGCTTTCTTTGCAGCAGCGTTGTTGCCGAGTTCCATTTGCACGAAGCCCAATTTCTTGAGACTCATAGGAGCGATAAGCTCATTGCCAGATTTAGCAGCAGCAGTAAATGCTTTAGCAGCCTTAGCGTAATCCTCCATTTGTACGTATGCGTCGCCCAAGAGTTGCAAAGCAGCAGGCTCTACGTTCAAGTCTCTCGCGCTGAACTTAGCCAAGTACTCTGCAGCTGCGGTATAGTCACCCAACTGGTAGTAACAAACGCCTGCATAGAGAGCAGCCAATTTGCCGGCTTGTGAACATTTGTACTCGTTAGCGATAGCCTCAAAACCGATGCACTCAGCATCATCGCCATTGAGTGCCAACTCGTAGTTGCCTTGTGTGAAATAAACAACTGCTTTTGCATTCTCGTTGCTTGCCGCAGCAGCTTTTGGTTTGAGTACATAGTTATTGATAGCGATTACGCCCAAAACTACTACCACGATAGCGGTGATAGCCCATGTCAGTTTGTTTTGATTTGCTTCAATCCAAGCACTGGTTGTGTTCAGAGCCTCTTGTACGTTCTCCAAGTTTTGCTCTTCTTTCTTAAAATCTTTCTTTGCCATATTGTTTGTTTTTTATTATTTCTTTATTTTAGCGTGCAAAGGTACAAAAAAATATACACATACGCAAATAAATATGCATTTTTATCTAAAAATCGCGAAAATTACAAGGATTGTATATCTCTGCGTATCTGCTCTTGTAGTTTTTGCAAGGAGTCAAACTTGCGTTCAGCGCGTATATATTCGCGCAGTGCGACTGTGATGGTCTTCCCATAGAGGTCGCCTTGGTAATTGATGAGGTGGGCTTCGATGGTTAGGTGGTTATTGCCCACTGTAGGATTGTTGCCTATGTTCACCACAGCATCATATGTAGCAGGGGAAGTGTCAGTATCGCCTTCGAGTACAGCACTCGCCGCATAGACGCCTGCTATGGGGAGCAGTTTGTCGGATTGCAGGCAGATATTTGCAGTAGGAAATCCTATCTGCGCACCTATGCCATTGCCATGCTCTACAACACCTGACAACGAATAGTCATAGCGCAATAGTCGGTTCACCTCCTTGATGTGTCCTTCGTGCAGCAGTTTGCGTATGCGCGTAGAACTCACGGGCAGACTATCCACCAGACACTCATGCGCACGCTCCACGTGCAGCCCTACCCTACGTGCCACTTTCTCGTACTCGGAGAAGCCCTTCAGTTGATCCGAACCAAAGCGGTGGTCATAGCCCATGAGTAGCACTTCCACTTGTTCTTTCTCTTGCAAATAGCGCATAAACTGCTCAGCCGTAAGACCTTGCACCTTAGAGAAGGGCAAGACACGCACCTCAGCGTGGAGTGCCAAGAGCTGTTGGCGCTCCACGTAGGTGGTAAGCATAGGGGGGCAGATGCCCGTCAGAACTTCTTTCGGATGGCGGTCAAAAGTGAGAATCAATGGTTCTAAGCCACGCTCATGCGCGAGCTCCTTGAGTTGGGCGAACAGGAAACGGTGTCCGCGATGGACACCGTCAAAAAATCCTATTGTAGCTATCTTCTGCATCCCCTTTCCTTTACACTTTACACCTTACACCCTACACTACCCGCATGCGAGCATTCACTATAATTTAATATAGATTTTCTTGCGGTAGAGGATATAACCAATCGCCCACATCAAGCACACGAGGCTCAATGCAGAAACTAGCGAACCACCTTTGTCGCCAAAGATAGGCACCAAGCAAACCTTATACCAGAAACTCATAAGGGCGTAGGTCTTATCCATGTACTCAAACTTGATTTGAGCAGCAGTCACCACGAACCAAGTGCTCAAGCAGAAGATAAACAATGGGTTTACGCCAAAGGTCTCAAAGAATTTGTACCAATTCTTAGCCACTGCATGGTGTACTTTTTGGCATGCGGTAGTAGGTTTCACCTCACTAAGTTGAGGCAAACGAATATCTAATATCCATGTCAATATGCCCAAGATGCAACTTGCCAAACCACAGGTTACCAACACATAACTTGCAGACCACATGGCTTTGTTGATAGGATAAGCATAGTCCAAGCAGAAGCCCAGTATCATCATAATAGCACCAGCGAGCAAGGCACGTGTCACCTTACCCCAAAGGTCTTTTTCAGTCATAATCAGTTTACCCATCCATGCACCTATCAGCACATGTGCGATACATGGGATAGTAGAGAGCAGACCCTCTGGGTCAAAGCCAATGCGCTCGCCTGCAGCATTGCGCATGTGGTAGATATGGTCGTCGCCCAACACTTTGAGGTCCACAATGGACTCCATATTCTGAGCGGTCAATTCAAAACTATTTGTAACACTCTGTAAGACACAGTAAATCAGCATCAATACACCTGACACACAGAGAATACGTTTGGGCTTAAAGGCCAATAAAAGCAGACCACCAAACAGGCTCACAAGACCCAATCGAGGGAACACACCCAGGTAGCGGATATGAGCGACAGGGTATGTCCACATAGCCGTCACAAAGTCGGCGCCTTTGATGAATTGGCGGAGTGCCATGCCATACCAACTAAGTGCCCAACCGATGAGCACGATGAGCAGACCACGAACGATAATTTTGCGTGCGGTAGCCCAATTGAAATCAAAATTCGACTTGCTATGGCTGATATACATTGCCACACCCATACAGAAGACGAAGAATGGGAATACAAGATCGGTTGGTGTGCAACCGTTCCATGCTGCATGGCGCAGGGGAGCATAGATATGCGACCATGATCCAGGGTTATTGACCAAAATCATTCCTGCTACTGTGATACCACGCAGGATGTCCAACGAGAGAAGACGTTTCTTCTGAGTTGGGATGAGAGTTTCTTGTGACATAGTATTTAAGGGATTTTGTCTAGTTGAACGAGGAGTGCTATAAGTACTAGCTATTCGTTTTTTATAAAAGAAAACAGCCCCCCGTTTGCGCGGAGGGCTGTCGTATCAACTTGATTACTCTTGGTTGAGGGTTACGCGCTTGAAGTCGATAACGTTTACGTTGTTCTTCTTCAAAACGTCTTTCACGAGCTCTTTGCTCTCGCTCATGATATATTGTTGCTCTACCAAAGTATTCTCTTTCAAGAATTTGCCAAGACGACCTTGAGCGATCATCTCTACTTTCTTCATGTTGAGGTTAGCCTCAGCCTCAGCAGGAACAGTAGCGCGGATTTGGCGTGCTATCTCAGCTTGCTCTGGGGTCAACCAACCTTTAGCCATGTTAGACTCGATGTGATCATCGCTGTCCACGTGTGCAGGGTTGATACCTGCTTTGCGAACTGCTTGTTCTACGGCGCGGTTTACCTCGTCTTGTTTGGTTTTCTCAATAGCTACAGAAAGCTCTTTGTCTTTTACCTCTTGTGCTACGTGATCAGCATCCAATGCGATAGGAGACATAGAAGCTACTTGCATAGAAACACCGTGGAGGATCTCTACGTTAGCGTCCTCGGTGTCAGCAGCAACGAGTGCGCTGAGTTTGTTACCAAGGTGGTTGTAAGCATCTACTTTTGGAGCTACGAGGAAAGCGTAGTCGCTGAGTTCCATTTTCTCGCCGGTAACACCAGAACGCTCTGTAACGGCATCAGCAACGGTGAAGTCACCAAGTTTGCAAGCCTTGAGAGCCTCGATGTCAGCAGGTTTCTCGGTCATAGCTACTTCGAGGATAGCCTTAACCATGTTTACATAGTCCTCGTTCTTTGCAACGAAGTCGGTCTCGCACTTCACAGCTACGATAGCGCCGAAGCCATTCTCAGCCTTAGCCAATACGCAACCCTCAGAAGCCTCACGCTCGCTACGTTTTGCAGCGATAGCTTGACCACGTTTGCGGAGCAAGTCTTTAGCTACATCGAAGTCGCCATTAGCCTCTTCGAGAGCTTTCTTTACGTCCATCATACCTGCGCCAGTGATGTCGCGCAGTTTCTTAATATCTGCTAATGTAACAGCCATTGTCGTAATTTTGAATTAAGAATTTTGAATTTTGAATTATTCTGCTGCTGCCTCTGCTACTTTCTCAGCCTCTGCTTTTGGAGCAGCTTTGCGAACGCGTTGGCGACGCTCCTTTGGTTGTGGAGCCTCTGCTGCTGCTTGAGCTGCAGCTGCCTCTTCGTCAGCTTTCTCTACCTTGCGCTCCTCGAGACCCTCTTTGATTGCCTCGCAAACTGCGGTGAGGATTACCTCGATAGACTTGGTAGCATCGTCGTTAGCTGGGATAACGAAGTCGATATTGTTAGGGTTAGAGTTAGTATCTACGATACCGAATACTGGGATACCCAAACGGTTAGCCTCTGCTACAGCGATGTGCTCTTTCATTACGTCCACTACGAATACTGCGCTAGGGAGACGTGTGAGGTCAGAGATAGAACCGAGGTTCTTCTCGAGTTTCTCGCGTTGGCGGGTGATTTGGAGTTTCTCGCGTTTAGAGATGTTGTCGAAGGTGCCATCGGTCATCATTTTGTCGATAGCGCTCATTTTCTTCACAGCCTTACGGATAGTAGGGAAGTTGGTGAGCATACCACCAGCCCAACGCTCTGTGATGTAAGGCATAGCGATCTCTTGTGCTTTAGCAGCAACTACCTCTTGGCCTTGTTTCTTGGTAGAAACGAAGAGGATCTTGCGACCAGATTTAGCGATTGCTTTGAGAGCCTCAGCAGCCTCGTCAATTTTCACTGCTGTTTTGTTGAGGTCGATGATGTGGATACCATTGCGCTCCATGTAGATGTAAGGAGCCATTGCTGGGTTCCATTTGCGTTTGAGGTGACCGAAGTGGCAGCCAGCCTCGAGAAGTTGATCAAATGTTGTTCTCATTTTGTTTGATTAGTTTGAATTATTTAATGATAATTTATCCGTCTGCCTCCGCTACGCAGAGAATCGCATATAGGAGGAATAACAGAGTAATCCGTGGTGAGCAACGGATTGCCACCACGGAGTCACTGCTATTTGGATATTAACGTTTACTAAATTGGAAGTGTTTGCGAGCTTTTGGTTGACCTGGTTTCTTACGCTCTACCTCACGAGCATCGCGTGTCATGAAACCTTCTGCTTTCAAAGCTGGCTTATCTTCTGGGTTGATTTTTACCAAAGCGCGAGCGATTGCGAGACGCAAAGCCTCAGCTTGTCCTTTGTAACCACCACCATCGAGGTTTACTTTGATATCGTATTTCTCAGCAACCTCCAACTTGTTCAATGGTTGTTTAACCACGTATTGAAGAATTGGGCTTGGGAAATACACCTCTAAATCACGACCATTGATAGTGATTTTGCCAGTACCTTCTTGTACATAAACGCGAGCAACAGCTGCTTTACGACGACCTAATGCATTAATCATTTCCATATCTTCAATTATTTAAGGGTGTTGATATCAATTTGTACTGGTTGTTGAGCTTGTTTGTCGTGCTCAGCGCCCTCGAATACGTAGAGGTTAGCGATGATTTGACGACCGAGACGGTTTTTAGGGAGCATACCCTTAACCACTTTCTTGATCAAACGCTCAGCGCCTTTTTTCTCCAACATTTGTGCAGGAGTGATCTCGCGTTGACCACCTGGGTAACCAGTGTAGCTTACGTAAACGCGATCGTTCCATTTGTTGCCTGTCAATTGCACTTTCTCTGCATTGATGATGATTACGTTGTCACCGCAGTCAACGTTAGGAGTGAAGTTTGGTTTGTACTTGCCACGGAGGATTTTAGCCACCTTAGAGCACATACGGCCAAGTACTTGGCCCTCAGCATCAACAACAACCCATCCCTTTTGAACGGTTGCTTTGTTAGCTGATACAGTCTTGTAACTTAATGTATCCATTTGTTTTTTAATGTTTTAACTATGCCGACAGACCACTTTACGCGCTCACTTTCGAGCCACAACTGCCCAGCATAGCGATTAATAATTTATGTTGTTTTTTATTTATTCCTTTCCAGAATGCCCGAAAAAGCGTGCAAAGGTACTACAAAAAAATCATATACGCAAACATTTTCACGAAAAAATGTATTTTTTTAATAAAATCTACATATTTCCCTCGCAATGTATGGTTTGAACGCACGGGTGATTATTCTATTGGGAGAGCGATGTGTTGTTTTGCGTGGCGGGTTGCTTGGGACGCATCTTGTAGGATTGGGGTACTCTGCAATGGTGGTAGAGTTATGGTGTCCAAGAGGTTGATTTTATTCTCCTTTGCGCTCGATAGGGTGTCTGTTTTTATCTGTCCAAATAGGATAATGTCTTTTTCATTGAATTCTTCATTTTTCCATTCTTTCCATGGATTTTCGATGCCGAACATATAGATTCTCATCCAGTCGTCCACGGTTTTCTGTGGTGTGGTTGTTTCTTCGGTTTCTTCTTCGCCCAGTTTCTTAGCACGTTTGCCTTTCTCGCCTCGTTTGAGTTCCACGCGTTCGTCGCGCAGGGCTGTTTCGTGATCCATGTCTGCTTGCAGACGTGCTATCACATTAGGATAGATTTTGTTGAATATCTGCGGATTATCGGTAAACCATACGAGGGAGGAGTCAAATTGTGCTTGGGTGATACCATGTCTATCCAACACGGATTGGTAGTATGCTGACACTTCTTCGTTGTGTCCATAGTTGTATCCCGCTGTTTGCAGTGCGCCGTCCATTCGGTGTAGGTCGTAGAGCACATCGCGCATCTCACGATTGGACAATACGTTATTCGGACGACAACCTATCATCGCCATGCACACTAGCAGCACACATACGGTCCATAATATTTTATAGGAGTGGTTCAAAGTTGTTCAGTGTGGTTTATTGCTTCTTTGGAAATATCTGATTTAGACTCTCGTCCAGGTCTTTGCGATAGAAGATGATGATTAGGAACACGGCCACTGTGATAAACGAGTCGGCGATATTGAATACAGGTCGGAAGAACAGCACTTCTCCTGCGGCATTGCGGATCAGTGGGAAGTAGAGCATGTCCACTACTCGTCCGTGGAACCAACCGGCGTAGTCCCATATCTTGCCATAGCAGACGCAGTCGATGATATTGCCCATTGCGCCGGCGATTACCATGGCGATGGTGGTTAGGTAGCCTGTGCGAACGGTCTGTTTGTGGATAAGGATATGGATATACCATCCTATCACGCCTACGGCGACTATGCGGAAGAGGGTCAGCAGCAGTTTGCTAAACCACTCGATGCCGAAGGCCATGCCGTTGTTCTCTACGAACACGATCCAGAACCAGGAGAACACCTCGCGTGCTTCTCCCAGTTGGAAATGTGTCTTGATGTACACTTTGGACAGTTGGTCGAGCACCAGTGCCAACAGCACGATGCCCGTAACCAACCATGATTGTTGCTTCTTGCTTAACATACTTCGCTTTTTACTTCCCACTGATTACACTGATTAGCACAAATATCGTTCCGTGGTTATCTGTGAAATCCGTGGGAGATAGATTTACAATCCAAACACCGCTTTTATCTCTTCCACTTTATCCAGTTTCTCCCAGGTAAAGAGTTCCACTTCGCGTTCGATGACTTGTCCGTTGTCTACGAATTGTTTTTTCACCACTTCGTTGGTACGTCCCATGTGTCCATAGCGTGCAGTCTCTTCGTACATAGGTTGTTTGAGTTTGAGTGCATTGATGATTGCTTGTGGACGTAGGTCGAAGAGTTCGTTTACTTTTTGGGCGATTTCGCCGTCGCTCAATGCCACTTTGGCGGTGCCGTAGGTGTTTACGCACACGCTTACAGGTTTGGCTACGCCGATGGCGTAACTTATTTGTACGAGTACTTCGCGTGCTACGCCAGCTGCCACCATGTTCTTTGCTATCCAGCGTGCGGCGTAGGCAGCAGAGCGATCGACTTTCGATGGGTCTTTGCCTGAGAATGCGCCACCGCCGTGTGCGCCACGACCGCCGTAGGTATCTACGATGATTTTGCGGCCGGTCAGACCTGTATCTCCGTGAGGGCCACCGATAACGAAGTTGCCGGTAGGGTTAACGAGGAGTTTGAAGTCGCCTTTGAGGAGTTCGGCATAGCGTGCATCGCGTTTTGCTACGCGAGGTAGGAGTATGCGTTGGATATCTTCTTTTATTTGTTGTTGTGTAGCATCTTCGTCGTGTTGGGTAGATACTACGATGGTGTCAATGCGGAGTGGTTCGCCTGTCTCGCTGTACTCCATGGTTACTTGACTTTTGGAGTCTGGTCGGAGGTAGCGCATTTCTTCGCCTTCTTTACGTACGCGTGCGAGCGTATATACTAAGGTGTGGGCGAGGTCGAGGGTGAGAGGCATATAGTTCTCTGTCTCGTCGCTCGCGTATCCGAACATCATTCCTTGGTCTCCGGCTCCCTGTTCGCCGATGTTCTCGGTGCCTTGTCCATCCACGCCGCGTGCGATGTCGGCACTTTGTTCGTGGAGGGCGGTGAGGATACCGCAGCTTTCTGCTTCAAATTTGTAGGCAGATTTGGTGTATCCAATTTCTGCGATGGTTTTGCGTACGGTGTTTTGGATATCCACGTATTTCTCGCTGGACACTTCGCCAGCTACGATGACTTGTCCTGTGGTGACCATTGTTTCGCATGCCACATGCGAGTCAGGGTCTAATGCTAAGAATTGGTCTAGGATGGCATCGCTAATTTGGTCTGCCACTTTGTCTGGGTGTCCTTCGCTGACACTCTCCGATGTAAATAAGTAGTTCATTTTGTTTAAATCTCCTTTACCTACTCCCTTCCCTTTAGGGAGGGGTTGGGGGTAGGCTTCAAAAAAAAATCCACAAGCGACTGTTTGGGGTCTTGTGGAACAAGTTTTTAGCATTCTTTTAAAGAGGTCGCAAGCAGTCAAATTTCTCCTCTGATACAAATCGGGTGCAAAGGTAGTACAAAAAATGCACATACGCAAGAAAAGCGAGCAATATTTTCAAAAAATGATAGATTTGTCTATCACATAAGCCAAATTGATACCCTCCGAAAGCTTGCTTGCGAGAGGGCATTAAGTTGGGTTATGAGAACAGCACAGCTGTTTTTTTGAAAATATTGCACGCTTTTTGATAAAGGTCTTGCATTTTTTGTACTACTTTTGCTTTGATTTAGTCAATCTCGTTTAAAACTTCGAGGTGGGCGAGCGTAGCGAGGTCGGTGCCCTCGAAATTTATCCATCACCGCAGTGAGATAAGACCGAAAGCTTGCTTGCGAGAGGGTATTAAGTTGGATTATGAGAACAGCACAGCTGTTTTTTTGAAAATATTGCACGCTTTTTGATAAAGGTCTAACCGTTGGGGTGAGTTGTTCCCCAACGGAATAGTTGTTGAATTAAGTTGTTGATGTTGTTGTATTAATATTCTGTGCTAGCGACGAAGTCGCATACCCCTCGCCTTTACACCTTACACCCTACACTTTACACCCTACACCCTACACCATACCCCTACACCATATCCCCAATCAATCTTTAGTGATTCTTTAGTTATTCTTTAGTGATTCATTAGTGATTCATTAGTTATTAAGCGACCCACATCGAAAGAACAACTGTATTGACCCCCATTTTCGGACACATTAAGTTCTTAATTTACTAGCCCTCTTTCAACCAAATTAACTTTTTTGCCCTTTTCATTTGTCAATATGGATTTTTTTTTGTACCTTTGCGCGCTTTTTTTGTGGTGTATTTCTTGCTACGGGTTAAAATCCGTACCATGAAATGCGTATGTTTGTTGCCATAAAGGGTGTTTATTATTGTTGAATATTTTTACAACCATGAGAAACGAATACTATCATTTTCCCACGTTTAATCGCCTCTTTTACAGGGCGTTGCATATCGTTGTGATATGCGCTTTACTGTTTGTAGGCACTATGCCTCTTTCTGCACAAATCTTTTCCACGGCTCAGGGCAATCGCTACGAGACCTCCTACCCTTCTGAGTATGGAGGTATGCAGCAGTCTCCTTACGCTACGCAAGATGCGCAGTTGAACTACAACGCGTACCAGTCCACTGTGTATCAACCATTTGAATCTTCCGCTCCCAGCGACAACCATCCTATGTATAACAATTCACAGGGAGAAGATTATGGTGGTAGAAGAGGTGTTTCTAACAAGCAAAACTCCTTCCCCGATCGTCCAGATACCCCTCCTGCTGAGGGTTCCCCTGTTGGCGAGGCATGGATAATGTTGCTGTTTGCTGCCGCCGCTGCCTTGGCAATCTATATCCGCCAGAGGAAAGCCGTATTGAGAGATTAAAGGTGATAGGTGAGAGGTTAGAGGTTAAAGGCAGGAATAGCAGCAGAGCTGCAATCCAATCCAAGCCAATAGCCCATATCCAATAGCCGATTGCCAATAGAATGCCACCTATCTGCCCCTTATCTTCATTGGAACCTCATTGGAACCTGATTGGAATCTGATTGGAACCTTACTTAGGGAACAACGGCACAAAACTGATGGATGACCAAGAGATAATTATTTCCGCGCTCTGCGCGTAGAAGCTCCCTCGCCAAGGGTTCGGTAACCCCTCGAAGGAGAAAAGGAAAATAGAGAGATAAACAACCAACACAACAACAAATAAAGATTTCTGCAATTGATTACGGAGTGCGCAGAATATGTTGAATAATGTAGAATAAGATTAGATAAGATTTCTCGCGCTCCGCGCGTAGGAGCCCCAACATAACACCAGTAAATAACAATAAAAACAATATGAAAACATTTACAAATTGCGCCGAGAAGAAGGCGAAACAATTTTTTAATCTATTACAAGGATATACCAAAGGTATACGAATGACTGCCATCCTCATTCTCCTACTAATGGGAGTTAGTAATGCGTGGGCAGGAGCCACTTGGATTGGAAAAAGTTTTATTGTCGCAAATGGTACATGGTATAATGCAAGTGGTACAGGACAAACTGCTGGTGCTTTTCACAATAAGAATTTAGGTTCTATTACATCACTTACTCTAGGCGGTGAGATTCAAACATATGGACAGTCTGACGGAGCTAAAAATCCAGCAAAAATGCATTATCAAATAAGTGGTAAGAATGCTGCATATATAACATTATACTGGTTCAAATATCAGGACAACAATAACTTCTTCCACTCTAATAGTAATGGTAGCACATCTAGCAATAACACGTTTGCCTCAAAAACCATTGACATAAGTAGTTTAAATCCAGGCGATTATACACTATCAGTATGGTTTGAACAACCTGATGGGGGACAATGGGATTCTAATAATAGCAACAACTATGTAGCTTCTTTTACCATTGATCCTGTCGTAACTTTCAAAGCCAATGGTGGTACAGGTAGTGATTATACACAAATAGTAAAATACAACACGAGTACTGCTCTAAACGCAAATACATTCACTCGCACAGGATATACTTTTGCAGGGTGGAATACAAAAACGGATGGTACAGGCACTTCATATACTGATAAACAAAAAGTAACACTAAAAGCCAACACCACTCTCTATGCACAGTGGACAGAAAAAACATATTCATTGACTTTCAAACACGATGGTAATGGTACTATCCAAGTAGGAGGAGCAACTGTAAGTTCTGGCAGTAACGCCTCTGTAAACCATTTTACAGCAAAAACTTTGGTTGCTACACCTAATACGGGTTACAATTTTAGCAGTTGGACACTATCTGGCAGTAACACAGGTGCAGTTACCATTGGTAGCACAACTACTGCTTCTACAACCATCAAAGCGACCAACACAGGTGCAACAGTCACTGCAAACTTTACTCCTATAACCTACAATATCACTTACACAGCCCCAACAAATGGTTCGTACACAATCAAAGTGGGCGATAATGCAGCAGTGAGCGCAAACACAACAGCAGATTACAATACCACGATTACATTGACAAATACTCCTGATCCTGGTTATCGTTTTAGCAAATGGACTATCACTCCTACTGTGTCAATTACCAACAATAAAACATTCTCAATGCCTGCGAACGATGTCGAGATTGCTGCTACTTTCGAAGCAGATACCTACACTATCACATGGAACGCCAACGGAGGCTCAGTATCTCCCGAAAGTTCTAGCTACACTTATAATGGCGATCCAATAGTATTGCCACAGCCAACTCGTGATGGCTATACTTTCCTTGGATGGTTCACTAGCGCCAACGGAGGAGATAAAATTAAAGATGTGGGCAAAGATAACAAGCCTACGAGCGATGTAGAATACTTCGCCCAATGGACTGCTAACACCTATACCGTCACACTAGACCAAGAAGGTGCAACTACCACTGGCACAACATCTATGACTGTTACCTACGATGCGGAAATGCCTACTATCACATGCCCAACAAAAAACGGTTATGCGTTTATGGGATATTGGGATGCAAAAAACGGCGCTGGTAAGCAATACTACTATGCAAACGGCACAAGCGCACGCACATGGGATAAAGATATAGACAACACAACTCTTTACGCATTCTTCAAAAAAGCGGAGATTATTTCTATCACCTTAGATAAGACGCTCTTCGGAAGTGGAGAAACGGGCTATGTAACCGTTACAAATCACACAATCGAACCTACCCCTGCAGGCAGAGTAGTTGTATGCTGGACACTATGCTACACCAACGGCACTCCTGTCGAAGGACATAACGCAATTGAAGACAATGGTACTGTGAAATTTGCCATCGACGGACTGAGCGCAGGTACCTACAAAATTGTAGCATCCCTACGCCTCAATAACTGCGACGGAGAAGAACTAGACACCGCAGAAGCTACTTTCGTTGTTGCAGGTAGCTACACAGTGACCATCAAATACACATGCGATGGCCAAGAGATTGCAGGTCGCACCACTATAGAAGGACATCCTTCAAGACAAACCCCAGTTACCGCAGCAGAGATAGGTGGTTATAACTTTGTAAAATGGGAATTAGGAGATGGTATCTCTACCGAAGATGCACTCACCGACAAAACCATCAACATCACCGCCAACTATGAAGGATACTTAACCGCCACATACGAGAAGAAGAAACTCATCTTCCTTGACTTGTCTAAGAAATTTGGTACAGCCGATTGGACTGCACCTCATATATATTTATATAGTGAAGAATTTTGGGATGATACTAAAGGTACTGGTGCAACAGATCCTAAATGCGTAGCCGAAGGCGCAATGTCCCCTGTGCCTGGAACAACAGGAATGTGGTTCTATGAATATGAGACTGTGAAGAACTTCAATGGATATGTGGCTTTCACACCAACAGACAAAAAAGATCAAGCCAATTTCTACGATACAGAAGTGATTCATCGTGGTGACTTTAGCATTGGTACACCCGTCTTTGTGCCAGCTGAGGGACAAATGGCAAACATCAAAAACGAAAATAAATCAGAAGGGAAAAACGCCCAATACTACAACAAGGGACACTGGACCAAGTATATGGGTGGAACGGGTTATACTCTCAAGATTTATAATCACAAAGAGGAAGAGGGCCGCAAAGAATTGATGTCTGTTCCATTCACTGGTTCATCACTTTACTTGCCATTTACTGCCATCGTTGATTTGGAGGGAGGTCAAACATTTGGTTATAAGATTGTTCGTGACAATGACAAGTGGTATAAGAACGATGCCAATGGTACAATGACGGTGGACAACCATGAAAACTGGCCATTTATTGAGGATAAGAACAATGGACTAGCATGCGGTATTAAAACTGTGGCTGCTGGCAACCACACCTTCACATTGACACTCAATGCTACATCAGGAAACTTCGAGGTGAGTGTAGATTATCCTGTAACTGTGGGCGATTATCGCATCCTCTACAAGGACGATACCCGCACCACATACAAACCATCGGATATCAAGAAGGCAGAAGAGCTCAATCCTGTTACTTCTTTCTTCATTCGTCCAAACAGTAACCCTGAATTGAAAATCCAAACTGCGGCACGCATCTTTGAAGAAGGCGTAACTTGGGCTAATAGTAATGGAATATACTTCAAACCTAACTCCCAATGGAAATCTGACAATGCCCGCTTTGCAGCATACTTCTACAACGGCTCTAAAAACGAATGGAAAGAGTTAACTAAAAATGGTGATATCTATTCATGTGAAAAACCAAGTGGATACACCCATGTCATCTTTGTACGACTAAATCCAGAAGGTAAGGAAGATTCCCAAAAGAATAATGGATTGCATTGGGATTATAAATGGACTCAAACTATTAACCTATCACTTCCAACAGATGGAAAGAATTTCTACTCATTAGAAGAAGGTGCGTGGAGAGGCCAAATCTACCTCAAACCAAACAGTAACTGGGAACAAGGAAACGCTCGCTTCGCTGCATATTTCTTTGAAAAGTCTGGCGATCAAACCACTAAAGCAGAATGGCACAGTATGTTCAAAGAAGATGACGGTACTTATTGGTGCGGTATACCAGATGGTTGTTCCAATGTAGTTTTCTGCCGTATGAATCCTGCTTTTGACACAAACGATTGGGATAAGGACGGTAACGATTATGTCTGGAATCAAACAAACGACTTAACGGTTCCTACCGATGGTAAATTACTTTATACCGTAAAAGATGGTACTTGGGATAAAGGTGGCGGTACTTGGAGTGTCGGCGAAGGAACTTGGAACAAAATCACCGGCAGTATCACCGACCTCACTGAAGAATTGAAGAAAAAATTAGGTGAAATTAATGGTGATATTGGGAAGGCTCCTGACTCTGTTTATACCATTCACTTGAGCAATAACGAAGGTACACTTACTATTGAGAAAGTAGCATTCTACACAGGCAACTTCTACATCCGAGTAGATGCTGCAGCTGGCAAATGGTACGACTACAAGACTAACCCTGATAACCTCATGACCTACTCTCCTTTCTCCGAGAGCGATGCCAACTCTTTCGGTAAGAAATTTAGTCACTACAAAACGAAATGGTGCCCACGCGGTACAAATGTCAAGTTTGTAATCGCTAATGATTATAGTCTATGTATCTCCGATACTCTAGCAAGAGATCTTGAAAGGGCAAGTGGTGAAGAATATATGACCGAAGGTGGTGAGTTGTACATACAACCAAATATTGACGATCCTACTTATGATCGATATAGCGCAAACATCCGCTTTATGTGGAATCGCAAAACCAATGAAATATCTCGTGCATATCTAGCTTCCTCATCCAATGATAGTCGTCAGTTCTTAGTACTGAAAGGGTGTCAAGAAATAAAAGATGAGAATGGAAATGACTTGAGCGGAAATGGAGACAATCATGGCGAACACTGTGCGCTACTCCAAGATACACAAAACTGGATATACGAGCGAACATTTAAGGTACGACCAGGTACACGCGTTAAATTATATGCTTGTTATGCAGATGAAAAAGTAAGCCCTGCTACAGCTCAATACTTCCGTGGTGCATACGATAATAATCAATGTGGTTCTCCGGAAAATTCCGTACAAATTCTTGGTGGTGCAGGAGATACATGGAATACGATTCGCGTAATCTATGATTTCAAGACCAACCGACTTATCGGTGCATGGGTACCAAGTGGGGAGATTAGCGAAACGCAAACTATTGCTGCGGACTTGATGGTAATACGCCGTCACCAAGAAAATGCAACTTGCGTTACTCTAACTAATGAGAATAGCAAACTGAAGGATGTAAAGACTGCATACGGAGCAATGCAATTCAATCGTTGGACAATCAACAACCGCGACGGAGCAGATGACTTGGATGTAGAACACTGCACAAAACTAAGTGGTAGTCACCGTGTATATGACGAGACAATTACTAATAAGCATCACCCTGTTTTGCCACTTGCAGAGCAAAAATCCATCTATGAGCGTGGTCTGTACTTCATCTCCTTCCCATTTGATGTTCACTTGAGCGATGTCTTTGGATTTGGTACATACGGAACACACTGGGTAATATCCACCTACAATGGCAAACGCCGTGCTGAAAGAGGATACTTCGCAGAAGATTGCATCAATGAAGATTGCACCAACTGGGATTATATCTGGGACCCATCAGGCTTTGTAATGAAAGCCAACGAAGGATACCTCCTGAGTCTTGATCTCGACTTGATGAAACACGACAACACTTCTTTCTGGGCAAATAACATCAGTCAAGTAGAGTTATTCTTCCCATCTACGGCAGCAGTCGATAGTATTGAAAAGACAGACTATACCATGCCTGCCTTAGGAGAGGAGTATCTCTGCAAGATCAACCACAACACCCCTGATGGTGACCGCCGCGTGAAAGATAGTTATTGGCGTTGTATCGGTGTACCAAGCTTCGCAGACTACGACGGCTCACTCACCACAGATGGAAATAGCACAATTAATTGGAAAGCTGATTATACATGGAAAGCAGATAACGGAGCATTCCCATTCCTCTACGAATGGAATGTTACTAACAACGACCTTGTCGTACGCTCAACCAATAGTTATAAGTTCCGCGCTACTTACGCTTACCTCATACAAAATGGAAATGAGATTCATTGGGAAGCTGTCAATACCAACAAGCCTGCTAGTATCATTGCACGCGACCAAACAGAGAAGGTGAGCAACTACGAATGGAAGATCGCACTACTCCGCAATGACGCTCCAGCAGATCATACATTCATACGCATGACTGACAACGAGTCTGTTACATCTGCATTTGACTTCCATCAAGATCTCGCTAAAGAGTTTAACTACGGAGCAAATATCTACACCCTCGTGGGTTATGAGCGATTGGCTGCCAACAGTTTGCCAATGAGCGATAGCACAACCATCATCCCACTCGGTGTATCAGCACAAGAGGCAGGCGACTACACCATCACCATGCCAGAGGGCGTAGAAAATATTGGCATCACTCTCGTGGATAACGAAACGGGTATTCACACCAACCTCAGTGCAGGTCAAGAATACACCCTCACGCTCAACAAGGGCATATACGAAAATAGATTGTTCATTGAGGTATCACCTATCCAGAACACACCAACCGACTTGGAATACACCACAGAGGATACACGTGAACAAACTACCCGCAAAATGCTGATTGATGGTATGCTCTACCTCATCCGCGATGGCGTAATCTATGACGCACAAGGACACCGCCTCTAAGCGAGCAGCAGAGCTGCCAGTTTAGAGGACGGCCCAGCGCCTACTGTTTAGAGGCGAGAGGCGAGAGGCGAAAGGCAAGGATAAAAAAATGAGTTGGATATCCAACTCATTTTCTTGTACTCCCTCGCCTTTACACCTTACACTTTACACCTTACACCCTACACCATCCCCCTTACACCAATAACCCCTTGCCGCGCAATGAGTTGTTTTGCGCGGAATAGTTGTTGAATTATGTTGTTATTGTTGTTGTTTTAATATTCCGTGCTAGCGACGAAGTCGCTTACCCCTTGCCTGTACACTTTACACTCTACACCATATCCCTAGCCTTTACACCCTACACTTTACACCTTACACTCTACACCAATACCCCCCCCTCCCCCTATAGGGGGACCACAACGCAGCTATTGCAACATGGAAACTACAAAAGTGTTAAAGTTTCCTAAAAATTTGTTTATTCCGCAAAAAAGACGTACCTTTGCACGCTTTTTGTAATATGGCATAGTACCCAACATACAAACATCTACTATCTACCTTCACCAAGGGAGTGGTAACGAGGTGGTAACGGAACAACTAAGAGACCTGCAATGACAGATATGAAAGAGAACATACTCCGAGTAGGAACAACGCGCATGCAACAAGTGGGCATACGCTCTGTCAGCATTGAGGATCTGTGCAAAGAATTGGGCATATCCAAAAAAACCTTCTACGTCTATTTCCCCTCTAAAGACGATCTCGTGGACGCAATGTTGCTTGCCCACGAAGAGAAAATGGCTAAGGACGTACAACACCTTGTTGCCAACAAAAGCGTGGTGCAACTGCTTGCAGATTGGGCAAAGATAGCCCGCCAAACAGAGAAAAGCAGTCATCAGACACCACCTGTGCTCTACGACCTGAAGAAATACTACCCCATCCAGTTTCAGCAACACATCCAACGAATCAACCGCGTGATGCAACAAGAATTGGTACGTTTTTTGCAGAAAGGACAGGCGGAAGGCATTTTCCGACAAGAGATAGATGTAGAAGTGGCTGCCATGCTGATGGTAAACACCCATCAGATAGTAGCAGAATATATCGATAACAACAAACTACACGCACAAGAAGCACGACACATAGGCAAGACATCCATGGACATTTTCCTGCGAGGCATCTTTACCCCCGAAGGACTACTGACCCTAGAAAAAGCCGTCAAGAAATAACAACGATAATCATATTAAACCATAATAATAAATGAAAAAAATTGTATTAAGTCTGTTTTTGTTCGCCCTCGCAGCGAACATGGTGGCAGAAGACCATGTGATGGCAGCCACAAAGCGGGCTCCCGAACGCGAGGTACCCGCAACCCTAAACCTAAGCCTCCAAGAGGCACAAGACTACGCCATTGAGACCAATCGCAGTCTGCGCAACGCCGACCTGGCCGTGCAAAAAGCATACGCCAGCCGTTGGCAAACCATCGCCAGCATGCTGCCATCGGTGGACATGTCGTGGGCATTCCAGTCTATGATGGGCTACAAAATGAACTTTGGCGGTATGCCTATCGAGATGCCAGATAACGGTACACTCGGTATCACCGCAGCCGTAGGCATCAATGGTCAAGCTATCGTGGGCGCACTGCTCAACAACGTAGCCATTGACATGCAACGCCTCAACCTGCAACAGTCGGAGGATAACCTGCGTGCCAACATCAAGACTAGCTACGCCAGCGTACTCGTACTGCAAAACGTAGTCACCCTGCTCCAGAGTTCGCTGTCCAACATCGAGCAAATGGCAGAGATGACCCAACGCAGCGTGGACGTAGGTGCCGCAGAGCAAACCACAGCTGACCTTATCAATGTACGCGCCAACACCCTGCGCAACAACATTAATGCAAACCTGCGCAGCACACAGCTGGCACTCAATGCACTCAAAGTATTGCTGGATGTGCCTGCAGAAACAGAATTGCAACTCACTACTACTCTCGAAGATGTGCTCTCTGCAGAGACAGTACTCCAACTCCTGGGCAATGAGTTCATCCTGGAGAACAACCTCAACTATCAACTCTTAGAGAAAAACGTAGAACTGGCAGAGAAGAACGTACACATGGCAGGATGGGCATACGGTCCTACCATTGGCGTGGGCTACCAATATAGCAAAAAAGACTATTTCGGTCAAAAAGAGGGCTTCAACATGACCCCTCCTAACGCATTGAGCGTACAAGTCAGCATGCCTCTCTGGTCATCAGGCAAGCGCGCCGCAGGCGTGGTGGAGAAGAAGATTGCGCTGGAGGAAGCACGCAACACTTTTGCCGAAACGACCAACAACCTCGGCATACAGAACGACCAACTGCGCTACAACCTCCAAAACGCCTACGAGACCTTCACCAACGAGCAGGAGAACATGGGCGTGACACAACGCGTGTTTGACAACACCACACGTAAGTTCCAACAAGGCGCTGCCAGCAACCTCGACCTCGTGAACGCCAGCAACGACCTCATCACCGCGCAATCCAGCTACGTACAAGCCGTACTCACACTGGTGAACGCACAAGTGGAACTGGAGAAGTTCTTGAATCTGTAGAGACTATTCTGACTATCCCAACTAGACAATTAACCACGATAACAAAATAACAAAAGATAAATGAAAAAGATTGTATTAATGATGGCAGCAGCTGTTTGTTTGATTGGCTGCGGCAAGAAAGATGCTCAAGCTACTCCACAAGAAGCTGAGCGCGTGGAGGTAGTAAGTTGCATGACCCTCCAAGACCAAGAGATTGAACGCGTATTCACCGTATCCACCAACCTGCAAGGCTACCTTACACAGAACGTAGCACCAAGCCTCACCGGTAAGATTGAGCATATCTACGTAGAAGTAGGCGATGAAGTTAAGGCAGGCGACATGCTCGTTCGCATGGACCAAAACCAATACCTCACCCAGAAGATTCAACTCGCTAACCTCGAGGTAGAAATGGGTCGCTTGGAGGCATTGCTCGAGACGGGTAGCGTGAGCCAACAGACATACGACCAAACCAAAGTAGGCTATGACCAACTCAAGCAAAACCTCTCCTTCCTTGAGACCAACACCTACGTCAAAGCACCTTTTGATGGCGTTATCTCCGCTAAGACCTACGAAGATGGCGAGCTCTATGGCGGACAACCTATCGTAGTACTCACCCAAGTCAAGAAACTCAAAGCACTCATTGCTGTGCCTGAGAAATACTATCCACTCATCCAGGAAGGCATGAAGCTGACCGTGAAGAGCGAAGTGTATCCAGAGGAGACTTTCCCAGCAACCATTGAGGTCGTTTATCCTACTATTGACGCTGCGAGCCACACCTTCCAATGCAAAATCGTCATCCCTAATGCCAGCGAGAAACTGCGCGCAGGTATGTATGTGACCACCACCCTCGGACTGGGCAAGGAGAACACCATCGTGGTACCTTATCAATCCGTTGAGAAACTCATCGGTTCAAACGAGCGCTTTGTCTTCATCAACGAGAACGGCTACGCTAAACGCGTGAGCGTGAAGCTCGGACAACGCTTTGATGAGCAAATTGAGATTATCGCTCCAGAAATCCACGCGGGCGTAGAATATATCTACAAAGGTCAAAGCAAACTCGTAGATGGCGTGAAAATCGAAGTGAAATAAAGATCGCCCTTCGGGCTGTAGAGCGGGCTAACGCCCTGTAGTTGGTCGTTCAGCGCAAAGCGCTTGTAGAGTACTACAGCGAGCAACGCGAACGATCTGCAACGAAGCGAAAGCGAAGTGATCTACAGCGAAGCGATCTAAAAACTAAAAAGCTATGGCAATTTATAAAACCGCGATTAAGAATCCCGTAACCACCCTGTTGGTGTTTGTTGCGGTGATGATCATAGGTCTGTTCTGCTTTGTGCAACTACCTGTGGATCAGTTCCCTGAGATGGACCCACCATACGTCATGGTGATGACCACCTATCCAGGAGCATCCGCCTCCGAGATAGAAACGAACGTCTCCAAGATCATGGAGAACAGTCTCACCTCGGTGGACAACCTGAAGTATATCAACTCTACCAGCAAGGATAACGTCAGTCTGGTCATACTCGAATTGGAATGGGGATGTGACATAACGGAAGCCGTCAATGATGTGCGGTCGTTCTGCGACATGGCCAAAAACCAGTTGCCTGATGGCTGTTCATCGCCTATGGTGTTTAAGTTCTCATCCAGCACCATGCCTATCTGCCAATACTCCATTACGGCAGACGAGTCCTATCCTGCACTCGACAAGATTCTCAACGATGAGGTTATCCCACAACTCAACCAGATCAACGGTATCGGTAACCTCTCGGTAGCAGGTGCCCCTGACCGTTATATCTATGTGGACATTGACCAACAGAAGTTGGATGCATACGGTCTCACGCTGGAGACAGTAGGTCAGATTATCTCTGCTAACAACCTCAACCTCTCATCGGGTACGGTGAAGATGGACAAGGAGCAATACCAGATGCAGGTGCGCTCTGAGTATGTGGAGAGTAGTGAGATTAACGACCTGATGGTGACCATCACCCCACAAGGACAACAAGTCTTCGTGCGCGACATAGCTACCGTGCGCGATACAATAAAGGACCTCTCGCTTGATGAGAAGACCAACGGCCGTGAGGCAGTGCGTCTGATTGTAGCTAAACAATCGGGCTCTAACACCGTGCAAGTCTGCGAGGATGTGCAAGAGGCACTCGCCAAGATACAAAAGCAAATGCCTACCGATGTCAAGATCCAAGAGATCTACAACTCGGCAGACAATATCCGCAACTCTATCACTTCGCTCGAGGAGTCTGTGATGTACGCCCTCCTCTTCGTGGTACTCGTTGTGCTCTTCTTCCTGGGAAAATGGCGTGCGACAATCATCATCTCGCTCACCATACCTATCTCCCTGATCGTGGCCTTCATCTACCTGAAGATGGCAGACTCCAGTATCAACATTATCTCGCTCTGTTCGCTGAGTATCGCTATCGGTATGGTGGTGGATGATGCGATTGTGGTCTTGGAGAACATCACCCGCCACATCGAGCGTGGTGAGAACCCTCGCGAGGCAAGTATCTATGCGACCAACGAGGTTTGGGTCAGCGTTATTGCAACTACCCTCGTGCTCGTGGCCGTGTTCGTGCCTCTGACCATGATGGACGGTATGGCCGGTATCATGTTCGAGTCACTGGGTTGGATCGTGACAGTCGTTTGCTGTACCTCAACCGTGATCGCTATCACCCTGACACCTATGCTCTGCTCCAAGCTGCTGCAAGCGCGTAAGTTCCATGTGGAGAATGGCAAACTCATTGATGATAGCGCCAAGAAGACCTGGTACGACCGCACCGTGGTAGCTATGCTGGATAAGGTGGATGCTGCATACGCCAAGTCACTGGGCTGGTGCTTGCGCCATAAGACTGTGACTATCATTGCGTTGTTTGCTTTCTTCGGAGCATCATTGCTGCCATTCATCATGGGCAAAGTGGGTACCGACTTCATGGCACAACAAGATAATGCCCGCCTGAGCGTCACCGTAGAACTCCAACGCGGTACACGCATCGAGGAGACCCTGAAGACTGCTCGCGCGCTGGAGAACCGCTTTATGCTGCTCGTGCCTGAGATAGAGATGATCTCCACCTCAGCGGGTTCCAATGACGATGATGGTACAGGTGCTATTTTCTCCACCACAATGAACAACACCATCTCCATGACCATTCGTCTCAACAAAAAATGGGAACGCGAGCGCACCATTTGGCAAATCGCTGAGGTACTCCGTCAAGAGATGGCACAATATCCTGAGATCATAGAGTATCAAGCTGCATTGAGTAGCGGTGGTCCTGGTGGCGGTAATACCGTGGATGTAGAGATCTATGGTTATGACTTTGACATCACGAACCAGATGGCACAGCAGATCATCGCCCTCACCAAGGAACTGCCAGGTGCACGTGACGTCTATTCAGACCGCGATGACGACCGCCCTGAGATCAAGATCCTCGTGGATAAGGAGAAAGCTTCTCGCCACGGACTCACCTCCGCTACCATCTCCAGTTACCTGCGTAACCGCGTGAACGGTATGGCCGTAGGCTTCCTCAAGGAGGATGGTAACGAATACGACATTCTCGTTCGTCTCAAAGAGGAGAACCGCAACTCCATCAGCGATGTGCTGGACTTCTCTATCCCTACCCCAACAGGCAAAACCATTAAGCTCTCTGAGATCTGCTCCGTAGATGAGTACTGGGCTCCACCAAAAATCGTTCGTAAGTCCCGTCAACGTATCGTGACCGTCAAGGTGACACCATACGAGACCTCATTGGGTGAGTTGGCGCAAGCCATTGAGACACAGGTGCTGCCTAAGATAGACAAACCTGCGGGATATAGCATCCGTCTGGCAGGTTCGTATGAAGACCAACAAGAGTCCTTCGGCAAGTTAGGCATGCTGGGCGCACTGATCCTTATCCTCGTATATATCGTGATGGCTTCGCAGTTCGAATCCTTCAGCAAGCCAGCCATCATCATGTTCACTGTGCCATTTGCCCTCTCAGGTGTGATCTTGGCACTCTGGATGACAGGTGTGTCACTGGATATGATTGGCGCCCTGGGTATCGTGCTGCTGGTGGGTATCGTAGTGAAGAACGGTATTGTGCTCGTGGACTACATTAACCTCATGCGTGAGCGTGGTAATGACCTCAATGATGCCATCCAGATGTCGGGTCAAAGCCGTCTGCGTCCTGTATTGATGACCGCGTTTACCACTATCCTCGGTATGGTGCCAATGGCTGTGAGCCAAGGCGAGGGTGCCGAGATGTGGCGTCCACTGGGTATCGTCGTGATTGGTGGTTTGACCATCTCTACCTTCTTGACCCTGTATATCGTACCTGTAATCTATGGTGCTATGTCCAAGAAAGGCGAGCGCGACAAACTCAAGAAAGTCCGCGAGAACTTCATCTTCATGGATATTAAGGTAGAGGACTGCGAAGAGAAATAATAACTAAGACCGCCACTTTGTGGCTGAGAGAAGAGAGACCATTGCATTGTTAGACCGCCCTACGGGCTGAGAGACTCCCTGAGTATAATATCTAACAGCGAAGCGGTCTAACAGTGAAACGATCTAACTTCTAACAGCGAAGCGGTCAAAAAACTAATTTTTTTATGAAATCTATAATGATCATATTCAATCAAGCGAACACCGAGCGTGTGGAGTATATGCTTGATATGTTAGAGATACGTGGCTTCACCTTCTTTGAGGAGGTACAGGGTCGTGGCTCCTTCAAGGGCGAGCCACGCCGTGGTACCCACGCTTGGCCCGAGATGAACTCCTGTGTCATCACTATCGTGCCCGACGAGAAAGCCCCTGTGCTGCTCGAAGCCGTAAAGAAACTCGATAAACGCAACGAGGAAGTGGGTGTCCGCGCCTTCATGTGGAATATCGAGGCAACCGTATAATCCCGAGCGAACCCATCGCTTAAATACACCAAAGGCTGCAAGCAATTGCAGCCTTTGGTGCATATAGGAGCTAGCAGAACTAGTAAAACTAGCATACTCTCACGAAAAAAAGAAGAAGCATCTCTGCTTCTTCTTGCGGTGCGGACGGGACTCGAACCCGCGACCCCATGCGTGACAGGCATGTATTCTAACCAACTGAACTACCGCACCAATTTTGTTATGCATACTTCCTTTTCGAAAGCGAGTGCAAAGGTACTGCTTTTTTTTGACATGACCAAATATTCTTGAAAAAAAATGCAATTTAATGCGATTTTTTTATCATTTCGTCCTATTTTGCTACTTTAAGACTACAAAAAACGGATTTTTTTTGCATATCTACTCAAAAAATAGTAACTTTGCGCTTTATTTGGTAAATTGTAAATTATCTAATCGTAAATAACAATGTCCGTACACACGCACACTACGCGCATGACCACCACTCGTTTGCGCCAGATGAAGCAACAAGGCGAGAAAATAGCCATGCTCACTAGTTATGATTTCACCCTCACTACCCTACTCGATGAAGCAGGAATTGACATGATTCTTGTAGGTGACAGTGCATCGAACATCGTCTGTGGCAATGCTTATACACTACCCATCACCGTGGACGAGATGATTTTCCTCGCTCGTGGAGTCGTACGCGCTGCCAAACACTGCTTAGTCGTACTAGATATGCCTTTCGGCAGCTATCAAGTGAGCGAGGAAGAAGCCGTACGCAACGCCATCCGCATGATGAAAGAGTCAGGCGCTGATGCAGTGAAACTAGAAGGTGGTGAGGAGATATTGCCCGCTATTCGCCATATCGTACAAGCAGGCGTACCCGTGATGGGACACTTGGGTCTAACCCCTCAGAGCGTAAATCAATTAGGCGGTTACGGCCTGCGTGCTAAAGAGGAGGCAGAAGCCGAGAAACTACTCCGCGATGCGAAACTCTTAGACGAAGCAGGCTGCTTTGCTATCGTACTAGAGAAGATTCCTGCCGCATTGGCAGAGCGCGTTACCCAAGCCGTATCCTGCCCTACTATCGGCATCGGAGCTGGCAACGTAACGGACGGACAAGTATTGGTACTGCACGACATGTTGGGACTGAACCTAGGATTTAAGCCCAAATTCCTACGCCATTTTGCTCAATTAGGCGAGGCCGTAAAGGGTGCAGTAGGCGAATACATTGATGCGGTGAAGCAAACAACTTTCCCTAACGATTCTGAATCGTACTAAATTTGCATATTCCACAAAATTTTCGTACCTTTGCCGCGGAATTAAAAACGAGTAACACTATTAAAACCATTAAAATTATACACTTATGACAATGACAAAGAGTCCTTTGCAAATCGCGCGCGCTGCGTATCAACCTAAGATGCCAGTGGCTCTGCAAGGAAATGTAAGCCTCAAAGAAGGCGCAAAAACACAATCCGTAGCGGATCAAGAGGAGATTCAAAAACTCTTCCCTAACACCTACGGTATGCCTGTAATCGAGTTTGAACCTGCTACCCAAGCAGTAGAAGTAGCACCATTCAACGTAGGTGTGATCCTCTCTGGTGGTCAAGCTCCTGGTGGTCACAACGTAATCTGCGGTCTGTTTGACGCTCTCAAACGCATCAACCCAGAAAACAAACTCTATGGTTTCCTTGGCGGACCAAGCGGTTTGGTAGATGGCAAATACGCAGAACTGACTGCTGACGTGATCGACGAGTATCGCAACACCGGTGGTTTTGACATCATCGGTTCAGGTCGTACCAAATTGGAAGAGACTGAGCAATTCGACAATGGTATCAAAGTTTGCAACGAATTGGGTATCAAAGCTATCGTAATCATCGGTGGTGATGATAGCAACACCAACGCATGCGTACTCGCTGAGTACTACTTGCAAAAGAACTGCGGTATCCAAGTCATCGGCTGCCCAAAGACTATCGACGGTGACCTCAAGAACGAGATGATTGAGACCTCTTTCGGTTTCGACACCGCATGTAAGACTTTCGCTGAACTCATCGGTAATATCCAACGCGATGCTAACTCAGCGAAGAAATACTGGCACTTCATCCGCCTCATGGGTCGTTCTGCAAGTCACATCGCACTCGAGTGCGCACTCCAAGCACAACCAAACGTATGCTTGATCTCTGAGGAAGTTGAGGCTAAGAACATGACCCTCAACGAGGTAGTAGAGCAAATCGTAGAGGTAATCGTAGCTCGTGCTGCTGCTGGTCTGAACTTCGGTACTATCCTTATCCCAGAGGGCCTTATCGAGTTTATCCCTGCTATGCGCGTTCTTATCCAAGAGCTCAACGACATGCTCGCTGAGAACGAGGAGTTTGCTGCGCTCGAAGGCGACGATGCTAAACGCGAGTACGTGAAGAGCAAACTCACCGCAGCTTCTTGCGAACTCTATCGCAGTTTGCCAAAGGGTATTGCTAAGCAATTGACCCTCGACCGCGATCCTCACGGTAACGTGATGGTGAGCCAAATCGAGACCGAGAAACTTCTCATCGAGATGGTACAAAAACGTCTTGCACAACTCAAAGCTGCTGGCGAATACAAAGGCAAGTTCTCTGCACTCAACCACTTCTTCGGTTATGAAGGTCGTTGCGCTATGCCAAGTAACTTCGATGCAGACTACTGCTATAGCCTTGGTAACACTGCAGCTCACCTCATCGCAGCTGGCAAGACTGGCTATATGGCACTCGTGAAGAACCTCACCCGTCCTGCTGCTGAGTGGGTTGCTGGTGGTGTACCTGTGACCATGATGATGAACATGGAGCGCCGCCATGGTAAGATGAAACCCGTGATCCAAAAGGCATTGGTGGACCTCAACGGAGAGCCATTCAAGTACTTGGCTGCTCACCGTGCAGATTGGGCTGATCCACAACTCAGTTACATCTATCCAGGTCCAATCCAATACTACGGTCCAGCAGAGGTATGCGACCAACCAACTCGCACACTCATGCTTGAGCAAAACGGTAAATAATCTCTTATGCTCCGTAGTAGTATAATCATAATGATTGTAGTGTTGTTCTCGAGTTCTTGCTTCGCGCAAGACTCGGAACAACAACTCTACGATGCCTATTTGACAACCAATATGCATGTCTGGGCAGAATATATTGATTCAGTTAATTGGGATACCGCCACCACCGACGAACGATTCTTAATACTGAATTATGAATACGGATATGCAGCCCATGCGATAAGCATCCAACAAGAAGATGCACAGGATAGATTGCAGCAATTTGAGCAACACTTAGAGGAGCATAGAAATGCAATGGATCCTGCTGTGTACTACACATATAAGACTGGAATTTGTAGTTTCAAACTCTCGTTGGAGCGTCGTCATATTACTCAACAAATCAAAGGTATCTACAACTACATTGATAGCGCAATGACCATCAATCCCAATGAGCCATTCGTGCTAACGATGAAGGGTAATGTAGAGTTTTTCAACCCAATATTTGGCAGCAAACAGAAGGCCTTACTCTTCTACCAGCAGGCGGACAGTCTCTACCGACTCCAACCCGCTCAGCATGCATACCCACGCTGGAACCATCGTGCCCTGCAAATCACGCTGGTGCAGAGTTTGGGTAAGACTGGACAGAAAGAAGCTACCATTGAGATGTGCCAACAGATACTCGCAGAGGAACCTAACTTCCCGTTCATTCGCGACATTTATCTGCCATCGTTGTTGAAGAAAGAGGGGAAATAATATATGCGACTGATTAAGAATCCATGGTTAGGCATAGAGGGGTATAACTGCTTTGGCTGCTGCCCAAGCAACCCCTATGGAGTGAAGATGCAGTTCTATGAGGACGGACAGGACATTGTATGTTTCTGGAAGCCTCAAGAACAGTATCAATCGTGGGTGAACACCTTGCACGGAGGAGTACAGTCGGTATTGCTGGATGAGATTTGTGGTTGGGTAGTATCGCACCACTTGCGCCGTTCGGGTGTCACGGCTAAGATGGAGACCCGTTTTCGCAAACCTGTGGTGATAGAGCAAGATTATGTGGAGTTGCGTGCGCGTTTGCGCGAGATGAAGCGCAACATTGCCATCGTGGATGGCGAAATCAGAAGTGCAGAAGGGGTATTATTGGTGGATTGCACATGCACTTACTTTACTTTTGATGCGGCTAACGCACCTAAGGAGGTGCCTTTCGTCGAAACAGAAGTAGGAGAGGAAATAACACGGGAGGAAGCGCTGGCGTCATTAAATATATAGTGGCAACTGCGCTACTGATTAGTGGAGAAATGGGCGGATATTAATTATTAACTATTCATTATTAACTGAATTATGAAACACCATTTTTTACATTATATGGATCAAGTGATCCAGAATCGATGGAATGAAGTAGCTTTTGCCGATTATGGCGAGAAAAAACAATACACCCATGGCGAGGTAGCTCAACAAGTAGAGCGTTTTCACAAACTCTTCCGCCAGATGGGTATCAAAGAGGGAGATAAAATTGCTATTGCCAGCCGCAACTGCTCCAACTGGGTAGTAAGTTATATGGCCATCCTTTCTTACAAAGCTGTGGCAGTTACACTACTCCAAGACTTCAAAGCAGATGATTTGGCTCGCCTCATCAAGCACTCAGATGCTAAAATGCTCTTCGTTGGTCCATTCGTATGGCGCGAACTCCAACACCAAGAGCTGCCCGAACTGGAAGCCATCATCTCAATGGATGACTTCTCATTTATCCATTTGGCAGAGCCACACAAAGGCAACGTAGAACATGTGATGGCAGAAGAGTCTGCACTCACAGAGAACACTTTCTTCTCTCTCGTAAAAGACGGCATGATTGACCTCGACTCTATGGCACTCATCAACTATACTTCGGGTAGTACCGGTTCACCTAAAGGCGTAATGATTAGTCACCGTTCACTGAGCAACAACGTGGAAAATGGACAACATATTCTACCCGTAGAACCAGGACAACGCGTAGTATCTATGCTTCCGTTGGCGCACATGTTTGGTCAATTGGCAGATTTCCTCTATCCATTCAGCGCAGGTGCTACCATCTACTATTTGACTAAAACTCCTACTCCTAGCATCTTGCTCAAAGCCATGGCAGATATCAAACCATACCTAGTCGCTACTGTACCATTGGTAATTGAGAAGATTCACAAGAAGAAACTTGATCCACTATTGTCTAAACCTGTCTTGAAATTCTTTTGGTACACCCCAGGTATCATGAATCTCATCCGTAGTCACGTGAAGAAATCGCTCGTCAAGGCGTTTGGTGGTCAAGTACGCTATTTCCTTTGCGGTGGCGCAGCCATGAATCCAGTAGTAGAGAAATGCTTGATGGATGTCAACTTCCCACTCTCTATTGGTTTTGGTATGACCGAGTGCGGACCACTGGTCAGCGGCACGGTACCTAAGTATTTCCGCCGTCGTAGTTGCGGTCAACCTGTACCAAACATGGAGGTTATGATTGACAATCCTAACGAAAAGGGTGAGGGCGAGATTTTGGCTCGTGGTGAGAATGTGATGATGGGTTACTACAAGAACGAAGAAGCTACACGCGCCGCATTCACAGAAGATGGTTGGTTGCACACAGGTGACCTCGGCTATATGGATAAAAAGCAGTTCGTCTATATCCGCGGTCGTATCAAATCAATGTTCTTGGGTGCAAGTGGTCAAAACATCTACCCAGAGGAGATTGAGGACAAACTCAACAACCAAGTGGGTGTAGCAGAGAGTATCGTTGTAGAGCGCGAGGGCAAACTGATTGGTCTTGTATTCCCAGATGAGGATCAAACCAAAAACTTCTCTCTTGACGACCTAAAAAATCTCATGAAAGAGAACCTCAAGAAACTCAACGATGCACTACCTTCTTATTCACGCGTGCACGATATTGAGATTAAGGAAGAACCTTTTGAGAAGACTCCTAAGAAGAGTATTAAACGATTCTTGTATAAGTAAGGCGTTGCAGCAAGCTGTAAGTTTAGAGGACGGCTACGCCTACAGTTTAGAGTTTAAAGGATCGGTATATATAAAAGACGAGGAGCAAATCCTCGTCTTTTATTATCTTTGCCACCCTCCCCCTAGGGGGGGGGGAGTTGGAGGGGGCTACTTACTTGCGTGGCGCAGGCACGTAGGTAGGATAGAACACTTGCTTCAAACTATCTGCCACATTGTGGTGGTTCTTGAGCAAGACATTCGATGGGAAATAACATTCGCCTGTAATACCCTCAATAGTACGATTGAGGCGCAACTGACGACAAATCTCATTACCCTCGTTCCAAGCCGCAGCCATCTTAGGATTACCCAAATGGTAAGGTGCCATACCGATATACACACGGCATTTGTCGGTAGCATATTGCGCCCACCAACGTGCAAGTATCTCGTAATCAGCAATCTTCTTGCCTATCTCCCAATAGAGTTGGGGGATCACATAGTCTATCCAACCTTTCTCCATCCAGAGGAGAATATCTGCATAGAGTTGGTCATAATTCTGCAAACCATTGGTCTCGCTACCACGTGGATCGTTCGCTTTATTACGCCAAATACCAAAAGGAGATATACCGAACTGCACCTCAGGTTTGATGCTATTGATGGTATTATGCACTTGCTCAATAGCCATATTCACATTGTCGCGACGCCAATCGCCTACATTATCAAAACCGCGTGGGTCAGCAGCAAAAGCCTCTGCATCAGGGAAATCTTGACCAGATACTGGATAAGGATAGAAATAGTCATCCATGTGAATTGCCTGAATGTCGTAGCGAGTCACGAGGTCTGCCACTACCTTGCAAAGGAAATCACGTGTCTCTTGCAAATGAGGAGCAAAATACCATTGTGTACCATACTTCAAGAACCACTCTGGGTGCTTGTGATAGATGTGATTAGGAGCAATATCTTCGATTTTGCTACCACCACCTGTCACACGGTATGGGTTAATCCATACGTGTACATCTATACCGCGTTTGTGCGCTTCAGCACAAACAAACTCCAACGGATCGTAGGTCGCTGCTTCACCTTGTTTACCAGTAAGCCAAGCACTCCATGGTTCCAACTCGGATTTGTACAACGCATCTGCAGTAGGACGAACTTGAAATACGATAGCATTGAGGTTCATTGCTTGAAACTCATCCAACATAGCAATCATATCTGCTTTCTGTTGCTCATAGTTGCCAATAGCTGCCTTGGTAGGGAAGTCGATATTAGCTACGGTGCTCACCCATGTAGCACGAAAATAAGGCTCTGCTGCAAACACCATGCATGCACAAGCCATAAAAAGGGATGTTAAAATGGTCTTTTTCATTGTTGTATAATTTATATTGTTTTTTATCTTGTCTATCCTAACAGCGCAGCGGTCTAACTTCTAGCAGCCGAAGGCGGTCTAACAGCGAAACGATCTCTTAAAAGATTCGCTGTGCGAATATTTTAAGATAGTCCATCCAATTTTGCCATGAGTGTCCACCTGCTGATTCATGGTACTCGTATGGGTATTGCTTCTCATCCAAGTATTGACGATATACCACATTGTCTTGATAAAGGAAATCCTCTGCGCCACATGCTATCCAATAGAGTTGTGGTGGGTTGGCAAACTGTTGTTGGAGTAACAACTCTGTTTGTTGATATGCAGGCTTGTCCGACAATGCCAACTCACTAATCTCCAAACTGCGCTCAGCACGATGATGGCGCATATATGGAACATACAAAGCGGAGAATATACCCACATAATCAAATGATTGGTTGAGCAACGCTGCCGTATGCATGGTGTGGAAACCACCCATTGACAGACCTGCTATGGCTCTGTGTTGCTTATCGTTGATGGTACGATAGTGTGCTTCTGTCCATGCCATGAGTTGGCTAAAATTCTCCTCGAAAGTGCTTTCCATCCACAGACGTGCTTCTGGGACAATGAACTGACCTGTTTGCTCCAAATAGCCATTAGGCATCACCACAATCATCGGTTGGCATAGTTCGTTGGTAATCAACGAGTCCATAATCGCCTTAGCTCGACCCTTTGTGAGCCAACCTGCCTCATCATCGCCACTGCCATGCAGCAAATAAAGTACAGGGTAATCGTTTTTAGATGTAGCATATCCCCCTGGCAGATATACAGCTACGCCTGCATCGCCAATAGAACTTGGGTAAGTTGTGATAACTACTTGACTTTGATTGTTCACTTGTTTTGCGTGCGAGCAGCAGCCTACACAAGCTACCAGCAATAGAAGTAAAAGACAATTTCTCATGGTCATTTATGTGTTGTTTATCGTTAATTTCCAAAATTTTGCTGCAAAGGTATAAAAAAATTTGCACATTTGCAAACTTTTTCGTAATTTTGCACCCGATTATGGAATAATGTGCGTCGTTGTCGGGCAACGGGTATCGGATAATGGTTGTCGGATATTGGGTAGCGGATAGCGAAGCATCCAAAAGATAAACTAATTAACTAATAAACTAATAAACTATAAACTAAAAGATTATGATTTACAGCAAAGAGGTACAGGAAATGTGCCAAGTAGCTAAAGGACCTAACCACGGTCCAGCTCCAATCCCAGAAGAGGGTAAGTGGGTGAAAGCTAAAGAGATCGCTGACATCTCTGGTATG
>JAZNBO010000011.1:0-39191 GCA_045587145.1 Paludibacteraceae bacterium
TTGTAGTTATCGTTTGAGTATTTTTAATACGAAATAAGAAATCTACTGCAAAGGTACTACATCAAACTGCTAAAACTTGTCAGTATCTCAAAGAATTTTACAAAAAAATGCACTTTTTTGTTTTTTTGCAATTTATGATGAAAATTTTCACCTTTTGAGGAGTGGTGATAAAAAAAGCAGCACCGTGTGAGGGTGCTGCGGATATTTCACCTTGGTATTATTGAGATATAGTGTCGTCAATAGGTATATACCTGACAATCGTCGTTTTGGCATCGACTTTGATTAGTTCTCGGCGGAGTTTGCCTTCGGCGATGAGGCGCTGTTTTTCTTGATGGTAACGCTCCGCAGCGGCTTTAGCACTCTCGTGCATCGCTATTTGTTCTTCACGCTTGATAACGCGTTTTCTAATCTTTAATTGGCGTATAGGCATAGTGGTAATCTCTGATTTTTGTGGAACTATATATGAGTTGAAACAGATTGATTATGAAGACAATTGGCGTCAATTATGTCGTCAATTATTGTCAATTCATAGGGTAATGAACTTCTTTAAATCATCATCTCTTAAAGATAGACTCGGCTGTGATGTTCTAACAGATCAATCAGCAAACTTATGCCAAACCACATGCCAAAGAAAATCAGTGTCGCCAGTTGCCAACTAAAGCCAAACTGTGGTTCTACTTGATACTGATTATTATGGAGGTAAATACCAACTGGTATGCTGACCACAACCGAGACGAGGAAGATACATAGCAGTCGGAGCGAGAATTTCGTTTTCTTAGGACCGAAGCACTCATCTTTGATTTCTTGCATCGAACGCACCTTCAAAATCGGTGCATCGGCTAGCGCCATAGCTTGCTCTAAGGTCATCTTGGGGCGACGAGCTTCCTCCGCAGCTTCACGTTGTGGATTACAAAACTGAAGCGAAGAAGCCACATCGGCCAAATAACGCTGCTTAGTCCATGGTTTGAAGTCCTTGATAGGCAGATGAGGAAGCATATCAAAGAACTCATCCGCATCGTAGTGCGTAATGATTTTTGGGCAATAGCGTTCGCCTACTGTTCTGCCAGCGGGTGAAGGGAAGATTTTTTCGAGGAAAGTATCCTCAAAAAGGTCGTACTGATATTTGCTGATACGCTCTTCAAATTTGAATAGCAACTCTCCGTCTTCGATAAACACGCGTGTCCATTCGTATGAATGTCGATAGCCGCCTAGGAAAGGCCAGAATAGCAGGTGCCAGCCCTCTGGGCGATCGTATCTACAGCCGAAATAGCCAGGAATTAGATCCGTGCGAAATTCGGTGATGCCTTTGCGCTGCATGGTAAAAATGATATACTCTATTAGGCGGTCCTCACTCCATGTCTGTAGTTCCTTCAGCTCATAATGTGGGCGGCCATTAAACTTCTGATTCTTTTGTGGTATACTTTCTGTCTTCATATGATTCGTTTTTTTTAGTTCTTTAATTTGCGATTATCTATTATAAATTTCACTATAAAAACTATAAATACGCCGAAATAGATGATGGCGGGCAGCTTGCTGGCAAAACTATCACCTATGATCACGATTACTACCCATCCGATGAAGATAAAGAATATATTCCATAGAATGAATTTTAGCAGAAACTTCGGATTGCTCCATTCAAAAGGAATGAGCCAGTTGCCTTTGCCATCGTTGTCATATCTCTCATTCATTCGCTCTGGGGTATAACAGATAACAAAATCGCAGAAAACAAAACCTACAAATGTGCCAATAAAGAGGGTTATCATCATGGGCCAGAAATCCTCTAGATCGGTGTGATCTGCAATAAAAGCACCTATTGCCACATTGATTAGCAGGGAGATTAGGAGTTCCCACAGCACTCTACGTGCGAATTTTTGTTTAGCTGTTTTTGACATAATTTTCTATTTTTAGTTCGTTATTTATTCTTCTATTATCTGTACGTGGATATCGCTAAAGCATTGGCTGATGGCATATTTCATGGCTTCGGTTTTTCTCACTTCAGCTTGGATGTATAGGGTTTTCTCATCCATATAGGTCATACTCAGTATATTGCCTCTATATTCGTAGGCATCCGATCCTACCAACACTTTCATCAGTCCTTGTACATTCACTTCGCCATTTGGCGTTCCGTAGAACTTAGCCAAGGAATGGATTATCTGCTCAATGGCTTTGAGGTCATCTGCGTTGCCCGATAGTTGGTAGGTCACAATGGCAGGTTCTGCCTCTGGCATCATGTCCTCTTCTGATAGGCCATCCATTGGGTTATAACCTAACATATCGTAGTACGATTGTGCACGCGCTTTGTCGATATAGATGCCATATTGCTCGTTGCCCAGCTCATAGAGCATGCCCAGGTGCTCTGCAGCAGAGATATTGTCGTGTGACAGTTCTTGCAATAGTGTTTCTACATCTCCGAATCGGTATGCCGTTCCTATTTTGTCGCGGCGGTACATTTCTTGGATGATGGGTAGATCGGTAGGATTGTCCTTGCAAGCATATATACTGCGTAGCATAAATTCTCCCACTTCCATATTGTGCAGATCAGTGGCTGAGAGGTTGCGATTCGTTTTCTTAATCGGATGCATTATTGGATTGGTTTTTCAGTTTCATATACGAGCATAGCAGTCCAGTTTTTCCAAACGCTATTATGTGGGTTGGGGCTTTCCGCTGTATATCGGATATCTACCACTTTGATATCCTTGCTGTGTTGTTGCAAGAACTCGTTTACTTGTTTTTCAAAAACCTCGAGATAAGGTGTTTTCTCTTGAAATAATTTTACTTGTACCATAATGTGTAAATATTTTATACTACAGGATTTGCTCCCAGCCTTTTTTGATATTATCGGCTATTTCCATGTCGCAGATGGCGCGTATCTGCTCTTCGCTGGATGAGTAAATCATATCGCGTTTGATGAGTTCCTTGCGGCTGCTGCTATAGTCGGTATGATAGAAGATATACGCGGGGAAGCGTGGATTGGCCTCTTTGTTGGTTTTCCAAAGAAGGAACTTATGAATCATGACTTTCTCACCCGACACCTTTTTGAATACGCGGCGCAAAAGCAATGTACTGGGCTCGCCCGCGAGCTTAGCCCCCTCGTTCTCCTCAAATGGGCAGATGTCGGTGAGTTGGCTCACACGCACATCGGTAGGGTTAGCCGATTTGTCATCTCTCAGGCGCACAATAGCCATGCCCAATGCCGATACACCTGGCACCATGCCTTGCATGAGCCATCCCTGCTGAGGGTCGAACTGCAAGAGGGCGTTGGTCTTGATCTTATCGTCGTTGCCGCGTGACACGAGTTCCAATACAGACATCTCCACCACTACCTCAGGGCGTACCATCTGGTATGCTACGCCGCGCGAGTCCGACAAGACGTATTGCGACTCTACATGCATCTGCCCCAGTTGCGTAGCTATCGTTTGGCGTTGCTCGTCGGTCAAGCCGCTTGAGCCCATCGCAAACACCTGCATGCTATTGTCGGGATGTGCCACTGCCAGCATCAAGTCTCTGACACCATTCTCGCCCGTCGTATAACCCACTACGGCCGCATCGATCGTGTGGCGAGGTTTGATCTTGGCCACTACGCCGTTGTCGCAGTGTACTACCAGACCTTCTGCACCTTGCTCTTCCACCCACTCTTGGTAAATTTGCTTTACTTCATCTACCGAAGACACGGTACGTAGTTCTACCGGTGCACAGAGGCGGGTGGTTTTGAAGACGGTCTTTCCCTCTTTGTTCTGGGCCTTTAGTCGGAGGAGTTCTACTAGTTTGGCATGTACTTCGCCATAGTTTTGTGCGCTATAGTCTTCTCCGTCGATGGATAGGATATCATATACGGCCAGCGCCAATTGGTCGCGCAAAGCAGGATCTGCCAAGGCACGCGCCACATCGCCGCAACGAGGACGACCCTCTTCGCGTGGCAGATAGAGTTCAGCGGCCACTACGATATTCTTGATGCCTGCCTTGCCCATAAAGCCTGTGAACATATCCATACACTTGAGTTGCTCAGCTTTTTGTTTGCCGCTGGCATTGAGCATAAAGCTCTGCCCCTCGCGGTAAAAGACGCATTGCATATGGCCGTCGATCTTGCGCGTTACGTAAAACTTCTCGCCTGCCAAGCGTGACGAGATTTTTGCTCCTTCTACGAGCATATATTTGCTTGCTACATTCTTCTTGTAGTCAATAGCTGTTTGTATATCTTGTTGGGTCATAATCTTTTCTTTAGGAGGTTAAAGGTTAGAGGTTAGAGGTTAAAGGTTAGAGGCTGGTAATATGCGGCTACGCCGCTGTTTCTTGCCTTTCGCCTTATCGCCTTTCGCCTAATAGCCTTATCGCCTGTTTAAACAGTTTTCAACTCCATATTGGTTAGTCGTAGTATGAGTGCGTAGCTCTCGCCCTGTACGCGTCCTTCCAGGAACGCGCGGTAGGGTGTTCCGCCGTTAGATAGCACCAATGGAGCAGCACCTTTCTCGCCGCCACCCACCAGCATCATGGCGTTGGCATCGTGGAGCTTCTTGGCCATATCGTAGAGGAAGTCAAAGGTCAGACCATTGACATGCTGAATCTGGTAGCTCTTTTTGAACATAAACATACGCAGCACTTTGTCTTTGGGCAATAGTTTGCCTGTCCATTTGAGCGGCATGCCCTCCACTGCGATATTAGCGGGCAAAGTGGTCTCCTTGCGAACCTCTTTCTCGGTGCCATCGGGCAGATAGACATGTTCGTTGATGGTGACACCGTATGCCACTTTTTGGTTAGGGGTGATATAGACTTTCTTCACGCCTTCCATCTTCATACCAAAGCGCTCCATATCGATCTCTGGATCGGCAGCTATGAGTTGGTCTGCCAACTGGTCGCCATACTGCGCTAATAGAGCAGCATCGGTAGTCTCAGTAGTCAGTTTGAGTCGTCGTTCGTTGATGCCTGAAAGGCCATCAGCCGTCTTATAGACTGGCGTAAAACGCTTCATATTATTGCCAAAGCCCACTTCGGCATCGCGTTTCACATCGTTGGATAGATTGATTTTTCGCATTGTGTTTCTTGTTGTGTATGGTGTAAAGTGTATGGTGTAAAGGCGATGATAATGCGGCTCTGCCGCTATCCACTGCCTTTAAACTTTAAACTCTGAACTTTAAACTATGCGCTCCGCACATCAAAACATACTGAAATCCAGTTCGTCGATTTCTTCGATTACCTCTTCTTCCACATCATCGATGGTGGTTTGATCGGCTAATGCAACCTGTTCGAAGGTTTGTATATCACCCGAGAAGAGAAATAATCCTGCGGGGGTATTGAGCAGATAGCCCTCGTTGGCGTTCACGCTTGCGCGGTAGTTGAACGGAAAACGATAGATATCTTGTCCTACCGTAGCCGCCAGTTCGGGGTTGCAGAGTTGATAAACCGATTCCCAATCATTGTCCAAAAACACCTCTGCGCTCACCTTCTCGTGCAGCACGATAGGCGCGTCAAAGGACGAAGGCAGCATGGGCAACGCCTTATCATCGGGCCCGTAGGCTTGCAGCGTGGACTTCTCCACCCATTGGCCATTTTGGTCCACCGTACCTTGTTTGAATCCACCCGATGGAATGATCATCGCATCGTCGGGCGATAGATAGGCCCTGGAGCATACCTCGCCGTTCTTGTCGGTGGCGATCAGGGTACTCCAGCCGTAGAGCTTCTTGCGCTCCAGTTTGGTGGGAGCGGCAGCATACTCGGCTCCCGATATTGAAAAGATTAGTTCTTTTGCCATATTTTTATATGATCTGATACGTTATTTACTATGTTCATATCTTTACACCCTAAACGCTACACGCGTTAGCTCACCATTCGGCAGCTTCGGGACCGAACATGCGGTCTTCTGCTTGGTGTAGTCCATTCACCATCTCAATGAGGGCTTTCACGACCGCGATGTGGTTGGGTTTGCCCTTTAGGGTGGCTATTGGTAATGGGCTATTGGCGATAGGAATAAGGGACAGGGTGCCATGGTTGCTGTGGATGTTTTGGCAGGTGATGGTTCTGCCCGATAGGCGGATGGTGTATTCGCCTGTTCGTACGGTGTCGAACACGGGTTTTGTAGTACCATCATCAAAATCATCTATATAGTATTCGCGGTATTTAGATAGCAGATACTGACAAAATTTTTCGATGCTATCTTTCAATTCCTGCTCGCTCATCAGGTGAAGCACCTGAGCTATCTCTTGTACATATTGTCGCATACCTTAACGTGGGAGTTTGTTAAACCATATCTTGATTATAGCAGACGATACTACCATACCAACACTCCGCTTTCCAGTCTTCGCTGGGCACTTCTTTTTTCAAGGCCTCTTTCAACGCATCGCCAAAGTCATCTACACCATTTATATCAATGTAGAGATACCAACTACCTTCATCGAGTTGAGTGCCAAAAATATTGGCATATATTTTTGGTGAACGACTAAAGAAACGGACTTGGATATCATAATACTCCTCTGGTCGGCGATTATGGACATAATGAGCAATGAGATCCACTATCTTTTTAGGGGTAATGTATTCCAGTTTGATTCCTGATAATGGGGTGTCTTCAAATAGATTGGATGTAATAGGAATCAGTCTTCCATCCATGCAGCGTACTACATCCTCGGGCAAGTTAGGGTCAACATCAAAATAATGGTCAAAATACTCTGCTGGAAAATATTCTTTTGCCAGTTTGAGGTCGCTGATGATACCTTTTTCTTTATCACCAAAATAGTAGGTATTTCCTAAAAATATGGAAGCCTCTTCCAGCCCCTGCTTATGCAGTTCGACCAATGTTGGGATATCCATATCTTCCGAAGCTCTGTCGTATGTATTTAACATCTCACGATGGCGTAGCTTTTCAATGCTTTGAGGTTCACCACGATGAGCCAATTCTCTCAATAGAGGCATGTCATCAAGCCCAAAGAACATGAGTTGTCTTAACTCTAAAAGTCTCTCTGTAGAGATATCTTGGATATGTTTATACACAATATCAAGTAATCGTGCTTCTTCTTCGTCATATTCCTCATCAATTAGTAGAGAGCGTTCAATCTGTTCAACTTGGCCAGTATCTTCATCCACAAAGTCTTCTGTCCAAGTTTGATATCTATTATTTTGTTGGTATTGGAGTAATTGATCAAGTGCTAAATTTCCAGTGTTTTGTGGTTTTGTCTTCATACTATCTGTTTTTTTGTTATGGGTTATGTGAATTATATTAGTTGTTGGAGAGGGTGTTTTTCCTTTTTAAGCTGCTTTGCGGCGCCTGTTGGATTTGTATATGGGCGCCTCGAGCATTATTTGAGCATCTTTGTATTGGATAAAGCAAATTTCTTGACCAGTTTGTGTATTAGTGAGTACTTTAGCTGTAAGTGGTTTGTAGAAGTTTTTCCCTGTTTTGAAGATAAGTGTATTACCTTGTCGTTGGTCAAGGAGAAAGAGCCCCAGTTGAGCTGTGGATTTGGAGCCCCCCTTGTGGGCAAGATGAAGTGGTAGTACCCCCAAATAAAGGCGATTTTGGTCAGCGATGAATGATTTTTCTGAGGTTTGGAATTTTTTGAAGTTGATCATAAAGCTTGCATTTTTGAAATTACATGCATAATATAGAAAATAAATGCAAAAAATTCAAAAATGAGTTCACTTTTTTTTCATTTTCTTTGTAACCATTTGATTATCAAAGATGCTTTTTTTGCTTTTTATATCTCCACATCCCCATCACTGCAATGCACCACCTTAGCCGGTATATCCTCGTTCCACTCTGGGGCGAGGGCTATCTGTTGCCATTGCTCCTTGGTTCCATTGTAGGTGATGGATTGCAATGAGGAACATTCCAGAAACACATCCTTGCTGATCTTCTTTACTCCACTACCTATACGTAGCGTCGTGAGAGCCGAACATACGCCAAAGGTTCCTGGTTCGATACTGCTGACGCCATTGCCAATGCTAACCGAGTTGAGAGAAGTGCAAGCACAGAAAACTCCCTTTTCGAGATTGGTCACACTATCGGGGATGACCATCGATGATAAGGATTCGCATGAGGCAAATGCCCACTCCTCTATACTACTCACTCGTGGTGGGATATCGAAGGTGGTCAGCGAAGAGCAGCCGCCAAAAGCAGCATAGCTCAATAGCTCCAGACTATCAGGAATGCGGATACTGCTGAGCGAAGAGCAGCCGAAGAAAGCAAAAGTGCGGATAGCTTTCAATTTCTTACCCAACACTACCACCTTTGTGAGCGCTGTACACCCTTTGAAAGCTCCATGACTGATAGACCTTATGTTTGCGGGTAGTTTGATGGAGGTTAGCGAGCTACACGCTCTGAAGGTCTCGTCTTTGATCGCCTTCACTTTTTTAGGAATATGAATAGCGCTAAGCGAAGTGCAGCCGTCAAAAGCATTATAACCAATCTCATTGACGCTCTCGGGTATCGCTACAGAAGTCAGGGCGCTACAGCCCTTAAAAGCATTGGCAATGCCTTTTACGCAGTACGTAACGTTCTGGTACACAACTGTTTCAGGAATAACAATATCGCCTTCGTAGCCTTTTTTCCTGGATATTACTATTGCGGTTTGTTTTTTAGCATCAAGACTATACTTGATGCCTTTGATGTTTTTGTCTGCCATATTATTTATTTTTGGGGAACTCTATACGAGTTGACACTGATTTTATTTTTACGACAATTAAAGTCAATTTGGATGTCAATTATCGTCAATTCAAGGATAAGTTTTGTTTTTGCTCTAATGAAATGCAGCTTTGCCGCATTTGGAGAGCAAAACAAAATTGATAATGACAGCAAGTGTCAACAGGTATATAAATCTCTATTTTTTACTATCTACCATCTATAGAGCAACGATCTAACTTCTACACCTCTACATCAGCATCTGTATTACCATCGAGTGTAAGATAGGAAGAAGCAAATTCATCGTCTTTTACCTCAAAGTATTTGCCTGTTTGGTCGTTGGTCGTACCGTATATATCGTGTTCGCTCGTATCATGATAATAATACCCAGGATAGTCATTGAGTTGGCAATCATCAAAATATTGCAAGAGGGCAGAATCGCGTCGCCAGAAGGTATTAATGCGCAGGATAGAATCCTCATATTGTATATCCTCAATCCAGGAGGCAGCACGCCCGACATAGAGGCAAAGTTTTTCCTCTCCGTTAATTTCGTAGATAGCTATATAGTAGCTCATCTCGCCAAAAGTAGCGACTGCAATTCCTTCTTCTTTTTGCTGCTCGCATTGCGATTTCAAATTCATGATTTGATCATACATTTCTTTGCCTTTTTCGCCTTCGATGACGAATGATGTGTATCCTTCTAAAGCCATAGTCTATTGTATTTAGTTATAGGGTTGTTCGTTTCATGTTATTACTCCAAATCAAAAGCACCTTCATTATTGCTGTGAACGATTCTCAATGTGACCTCTTTCTTTTGGCTGCCATATTCTTCCCAACATTGTTTAGGGAGCCAAATAGAGAATGTGATTTTGCCATCTTCTATTATCTTAGAATCTTGATTCAAAATCACGAAAGACTTACATTCTTCTTTGGCTTGATAATACGCTGGGGTGAACTCAACTTGTGGATGGCCATCGGCATTGATTTTAGCATAAGGCCATACTGCCCATTTGATAAAATCTTCGGCACTGGCAAACACATAATCTTGACCAGTTATTCGTTTCGTATTCTCAGGTATAACCAGTTGACGCATTTTCTGCATAGACACTCCCAAGTATTTCGCTTTAAACACACGGTCAAAATCCGAATCCTCAAAGTTCTCCACCTCTACATCCAGCGCATATTCAGGATCTTTCTCCTGCATAAACGCTTTCGCATACGCATAAAATGCAGAATCCCCAAAATCACGAATTATTCGCAGTGTAATAGCGTTAGCAGCCACTTCTTCCTCACGCCATTGTCTAAATCGGGTAAAATGGCTAACTTTATCTTCTACAAACTCACTATTCTCCAGATTATGAATATCCAATGCAGCATGTGCTAATTCGTGAATCAACACTTTGGTCAGGAGCCATTTATAGTGTAGATCATTTGCTTTAGCAGCATCCCAAATATCTTGCACACAGATCGCAATAAATGGATTATTCTCGCCAGAATTGTATTTGCCTAATGGATATTTGGCTGCGGAATTATTTTTTGTTAAGTAAATAGGTATCGTATGCAGCAGCGACACGATATTTCTGTAAGATGCGCGCGGGAATTTCCGAATAGGCGTAGGGGGAAAGCTTTGGTCAAAAGAAATAGGAATTATTTCTTTATACGAAGTGTCTGTTTCCCCTACTAATTCCCTTTTGCCCTGTTTGCAAATCTGTAGCGGACAAAGCATCTGAATACAGAACTCGTCGCTGTGATAGAAAGCCACTTCTTGCTTTCGTATTACCTCCAGAATAAAGTCTGGAATCGCTTGTTCAAGCATTTTAATCACCAATTCTTCTGGTGCATCGTAATTAAGAATTTTCATGATAAACTATCTTTTCGGGAACTATATATAAAGTTAAACATAAAGCTTGCATTTTTGAAGTTACATGCATAATATAGAACATACATGCAAAAATTCAAAAACGCAAGCACATTTATTTATTTTGCAAAGTCGAGTTTGCAAAATATGATTAGTTGCAGTGCCCCTATGGATTGTTCCTGCGAGAGAGTTCGTCTTGGAAACCGCTATCGTCGTATTGCGCGTATTGCGCGCATTGCGATAGCAGTTGAAGTTCATGGTTGGTCAAAGCACCTATGATGCGGCTGTAGATATCCAATCTGCATGTAGATGCAATACGATTAACCATCTTTTTCGCGCTATCCGACTGGAACTTACCACCAAAAACCGCGCCCTCTGCCTCTGTAAACCGTGCTACGGATAGGGTGATACCTTGTTCATTAGCAGCGAGTTCTTCGTTGCAGGCTGTAGCATGGTGGTTAAGTCCCCATACCACGCAGCAGGTAGCATATACATCGCCCTCTGCGGAGAGTTGATCCAGCCATTCATAGTCACTGCCATGCATGAGGCATACTTGTTCGATGGCTCCAGCCTCTACAACAGCACGCAGGTAGGCGTGTCGCTTGGTAGCATCATCTCGAACGACTGATTGAATAGCCATGATTTCTTCTACGCTAAAGGATTTGATCTGTTTCAGTTGTCCTGCAAAGCGAATATTGCAGAGTTCTTCCTCTGAGCGTATAATCTGTTCCACTTGCGGAATAAGGCTACGCAGGATGCGAAGAAGAATATCGGTGTCATGGAGGTCAGTAAGCGCAATAGGTAGCGGGTCATCTGCACCTTGAATATACAAAGTACCTGCTTCGTAGCGCAAGGCATAAGAATCTGCCATAATGATTTGGCTGGCAGACTCTTCGCTCTTAATAACCAAATACTTACATAGCTTTTCAATGCTCTGTTGCAACTCTTGTTCACTCCTTTGATGAAGTGATTGCGATAAGTTATTGATGTATTGTTTCATAAGTGGGGGGTGTGGGGGGAGGGATTTATGGCAAAAACTTTGAAAATCTCACCACTAAGATACTCAGCAATGATTTTATTTAATAACTCTTCTACGCGATTGCACAAATCATCGGTTTTAATAATACTCTCAAATTTGACATAACGATATATAAAGGAGTTAGAGTAACTACAATAATATTTCTCATTGCCTCCTCCTAATGGATCGCCTAACCATTCTCCCCAATATTTCTGTGCTTGTTTTGTATTAAAGTTTTTATCCTTGTTTTCGAAAAAAATGCGCAACTGGTCATGTTCTATTTGCACACCTACGCATAATTCATTATTTAATTTATACGCTATTGTAGCGCATGCGCGTTTATTGTTTAGACTGTGCTCGCAAGTCATGTGTAAGCTAGTAGTATTCTTTGCGATAAAGCGATTCTCAAATTCATCCGCCAGACTTGCTGCTTGATATTTTCGAAATGCATCCATCATATCATATATTTCTAATTTTTTAGATGACAAATGGGCGGTGTAATGTCCGTCTTTCCAACCTGTAACTAACGGATCATTATCTAAAATATTTTGCAATTTCTGCAACATTTTGCAGTAATCTTTGATATAAGGAACAAACTGACTATGCGATTCATAATTTGTGAGTATTTTGTCAATCAAATCTTTATATAAGACTTTACAAAATTTGTAAAGTTTATCCTCTATAACTGAATATTCAAAAAGAGATAATAGTACTTTTTTGCAATACTCCCCAGCCAATTTTTTTTGATTTTCCAATTGCCCTTTGCTGGGAGTGCTCTTGATTTTGTTTTCAATAATAAGAATCAGATTACCGTTTTCGAACACTGCAATATCAGTAACCCATTGCTTACCAGCTTTGTCTATGCCGAGATGGTATTCCCGCTCTATGGTGTAAGTAGAAGAATTATGAACTTCCAGAGCAAAACACGTCAAGAATGCTGCATGGTCGAGATCAAACAACCACTCTAAAAAGTTGGAGTGGAATAATTCCAATGAACTCATCGACAGACGAAACATTGGGTTCTGTTGTAATTCATTTGGCAATATATCCACACTGCCATCGGTGCAATTGATTACTTTAGCAGGAACTTTTTTATTCCACTCATCATCTAATATTATTTCCCCCCATTGCTCTTTAGTGCCCCCATAGTTGATATCGGTCAGCGAGGAGCACCCATTGAAAGCATGCACTCCAATACTCGTGACGCTATTAGGAATAGTAATAGCGGTCAGCGAGGAGCAACCTTCGAAAGCACTCTCTCCAATACGCGTGACACTAGCAGGAATAGTAATAGCGGTCAGCGAGGAGCAACCTTCGAAAGCACTCTCTGCAATACTATTCACAAAATACTCTTTCCCTCCACTACCCTTGCAACCTCTCTTTTTGACTGAATCCTCTACGGACTCAGGGATAATGATTTCACCCTTGTAACCTCTCTTTTTGATAACCTCTGCGGTATCGTTTCCATCATTGAGGCGGTATTTAATACCTTTGATGATTTTTTCAATCATAATATTTATTGTTTAGAGTTTTTTGATTTTTTACAGAAAATGCGTTACACTACATTAAGTTCTTTAGCCAAAACCCAAAAAAACGATTGTAGATAATATATCCCTGTGGTGTCTGATAGGCTAATTCTTTGTCAATCAGATATGCCAGCGCTTTGTTGACACTACTTGTTCCTTTGAGACTATATTTGCGAATAAACTCCCCAGCATTAATGGATTTCACAGTACCTTCTTTGGCTATAGCAACCAACAATGCCGCCTGATTTTCTGTCAACTTATCAAATGTAGTTTGAAATAAATTCTGCTCTCGTTGCAAGATATGCACAATCGCATTATTCACTTCTTGTTGGGTAATAACAGCAGGTGCAACACTGTACAACAGATTCAAAATATACTGCACATACCATGTATGTCCATCAAACTGCTGATAAATGGTATGGAATATATCCTGTGATAATTGGATTTGCTTTTTGTCCATCCAATAGGATGCAAACTCGTAATACTTGTCTTCGGATATTGGATAGAGGTGCATCTTCTCTGTACTTTGGAAGAATGGGCGACTTGCCGAAGAGAAAATATCCGTCATAAGGTACTGTTTGCTGCCAGAGAATATGAAATGCACATTCGGGCAAAATTGCACATAACTGCGCAAGAGTGCCTCTACATTCGTCTCGGGATATTCCAAGATTTGCTGAAACTCATCTATAGCAATATAACATTCGCGCTTTGACTGCACCAAATAAGCGAATACCTGCTCCAATGTAGATTCTGTTTGCTCTGGCTGAAAATCAAGATTGACTTGCGGATTGCCTGTCAGCATGTCAGTTGAGAAACTCAGACGAATCCCTTGGAAAAAGCGCTGGATAAATCCTTCCGCACGCTGCATAGGTGTATCCAATTTACCTACAATGGCAGAAGCAAATACCTTAACGAAACTTGCCAACGATTTGGTAGAGAATATGTCAATGTAGAAACAAGCCACATCCTCGCGTTGCTGTAATTGGTGAAAGGCATTGCATATCAATCCAGTTTTTCCCATACGACGTGGACTCATCAGCGTGACATTTCTGCCGTTGGACAATGCCGTTATTAGGTCAAAAGTCTCTTGCTCACGATCACAAAAATAAGTGGGACTAACATAACCATACACCACAAACGGATTTTCTAACTCTTTCATATTCTGCTATTTATTAAATTACACAAAAAGTGCTACACAAAAAGTGCTGCACAAAAAGTGCTGCAAAGATACACTTTTTTTTAGATATGCAAATAAAAAGCGCTTTGGAGGCATTTTTTCTAGTGTAGGGTGCACATTTGGTTAATCGAACTCACGAACGCAGCGATCTACAGCCCATAGGGCGATCTACCATCTACAGGGCTCTGCCCGATCTACAGCGCAGCGATCTAACTTCTATACTTTCTTCATCAACTCTTGCCAGATTCTCACCATAGCGAGGGTGTCGAGGTGGCAGTAGTCTAATAGCGCTTGGCGTGCCTGAGTTGCCTCTTCGGGGCTCATGTGCTGAATCTTAGGGAAGATGGTCATCGCATCGCCACCGTTTTGCACCAATGTGCTCAGGTTATGATAGTTGAGTTCAGCATCATTTGGGAAGAGTGCTGGCAACACCACCTTGATACTGAACGAACCACCCATCGCAGGGAGATAATAGCAGCCCTGACGGAAAGGTACGAGCAAGTCCACAATATGGCTCTCTATATTCATCAGATGCTCACTCAGATCGGGATAGATGCTTGCCATCTCTCGGATACGCGTTTTCTCGAATGGGTCGTTATACGCCATGATGCATACATTGCGTGGTATATCACGGCACAATGCCTCAGCCAGTTCGCGGCGTGGGTCCTTTCCATTGCTCTGCGCCAAGAATGCCTTATGCTTGAGTTCGCCACCCTCGTGCTCGATATAGTGGAGCGAGTACTGGAAGCATATCTGCATATAGGGCTTGGTGTCGTCGTACAAAGGCACCACGGGTTGCATACTCTCAAAGTCCAAGAAATAGAGCGGATAGGAGAGTTTATCCAAGAACGCTTGAATACCCTGTGGGTGGATATGACCTTCCTGGTTGAGGGTGCAGTGCACTTGCATACTGCGAATAGGATTCTTGGTGATATCCTCTACCGATTGGAGGTCTTCGAAAGTGATAAGGCCTGCGTGGTAGTGCTCGAGTTTCTTGGCGAAGGTCATACCATACACATTAAACACCGATGGCTCAGGCAGATGCTGGGTACAGTATTGCCAGAAGGCACATTTGTATGGGTTATGGCAATGCGTAGAGAGCGCCTGCTCGGGCTCGGTGGTTTGCTCCATGGTCTGCAGTGCCACGAGCGATTGATTATGCACCTTGAGGTATTCGTTCTCCACCGCTGGAGCAAGGTCAATGATATTGAATAGTCCGTATCCGTTGGCTGTGGTCTTGAGCTCCAGTTCGCCATGGCGCACATAGTCGGAGCAGAGGGTGATGAGATAGGTGCCTGTCACACGGATGCCACATTGCTCCAGCACCCAGCGTTGGTAGGCGATGTCGGTGGCATATTTGGCAAACTTAGGATCGGTAGCTGCATCGCCCACATGGCTGGTGCTACTCTTGACCTCGTAGATTGCCCAGCCGCCATCGGTCTTGCAGAGGATATCCACCGCGCAATAGTGGTGCTTAGGCGCAAAAGCCGCTTCGCAGATCACAGGGCAACCGCTCTTGACCAGCGCTTGGGTCTTGGCGATCATAGCGGAGATGTCCAGTTTGCCGTCTGTATAGGTGGTGGTGTCCACGTACTCGCCAAAGAGCGATTTGGCCATGTCGCCAATCTCGTTGCCTGTAGCAAAGCGTGCTTCGACGGAAGCGTCGATAGTTGCCACTTCGGGTTTGTGGGTTCTGAGCCATAATGCCTTTGGGCATTGGCATGATAGAGTGTACTTGGATTTAGATAATGTTGCCATAGTGGGGATGTTTTTTGATTACCGCCCGCAAAGATACAATATTTTTTGCAGATATGCAAGAAAATAGCGACTTTTTCGCCAAATTTAGTTTAGAGGACGCCTACTGTTTAGGGTGTAGAGTGTAGAGGCGGGGAGTTGCGCAAAGCGCAGTTTAAAGTTTAAGGTTTAAAGGCGAGGAAATCTCGCGGGCGGAACCGCGAGAGCATAACAGCCAACGGTAGCGAAAGAAAAGAGGCGAGAATTTTGCCAGATCACTGGCAAATACACAACAGGTGGCGGGAACGCAAGGATGCCCCGAATAGTATTCGGGATAATGGACAAAGAAAGGCGGGGATTTAGTAGTTGCTAGTGGAATAGTATAATTCTTTATCGGTTTGTGCACTTTTATCTTCATGTTATTCGCAATTTGCAGGACAAGAATCTCCTGGGCATTGTATTTTTCCATCCTCGTTCCTCCAATATGTAATCTTTATATTACTCATAGTTCATATTACAAATAATATATTAACCACAGGTTAACTTTGCTATAACTTATCATATATTTGCTTTACTATTTTTAATTATTAATCAAGTATTCCAATAGGATGAGCCATTTTAGTCTTCTCACCCAATTTTAAGATTTCATCCCTTAACTCATCAGAAACAATATCATCAAATCTTTGATTCAAGTTAGATGTGCACAATTTATACATATGAGAACGATAATAACCTACCATTTCTGAAAGAGCGACATCAAAAGCACACAAGAAAACGGGATCTAAAAAACCTACCTTTTTTAGATTGGATATTGAATCTGACTCTGCTACTTTCCCAGTTACAACATATTCAAAATTTTCCAAATAAACATCGCATACCTTTTCGTTTTCATGAATAGCATGATATTTTTTTAAAATCTTCAATAGGTAAGATTTTAATATAGGATTATTTTTAATAATAACTGAAATGTTTTTAAGAGCGATTTCCGACTTTTGGTTAGAATAGTCCATCATATAGTATAACTAATAAATATTATTTTTTCTACTACCAGGAGCAAGATGTAAAATAGCGAAGCCTGGCAATCTTCTAATCTTGTCAGTTAATAATGGAGTTGAGATGTCTTTAAACATAATTTCATAGGTATCACGCATGAAAGTAAAACTCGTGTGATCTTCTCTTATTCGTTTTGTTCCCTGTTTAAATAAATCACCAATTTTACCACTTAATACTGAATCTTTTTTAACTAGACCTATAAAAGTAGCAATAGTCGCTCCATTTACCTCATGAAAACTAATACAAAAATAGAAATCAGTTTTAGAAAAACTTTTATGCAATTGATAACTAGGGATATTAAGAACATAGTTATCTAGAAATGCATTACCTTTCCTATGCATAGATTTTACATCAATAGAGTAAGTATGACTACCCAATTGTAAAGTAAAATCTTGTCCGTGGTCTTGACCATCTATCGCACCGAAAGACCTAGTAGGACGAGGTAATCCATACGCATCTGCAAAAACGACCTCTCCTAACGTACCAGTAAAACGAAATTCTCTCTGACGCCTCTTTCCATCTGGATCATGAGCAAAAATATCTGTTACAGGATGGTTACGAATAGAATAATCAACCAACTGTATCGCATATTGTTTTTGCTCATTGGTAACATTAATTTGGAAATAATACTCATTACCAGTTCTCAATTGCCTTTCAAGTTTCTCATTTGCTATCTCTTCCCTTCTTCTTGCTTCTGCTGCATTACGTTCATCCTCAGTCTTCTTTAACCGAAGTTCTTTGATAATAGGTGCTTCAACAGTCCTATAATCATACGTTAGACCATCATACTCTTCTTTGGGTAAACTTAGAGAGCCAACAAAATATGGATAACCACTGGCGCTAAAACTCCGTCTTCTTGCCTCTAACGCATCAGATTTCTCTTTATTAACTCTAGAACATAAGTTATCGATTTTCATCCGTGCCTTAATAACACTAAAATAGTTGCCCTTTGAAAATTCATAAACATAACATTCATTTATAATACCTTCTATCTGAGATTTAGGAACCAAAAAACCTAACTCATAACGTATCATATCAACAACAGCACAAACAATACTATATTCTTTTTGAGGAGTTCGCTCATAAGCAAACTTTTGCTCTATATGCTTATAGCCAAGAGGAAAAAGCTTGCTATATTTTTCACATAATTTTCTATTTTCAGCAAGCATGCCTGATAATGTATTATTCCATGAATTTTCAGCAATCTTTTCCAATTCTCTCCTTTCACGTTGCTCTCTTTCGTAAGGAGATTCAAATAATTTATCAAAAAAGCCCATATTATCTAGCCATTATTGTGTGATATACTTTACGCATAAACACTTCATAATCATTTAGGATAACAGCACCGTCTTCCTTAATGTCTGGATATTTATGTGTAGTTAAAGACATTTGAGGAGGGTTGTTGTGATAGAATCTCATATAACCATCCTTTGTCCTTACTCTATCTGCCTCTGGTGATACATGAACTATGTAAATTAATGTTTTATCTGGGGTATGGAAGAAAGTTCTCACATCATCATGTGACAACTTACAATATTTCTCAATATTATGATCGGTAAACTCTTCCCATTTTTGAAGTTCGCCACCTTTCTTATAGTATGGCAATTTATCCAAAATAATAAATATTTGGAAATATGGACAGTTTGCGGTGCGTATATTTGCAGTTTCACCTAACATATTCTCAAAATAATTATTAGAGTTTTGAGAATAATTTTGCATAACAAATTTCACTGCAATACCGCCAACAGCTTTTCCTGTTTTGCGTTCTTTAATCGTGATGTCAACCATCTTATCTACATATCGTCCTTGAATACTAGCTTCTTTATCATCGCCATATCCTTGTGACTTAATGTAGAAATCGGCACCTAATATCTCTGCTAAGTCTTGTGCAATTGCACCATGTAAAGGTTTTAACTTAGCAGTACTTCTTGAGGTACCACAATTAACAAATTCCTCAAAAGAGCGTAGGATTTTGTTCAAAAATTTTCGATTTGTTAACATATTTTTTTGTGGATTTATAGGTTAAATAGCAATTTATATATTGCTCCACATCCTTTGAATTATATGTGTAATACCCTCCACTCTTATATTTTCGGAGTAATTTCACATATTCAACAAAATCCGTAGATACAATGATTTTCTTTATATCATCAAATGGAATATCGTAATCAGTAACAATATATAATCCACTATATATTCCTTCGCCTATATGAACTTCATTTAACTTGAAGTCCTTTTCTGTACGGCACAAGGAATTTATAGCAAGTTTCTCTTTCTGTACATCCAACAAAGCCTGTGTTCTTCCAAATTCATACCAACCAGTATACTCAGGGCGACCTTTCAAAAGTTCCTCTTTATGTTCATTCAAATAGGCGAAAACAGCAGTACTCGACAATGCGACATCAGCAGGTAATAATTTGCCTTTTTGGTCATAAGGGAACAAACATTTAGTCCATTTACCAGTAGAAGCTTTAAGTACTCTTATTGTAATATTTGATTCAGGAACATGTTCTCCAATAAAGACACTATCCGCCAAAGTGGCAAAACCATTTTTTACAGAAATAAACTTTTGGCTAGCAGACATTTTGATTTTCCTAAGATTATCCAAATGGTGTTTTTCTGACAAATAAAAGCAGTTGTCGATTAACACATCTTCGTATGTTAACTTGGCTACAAAATCTCTACTATTAGAATCACCATTATATGTATAAAAATCAAATGTGTCAGCATATTTTTCCTTAGTAAAAATAGAAATTACTGTATATGCAGTAGCATGTGCAAAAGGTTGAAAATGTCCTAAATCAACTAAGGACACAAGATTTTTCTTTCGCATGATGTATTGACGCATATTGAGAGCAGCAACACTATTATACCAAGAACTAGGGGTAATATAACACATTATTCCCGTAGAGTTCAACATCAAAAAACCCAACTCGAAAAATGCAAGATACAAATCCGTCATACCACCATTAGCAAACTTATATTGTTTAACTTCTTCATAGGTGGAATCCAAATTATGAACTCTTACATAAGGTGGATTTCCTACAACATAATCCATTTTTCCATGAAATATGGCTAATGACAACGAACTTTGGTTATATATATCCCACTTAACATTATCCACACCATATGAATGGGCTATATTACTTAGATTTTCAAGGCATGCTTTATAAGCTACTTCATCTGTGTCAATACCATGAATATATTTTTCCAAATCATTCTTCAAATCCTCTTTCGACATACCAGTCTTTAATGCTTCCTCACAATACCTTGACACTACTACTTGCAAAAAAGCACCATCTCCACAACTATTATCTATTACATGTTTAGATAGGATTTTAGAAGTTTTGTACTCACAATAATTCAACATTGCCTCAACAATAAATCGAGGTGTAAAAACTTGACCAATTTGTTTTGATTTTGATTTAGACTCTTTCATACTCCAATTTTTATGAATGATTTATAAAATATTTTAATTGGCTCTCCAATAGCCAATATTAAATTTCACTGCAATGTTCCTACAATTTATCAGTGTAATACACTGTCAATACAGCTGACTTTGGAATGATATCTTCATATCTATCGTTGGTATAAAGGCGCACGGTTACATCGACAAAAAGCCCACACCGAATGGAGTGAGCAGTTGTCGCATATATCCTCCCCTATATAGAGTGTCCATTTCTGCTAGTGAAAACATACACAAACTGCAATAATTTCAAAACTACATTTAGGTTTACCTAAAAACGTGCGCAAAGATACGACTTTTTTCGCAATAATCCAAGAAAAAGGCCTAAATTCTAGAAAAAAAGAGAGATACTCTTTTTTAGTTTAGTGAACGCTACGCTATAGTTTAGAGTTTAGAGGCGGGATATAAAAATCGGGATTTCCGATTTTTCTGAGTTGCCAAGGGTTACTCGGATACTGAAGTGGGTATTCGGAATTTCCGAACAACTGCTCCATAATTGCGCAAATTTAAAGTACAACTTTAAGATTGCGACAATTTAAGAGCATAAAGTACCTGATTAGAGGTGCGGAATTACTCGCGGGGATAGCCGCGAGAACTGAACCAAATGGTGGAAAAATGGCTCGGCGAACTACCGCCGAGAACTAGACAGCCAGCGGAAGGTAAGTACCCCAATACAATTGGAGGCTAATGGACAAAGAAGCAAGAATACCCGAATAGCATTCGGGACAATGAACATAGGAGCGCATGCAAAAACGCATATGAGATGCACAATTGTTAGTCAAGCTTTTCAGGAAAGGGGACAACTTTTTTAGAAAATGAGTCAACCTTTTTAGGAAAGTAGGTTACTCTGTCAGGAAAGCAATTAACATCAATTTCTTTTTGAAACAAGAATACGCCATCTTTGATGGCTACAAAAATAATTAAAAATCAATGGTCATATTTTGTTGTTTGCTCATAATGGGCAACTTGTTGCCAGTTGAGCAATAACAAAATAAGTGTTTAGTGGACGGCGTGCCGCCTAATGGGCGATGAGGCGATGAGGCGAAAGGCGAGGGGTGAAAGGTGAGAAAAATGGAGAATCGGCTCAAAAATGTCGATTTTTTTGCATTTTTTGGCTCAAATTGAGCCGATAATCCAAATATTTTTTGTAATTTTGCACCGATTTATAAAAAAGACTATGGAAACAGCTCGTGAAATACTGCAATTTTTGCATTATCATCCCCTTTCTTCTAGGGAGGAAATTCGTGTTGGCATCAACTTCCAAGAAAGCGATGCTACACTCAAACGTGCTATCGCATCAGGCATTGAGGCGGGAGATATTATGGTAGAAGGCAAGGCGCGCGCTACGCGTTATAGACTGTCTAATCGCGCTCATCTACTTATGCCTTTGTCACTTGACACCTATTTTGCAAAAGATGTGGATGAACGACAAATGCAAACGAGTTTCAATTTCGCACTTATCAAAGAGCAATTGCCTATGGTCTCCCTCTTTACTAATGAAGAGATGGAACGCCTAACTGCCCTGCAAGCGGAATATCGTTCGCATATAGATGCCATGACGGAAAACGAGTATCGCCGAGAAATGGAACGCTTGGGTATTGATTTGAGTTGGAAATCATCGCAAATAGAAGGTAATACCTATTCGCTTTTGGAAACCGAACGTCTATTGCGCGAGAGCAAGACAGCAGACGGCAAGACAAAAGAGGAAGCCGTGATGCTGCTAAACCATAAAGATGCTTTGCGTTTTGTACTAGATAATCCTGATTATCTCGAGAACTTGACTATTGGTCATATTGAGGATATTCACTCGTTATTGACCAAAGAACTTTCGGTAGATAAAGGTTTGCGTCATCGCCGTGTAGGTATAACAGGCACCAACTATCGCCCTCTAGACAATGAATTTCAGATTCGCGAAGCGGTGCAAGCGACATGTGAGTTAATCAATAGCAAGAGCAATGTGTTTGAGAAAGCTTTACTAGCATTGGTATTGCTGAGTTATATTCAACCATTTATGGATGGTAATAAGCGTACAGCTCGCATCACAAGTAATGCCCTGTTGATCGCCAATGGGTATTGTCCATTATCCTTCCGTACGGTAGATTCTATCGATTACAAAAAAGCAATGTTAATCTTCTATGAGCAAAACAACTTGCACGCTTTCAAACAGATATTCATCAGTCAGTATGAGTTTGCTGTGAAGGAGTATTTTTGATTAGGCGAGAGGCGAATTTTTAACGACAATTATTGACGTACAGCGAAGCAGTTCGTTCGAGCGAATGCGAGATAAGAATTATAATTGACAATTATTGACAATTCTAGGATTTTTTTGAAACAAAAATACGGCACTTCGTGCCTACAAAAATAATTAAAATCAAGGGTAATTGTCAAAATTATCAGAAATAATACATAAAATTTTCGACAAGAAACCATATTGCTAGACCTGCAAGTATAAGATCTATCAAGATACAAAGATAACTATATCAACATTTCAATAACATACCAAATTGCTATTACAACATGTACTAGCCATATCAGGTAGCGGAGCTCGGAATCTTAAAAAAACGCACTTTTTGTCGTGCGAGGTTCTTTCGATGTTCTTTGGTTCTTCCTAGGTTCGTCGTTGGTATTTTACAAGGAAAGTACAAGGGAAGCACAAAAAGAAGGAAATCTTAAGAAACAGCCTTTTTATACCTCCACTTACACCAATAACAATCGCGCAACACTCCCAATTACACCAATCTCTTTCCTACTGCTTGGGCGATCGGTTGCAACGAAGCATACATCTCAGCAAACTGCTTATGGTCGAGTTGCTGCGGTGCATCGCTCTGCGCCAGATTAGGTTGAGGGTGCGTCTCAATAAGCAGACCATCGATCCCCATCGCTGTACAAGCACGCGCCAAATCTGCTATACCATACGCATATCCCATAGCATGACTCGGATCAAGAATAATAGGCAAATTGCAATGCTGCTTCAACCAAGCCACACCACACAAATCAAGCGTAAAGCGCGTATTCGTCTCAAAACTGCGGATACCACGCTCACACAAAATAACCTGATTATTACCACAACTCATGATGAAATCGGCACAATTAACCAATTCCTGCAGCGTAGAACCAAAACCGCGCTTCAGAATAACAGGCTTGCCTGATTGACCTGCCGCCGTAAGCAAACCGTGATCATACATAGCCTTAGCACCCACCTGCACAATATCGGCATACTCAACCACCTTATCCGCATGCGTAGCATCACGCATCTCAGTAGCAATCAACAACCCATACTTCTCACGCATCTCCGCAAGGAGTTTGAGTCCGTCCTCACCCAAACCACGGAACGTATAAGGAGAAGTACGAGGCTTATAACAACCCGCACGCAACACACGAATACCCTGCTCCTTGAGCATCTGACACGATTGCTCAATCTGCTCACGACTCTCAATAGCACAAGGACCCGCTATCATCAGCTGGTTCTTCTGATCACCACCGATATACGTATCAGCAACCTCCACACGATAAGTGTCCGCATGATAAGCACGAGAAGAAAGCTGCATATCCGAATTAAAAACCCAATGATTGAGCGCGAAACTTGCAATAGACTCAGGCAACTGCTTCACAGTGTGATTCGTAATAAGAACAAAATACTCAGGCTGTTCCAAACACAAAGCCCCAATACCCTCTGCAAACTCTTGCGCGTACGCGTGCGATATATTTTTAGGTAAATGAATAATCATGTCTTAAGATTGAAAATCAATGATATGGTGAATAGAAATGATTCCAATAATTTCTTGGCTTTCTGCATCTTCCGTGACCGCCAAAGTCGTGATATTATGTTTATCCATAGTTGCCAACGCATCGCTCAACAGAGCGTCCTTAGCAATATGCTTATAAGATGGCGTCATAATATCCGCAGCCGTTATCTGCACATCGTTGTATTTGAGGATAGCACGACGTACATCACCGTCGGTGATAATACCCACACAACACGTTTGGTCATACACCATCGTCATACCCAAATGCTTATCGGTCATCTCAGAAACAACATCCCTGAAAATAGAATCCACCTGTACACGAGGCACATCAGTGCTCATACACTTGCTTACTCTACCCAACAATTGTCTGCCCAATGCACCACCTGGATGATAAAGGCCAAAATTCTCCGCCTTAAACTTACGCATCTCCATGAGACAAATCATCAGCGCATCGCCCATGAGCAGAGTAGCCGTGGTAGAAGTAGTAGGTGCAAGACCCAATGGACACGCCTCCGTATCCACATGAATAGAGAGTGCATAATCCGCACGCTGCGCCAACGGAGAGTCCAAATTACCGGTCATAGCCACAATAGTACAACCCATGCGATGAAGCGGATCAATAATACTGAGTATCTCATTAGTAGCACCACTATTGCTCACAAGTATCGCCACATCATTCGCACTCAACATACCTAAATCGCCATGTACCGCCTCCGCAGCATTGACAAAAATAGACGGAGTACCCGTAGAAGCAAAAGAGGCCGCCATCTTATGCGCAATAATACCTGTTTTGCCAATACCCATCATCACCACCTTACCTTGACAACCATAAAGTACCTCTACCACCTTATCAAAAGTGGCGTCAATACTGTTTCTGAGTTTTTCCAACTCATGAATTTCTGTATCAAATATCTCTTTTGCTCTTTTTGCGTACATAATGTCGTTACGAGTTATGAGTGATAAGTTATGAATTGAGAGCAGATTCGATTCTCTGTGCTTGGCGCAGAATATGTTCGACCTCGCTAAGACGTACTTGGTTAGCAGCATCAGAAATCGCTTTCTCTGGTTCTGGATGCACCTCTAAGAAAAGCCCATCAATGCCCACTGCCACCGCAGCACGCAACAGATGAGGAACCATCTCACGATTACCACCCGTCACACCAGCTTGGCTACTTGGTTGCTGCACCGAATGCGTAGCATCGAACACCACAGGATAACCATACTCGCGCATCTTCACCAACGATGTCATATCCACTACGATATTACCATAACCAAAACTGCTTCCGCGCTCCGTGAGCCAGATACTTTTTGAGGCGATAAGGCTATCGGGCGATGAGGCAAGTGGATGGTTGGCTTCTATCTTGGCGATAGCACCGCGCATATCCCAAGGCGCCATAAACTGACCTTTCTTCACATTGACCACCTTGCCCGTCTGAGCCGCAGCCACCAACAAATCGGTTTGACGAGAGAGAAAAGCAGGAATCTGCAACACATCTGCCACCTCCGCCACAGGCGCACATTGCCACGACTCATGCACATCGGTGAGAATAGGCAACGAGAAAGTGGACTTCACCTCTTGCAAAATCTCCAACCCTTTCTCCATACCTACACCGCGTTCAGACAAACTCGTACGGTTCGCTTTATCGTATGAGGATTTGAAATACAATGTGATGCCCAATCGGTCGCACACCTGCTTTAATGTTTCAGCGGTGTGCATCACCATATCTCGACCCTCTATGGCACATGGCCCTGCAATCAAAAACATAAAATGACTTACTATTTGATTATTTACAATTTACTATTTCAGGTCAAAACGATTTACTTTTGGTTATAGATACGAATCCAATCTATATCCATCTGACCTGCACCACCCTTCTGCTCTTGTGGCAAATAACTGCGAACCAACAAATGAAGTGCTTCACCTGCCAATGGATTCTGCGTGCGAGATACCTCTACATTATTCACATAGTTCACTATCTCCTTCTCGTTCCAAACAAGCGTGTAGATAGCCTCTTTAACCACATGATCAGCAGGCAAAAGGTGCAAAGACTTCTTAGCATTAACAGTCGTCAAACAGCAAACATGTTTCGCCTTGCCCGCTATGCGTACCTTAGCCTGAATAACACCCGACGTAGGAGCAACCGCCTCTGCCGTATGCCACACATCGCTCGTATAAGCAAAATCCTGCATAATCATACCCTTAGTTGGGTGCCAAGCAGGAGAAGTAGTCTTCTCTTTCTTGGTAAAAATACTCCACATACGATTAATCACTTGGGTATTTCTACCTTTAGTATATGCCTGTTGCTCACTCACATGCGAGTGGTCAGCCTTGAAATCCTTACTTGGATAGAGGAAACCTGTTTGCCATACAGCAGACAATTTAGCCGTTTCACACTCCTCCGTCCACACGGTAGAGTAACTCTCCAACTCCGCTATCTCTTGTTCTGTATGTTGGAAGAAAAATACAATATCCGCATGCTTTACCAACTCATTATAGCGTTTCTCTTGTTGGCTTTCAGGAGTAGTAAACCAGCGTTTTGGATTCTTCCAAAAAGCATTAGCCTGTTGGAACTCAGGCGTTTGGATTTGCTCAGATAGCTCCAAGTATTGAGCTACCTCTGGTTTCTCCTTCCACGCTTGTTTTTTAAGCCACTTATAAAGAATAACCGACGATTTCCAACCCAACTGTTTGTAAAGCGCCATGGTGCTTCCCTCTTGGGTATCGGCATAGCGAGTCGTAGTGAGTTTAGTCTTTTTAGATTGGAAATCAGCTGACTCTACCACCTCCTTCAACGTGTTATATTCTGCTAAGAGATCACTTTTTTCTACCTTACGATAGCGCACAACAATCTGTGCTTGCTCTTGCAACCATTGCTCAAACTGCTTGGTACTAAGCATTTTAACTGTTTGCATAAGTATGTGTTTTTTAAAGTTTAATTACTATTAGTTTATCTATCAATTCTTCTATTGTGTCCACGAACTGAGGAGCATACTGTTCTTCTTGTGGCAAAAAGGATAGTTTGCGCATGTGCTCTGTCTGCTGTTTCAGTCCTTCGTAGAACCCTTGGTAGTTCAGCACGAAGCAGGGTTTACGATGTTCATCTACCGTACCACTCGCCACTACGTCCATCATCTCATCAAGCGTACCATAACTACCCGGCAAGCAAACAAAACAATCTGACAAGTCCTTCATCTTCTGTTTGCGCTCGCACATATTGGTCACTGTATATAGTACATCGCAATTATCTGCCATACGCTTGGCCTGAATAATGCGTTGGGGTATCACACCTTCCACCGTGCCGCCCGCAGCCTTCGCCGCATTGCTCACACGTGTCATCAGTCCACCCGTGGCACCACCATACACCAAAGTGTGTCCAGCCCGAGCAATCCACTGACCTAGCACATCGCCAAGAGCCAAATACTCCTCCGGTATTCTGTCTTTTGCACTACAATATACTGCTATCTTCATTGGTGTATAGTGTAATGTGTATGGTGTAAAGGCATGAGCTTACGCATCAATCTTAGCGTAGGTTGCGTTCTTCTCGATAAACTCACGACGAGGAGCCACATCATCACCCATCAACATAGCAATAGTACGATCCGCCTCTGCCGCATTCTCAATAGTCACCTGCTTCAACAAACGACGAGCAGGGTCCATCGTAGTTTCCCACAATTGCTCATCAGTCATCTCACCAAGACCTTTATAGCGTTGTGTCTTAACCAAGCGCTCATCACCATTGCAATACTTCATGATGAACTCCAAACGTTGTTGGTCATTCCAGCAATACTCCTTATAACTACCCTTAGAGCACAAATACAACGGAGCCATAGCAATAAACAAGTGACCTTGCTCAATCACTTCCTTCATGTGACGGAAGAAAAGAGTCATAATCAGCGTAGCAATATGCGCACCATCGACATCGGCATCGGCCATAATAATCACCTTATTATAACGAAGCTTACTAAGATTCAACGCCTTAGGATCCTCTTCTGTACCAAAAGTAATACCCAATGCTGTGAAGATATTGCGCACCTCCTCACTCTCAAACACCTTGTGCTCCATCGCTTTCTCCACATTCAAGATCTTACCACGCAATGGCAAAATAGCCTGAATCTTACGGTCACGACCTGTCTTAGCAGTACCACCCGCAGAATCTCCCTCCACAAGGAAAATCTCGCACTCAGCAGGATCTTTGCTCTCGCAGTCCGCCAACTTACCTGGCAAACCACCACCGCCAAGAGGCGACTTCCTGAGCACACTCTGGCGTGCATTACGCGCAGCAATACGCGCTTGAGCCGCCAAAATCACCTTCTCAACAATCTTCTTCGCATCTTCTGGATGCTCCTCCAAATAGTTGGTCAACGCCTCACTCACAGCCGAAGAAACCATACCAGCCACCTCGGAGTTACCCAACTTAGTCTTTGTCTGACCCTCAAACTGAGGCTCTGCTACCTTCACACTGATAATAGCCGTCAAACCCTCACGGAAGTCATTTGCATCGATATTCGCATTACCATCTTTATCTTTCAACTTAGCCTTCTCCAACATCTTACTCTCATCAGCATATTTCTTCATCACACGAGTCAAAGCCGCACGGAAACCTGCTACGTGAGTACCACCCTCAATAGTGTTGATATTGTTCACATAACTATGTACATTCTCGTTGAAATCGGTATTATAAATGATCGCCACTTCTACTGGTGTACCATACTTCTCCGTATTCAAGTGAATAACCTCAGAAATCAGCGGCGTGCGGGTGCCATCAATATAACGAACGAACTCGCTAAGACCCTCCTCTGAATAGAAAATCTCACCCTTGAAACTACCGTCCTCATTCTTCACACGCTTATCCGTCAAAGAAATGCGAACACCTGCATTCAAATACGCCAACTCGCGCATACGGTTAGCCAAAATATCGTATTGATATACCGTTTCCGTAAAAATACTACCATCAGGCCAGAACTGTACACGAGTACCCGTTCCTTCGCTCTCACCATACGTGCCAATCACAGTTACTGGTGCCAATGGCTTACCCTTCGCATAGTCTTGTGCATGCACCTTACCATCGCGACGTACCTCCACATGCAAGTGAGTAGAAAGCGCATTCACACAACTCACACCCACACCGTGCAAACCACCAGATACCTTATAACTATCCTTATTGAACTTACCACCAGCGTGCAAGACAGTCATTACCACCTCCAACGCACTCTTCTTCTCCTTTGGGTGCATATCCACAGGAATACCACGACCATTATCCTGAACCGTAATGGAGTTATCCTCGTTGATTGTCACCTCAATCATACTACAGAAACCAGCCAACGCCTCGTCAATAGAGTTATCCACCACCTCATAAACCAAGTGGTGCAAACCCTTTTGCGAAATATCGCCGATATACATCGCAGGACGCTTACGTACCGCTTCCAAACCTTCGAGCACCTGAATGCTCGAACCATCATACTTCTCTTGTTGTTCTACTTGTTGATTCAATTCTTCCATATCTTGTATTTTTATTAGTTTTCTCTGTTCCACTAACAATGCGCACGCACGCGCAAAAACGACTGCAAAATTACAACTTTTTTTTTACATACACAATACCCCTTCCGTGATTTATTGAGATATGCGCTCAAATCAAAGAAAAATGCGTTTTAAGTCAAAACAATATAACTTAAAACGCATTGCAAAAACCCAAAACGGCTTAAATCAAAGATTTTGCAGCACTATTCTACCTGCAACACCAAACCTTTGAGATACTCTCCCTCTGGGTGATAGATATTAATTGGGTGATCAGCAGGTTGATGCAGTTGATGCAAAATACGCACCTTACGTCCCACCTGCGCCGCAGCCGAGAAGACTGCCAAACGGAACATGTCCTTATCAATCGCCTGCGAACAAGAGAAAGTAAATAATATACCTCCTGGACGGATAGCCTGTATGCCCTTCGCATTAAGACGCTGATAACCGCGCAACGCATTCTTAACCGCATCGCGGTGCTTAGCAAAAGCCGGTGGATCCAACACAATCAGATCGTACTTATTCTGATTCTTAGCCATAAACTCAAACGCCTCCTCAGCAAACGCCTCGTGCGGCGCACCCTCACCAAAATTATGCGCCACATTACTACGTACTAGGTCAATCGCTTTTTGACTCACATCTACCGAGTGAACCAATTTAGCACCACCTCGCAACGCATAGACAGAGAAGCCACCTGTATAACAAAACATATTAAGCACCTCTTTGCCCTGGGCATAATGCTCCAACAGAGATCGATTATCACGTTGGTCAATAAAGAATCCCGTCTTCTGTCCACGGAGCCAATCAATACGGAAATCCAACCCGTTCTCCTTAGCCCAGAAATCACCGTTGAAATCGGCTTTTTCTGCACCAATAAGATACCCCACACGATCGCCCTGAATAGGTGCCTTATGCGGTAAAGTATCATCGGATTTATAATACACCTTATCCACCTGAGGAACGGATTGCACAATAGCATCTGCTATCTCTTGACGGTGGTAGTGCATACCTATCGAATGCGCCTGAATAACGGCTGTATCTGCATAGACATCCACTATAAGCCCCGGCAGAAAATCACCTTCGCCATGAACAAGACGATAAGGATTATTAGTAACAGACAGCAATCCCAATGAGCAACGAACCTCATACGCAGCCCGAATACGCTCCGTCCAAAAATCGCGAGGCAACTCACCCACCCCAAAAGCCAATATACGCACAGCAATAGAACCCACTTGATAGTGTCCCACTCCTAATACTTTGCCATTAGAATCAAGCACTTGCACCACCTCACCCTCTTGTGGTTGGTTATACGGATAATTGGCATCTAACTGAATACTGCGAATAGCACCCGAGAAAACCCAAGGGTGAAAACGAAGAAGAGACTCTTCTTTATGTGGTTTCAAATATACTGTTGTCATTTTAGGTGAGAGGTGAGAGGTTAGAGGTTAAAGGCAGGGTGCTTTCAGCACACTTCTTTGCCATTGCTTCTTGTTGGCGGCGGATTTGCGCTTCTTTTTCAGCACATTTGAGCGCTTCGACCGCACGTTTGGATAGCGGTTTCACTTGTTGCAATGCCAAATATATACTGAGCGTAGCCCAAGCATCGGTAGAAGCATAACGCGCCTGTTCTGCCGTGAGATACGAGTTCTCCCAATTAGTGAGCTGCTGCGCCTTACTGATTTTTTTACCGAAGATAATAGCAAATATCTTTTGCAACCCCAACTCCATAATACCATACTTGCATACCATTGCTTGTAAATCTATGCAGTTAGCCGGTTTGAAATCACGTCTTCTGCGCAAACCATTGATATCATCTTTGAAGGCTAACCCCACCTTGCATATCTCTGGATCCGCGAAGATTTGTGCGATTTCAACGGGCATTCCCACATGCGTCAGGCGGAACAAATAACACCTCTCCAGAGTAGCAATCTGTACCAAAGCAGTAGGATAATGCACCCCACGCTTGAACGATGGTCGCGCCTCGGTATCCACTCCCAAAATGGTATGTTGGCGCAAATATGCCGCAGCTTCTGCCACCATATCGGGTTTATCCACGACAATAACCTCACCCTCAAAAAAAGCGACAGGTAGCGTTTGAATAGCCGTCTTATCAATGTGTGGCGCAAAAGTATTTGGCAAAAAACTACTCATATACAGCATTAAAAGTCTTTTTCGTCGCTGTTAGCAAGAAGATGCAATGGGCGCAGTACATTGAGCAACTTCTGTCCCCAATGTTGCTCAAAAGCCTCTAAGCAATTAACCAACGCATCGTTCATAACCGCTTCATCACGGGTCTGATAATTACATGCCAAGTCCTTTATCTCTTGGTAAATATCCGCAATGTTCTCCGAGATAAAAGCCGTGATTGGTTCATCAGAATAGCGCATCTCCTCCACAAACACCTCCAAATAAGCATCATCAGAACCTAATTTTTGTGCGATGAATTGGCGCAGATCCTCGTATTCTTGCTCCGTAACGAAACGCTCAGGATAACCGTCCATTTCCTCTGCATTCTTAGGCAGAAGACGCGCTTTAAGATACAACAGAGGCAATAGACACAGCATCTTCTCAATAAAATCTGCCTTCTCATACTCTGTCACCTGCTCCAAATAAAGACACAACTGCACCGCCACCGTTACAAACTCAATGGCAGGCTCTTGGTACACATAATGCGTATTGGAATCGCTCATAGTTCAAAAATTTCTGCAAAAGTACTACATTTTTTGGAAATATACAAACCTTTTTTGTTTTTCTCAAGAAAAAAGCGTACCTTTGCAGCGAAATTGATGGATTATGCTTAAATTATTACTTATATTATCTATTCTAACTACTCACCCCAATACGCAAGATGCCAATATCGGCGTACTGATTTGTGACTATCACACGGGAGATACGATTGATGCTTACCGTCCTAATGCGGTGATCCCTCCTGCCTCTACTATGAAATTGCTCACCGCAGCCACAGCGTTAGAGATATGGGGTGGAGACTACCGTATCCAAACACCCATTACCTATTCAGGCTACATACAAGACGGCATTCTATACGGCGACTTATTTGTAGAAGGACGAGGCGATCCAACATTCGGTTCGCGCTACGTGGGCGACAAAAACTTCATGTACAAATGGGTGCGCCAACTGCGTGAAGCAGGTATTCAGCATATCACAGGTTCTGTAGTAGCAGACTTGAGCTATTTTGACGGCAACGCACTCAACCCATCATGGTTATGGGAAGATGCAGGCAACTACTATGCCCCAGGTATTTTTGCCCTTGCCTACCAAGACAACACCATGAACATCGTACTGCGAAGCGGCGCCGTTGGCAGCATCGCCGAAGTGCTATACACCACACCCGAGATTCCTGAAATCCAATTCGAGAATCATATACGTTGTACCCACATTACCTACGACGGAGCCTTCGTACATGGTGTACCATATAATAACACTCGTTATTTGGTGGGTAGTGTGCCTTCTAATAGGCAGACCTTTGGTGTGCGTGGCGACATGCCTAATCCAGGACTGATTCTTGTGCGAGACTTCACCAAAATACTACGCAACAGCGGTATCACTATTGACGGCACAGAGACCTATCTGAGCGAGAAACCTGCTAATATGCCTGCCCGAACATTGCTTTTCACACACGAGAGTCAACCTCTGGCAGAGATCATTCGCCACACAGAACAAGAATCAGACAACCTCTACGCAGAAATGCTTTTCCGCACCTTTGGTGCCAAATATACCACCCCTTGCACCATACACAATGCGTGCGACTTCATGCGTGAGTATTGGAAAAACCGTGGAGTGAGTTTCCGCAGTGCGCGTATCCTAGATGGTTGCGGATTAGCACCACAAGAGGTTATCTCGCCATCTATGTACGTACAACTATTACGCTATATGTATGGTTCGAAACATAAAGAAGTCTTTCTTGCTTCATTACCATGCAGCGGCGAGAGTGGTACATTGAGTTCCTTTTTAAGAGACACCCCCCTTCATGGCAAAGTATATGCCAAAAGTGGCACCATCGGTGGTACAAAAAACTACGCCGGATATATCTTCCTACCCGATGGCAGAGTATGGGTGTTTGCCGTCATGGTCAACAGCGCCAATTGCAAAACAAGAAAAATACAACGCGTGATAGAGCAATACCTACTGAATGTATATCAAGCAAACACATAGTACCTCCACCCTGCTACGCGAACAATACACCGATGCACTACCGCACCTATACACTATTCGCACCGACTATCAAACAGCAGGACGGGGACAAGCAGGCAATAGCTGGGAAAGCGAGGAAGGCAAGAACCTACTCTTCTCTACACTATTGCGCTATACAGGATTGCAAGCCACAGAACAATGGCGACTATCCATGTTAGTAGCATTAGCATGTTGGGAAACATTGACAAAACATCTACCCAAAGATGCACTGACCATCAAGTGGCCCAACGATATATACTACGGCAACAGAAAATTGGTGGGGATATTGATTGAAAATAGCTTATCAGGAACAATGGTTGGTCATAGCATTGCAGGCATTGGCGTGAATGTGAATCAAACCGAGTGGCTGAGCAACGCACCTAACCCCATATCCATGAAGCAAATTACCGGTCAGGACTATCCCCTTGAACCATTGCTCAACGATTGGATAGCTGCAATGGAAGCGTGGGAAACACGCCCCACAGACGAACTATATGACGCATATCTGCAACGCATCTACCGCCGCACAGGGTGGCATAAGTATGTAGAGCGAGAAGTGAACATCACCCCTACTGCCATAGCAGATGAAACGGAAGAAGGAATATTTACGGCAGAGTTAGTGGGCATTACGAACCAAGGAGAATTGGTGCTACGCAAAGAGAGCGGAGAAGAGTGTAAATACCATTTCAAACAAATACGATTTGTAATTTAAAAACTTATACAACATGAAATCTATTATCATCACTGGCGGCGCTGGATTTATTGGCAGCCATGTCGTACGACTATTCGTAAACAAGTATCCAGACTACCGTATTATCAATGTGGATAAACTCACCTATGCTGGCAACCTCGCTAACCTCAAAGATATCGAGGAAAAATCCAACTATCGCTTTGTTAAAGCAGACATTTGCGATTTTGACGCCATGTACGCACTCATGCAGGAAGAGCAAGTCACAGGCATTATCCACCTCGCAGCAGAGAGCCACGTGGATCGTTCAATCAAAGATCCATTTACCTTTGCTCGCACCAATGTGATGGGTACCTTATCGCTGTTGCAAGCAGCTAAACTCTATTGGGAAGCCTTGCCAGAGAAATACGAGGGAAAACGTTTCTACCACATCTCTACCGACGAGGTGTACGGTGCGCTTGAAATGACCCACCCTGAGGGTATCGAGCCTCCATTCTCTACCCAAGCATCGTCCGAGCACCACGAGGCATACGGCGAAGACTTCTTCGTGGAGACAACCAAGTATAATCCTCACAGTCCCTACTCTGCATCTAAGGCAAGTAGCGACCACTTTGTGCGTGCTTTCCACGACACATACGGTATGCCTACTATTGTGACCAATTGCTCCAACAACTATGGTCCATATCAGTTCCCAGAGAAACTCATACCACTCTTTATCAACAATATCCGCCATCGCAAACCATTGCCTGTATATGGCAAAGGCGAGAACGTGCGCGACTGGCTCTATGTAGAAGATCATGCTCGTGCTATCGACCTTATCTTCCACCAAGGAACCGTGGCAGAAACCTACAATATCGGCGGATTCAACGAGTGGAAAAACATTGATATCATCAAAGTGGTTATCAACACAGTAGATCGCCTCCTGGGTCGTGCAGAGGGAGAAGACATGAACCTCATTACTTACGTCACAGACCGAGCAGGCCACGATATGCGCTACGCTATTGACTCGCGCAAATTGCAAGCTGAATTGGGTTGGGAACCTTCTCTGCAATTTGAAGAGGGTATCGAGAAAACCGTTCGTTGGTACCTCGACCACCAAGAGTGGATGGACAACATCACCTCTGGCGAGTACGAGAAGTACTACGACGATATGTATAAAAATCGCTAACTACAATGAAAAAGTATGATTTTCTCATCATCGGTGGTGGCGTAGCGGGCATGAGCTTCGCGCTCAAAGTGGCCCGCACTCAAAAGTATCGTATTGCGCTTTGCTGCAAGACGACTCTTGAAGAGACCAACACCAGCCGTGCGCAAGGCGGTATCGCCAGTGTAACGAACATGCTTGTCGATGACTTCGAAAAGCATATCCACGACACCATGGTCGCAGGTGACTGGCTCAGCGATCCAGCGGCAGTAGAACAAGTGGTTCGCCAAGCTCCGAAACAAATTGAAGAACTTGTTAATTGGGGCGTGAACTTCGACAAACAAGCCGATGGCACTTTCGACCTTCACCGCGAGGGTGGACACTCTGAGTTCCGCATTCTCCACCACGCCGATGACACAGGCGCAGAGATTCAACGCGGACTCATGGCGGCTGTACGTGCCAATCCGTACATTGATGTGCTAGAAAATCATTTTGCAGTAGAGATTATTACTCAGCACCATTTGGGCGTGCGTGTGACACGTCGCACACCAAATATCGAGTGTTATGGCGCATATATCCTCAACCCTGACACAGGCAAAATTGACACCTACCTCAGCCGTATCACTTTGATGGCAACGGGCGGAACGGGTGCAGTCTATGCCACAACTACCAACCCCAATGTGGCCACAGGCGATGGTATAGCAATGGTCTATCGCGCTAAAGGACAAGTCAAGGATATGGAGTTTGTGCAGTTCCACCCAACAGCACTTTACAACCCTGCAGAGGCACACCCAGCATATCTTATTACTGAGGCTATGCGTGGCTACGGAGGTATCCTTCGTTTGCCCAATGGCGAGGAGTTTATGCAGAAATACGATGCGCGCCTCTCCCTTGCTCCACGCGACATTGTAGCACGCGCTATTGATAACGAGATGAAGATTCACGGTCTCGACCACGTCTGCCTCGATGTAACCCACAAAGACCCTGAGGAAACCAAACACCACTTCCCAAATATCTATGCGAAATGCCTGAGTCTTGGTATTGACATTACGAAGGAGTTTATTCCAGTTACTCCTTCTGCACACTATATGTGCGGAGGTATTAAGGTAGATTTAGACGCACAATCTTCTATCCGTCGTTTGTATGCAGTCGGTGAGTGTAGCTGTACCGGTTTGCATGGTGGCAATCGTTTGGCAAGCAACTCACTTATCGAGGCTGTAGTCTATGCCGATGCCGCAGCCAAACACTCTCTTGGAGTAATAGAAAGTTACGATTTCAACGAGAACGTTCCTGATTGGAACGACGAGGGTACAATGACAAATGAGGAGTATGTGCTCATCTCGCAGGACATGCGCGAAGTAGGACAAGTGATGTCCACGTATGTAGGCATCGTGCGTAGCGATCTGCGTTTACGTCGTGCGTGGGAGCGTTTGGACCTGCTCTACGAAGAGACCGAAGATTTATTCAAACGCGTGAAAGCCACGAAGGACATCTGTGAATTGCGCAATATGATCAATGTGGGTTATCTAATCACTCGACAAGCATTGGAGCGCAAAGAGTCCCGTGGATTGCATTACACCATTGACTATCCCAAGAGCCCCACAACCAACAACAACGAAGTTTGGTAACAACAAAAAAAAGACTGCTGAATTCAGCAGTCTTTTTTCATATTGCAAACGTAATTATCGCTTATAATTCTCCCACTTGGTATTACGCATATCGCCAGACTTGAGGAACTCCTCGTGCATAGCCAATGCGCAGCTCAAGGTGTGAGGGGTATGAGCGGTCTTCGACATCTCCAAGTACTCGTTCAACAATGGGCGGTATTGTGGATCCACACAGTTGTTGATGATCTCGTGAGCGCGTTGGATTGGGCTCTTACCACGCAAGTCAGCAATACCGTGCTCGGTGATGATGATCTTCACAGAGTGCTCGCTGTGGTCGTGGTGGCTAACCATTGGCGCGAATGCCGAGATAGCACCACCCTTAGCGGTAGAAGGAGTAGTATAGATGCTGATATATGCGTTGCGAGTGAAGTCGCCAGAACCACCGATACCGTTCATCATCTTGGTACCACATACGTGGGTAGAGTTGATGTTACCGAAAATATCTGCCTCGAGTGCTGTGTTGATAGTAATCAAACCAAGACGACGAGCTACCTCAGGGTTATTACTAATCTCTTGTGGACGAAGCACCAATTTATCGCGGAAGAAATCAAGGTTGTCAAGAATCTCTTGGAGCTTATCAGAACCAATAGTGAGTGAGCAACCACTCGCGAACTTCACGCGACCAGCGTTCATCAACTCTACTACAGAGTCTTGAATCACCTCGGTGTACATCTCAAAAGCTGGGATGTTCTTATTATCACCCAACGCATAGAGTACCGCATTTGCGATGTTACCTACACCAGATTGGATTGGCAAGAAGGATGCTGGGATACGACCCTCTTTCATCTCGTTTTCGAGGAAAGCGGCTACGTTAGCACCAATCTTAGCAGTAGTCTCATCAAGTGGAGTGAAACCACCTACCTCGTTAGGACGGTTAGTCTTAACCACTGCCGCCAACTTCTCTGCTGGGATAGTCACGCAGTCTTTACCAATACGATCAGAAACGGTATATACAGGAATCTCACGACGTACAGGTGGGTCAGCTGGCTCATAGATATCGTGCATACCACGCATAGCAGCAGGCATTGCCTCATTGAGTTCCACAATCACCTTGTCAGCCAAGCGACAGAAGGTAGGTACATTACCCACACCAGCGGTGAGAACGATTTCTACCTCGTCACCCTTTTCAACTACTTGACAAGCCTCAACGATAGCGAAGTCTGGCTTTGGCATAAAACCATAACGGAGATCTTGCGCCAACTCACTGAGGTGCATATCGTAGTAGTGAGCACCCTGAGCGTTCAACTCAGTGCGGAGGTCTTTGTTGCCTTGGTATGGAGTACGGAACTCAATGGCGTGAGCGCGAGCGAGAGCACCGTCGCAGCTGTCACCAGTAGAAGCACCAGTGTACATACCAATCTTATATGGTTTGCCCTCAGCATGGAGTGCCTCAGCCATCGCTGCGATAGCAGAAGGAACGTCCTTTGGAGCGCCGGCAGGGGTGAAACCACCCATGCCACATATTGCTCCGTGAGGTACCAATTGCGCCGCCTCAGCAGCGGTCATAAATGGGAGTGCCATGATTATGCTTTGCCGTTAGAACCGAGAACGTTAACGATTTTGTGCTTGTAGAGCTCAGTCATGAGGTCACGAGCTGGGCCGCAGTATTTACGTGGGTCGAACTCACCTGGGTTCTCTGCGAACACTTTACGAACAGCAGCGGTGAAAGCCAAACGGCTATCAGAGTCGATGTTGATCTTGCAAACTGCGCTCTCAGATGCCTTGCGGAGTTGCTCCTCTGGAATACCTACTGCGTCTGGCAATTTACCACCGTATTGGTTGATGATGTCAACATACTCTTGT
>JAZNBO010000012.1:0-73124 GCA_045587145.1 Paludibacteraceae bacterium
AACCATCTCTGTACCCTCTGGCAATGTAATCTCACCAGTTACGTCCATTGTACGGATGTAGAATTGTGGACGATAGTGGTTGTGGAATGGAGTGTGACGACCACCTTCCTCTTTCTTCAAGATATAAACAGAAGCCTTGAATTGCTCGTGAGGTTTAACAACACCCGGGTGGGTAATTACCATACCACGGCGAACCTCGTCTTTGTCAATACCACGGAGCAACAAACCTACGTTATCACCAGCCTCACCGCTATCGAGCAACTTACGGAACATCTCAACACCAGTTACAACTGACTTCTTGCCCTCAGCACCGAGACCGATCAATTGAACCTCATCACCAACTTTGATGATACCAGTTTCGATACGACCAGTTGCTACAGTACCACGACCTGTAATTGAGAATACGTCCTCAACAGGCATCAAGAATGGTTTGTCAATAGCACGTGGAGGAAGCTCAATCCATGTATCAACAGCATCCATCAACTCCATTACTTTATCCTCCCACTCTGGAACTGAGTTCAAAGCACCAAGAGCAGAACCACGGATGATAGGAGTATTGTCGCCATCGAACTCATAGAATGAAAGAAGCTCACGCATCTCCATCTCAACGAGATCAAGCATCTCAGCGTCATCAACAAGGTCGCACTTATTCATGAATACAACCAAGCGAGGAACGTTCACCTGACGAGCCAAAAGGATGTGCTCACGTGTTTGAGGCATAGGACCATCAGTAGCAGCAACTACGATGATAGCGCCGTCCATTTGAGCAGCACCAGTTACCATGTTCTTTACGTAGTCAGCGTGACCAGGGCAGTCAACGTGAGCGTAGTGACGAGTAGCTGTTTGATACTCTACGTGTGCAGTGTTGATAGTAATACCACGCTCTTTCTCCTCTGGAGCATTGTCAATAGAGTCGAATGAACGAAGCTCAGAAAGACCCTTGTTTGCCAATACAGTTGTAATAGCAGCGGTCAAAGTAGTTTTACCGTGATCTACGTGACCAATTGTACCAATGTTCACGTGTGGTTTCGAACGGTCAAATTTTTCTTTTGCCATAGTTCTTAAATAAATTTAGTTATTAACGTTAATAATACTTATTTTACCTTTGTTAATTCCCGTTTTACACAACACAACACCCCCGTAGGAGCATTGAGGAAGTCTAAAACCTTTGAGCTAATGGCGGGAGTTGAACCCGCGACCTCATCCTTACCAAGGATGCGCTCTACCACTGAGCTACATCAGCAACACGAACACTAAGTTCGCTACTACTCGAACATACGAGCGTATAAATAAAAATTGAGCGGAAAACGGGGCTCAAACCCGCGACCCCCAGCTTGGAAGGCTAGTGCTCTATCGACTGAGCTATTTCCGCGAATTAACCACGACTTCCGCGACGGTTGTTGTTTGGTGGGAGCAGATGGATTCGAACCACCGAAGGTGAAAACCAGCAGATTTACAGTCTGCCCCATTTGGCCGCTCTGGAATACTCCCAATTCTATTATTTCAAAGTTCAACTTTTTTTTGAGCCTCTTGTCGGATTCGAACCAACGACCCCGAGATTACAAATCACGTGCTCTGGCCAACTGAGCTAAAGAGGCGGGTCTTACGTACTTTTTGCCACGACCTTTAACACGTCGGCGGAAAAGCGGTGCAAAGGTACTGCTTTTTTTTTAATTGACCAAATGTTTTGCAAAAAAAATGCATTTTTTCTGTATTTTTTCGCAAAAAGAGGGGCATAACCGCCCCTCTTATGCTAAAAATGCGTATTTTATTTATCTTTTCGCTTTTCTATTTGTTTCTCAATTGCCTCCAAGCAATCATCAATTCCTTCTTCAAAAGTGTCGCATACTTTCTGGGCAAACAGTTCTGCTCCAAATCCCATTACTCTGATTGCCGTTTCTTTGTTCAGATTCGTTTCTGGTTTCACCAACGTCATACGGATCTCCATCTCTACGGACTCTGGAAGCAGTTTCTCATAACGCTTTGTCTTCTTCTCAATGTGTTTCTCGAGACGCTCCGCAATCTCGAAGTTCACCGCTTGCGTGTTCAGTTTCATAAGTCCTCCTTTTTTTATGGTTAAGTATTATATTATTTTCTACTCCGCGGGTGTGCCGCTTCGTATGCTTCTTTCATTGTTTCAAAACTCGCGTGCGAGTATATCTGCGTAGCAGCCAAACTCGCGTGCCCCAACAGGCTCTGTATGGTACGTATGTCTGCTCCGTTGTTGAGCATGGTAGTGGCAAAGGTATGCCTCAATACGTGTGGAGAATGTTTCTTGAGTGTACTAACTTCTCCCATACGCGCACGTACTATATTATATAAGGTGTGCGCATCCATCGCTTGCCATTCGTCGCTTTTCTTCGTTCGCACAAGAAACGTGCCAATCCCTGCCTGCTCGCCCAACAATTTGCATTTATTTTGTCTATATTCCTCTATCAACTCGCACAATCCCTCGCCTATGGGCACCATTCGCTCCTTGGCTCGCTTGCCGAATACGCGTATCTGCTTTTGTCGGGTGTCCACATCCAGTTCCTTCAGTCCCACCATCTCTGCCCGACGTATACCTGTCTGGTAGAGCATCTCGACTATCAGGTAATCTCTGAGGTGCAGAAACTGCTCCTTTGGGCTCATCTCCTCGTTCCAGTCGCGCACTTGGTTGAGCTTCACATGTTCCATATCGCTCTCGCGAAAGTAAATGGGCAAAGGTTTGTCGGTCTTGGGGGCGACGATAGCTCGCGTAATGTCCACTTTCACCAGCCCTACCCGCAGCAAGAACTTATAAAAACTCTTCACTGCCGACAATCGCCTTTTCACGCTACGCGGCGACTGCTTGTGGTCCAACATGTCAATCATCCACAACTTTACATCCTCTGCGCGCACTTCCTTGGGATCAAACTCTTCTACTTCCCATCCCAAGAACTTGCACCATGCTTTCAGATCATCGCCATACTCGCCTACGGTACGCGCTGAGTACCGTTTCTCTATGGCAATATAATCTAAAAAACGTTTAATCATCACCCAATACCCAATAGCCAGTAGGGCGTCCAATAGCGCAGCGTCCTACTTTATTTCTTTTCCGTGCTCCGCGCTACCCTCAAACGGGAACAAACCGAAGAGTTCTGCATCAATGCGGTCGGTCACATAGCGGAAGTCCTCTGCCTTGTCGCCGAACTTAATGGTATCGCCATCGATAATGAGCAGTTTGCCCTTGTAGTCCGCAATCCAATTCTCGTACAAGTCATTCAAACCTTGCAGATAGTCGATACGCATACTTGACTCGTAAGCACGACCACGCTTTTGGATTTGCGCCACCAAGTTTGGAATGGTGCTACGAATATAAATCATCAAATCAGGCATCTTCACGAGTGACATCATCAGATCAAATAGGTCGCGATAGTTATCAAAATCGCGATCGGACATAAAGCCCTGACGGTGCAAGTTAGGCGCAAAGATACGTGCATCCTCGTAGATGGTACGATCTTGAATAATAAACGCATCGGAGTTGGAAATATCCACCACATCCTTGAAGCGTTTGTTCAAGAAATACACTTGCAAGTTAAACGACCAGCGGCCCATGTCCGCATAGAAATCCTCCAAGTATGGGTTAAACTCCACACTCTCAAATCGAGGCTCCCAACCATAATGTTTGGCGAGCATGTTGGTCAGCGTAGTCTTACCGCAACCAATATTTCCTGCTACTGCTATATGCATAATTCTGTTTTATTAACTCTGTTAATGTTAAAAGTTCTCGGCACTAAACAATCCAAACAACTCCGCATCTATCTTATTGACTACCCGACGGAAATCTTCGGGATTGCTTTCAAAGTCCAGCCCGTCACTTTCAATGACAAGCACCCTGCCCTCGTACTGTTTGTATATAAACTCCTCGTATCGTTCGTTTAGGTCGCGCAGGTAGTCTATCTGCATCGTTTTCTCGTATTCTCGTCCACGTTTTTGTATCTGCGCTATGAGCGAAGGCACCGACTTGCGCAAGTAAATCATCAGGTCAGGCAACTTCATCATCCGCTTCATGTGATCAAAAAGTTCCATATACGTCTGATAATCGCGCTCTGACAGGTCACCACGCATATAGTTATTGGTCACAAACACATACACGCCTTCAAAAATACTTCTGTCTTGTACGATGGTATGCTCCACTTCTTTTATCCGCAGCATATCCTTGAATCGCTCTTTGAGGAAATAGGTTTCTACGCAGAATGACCAACGGTTAATGTCCGTGTAATAATCCTCCAAATAGGGATTAAAACTCACCGACTCGAACCGTGGTTCCCAACCATAATACTTCGCCAACATCTTTGTCAGCGTCGTCTTACCTGCTCCAATATTTCCTGCAATGGCGATATACATATCTTTTTACTGAACGTGAGTGCAAAGATAATACTTTTTTCTGATATATGCAAACTTTATAGAAAAAACCTGCAAATCTCTCATCTGTTATGCACTATTCACGCACTATTCCAATCACTGCTCTATGGCTTCACCAAATCTTTAATAGCAGTACGTAAGCGGTACATACTACCTTTGTCATGAGGGTGTACACGGTGCGCCAAAAGCACTACTGCACGGTTATACTCTGGCCACACTACCACATTCGTTCCTGTATAACCGGTATGTCTACTCTCAACAGTCATCTGCAAACTATCCGTAGCTAAAGGCACTTCTTCTGTCCACAAACCTGCATTGCAAGCACTTTCGCGCACTTCTTTTGGTTGACTCATATACCAAATAGCCCATTTACCAATTTCTTCTGCTGTGGCAAATACCCCTGCATTACCCGAAATACCGCACATCATCACGCGTGCCACAGGATCATGCACATCGCCGCGCAGTTGCGTATTTTCATTCCATTCCGTAGGAGCGATACGGTCTATGTTCGCGTTGTCAGGCAACCAGCCCATAGTCTCCCAGCCCTGAGGGCGATACAACTTCTCACACAAGTAGGTATTGACATCTGTCCCTATAATCGTTTCCACAACGCGTTGCAGACTAATAAAGTTCAAACACGAATAGCGATACTTCTCGTCAATAGCCGTCGGACGTTTGCAACGAGCAATAGAGTCAACAGTAAAATCTCGGCGTGCCTCAGGAGTGTCATCCTTATCGCCCAAACGCTCAAGATACACGCGCTCCATGGGTGCTGCAATGAAATACGCTGGCAGACCCGAATAATGGGTCATCAAATGACGAACGGTCACATCAGGATGATAGTTTGGAATATACTTGCACACAAAGTCATCGACTGATAGTTTTCCCTCTTTGACCAAAAGCAATGCGGCTGTACCTGCACCCGTAGGCTTGCTTACCGATGCTAAGTCAAATATCGTATTCTCCGTCATCACCTCATGCGTCGGCACGATAGCGCGATGACCGTATGCCTCCAAATGGACTATCTCACCTTCATCTACCACGCACAACACTGCACCAGGAATCAACGAATCTATTATTGCCTGTTCAATCAATACGCGTGCGCTGTCAGCATCGAAATGCAGGGAGGAACCACTATGCTTTCCACAAGAGGAAAACACCAAACTCAAACACAGAAGAGAATAAAAAGCAACTCGTTTCATAATATTAGATAATTAGTATATTATTTTGCTCCATCAAATTTTGTCGCAGTACCATCCAAGCAGAAGCAGAACGGATTTTTGCCTTTGGCAATTGGAAAAAGTACTGCCACACGCAGACCAACACGCAAGTTATTCAGGGTTGTTTGTTCACGGTCTAACGTAGTATAGATATGATTCATCTTCAATATATCCATTGGGTATGAGTAGTTATACTCTTCTGTTGTCGTTTCAGTCTGCACCAACGGATTCAATATACCATACTCCACAAAGGCTCCCACTTGCAATATAGGTGCACCGTCTTTGACAGGCTCCTTGGTCAATGCCCACGAATAACCTACTTCTGCACACAAACGCACATCGGGACGGAACTTGATACGTCCTTTGCTCTCAAACTCTTTGACATTGTAGAAGCCATGCTCTGGCATGTTCGCCAACGGACCATAATAGCGGTCGCCATATTCGCCCCAAGTATTGAGTTGCGCCTTCTGCGTAGTGAAACCAACCACCGTCACAGAGAGTTTGGCTCCCACCAGCAGGTGGAACGAACGCAACTTGGTTCCCAGCATAAACGGTACCGTCAGCTCGGTCAGCATGGCCTGATGGGTTTGTTGCTGCAAATCACCATAATAGGTGAAGGCATAGCCCTGATCATCGCGGGTATCATAGATAATAGTATCCATCCACAATCCATTGCGCAACCATACTTGCGATACACCTAAACCTGTTTGAAGGAGCAATTTATCATATTGCAACTGATACACACCACCCACGGACGCTCCACCGCCCAACAACGGATAGGTCAACTCCACTTTATCCAATGGCAATGCTACTGCGCCGTCTACCATTGCACCCACAAAATGCTGTGCCCGCAGCGTAGAACATAGGCAACCTATCATTAATACGATAACTAAAACTTTTCGTTTCATACCATTTCTCTTTCTAAAAAATTACTTTTAAGGACATACAGGGCGAATAGCAGTACCATTCATGCGCGTACAACCGCCCACATCCGTGCGTGAAGACATAACCTGCAAATTAATTGCGAGGTACGAACTGCAAAACGAAAGAATCTGAAGTGATTTTGAATAATAAAACCCACTCTCTGCTCCTTCCAGTCTATCAAACAGCTTATATCCACCTACGGGGAAGAATATGCTATTACCATTGGGGCCTGTAGCCAAACTACCAGCCACCCCGTTTTGTGAAGTCCATGTCCACGTGCAGTTATCTACCAACTCACGCATTTCTTCTTCCGTAGGCATTCGCCAACTACCTCCCCAGTTCACAACTGCCGCATCATCAGCATCCTCAAGAACCGTTTTGTTATCTACTGTTCCTTCATCTGGACAGGTACAATATTTGGTAAATGTCTTCTGTTTTCCTTTACACCACTTATAATCAGGCCAATTATAACTGCTATCAGGCTCTACTTCGCCCCACGCAAAATAATAGCCATAGTCCTCTGGGCTCTCCGCTCCGATATTGCATGTAGCCCATTTCAATCCACTTGGCAGACCCAAATCTACGGGTTCCTTAGGTTCACATCTCATGGCTGGCACCTCATCTTTCAAGGCAGCAGGATATGCTATATAGACAGGCTTTTGCGCTTTTTGTTCACTGGTTAGAGAGTCCGCATCAAAAGGCAATATCAACACCTCTTGCGCATTCATGCTACCTATTGCACATAGCAGAAACATATACATCAAAACTCTTCTCATGGTCGTGTTATTTTATAATTATTTTCACATTACGTTCTTTCTTATCTTGCAGCACCACTTTCATCAGATACACTCCCTGAATCGCAGGCATGGTCAAATACGTTTCGCCTTGCTCTATATTTGTATTCAGCACCATTCGTCCCAATGCATCATACACATACACACTGGCATCCTGCATGACATTGCAGCGTACCGGTTGGCGCTTGGTTATCAACGTGGGAGCCACCGATATTTCAGGTCCTTTCGCTGCTATCACCAAAGGGCAACTCATTTGTTGCATACCAGCCGAGTCCGTGAGCAGTACACTATACTCAGCCCCTGCTTCCAGAGCTTGATGGAGATAGTAGCTATTCTCATCGGCCAACGGTTCGCCATTCTTGTACCATTGGAAGGCCACAAAATCGTAACCGCCATTATAATCATGCGTCAGCACACATATCACGTCATCCCAACGCTGTTCCATAACGGAAGATGGATAATACACCCTTATCGACACCGCTGTCTCAAACATTTTCATCGTGCGGAAGTATCCTACCAACTGCGCCTTATGCACACCTGCGCGCAAATCATCAAATGCTATTGCTATATATCCATCAGCCGTCATTGGCACGATTGTATCGTGCAAACCACCGTTCAGGGAATCTCCTGCAAATACCAATTGCACCGAATCTACTCTACCTGTCACATCCACCTGCATTGCCACCACACCTTCATCCGCACAAACAGGAGGAACAGTCACGCCATCTACTACCACCTCGCCTACTCTGGTGTGTAGAATCAGTTGCACGATGCTGTCGCAACCCTCATAACTGGTCAGCGTACACTCATACTCCCCAGCATCCATCAATGGTTCTTCACAAAAGAAGAGGGTATCTCCAAGCAAAATGGTATCCTCCACAACGGTGTGCTTAGTAGGAACAATAGCTAAATTGCAACGATAGAGCATACAATTCTCCACATCGCGGCACTCCAATACATAATCTATATAGGGTACCGAATCATACCCCTCAGCCGAAGGCAATGGGAAATCATACCCTTGAAAATGGTAGGTACTTTGCCAACAGATAGTATCAAACGTTTCCACCAACGTTTCTGATGACAAATCAGCCAATGCAGTAGCGCCAACGGAACCACAAAACATCAGTCCACAAATAATACTTAGGCATTTATTTTTCATGATGCTTCAATATATTTATTAGTTTTTCATTTCGCCCTGCAAAGATACAAAAAATTCTTGAAACAGCAAACTTTATTTCATAAAAATTAGATAATTTCAGTCCAAATCCTATAAAATTTGCACAAGTAAAAATAAATCAGTACCTTTGCACGTTTTTTCAACAATTCCAAACAACTACTATACAACTCCACACATTATGGGTAAACTAAACGCCGTTTTGGTCGGACTCATCACTCCTAGCCAAAACGAAGAGAGAACAAAAGAATATTTGGACGAGTTGGCTTTTCTTGCCGACACTAACAATACCAACTGTGTCAAACGTTTTGTGCAACGCCTTGACTCTCCCAATACATCCACATACGTGGGCGAAGGCAAACTACAAGAAATCAACCAATATGTACAGCAATTTGCCGATACCGATGACTTTATTGATATGGTCATCTTCGATGACGAGTTATCCCCTCGCCAATTGCGCAATATAGAGAAGGCACTCAACGCACACAATCAAAATGAGATCAAAGACAACCACAAACAACCTGTTCGCGTGATTGACCGTACGATTCTCATTCTTGAAATCTTCCTCCATCGCGCTCAAACTTCCTACGCCAAGACTCAGGTAGAGATGGCACACTTACAATATATGTTGCCCCGTCTGACCCGTATGTGGTCACACCTTGACCGTCAGCGAGGCGGTGGAACGACTAGTCGTGGTATGGGTGAAACGCAGATTGAGGCCGATAAACGAATCATCGGACAACGCATTGCCCTATTGCGCGAAGAACTAAAAAAGATTGACCGCCAGATGGCTACGCAGCGACAAAATCGCGGTAAGATGGTGCGTGTCGCCCTTGTTGGTTACACCAATGTGGGTAAATCCACCATTATGAATCTTATTAGTAAGTCCGACGTCTTTGCCGAGAACAAACTTTTTGCTACCCTTGACACCACTGTGCGCAAAGTAACCATTGATAACCTACCTTTTCTGCTCTCCGATACGGTAGGATTTATCCGCAAATTGCCTCACCACTTAGTTGAGTCGTTTAAGTCCACTTTGGACGAGGTGCGCGAGGCAGATCTGCTCATTCACGTAGTGGATATCTCGCACCCTAACTTTGAAGAGCAATACGAAGTAGTGGAACAAACTATCAACGAGTTGCTTACCAAACAGACGGAAGTAAAAGAGGCTGACCCTTGGTCAAAGAAACAAAAAGCAGGACGCAAAACAGAGAAGACCGTAGCACAAATTCCTCGTATCGTAGTCTTCAATAAGATTGATGCTTTTACTTATACTCCAAAAGAGGAAGACGATCTCACTCCTATCAAGCGCGAGAACATATCATTGGAAGAACTGCAACGCACTTGGATGTCCAAACTTCACGATGACTGCATCTTCATCTCCGCACGACAAAAAACGAATATTGATGAACTCAAATCACTCTTCTACGAACGCATTAAAGCGATTCATATTCAACGGTATCCGTACAACGATTTTCTATTCCAACAATACGAATAAACAAGAAACGAGGGGACTAGGGTTCCCTCGTTTCTTGTTTAATATACGGAAAAGTGTATTATCGCAACAGTACTTTACCTTGTTTGCTAATCACAATACCTTTATACGATTGTATATCAACGGGTTGTCCCAATAGGTTATACCAGATGCCTTCTGTCATCTCCATCTCTACTTCGGGAGATTGCACATCGGTATAGGTAGTATTCGTAAAGTCAAATGAGATAACGCCGTCCACTTCTTCAATCTCCGTCAGCGATACATGTGCGTATGGCTCATATTCAGTAATATTCCAATCGCCAGGGAATGGCACATCTTGACGTTTACCGCCACTTAAATTATTGGTGAATGGTGTTGCACCACTGGCTGCCAACAACTTCATACGTATGCTATGGTTATTCGGTTCGTTGTAGTACCAATCCTCGGCATCATATACGATTTGCCATACCAACATTCCGTGTCCAGGCAAATACTTATCCCAACCTTCCATTTGGCGATTTTCAAAATAGAGAGTGGTATCGGTGGTAAACGCTCCTTCTTCCGGAACGATACTGCTGCGATTCAACATTCTGTATGTAGTACCATCAGCAGGCAATACGACCCGTTCGCTTGCAGCCAACATCTTAGGTTCTATCCAGCCCAAAGAGTATTTCTCCCATACCGATAAGTTAGGAGGAGTATTGCCGTTGTTAAGGTAGTTTCCATTACTCATCAACGCCCATGAACCTGGCACCTCTTTACTCGTGACACCATCGGTACGATACAAGTCCGCCAATCCCAACACGTGACCAAACTCATGACAGATAGTGCCAATACTTGTACGCTGATTATTGCGGAATATCAACTCATTGGAGCAAGCGTATTTTAATATCGTCTTACCATTGAGCACAGGCAAGTTTTTCGAAGTAATGTACCCCGCAGCATTCGTTTGGACGTAGTATTCGGTTTGATTCGTATTACCATAATACAAAGCTGATTCCATATCCCAAGCATGTGGCCAAATGGATATCTCCGCTCCACCATCTGCTTGGCTATAACCCGCATACAATATATATACAAGGTCCACGTTGCCATCATTATCTTGGTCATAGTTAGAGAAATCCACACCCATTGCCTGTGCGCCTTTGCAGGCATCTATCACAAAGTCAGCCACATAGCGATCGTCTCCTTCGTACGCAGCGTCTGTGCCGTAATACGCCAAGGGCTGAGGCAGGACTACTGGACCTATCACATCAAAGTGCGGTGTGTATTTACCATTTGACTGGTCTTGGTAGTACTTCTTGCACGATCCCATCGCTCCATTATACGTATAGTCATCCGCATTGGCGAGCGAATCAAAAGATTGTACAGTATTGCCTGCTGCCAATGATAGATCAGCAAACTCTACCACAATCAGCAATCCGCGCGACACCAATTCCGTAGCCTGCTGATTCATAGCCACACGCGCAGCACGCTGCAGACTGACCATTCCATGTGGAATAGGACGACGAACGGGCTCCGTTAGATTCAATCCTGGAAGCGGTGCTACCGCCCACACACTACAAGTAAATAACCATGCAAACCATACGCTTGCAACCACATATTTTACGCTCTGTTTCATACTACAATATCTAAATTTTGCGCAAAGGTACACTTTTATTTGCAAATATGCAAAAAAAACACTACCTTTGCACCATATTTGGTAAAAGTTATGGAAGTTTTTAAGACACCTATTGAGGGGTTATTGGTTATTGAGCCAACAGTTTTTCGCGATGCGCGCGGCTATTTTGTAGAGACATACAACGAGCAACGCTACCGCGAAGCGGGTGTAGATGCTACTTTTGTACAGGATAATAAGTCTTGCTCCTCTTTTGGTGTGGTGCGTGGATTACATTTCCAACGCCCCCCTTATACCCAAGCTAAGTTGGTTAGTTGTGCCGAAGGGCGCGTTTTAGATGTAGCGGTGGACTTGCGCAAGGGTAGCCCCACCTACGGACAACACTTCGCGGTGGAACTTGATGCCGAAAGTCATCGTCAGTTCTATATCCCTCGTGGTTTTGCACATGGTTTTTCTGTGCTGAGCGAACGCGCGGTGTTTACCTACAAATGCGACAACCTCTATCACCCAGAGGCAGATGGTGGTATTCTTCTCACCGACCCAGCATTGCATATCGATTGGCAAATCCCTGCTGAGCAGATGATTCTCAGCGAGAAAGACAAGCACCACCCCCTTCTCCATGACTTTGACAATCCCTTTTAAACAATCATTCAAAATTCATAATTCTTAATTACTTATAATGAATCTTCTCATCACTGGCGCCAACGGACAGTTAGGCAACGAGATGCGTGTCCTCTCGGCACAATATCCTCAGCATACATATTTCTTTACCGACATCGCAGAACTTGACATCACTTCGCGCGAAGCAGTTGTTCAGTTTGTAGCGGATAACGCCATTGACATCATTATCAACTGTGCAGCCTACACCAATGTGGACAAAGCCGAAATAGACGAAGATATAGCACACAAGATCAATGCTTTGGCTGTGGAGAACCTCGGATTGTCTGGGGCACGTGTTATCCATGTGAGTACGGACTATGTCTTCTCAGGCGAGGCATGCGTACCATACGCCGAGACCGACTCGGTGGCTCCTCGTACGGCTTACGGTCGCACCAAGCGAGAAGGAGAAGTATTGTTGCAAGCAGTTAGTCAAAAGGCTATTATCATCCGTACCGCGTGGTTGTATTCTACATACGGCAACAATTTCGTGAAGACTATGCTCCGTTTGGGTCAAGAGCGCAGCAGTCTGGGCGTAGTGTTTGACCAGATTGGTTCGCCTACGTATGCAGCAGACTTGGCAGCGGCTATCTTTACTATCATAGATGCGCCTGTTTGGCAAGCGGGTGTCTATCATTTCACCAACGAGGGTGTCTGCTCGTGGTATGATTTCACGCACGAGATCTTCGCACGCGCGCAATCCTTATTGAGTAAAGAAGCGGCAGACAAGGTGGCCAATTGCCAGCTGCGCCCTATCCTCAGCAGCGAGTACCAGTACCAGACACCTCGCCCACACTATAGCGTGCTGAGCAAGACCAAGATCAAGCAGACCTTCGGCATCGCTATTCCTCATTGGACAGAGGCTTTGCAAGTTTGTTTGGAGAAATTACTCAGCGAGTAAGGTCGTTGATGACCATACTTGCGAGGGTCATACCGAAGACGCCTACTACGGGAGCGAGGGTGCCTTGATCACCACTGATTTCTTCGGAATAGACACATTGAATTTTAGAGGCAGGCATTAGTCCTGCCTTTTTCATGCGTGTGCGCAGCGCTCGCGCGAGAGGACAACCCTGTACCTTCCAGAACTCAGCGGTGCGAATCTTCTGTGTGTCCATTTTGCGCCCAGCGCCCATGCTCGAATACACACGGCAACCTGCCTTCGTGGCATTATAGAGCAGCAGCGCCTTACACTCCACCATGTCTATGGCATCTATCACGATGTCGTATTGCGACAGGTCAAAGCTATCGGCTGTCTCGCTGTTGTACTGTCGGTCAATGGCTTGTACATCGGCTTCGGGAGCAATGGAGAGCAGGCGTTTTTGCATTTCCAGCACTTTGCTTTGTCCGATATTGCTGGCTGTGGCGACCACTTGCCGATTGCGGTTCGTGGTGTCCACCTTGTCAAAATCCACTATGGTCAGATGTCCGATACCTGTGCGCAGTAGCGTTTCAGCGCACCAACCGCCTACTCCCCCCACACCAAACAGTATCACGCGCGCGTTTTGCAACACTGCAAACCCTTCTTTGCCAATGAGTTGAATCGTCCGTGTAAACATCGGTTTATCTTTTTTTTATAATTCTCTACTACGTAGTTTCCTACGACTTTCCCATCTCTTACGGGTTCGTACGGTGGGACGGTGGAATGGAGGGACACGTGCACCGCTCGGCAATCTTCAATGCGACATTGATGCCATCAAGGGCGCAAGAGGTGATACCACCTGCATAGCCTGCCCCTTCACCACAAGGATAAAGATTAAGCGTAGATATAGATTGCAATGTCTCAGGGTCACGAGGGATACGCACTGCGCTACTGCTACGGCTTTCTACACCCAAGATGACTGCCTCGTTGGTCAAGAAACCACGGTATTTGCGGTCAAAATCGCGGAAGCCCTGTTGCAAGCGTTTGCCAATATGTTCTGGCAACCACTCGTGCATAGCACTCGAACGAACACCTGGCAAGTAACTACACGCAGGCAGGTTCTTGCTTCTACGCCCTTCCACAAAATCGCGCAGACGTTGAGCAGGTGCCACCGATGGCATCGCGCCATGCGCTAAGGCAAGTTGCTCCAAGTGCTGTTGGAACGCAAGACCCAAAAGAGGCGATTGGTTATTGGCTATTGGTGATAGGCATTGAACCAAATCTTCTGGACGAATTTCGACCACCATACCCGAATTGGCGTATGGCGAATTACGATGGCTAGCAGACATACCATTAACAACACAACCGCTGGCACTGCTACCTGCTGGCACAATATGTCCACCCGGACACATACAGAAAGAATACACTCCACGTCCCTGTGCCTGTGTCACAAGCGAATAAGATGCGTTGCCAATAAGCTGGATCAACTCATCAGAAGGATCATGATACATCAGGCGATTGATTAACGCCTGAGGGTGCTCTGCACGAACTCCCATCGCAAACCCTTTGTCTGCAAGAGTTACCCCACTATCAAGAAGCATTTGATAGGTATCGTGGGCAGAGTGACCGATAGCGAGGATTAGTGGACTATCAGGCGATAAGGCGAAAGGCGAAAGGTTATTGATACACGTCTCGAAATGTATCTCGCCGCCGTGCTCAATAATACACTCACGCATAGCACGGATAATAGTGGGTAGTTTGTCACTACCAATATGAGCATGCGCCTCATAAAGAATCGTATCGTTGGCACCAAAATGATGAAATAACTCCATCACACGTTGCATATTGCCGCGTTTCTTACTGCGCGAGTAAAGTTTTCCGTCAGAGAATGTACCTGCACCACCTTCTCCAAAGCAATAATTAGACTCGACATTAAGTCCCTGATTGCGATTGAGGATAGCAATATCCTTTTTGCGCTCGCTGACAGGTTTGCCACGCTCATAGATAATCGGTTTGATACCGTGTTCCAGCAGTGTGAGCGCAGCAAATAGTCCAGCAGGACCAGCACCAATGATGGCTACACTATGCTTGGCATTATGCACATCTTGGAAACATGGCGCTTCATACAAAGGAATGGGCGCATCTTTTGGGATAGGTCTTCCTTGCTCATCAGTGAGTAAAGTCAAATTGACTTTGAGTTGTTTTTGACGAGCATCAATAGAACGCTTCACGACACGGAAACGTTGTTCCATGTCGTGAGCTTTCTCTGGGGATAATATAAGCGTTGTTTGATTCATGAATAGATCGCTTCGCTGTTAGATGATAGACCGTTTCACTGTTAGATCGCGACTACGTCGCTGTTAGATTCAGGGGGCTAACTTCTAACAACGTAGTGGTCTAATTTCTAACAGCACCTTAGGTGCGGTCTTATTTTTTCAGCGCTTCCATGATCTTGCCCTCGATCTCGTCAGCGAGGTCAGGGTTGTCGCGGAGGACATTCTTAACCGCATCGCGACCTTGTGCAAGTTTGTTACCATCGTAACTATACCAAGAACCTGATTTCGCCAAGATACCATTCTCTACACCCAGATCGACAATCTCGCCGACACGAGAAATACCCTCGTTGAACATAAGATCAAACTCCGTTTTCTTGAATGGAGGAGCTACCTTGTTCTTCACTACCTTCACGCGCACTTGGTTACCGATGATATCTTCTCCATCCTTAATAGCACTTGCTTTACGAATATCAAGGCGTACCGATGCATAGAATTTAAGCGCATTACCACCAGTAGTTGTCTCTGGGTTACCAAACATAACACCAATCTTTTCACGAAGCTGATTGATGAAAATACAGGTAGTCTGAGTCTTATTAATCGTAGCCGTAAGTTTGCGAAGCGCTTGTGACATCAGTCGTGCTTGCAAACCAACGCGGTTATCGCCCATATCACCTTCAATCTCGGCTTTTGGAGTAAGGGCTGCCACAGAGTCAATCACCACGAGGTCCACTGCCGCACTACGGATAAGTTCGTCTGCAATATCAAGTGCTTGCTCACCACAGTCAGGTTGAGCAATAAGGAGATTCTCAGTATCCACTCCTAATTTCTCTGCATAAAAGCGATCAAATGCGTGCTCTGCATCAATAATAGCAGCAATACCGCCTTGCTTCTGCACCTCAGCCATAGCGTGAATAGCAAGAGTGGTTTTACCAGATGACTCTGGACCATAGATTTCTACTACACGACCGCGAGGATAACCACCAACGCCAAGAGCTAAGTTCAATCCGACTGAACCCGATGGGATAACAGGAATATCTTCAATCTTATCATCACCGAGTTTCATGATGGCACCTTTGCCAAACTCTTTATCAATCTTCGCCATTGCGAGTTGCAAGGCTTTCAGTTTCTCAGGAGAGGGAATTTTCTTGTCTTCTGCCATAATTATAATGTTTTAAATGTTTTAGGGTGCAAAGTTAGTTATTTTTTTGCACCCATGCAAATTTATTTACAAATTAGTTAATGAATTGCACTTTGTTGATGTCGCGAGGTTTAGCAGCAGGAGCTTCGTTAGCATAACCGAAACCTACACACAGACTCAATTCATAGTTCTCGCTAAATCCCAATATAGAAAGGATTTCGGCACTGGTTTGTGCATCATTGATGAAACGTACAGGACTACCCAAACAGATAGAACCAACGCCTAATGATTGCGCTGCGAGCATCATATTGCCGGCAAGCAAACCACAGTCGTATGCAGAAAAATCATAGTTTCTGTCGCGTGCAATAAATGCCATCACAGGCGCGCCACGCATACAGCCACGTACCATCTCTGCTGGCAACGCAGGATTACCTTGCGCCATCAGATCTTGAACATGCTGCATAGTAGCAGGATTGTCAATAATACGCACTTCCCAAGATTGTTTATTTTGACCATTAGCGGCATTGATACCGCATGTCATAATTTGCATCATTGTATCTCTTGCCACAGGAGTAGCATGATACTGGCGGATGCTTCGACGTGCCATAATGGCGTTAATGACTTCGTTATTCATAGGCTCATTGTTTTGTAGAGTAGGATTGCAGCCTACCAATGTGAGTGCCAAAAGAGGCAAAAGGATAAAAAACTGTTTCATAATAGTATGTTGTTTAGAGTTGTGTAGTATTGTGTAGAGTGGTATAATATTGTGTAGAGTGGTTTAGAATGCTTCTGCGTATGTACAGCCCTCGCGCCAACGCGAGCAACCATAGCGCGTTCTGCCACGAATGACAGTTCCTCTGCCACACACAGGACAACGCATACCAGACTTATCCGTTTTTACTTCGTGAACTACTTCCGATGTCATCTGTTTGAGTTCGTCAAGAAACTGCTTCGCCTCATAATCACCACGCTCAATAGCACGCAGTTTCTGTTCCCAACGACCGGTGAGTTCAGCCGATTTGAGCAAGGGAGAAATGATTGTTTGAATCAAATTGATACCCAACTCCGTAGCATGAATATTCTTCTTTTCCCGTACAATATACTTGCGTTGAAAGAGTTTCTCAATAATCGCAGCGCGCGTACTTGGACGACCAATACCATTTTCCTTCATAGCATCACGCAGTTCTTCATCATCCACCGTCTTTCCCGCTGTTTCCATCGCACGAAGCAGGGTTGCTTCTGTATAATACTTGGGTGGCGTGGTCGTTTTTTCTTGCAATTGTGGTTGATGAGGACCCGACTCACCTTTGCGGAAAGCTGGCAACGTCTTTTGCTCTTCCACTTCATCGTCGGTTTTATCCTTCGAAAACACTTCGCGCCACCCTTGCTCCATCACTTCACGCCCAGTCACCTTAAAAGATATATCGCCTGCGCACGCGAGAACGGTCGTGTTTGCTACTTGGCAAGGAGGATAGAAAGCGGCTATGAAACGCAGTGCAACCATCTCGTACACTTTACGTTCAAGTTCGGTAAGATTATCCGGGCGTTGTCCCGTAGGAATAATAGCATGGTGGTCAGTCACCTTGCTATTATCAAACACCTTTTTAGACTTCTGCAAACTCTGCGCCCCCTTTCCACCATCTGCTTTAAGTCCAAGTAGCGGTGCAACCTGTGGAAAATACTCTTGTATTCCACGCAAAGTAGCTGGCACCTTAGGATAAATATCGTCACTCAGAAAAGTGGTATCCACACGAGGATAAGTAGTAACATGTTTCTCGTAGAGCGACTGAATAGTTTTGAGCGTATCATCAGCGGAGAGTCCGAACCGTTTATTACATTCTACTTGCAATGAAGTAAGGTCAAAAAGGCGAGGCGCATATTCCATACCCTTCTTCTTCTCCACAGAAGTAATCTCCAATGGTAGATCCTTGATACTATCCACCAATTTCCGTCCTTGTTCAAGGGATGTGATAGCATAGTCATCCTCCGCAGCAGGTAATTGTGCAGAGAAAAGGGTATCACGGTAAAGGGTTTTGAGTTCCCAATAGGTACGAGGAACAAAATGTTCGATTTCCTGTTGGCGTTTAACAATAAGGGCCAAGGTAGGTGTCTGCACACGACCAATACTGAGCACTTGGCGGTCTTTTCCTACTCCTTTGGCAAAGCGGAGCGTATAGGCACGGGTAGCATTCATACCGAGTAACCAGTCACCGATAGCGCGCATCATTCCTGCCTCATAAAGATGTTGATAGTGAGATTGGTCTTTTAGTTTTTGAAAGCCTTCACGAATGGCTTCTTCGGTCAAAGAAGAGATCCAGAGTCGCTTAACAGGTACTTTACAACCTGCCTTCTGATACACCCAACGCTGAATCAACTCACCCTCTTGCCCAGCATCACCACAGTTAACCACCAACTCGGCTTGAGCAATAAGCGATTTAATCGTATTAAACTGTTTAAGTACGCCCTTATCATCAGAAACCTTGATGCCAAATCGTTCTGGTACCATCGGTAAATAGGACATATTCCAGCCCTTCCATTGAGACTGATACTCATGGGGGTCAAGCAATGCGCAGAGATGACCAAATGTCCAGGAGACACAATACCCATTACCTTCCATATAGCCGTCGCGCGAGGTTGTTGCTCCTAACACTCGAGCAATATCGCGCCCAACAGAGGGTTTTTCGGCTATACAGAGGATCATAAATAAGCGTACAATTTAGATAGTTTGAAGGTTAGCGGTTATAGGATGGATTATATTTTATTGTGAGACGCTCCATAGCCATAACCATAGCCATAACCAATATTCTTGGCATTTACACCATTGAGTACAGTAACGATATTAGGCAAACGCTTTTGCTCATTAACCTGATTAAGGAAGTCAATAAGATCGAATGTCGTATATCGTGCACGACATACGTAAACGGTCATATCTGCCACTCGGCTCAATTGGAAGGTGTCACTCACCATTGCCACTGGAGCGGAATCAACAATCACATAATCGTAACGTTGGCGCAACTCAGCGAACAATTGATCTAAGCGATTGCTTTGAAGCAACTCGTTTGGATTAGGAGGTATAATACCCGAAGGCAGAATATCCAAATTGCTAAACTCGCTTGGTACCACGAGATCATCAATAGAATAAGAATCGTCTGACAAATAACTGGTCAAGCAACCCTCCGAAGACAATCCCAAGTAAGTAGATAGCATCGGTTTGCGGATGTCCAATCCCACCAATGCCACCTTTTTATTGAGCAATGAAAGGGATATTGCTAAGTTCGTCGCCACATACGACTTACCCTCGCTATTCACACTAGATGTCACCAATATCACAGGATTTTTCTTCGCTGAAGGAATCATAAATCCAATATTGGTTCGTAGCGAGCGGAACAATTCTGCTGATACCGAATTGACACCTTCACGCACTGCCACATGCTCGCCATGATGATTCTGCACCAAAGCACCACCAAACGGCATTTTGGTTTTTCTATCCAACTCTTTGGTATCATCTTCCAAACGGTTATTGAAGATATAGTAGAGATAGATTACTGCAAATGGGAATCCGCAGCCCAAAATGAGGCATATCAATCCAATAATCTTCAAGCGAGGAGCAGAGGCCGTAGGATTCATTTGAGGTTGAGCAATTACTTTAGCAGGCATAATAGTTGATGCCAAAGTAAGTGCATTCTCTTCACGTTTCTCATACAAATAAAGATACAAACTCTCCTTCAATTGTTTGTTACGTGCTACTTCTCTATACTTACGCTCTTGACTAGGGATATCTCCTCGTTGTGATTCCACATTACCATAGCGTTTTTCGAGATCTTGCTTGGAAATTTTAAGGCTATTACTTACGCTAGCAATACTTGTGATAATATTTTCACGCATGACAGCCAACTGTCTATCCATTTGACCCACAACAGGGTTATTGTCCATAGCAGTACGCTGTACACGCATTTTGTTGAGTACCATACGGTTATACTCTGCTATCAAACTTATCAATGAGCCATCTGCGATTCCGAGATTAGCAGGAATAAGATTCTCTGCCTTAGAGTCATCTGAAACATAATCTGCCACATATTTCACAAGATTGAGTTGCGTCTCAATCTCAGCAACACGCTTTTTATACTCAGCACTCTCGCGCAGATACAATCCCGCTTCGCTAGTCAAATCAACAATACCATAATTCTCTTTATATTGCTCCACTTCTGCTTCTGCCACAGATAACTCTTCCTCAATCAAACGCAGGCGGTCTTCAATAAAGGTAGCAGTATTACTTGCCATCAAGTTTTTATCAATAACAGCATCCAGATTATATAACTCTATCTCCTTTTTCATAAAGTCAATAGCACGCTGAGGCATATCAGTAACTGTATTGATGACAATCACATTAGACTCTTTATTCAATATATCCGCCTGAATCGCTTGCGCATATTTATCCACAGCAGGCAGCATTGGCAAAGTGAATATCTTATACTTTTTACCCGTTTCCATTGGACGGTGGATAGTAAAATAGATTTCACCAGCGCATGTATTGAATGGTTGGGTAATATCCTTTACGGTATGGCGGCTATGTCTCCATTTACCGTATTGCACTTTCACTGCGTAGTCATCCTTGCGCACACATAGTTTGATTTTCACAAACTTTTTAGTCGTATCCAAGAAAACAGGTGGATATTCCACAGTCAAGTCTCGAGAAGGATATTGACCTTCCCAACGCAAATAGCGTTTCTTGCGGTATTCACTCTGCAAATCCAACTCCGAAACCACTTGTGTCAAGATATCGCGCGAAGTCAAAATGGCCATCTCGTCTTCCACCATCTTTCCACTACCTAATCCCATCATCTGCATCATATCCATTTGAGGGAGCGTTTTATCTGCCTCATTAGAACGAATCATAATACGAGAATCTACTTCGTATTGCGGGGTCGTAGAGAAATATTTATATATTCCCAAAACGCCAAAGAGGAAACAACTTATAAAAAACCAATACCAATTTTTCAGAATGCGAGTGCACCAAAGGCGAATATCAATCTCTTGTGTTTGTTGTGCCATATCTAATTATCAAATTCTTTATCGTAACACTAATTTTGCTTAACCTATTTTTATTTGCTTATGGACAGCACCGAAACTACTACAGTTGCCGCGCTAGCAACAGTACCCACCATACTGAGCCACAAACCCATAGATTGGTTGCTAGTAGCTCGTGCTTGGTTAGGTTCCACCATAACCACATCATTTTGTCTTAAATAGAAATAAGGCGAAGTGAAGACATCTGGCGTATTCAAGTTCAGGCGAACGAACTCCAATTCACCCTGATTATCGCGGATAATCAGTACATTATCTTTTCTTCCGTATTGCGTAACATCACCAGCTGCTGCCAAGGCCTCTAGGAGTGTCATTCTACCATTATTCAACGAGAAGTTACCTGGAGAGCGCACCTCTCCCAACACAGTTACCTTCGCATTGAGAAAACGCATCGTCACGATAGGATTAACAATTTGCCCTTCCAATTTATGTTGAATCAGACTAATCACCTCAGACTGGGTCAATCCCTCAACATGCAATTTCCCCAATACAGGAAAATCAATGCAACCTTGCGCATCCACCGTATAGTATTGATAAGATGCCACAGTAGGCTCGGTGCTACTAGTAGGTGTAGCATACGATACACTCGGTAAGTTGTATGGTAGCACAGCCTCTGGATCTAACGCAGTTACGGTAATAATTAATGCATCGTTAATCTTAACCGTAGGTTCTGGCAATGCAGGTAATTGCTCGTTTATCTCCTTAGCACTCTCTGGCGTAAGAGTACGAAAATAAGTAAGTTGTTTGCGCGACACGCATGAACTCATCATGAGAACCGCTAATAACAATAGTAATTCCTTTCGCAAAAACATAGCTTTTATCATTCTTTGTGTAATAATTAAAAATCAGTCTGCAAAGGTACGATTTTTTTTACACATATACAAATTTTAATCCATTTTTTATGTTTTTCGTGTTGAAAATGAATAATTTATTCCCTTTATCTCATTTCTCCACCCCATTTATCCACAATTTCATCCATAATGTGGAAGACTTCGGTTTTAGTATCAGCGCGGAGTAAGGCAATGCGCGTTTGGCGGAAATCATACAACGACTTGAAAGCAGGCGATGCTGCAAAGTGACGACGACTATGCACAATACCCTTACGCTCATCACCAATCCACTCAATACTGCGTTCTACGTGCTCTTTGAGTATATCCACACACCATTGCATGCTGCGCGGAGGAAGCAATTCGCCCGTTGCAAGATAGTGCTGCATATCTTCAAAAATCCACGGACAACCAAAAGTAGCACGTCCCACCATAATAGCATCTACTCCGAATTCATCGAAACATTTCTTCGCTTGTTCTGGCGTTGTAACATCTCCATTTCCAATAATTGGGATATGAATACGAGGGTTATTCTTAACCTCTCGAATAAGCGACCAATCGGCTTCTCCTCGATACATTTGAGAGCGTGTACGACCGTGGATAGCGAGTTCTGCAATACCGCAGTCTTGCAAAGGCTCCGCGATGTCGGTAATGATACGATTGTTATCATCCCAACCAAGACGCGTTTTGACGGTCACGGGAGTGTGAACGGCATTCACCACAGCACGAGTGATATCCAACATTTTAGGAATATCTTTCAGCAGTCCAGCACCTGCCCCTTTACCTGCCACTTTCTTGACAGGACAACCAAAATTTATGTCGATAAAATCAGGCTTTGCTTGTTCGACAATACGTGCAGCATTTGCCATACTCTCAGGTTCGCGACCATAAATTTGTATCGCCACAGGACGTTCCTCATCTGAGATTTGGAGTTTGCGCGTAGTGGATGCCACATCGCGCACAAGCGCATCAGCATTCACAAACTCGGTATAAACACGTGTCGCACCAAATCGTTTACAAAGCAAACGAAAGGCAGGATCGGTAACATCCTCCATAGGAGCAAGGTATAGGGGATAATTGGGTTGCATGGGGTTGTGTTGGATTGTATAGGGTTGTATAGAGTGGTTTATTTTTCTTCGATGGTTGGATAGATGATACGATGATGATTGATTTCAATGAGTTTTTGCTTGAAGACAGCACGAATCTCCTCCAAATCCTTGAAAGACAAAACTGTTTCTGAGAATTGTCCATCCGCCACTTGCATATCTATCATCTGATCTACCATGTCGGATATAGATTGCTCGGTCAGTTCGCTGAGCGAGCGAGAACGCGCCTCTATGGCATCTGCCATCATAAGGATAGCAGCCTCCTTCGTAGAAGGTTTTGGACCCGGATACGCGTAATCCTCTTTGCGGATATCGGAAGCACTCTTCCCTTCACTTTTTGCCGCATTCACCGCAGAATTGTAGAAATATCGAGTCACAGAAGTGCCATGGTGTGAACGGATAAAATGTATGATAAGTTCAGGCAAATGATGTTTGCGCGCTATACGTTCACCATCTGCCACATGTCCAAGTATTATTTTAGCCGCTTCGGCATACGGCATAGATTGTAATGGATTGACACCTGTTTGATTTTCGATAAAATACTCTGGATGCATCATTTTACCTATATCATGATAGAGTGCACCCGTACGCACTAAAAGCACCTTAGCACCGATGCGCTTGGCCGCTTCGGTAGCAAGGTTACTGACCTGCAAGGAGTGCTGGAATGTACCTGGCGCTTTTTCCGCGAACTCCAACATAAGATTGGAATTCACATTGGTAAGTTCCACCAACGTGATATTGCTCACCAATCCGAAGGTACGCTCAAAGAGGAAGATTAGTCCGTATGCACAAATAACGAGCACAGCATTAATCGCAAAATATATGTAATAGGTGTATTCCACATTCGAGAGATTGCCCGTCACCAACAGCGTAGTAGCGGTGTAAATGATGCTATACATCAAAAAGGCAAATAGAGCTGTCCTTGCCAATTGAGCACGTTGAGTCATATCGCGCAGACTAATCACCACAACAATACCAGTAATAACCTGCAACAAGATAAACACGTATGGTGCAGGAGCTGCAATAGACACGATGAATACGGTAATAATGTTAATAAATATAGCAGTTCGCGAATCATAGAACACACGCGCTATGATAGGTACCCATGCAAACGGAATCAAAAAGATATAACTCGCTGAGAAATGGTGCAGTACCAAAAAGGCAGCGCTTATGACTAGCGCCATTAGAATCGTAAAGAACAAAATGTGACGTAGATTATCCAATAGTTTGCGACGATAGGTATATAAATACAAACCAAATAGCGCAACGAGAATCACAATATACACACCCACTCCAATAGTAGATGTAAAGGACTGGCGGTGCGAAATATTTTGTTCTTCAATAGTACGGCGAAGCGACTCCAAAATCTGATACGTACGTTCCGAAACAATCTCACCCGTGTCAATAATCTTTTCTCCTGCCTGCACCATACCTTCTGTCAGCGAGATAGAAGAGAGGAGATTCTGACGCATATTCTCCGATGTAATCGAATCATATTGCAAGTTAGGTACAATATTTTGATGCGTTTTTTCGTATGCCGTTTTTGGAGTATATAGATTCGCCACAAGCACTTGCGTTGCGACTCGATTATGCAATATAGACACTTTAGAACAACCCAACGCTCGCAAGCGCTCCATCTCCACAAGTGGAATCACATAGAGATTGCTTTGCTCGGAAGTTGTATCCAATAGATAACAAGGAGTGTAGTCACGCAAGATTTGTTGTTGATCCGCTGCTAACTGCGCATCTGACTTATAAATCGCAAAATTAGATTCCGCTGTTACCAAACCATACGCCCATGGCTGTCCCACTTCAAAATGATACTTGAATGGGTTGCTGTACTTCGGAGCCAAATAGATAGACAACGCTGCCAAGAGAGCAAAAGACAATACTTGCAGAGAAATTCTCAAAGAAGACTTCATATTACTTACGATTTAACAAGTTACAATTTACTATTTAATTACGATTTGGATTATACACCATATTATTTTTGAGTACGTTTTTGGGTGAAGAAAGATTGCATTAACTCGCGGCAATCTGACTCTAACACGCCCGATAAAACCGTACATTTTGGATGTAAAGCATTGGGAGCAAAGACCGTGAATCCGCGTTTTTCGTCTGCTGCACCATAAACCACTCGCTTTATTTGCGCCCAACCAATAGCACCTGCACACATGACACATGGTTCTACCGTTACATAGAGGGTGCACTGCGTGAGATATTTTCCACCTAGGCTTCCCGCAGCAGCCGTAATGGCTTGTATTTCGGCATGGGCCGTAACATCTGCAAGAGTCTCTGTGAGATTATGTCCTCTACCCACCACTTGACCATTTGCCACAATCACACACCCCACAGGCACTTCCCCCATAGCGTATGCTTTTTGTGCTTCTACCAACGCCAATTGCATATATCGAATGTCATCAGATGATGGATTATTGACGATTGACGATTGGTTAGTCATATCTTTCTTGTTTTATTCGGACAAAATCTGCGATTTCATCGGGATATTGTTCGAAGTGATTGCCTATAACTACGATATCCGCTCCTGCTTCAAAAGCACGAATCATCGCTTCGGGTGTCGTGATTCCTCCGCCAACAATCAGCGGTATTTGCAACTCTGCTCGCACAGCACGGATAATCTCCGCTGATACTGGTATGTGCGCCCCACTACCAGCTTCGAGATAAATAAGTTGTTTGCCAAGCAATTGACCTGCTACTGCCGTTTGTACGATTGTAGAAACGTCTGATTGAGGAATAGATTGCGTATTTGTAGCGATTTCAACGCTACTTTTACGTCCACCATCTATCAAAAGATACCCCATAGGAATACTCTCAATACCCGAATGAAGTATAGTCGTTGCCATCTGTATATGCGGTTCGATGAGCAGTTGAGGAAGGCGAGAAGTGAGTACCGATAGGAAGAGCAGGGCATCCGCTTTGGCGGTGAATTGCATAATATTGCCTGGGAAGAGCACAATCGGGCGTGAGGTGTGTTGCTTTAAGGTAGTGACACAAGCCTCGCATTGATCACCTGTACTGCCTCCGACAAAAATAAGATCTGGCAAAGAGAGATAGGGACACAAAGCCTCTACCGCCGTTGGTTTGTCGGGATCGACCAAAACAACCAACAACTTGCGCGATGCGGTTTTAGCAGATAATATGTCGGGAAGGACTGCCATGTCGCTTGAATCATTATCTTTTTACATCAATTATTGCCATTTCATCGATTCCATTAGTACGCGAACATCGTGGCGCATATAATCATAAATAGGCGCTAAGGAGTCTTGATTGGGAATAGAATTGCAGTACACGGAACCTCGGAAGAAATGTTCGGTGGAATCGGTCAAAATGAACTGAATCGGCGATGCTGTATTGCCATGCAATTCGTAATACACGCCATAGACTTGATGCTCAGGATTAGCATATTCTTGCGAGGGGATAGCAGAAGCAATGGTGCTATGGCTAAAAATAAATTCCTGTGCATCGCGAGCAAGAGTACGAAGGTTATGGCGGATGGGTTTGTAACTGCAATGGATAGTGGCATTAAGGGTAGGATAATGTATGTCTATCCAATAGTTTTCTCCTTGTTTATGAACAGGTTGCGCTTCGGCATTGCAAGAGAGGCGAAAAGCATAGGGATAGCCCTGAGGCGAATAGGTAGCATACGCCGTATCGGGTATAGCAATGCGGAAGTATCCGTATGGCTTAGGCACAGCAGGCTGACGGCAAGCTGTGAACCACAAAGGGAGCAAAAAGAGCAGTATGTAGAGGTTCTTTCTCATAAAAACGCATATTGGCACGCAAAGGTACTACTTTTTTCTCATATATGCAAAACAATCGCAAAGAATTTAGCAGGTCATAGGTAGGGTCATTGCAGATTGAAATAAGTATAACATATCGTGAATAACCTACTAATCACCTATTAATAACCTACTAATCACCTACTAATAACCTACTATTTACTGGGAAAAGACGGGGGATTGGTAGGATAAGGGCGAGACTCCGTGCGTGTCGGGAAACGCCGTTAATAACTAAAAATCAATAATATTTTCTCATACGCTTGCGTATATGAAAAAAAAGTTGTAACTTTGCAGGCTAATTGATAGGAGACTCTAAAAAAGTCTTCCATAGACAAGCAAAAACCTGAAACAGACTAATCAACAAAACATATATACCATGACAGAAAACAATTATTGTGTAATCATGGCAGGAGGCGTGGGCAGCCGCTTCTGGCCATTTAGCAGAAATCACAAACCCAAACAGTTCTTGGACTTTTTTGGCACGGGACGCAGTTTGTTGCAGATGACAATAGACCGCTTTCGACCTATCGTTCCCATCGAGAACATCTTGATTGTGACCAACGTACTATACCGCGACCAAGTGCTGGAACAGATTCCTGACCTTCGTTCGGAACAAGTGCTGTGCGAACCTGCCCGTAGAAACACCGCTCCTTGTATCGCATACGCCGTAGCACACATCTCTGCTATGGAAAGGCGCAAAGCTCAACTCGAAAACAGAGAATCAGACATGAGCAAAGTGAAAATTGTAGTAGCACCAAGCGACCATCTGATCCTGCAAGAAGAGAAATTTAGACAGACCATACAAGAAGGATTCGATTTCATTGAGAAAAACGACTCGCTGCTGACCTTGGGTATGAAACCCACAAGACCAGAAACAGGATATGGGTATATTCAAAGAGGCGAGGAGGCGAAAGGCGAGGAGGCGAAAGGCGAAAAGGCAAGAGGCGAAGAGATTTACAAAGTAAAGGCGTTTACAGAGAAGCCAAACTTGGAGTTAGCAAAAGTATTCTTAGAGAGTGGCGACTTCTTATGGAACTCAGGCATCTTCCTTTGGAGCTTAGATTCCATTCGCTCTGCATTCCGCACATTCCTGCCTGAAATCGCTAGCAAATTCAAAGAAGGCGAAGACAAAATGGGAACCGCAGCAGAAGAAGAGTTTATACAGGATATGTTCCCCACTTGTCCAAGTATCTCCATTGACTACGGCGTGATGGAAAAAGCACAAAACGTATATGTCATGCCAAGCGACTTTGGTTGGAGCGACCTCGGCACATGGGGCTCACTATACGAGTTGAGCGAAAAAGATGAAAACGAAAACGTAACACTTCATTCCGATGCAACCTACTACGATAGCCACGGAAATATCGTAACCCTACCTAAAGGACACTTGGCCGTAGTACAAGGCTTGGAAGACTGCATTATTGCCGAATCAGATGGAGTACTGCTCATCTGCAAACGTGATGCAGAACAACAAATACGGCAGTTCTTTATGGATGCAGAAATACAGTTTGGAGGGAAGTTTAGTTGAGAGTGTAAAGTGTAAAAGTGTAAAGGAAAGGAATATATGAGTTATCTGAATTTTGATAAGACTCTGCTTATCAACTTAGAGCGGAGTTTGAGCAAAGAGATGATACGAACCAATCGTGCAGGCGCGTACAACTCAACCACATTGATTGATTGCAACACGCGTAAATACCACGGTCAGTTGGTATTGCCTCTTGCAGGCGAGTTGCCCGAAGATAATTATGTGCTCTTAGGCAGTTTGGACGAAACAGTAATCCAACACGGTGCAGAATTCAACTTGGGATTGCACAAGTATGGTTGGAACAACTTCTCACCCAACGGGCACAAGTACATTCGCGAGTTTGACTGCGAAGTAATCAGCAAGACTACCTATCGTGTAGGTGGCGTTGTATTGACCAAAGAACGTATGTTGGTGAGTTTTGAACCACGCGTGCTGATTCGCTACACATTGGTAGAAGCACATTCACCAACCACCCTGCGACTAAAACCATACTTGGCATTCCGCAGCGTACACGAATTGGCAAAAGAAAACGCCGACGCCAACAGCGATATGCGCGAGGTAGAGAACGGACGTGCCAACAGAATGTATAGTGCATATCCCGAGCTATTCATGCAATGCTCAAAGAAAGTGGAATATACCCACGCTCCCGCTTGGTACAAAGACATAGAATACTACAAAGAGCAAGAACGCGGATTTGAATACAAAGAAGATCAATTGGTACCTGGTTACTTCGAGATGCCAATTAAAAAAGGCGAAAGCGTTATCTTCTCCGCAGGTATCAGTGAGGTGAACACCAAAACATTGAAGACCTTGTGGAAGAAAGAACTAGACCGCCGCGAAGCGCGCACCAATATGTTTGGCTGCTTGAAGAATGCTGCTTCACAGTTATACAAGCGCGAAGGCGACAAATGCTACCTATTAGCCGGATATCCTTGGTTCAAAGCTTCTGCGCGCGAGGAATTCTTGGCAGTACCTGGTTGCACATTAGGCATCGGTCGTCCTGAATACTGGGACGCCATTGTCAACAAAACTGCCGTAGAGGAGATTCGTGCATTCATGAACGGCGAACCCCATAAACTCGTCGGAATGGACGAACCTGACGTATTGCTATGGTTCATTCACGCAATACAAGAGTACGCAGCATACACCTCCCTGGAAGAAGCAACCCGATTGTACGGACAGCTGGTGATTGACATCATGCTCTTCATTCGCAGACAACAACACCCACGACTATTCCTACACAACAACGGTCTGCTGTGGGTGGACGGAAAAGAGCGTCCTGCCACATGGATGAACGCCGTAGAAAACGGTCGCCCTATCACACCTCGTACAGGTTATGTAGTGGAAATCAACGCCCTATGGTACAACGCAAGACTCTTCACTGCTGATATCCAACGCCAACTGGGCAAAGAGCAGATAGCCGACCTGATGGAATATCAAGCAGAAATCACAAAAGATAGTTTCGTGAGCACCTTCTGGAATGGCATGTATCTAGACGACTATGTCGATGGCGATTACCACAACAAAGAGGTACGACCAAATCAAATCATAGCCGCTTCATTGCCATACTCACCACTTGACAAACGCCAACGCAAAGCCGTGGTGGATATTTGCACCAAAGAATTGTACACACCAAAAGGCTTGCGCACCATCTCACCAAAGAGCGGCGACTACCGTCCTGAGTACATCGGCGGTCAATTGGAACGCGACCGTAACTTCCACAATGGTCCTGTATGGCCATGGACAATAGCCGCATACGCTATTGCATACCTAAAAGTATATCAACACTCAGGCGAGAACTTCATTCGCCGACTGCTGATGGGTTACGAGGCAGAGATGAGCGAGCTGTGTATCGGCACACTGAACGAGTTATACGACGGCAACCCACCATTCCGTGGACACGGCGGTATGAGCTATGCACCAAGCGTAGCAAGCGTGATTGAAGTATGCAATACGTTGGAAAGTTTAAAGGTTAAAGATTAAAGGCAAGGATTATGAAAGCATTGATGTTTGGTTGGGAGTTCCCCCCACATATCTTGGGCGGACTCGGAACAGCAAGCTACGGTCTCACACGTGGCATGGCACAACAAGAAGATATGGAAATCACATTCGTGATTCCCAAGCCATGGGGCGATGAGGATCAATCGTTCTTGAAGATTATTGGTGCGAACAGCGTACCTATCGTATGGAAAGACAAAGACTACGACTATGTTCGCCATCGTATGGAAGGCAAAATGTCGCCCGAAGAATACTACCATTTGCGCAATAACATCCATTATGATTATTCGCGCATCGGAACAGACGACTTGGGCTGCGTGGGTTTCTCGGGTCGCTATCCTGACAACCTCTTAGAAGAGATTGGTAACTATGAAGCAGTTGCAAGCGTGCTAGCACACGCCTTAGACTTTGATATTATCCACAGCCACGATTGGCTAACCTACCCTTCGGGTGTATTTGCAAAGCAGATATCTGGCAAACCATTAGTTATTCATGTGCATGCGACAGATTTCGACCGCAGTCGTGGCAACGTGAACCCTACCGTATATGCCATCGAGAAACGCGGTATGGACGAAGCAGATCACATCATGTGCGTGAGCGAACTGACACGCCGTACCGTTATTGAGAAATACGGACAGCCACCGCACAAAGTGAGCACCGTGCATAACGCCGTAGAGCCACTCGCTAATCCTGAGGAGTTCGTTAAACACGACCGCAAAGACAAATTGGTCACTTTCCTCGGACGTATCACCATGCAAAAAGGTCCTGAGTACTTCGTGGAAGCCGCAGCACGCGTACTAGCAAAAACCGATGGCGTACGTTTCGTAATGGCCGGTAGCGGAGACATGATGAACAAGATGATTGACCTCGTAGCACAACGCGGTATAGCCGACAAGTTCCACTTTCCCGGTTTCATGCGCGGACGCCAAGTACAAGAGGTATTGGCTGACTCTGACGTATATATCATGCCAAGCGTAAGCGAACCATTTGGTATATCACCCTTGGAGGCGATGCAAGTAGGTTGCCCATCAATCATCTCGCATCAGTCGGGCTGCGCTGAAATCCTATCGCACGCTATCAAAACCGATTATTGGGATATAGATGCGATGGCAGATGCCATCTACGCTATCGTGAAGTATCCTGCTATGTACAAATCGCTACGCGAACTAGGTCGCAATGAAGTAAACAATATCAAGTGGTATGACGCAGGACTAAAAGTGCGCAGAATATACGACTTGGTAATCAATGGATACTAAGAAACATCGCCTAAATCCCCCCCTAAAAAGGAAGGACAGATCTACAAATTAATAAAAATAATCAATTAGAAATAAGAAAAGTCATGAAAAATATTTGTTTTTGCTTTCAAATGCATGCGCCTTATAGTTTGAAGCGCTATCGTTTTTTTGAAATTGGTCAAGACCACTACTACTATGATGACATGCAAACCGAAGATCATGTAGCAGCACTCATCAGTACATCGTATATACCCCTCTGCAAGACCATCGCAGAGATGATTCGACTATCCAAAGGCAGATTCCACTGCGCATTAAGCGTATCGGGTATCATGTTGGAGATGTTGGAACAATATGATCCAGAAATGATTGATATATTGAAAGAACTGGCAGGTACAGGTTGCGTAGAATTTGTGGTAACACCATATTCCTACTCACTCGCAAGCGTATATAGCGAGACAGAGGCCATAGAGCAACTACAAGCTCAACAAGCACAGGTGAAACAACTCCTTGGCGTAGAATCCACTACAGCTTGCCTCTCCGAACTACTCTACTCAGACGAGATTGCTATCCAACTCCACAAGATGGGCTTCAAAGCTGTAATGACCGAAGGCGCAAAACATATCCTCAGTTGGAAAAGTCCTAACTACGTATATAGCAGCAGCGCGGCACCTAAACTCAAAGTGCTACTTCGCAACACCAATCTCAGCGATGAGTTGGCATTCCACTTCTCCGATCCTGCATGGCATAACTACCCAATGGACGGAGAGAAATATGCAATGGCTATTGCTCAATTACCCGAAGAAGAACAAGTAGCAAACATCTGGGTAGGAGCCGAGACTTTTGGTATGCGCCAACCTGCTATGACAGGCATCTTCGACTTCCTCAAGGCATTGCCATACTTCGCCCTCGAACAAGGCATTGGCTTCATGACCCCAGGCGAGGTAGCCAAGAAATGTGCTGCTAATGACGCAGTCGTAGTGCCTTACCCATTGACATGGGCAGGAGAAGCCAAAGACCTCAGCACCTACAATGGCAACGACCTCCAACAAGAGGCTTTGCAAAAACTCTACGCAGTGGCTGAGCGCGTACACCTATGCCAAGACAAACAACTCAAACACGATTGGCTCATTCTGCAAGATGTGAATTATCTGCACTTTATGAACCACATCGATCAAGGTGCTACGCAGTTTGAATCAGCATACGATGCGTTTATCAACTACATGAATATCCTCTCTGACTTCTTGCAACGCGTGGAAGAGCAATATCCTACCACTATTGAGAACGAGGAATTGAACGAACTGCTCAAAACCATTCAAAATCAAGAGAAAGAGATTGAACGCCTTGAAAAACAACTCAAAGAGGCTAAAAAAGAAGCTAAGAAAGATGCTCCTAAGAAAACATGCGCTAAGAAAACCGCAAAATAAGATTTCGTAGTTACCATATTCTATCGCCATTTATGTAGAAAAATGCATAAATGGCGATAGTTGTTTGAGTACGGACTATTTGCGGGCTGCGCCCTCACATAGTACGGCATGGTTGTACCTTCGGACGCCGCCTGCGTATGGGGCATTCTTATTTCTGCGCCCTCGCATTAAGCGACACGGTTGTACCTTCGAGGGCACCTCCCGCAAACGCGGGCCCCTCCTCGAAAGTACGGTCGCTCAATGCAGCCCATTTGCTCGAAAAATACGCTTGAAAATGAATTTTCGCATATTTTTCTTGCAAATGTGCATTATTTGTTGTACCTTTGCACCCCAATTATAAATTGGGGAAGTATCGGTATGAGTCATTGCATTACCCACATATCGCGTCGTTTCTGCCTCTGCATAGTCATATTATGCAGTATGTTCGGCGTGCAAGTTACAGCGCAGCACACACAGAACGTCAAAACCATCATGCGGGCATGGCAGTTAGACACATGGACGGGCATCGCCGATACTCTATCCACCGTGGACACATCCTACATGCACCTACCTATGCGAGATGTACTCAACGACTATTCCATCTCCAACCTGACTAACGCTAACCTTATCTCCCCCACACAATCACGTATCTATTTTGACCGCAAACGCAAAGCCGACTTTATCTTTGCCGATGCCTACGCACCCTATATCATTGCACCTAAGGATGTCAAATTCTATCACACCACGACACCTTACTCATCCGTAGGATACAAGAAGGGATTCGTCACTGACCTTGATCAGAATGATATCAACTTTATGTTTACGGGCAATGTGAGTCGTAGCGTTAATCTAGGTATGACCATTGACTACCTCAACTCATACGGTCGTTTTGCTTCGCAAGAGGGAAAGACCGTTTTCGGTTCTGTATTTGGCAGTTTCAATGGCGATCACTACTCACTACAAGGTGCATTCACATGGAACACACTCAGCAACTTCGAAAACGGAGGTTTGCTCAATCCAAGCGATCTACAAGGCAATCTCAAACCACAAGATATGCCCGTAAAGATGCAAGGTATGTCGGCCTTCCGCTACCTATCAGGTTACCTCAACCATTATTATAGTATCTGCGTAGAACGCGAACGCAAAGTAATCTACCGCGAACGTGATGAAGAAGGGAAATGGGTAAAAAAAGACTCCATAAAGATTGAGTATGTGCCTGTTACTACCTTCCGCCACATCTTTGAAACATCAGATGCAACCAAACGTTATGTAGAAAAAAGTGCTAACCAAGGATTTTATCCAAATGTCTATCGTAACACACGTACTACCAACGATTCCGCAGCCTGCCTAACTATCAAGAACACACTATCGGTGACTTTCGAAGAGGAATTCAATACTTGGTTGAAGTTCGGAGCAACAGTGTATGCTATGAACGAAGTACAACGCCACATCTCACCTATTGGAATAGCAGTAACTCCACCCACAATGGGAGATAATTTATTTGGTAACCCTGTTGCCTTATTCCCCGACACCGCTTTCTACGCAGTACCCGATACGCTCTACGGACAACGTTGGAGCAATAACACCTATATTGGAGCTGCGCTCTACAAGAACCAAGGAAAGCATATTCACTACGGCTTTGATGGTAATATCTGTCTATTGGGATATAAGTTGGGAGAGTTCCAAGTCAATGGACATTTAGATGCAGGATTCCGATTAGGTCAGGATTCCATGACACTTATGGCCCAAGCCTATATCAAAAACGAAACACCCGATTTCTACCTACTGCACTACCGAAGCAATCACTATCAGTGGGACAATGATTTCAAGAAGATCATCCGTTTCTATGTCGGGGGCGAGGTAGCATATCCTACTAAATGGGTAAAACCAAAACTGAACGTGTCGTTTGAGAATATCACCAACCATATATACTTTGACAACAATGGTTTACCACAGCAAACAAGCGAGAATATCCAAGTACTATCCGCCGACTTGCAACTCAACATCACCACCCCGTGGATAAACCTTGAAAATAGCATTGTATATCAGCACAGTTCATCAAGCAACCTCCCTTTGCCTACGCTAACAATGTATAATAACCTTTACTATTACGATACATGGGTGAAAGCATTGGACGTGCAGATTGGCGTGGATATGCGGTTCTTTACCAAATACTATGCCCCCATACTCAACCCGGCATTGGGTCAGTTCTGCCTGCAAGACAAGGAACAAGTAGGCAATTATCCTGTGATGAATGTATATGCCAACTTCTATGTAAAACACATTCGATTGAAGTTATTTGCGCAGTACCAACATTTCAACGCATCATTTATGAACAAACAATACTTTGCCATGCCAAACTACCCTATGGCGCCCGATATGTTCCGCGCTGGACTATCATGGCATTTCTATAAATAACCATACCTTTAAACTATAAAACGAACGTATGCAACAAACACCTAACTTACATACAATATTCAATTATGCCTGCGAAGAAGCAGGCCGATTGGGTAATACAGAAATCATGCCCGATCATTTTCTATTGGGTATTATGCGCCTGGGCGCAGGCAAAGCCTTCGAACTACTGATGCAAGCCGGCATGGACCCAGTAGAGTGCAAACGCAAAATAGATGAACGTTTGCGCCAAGCAGAACCCACCCAAACACAAAAACTATCTCGTGCTAGTGAGCGCGTGGTACGTCTTGCTGGTATCGAAGCACGCCAATATCAAGCGGAAACATGCGGTTCAGTACACCTGCTGATGGGTTTATTGCGCGACCGCATCAACTACCCTGCCATGTATCTTGAACAGCAACATGGTATTGACTATGAATGCATTGAACGACTATACCCTAAGCCAGATCCTCTACCACAAGGAGGACTACAATTAGACGATACACTACACGACACACCCGAGACCACCATCCACATCTTCGGCACCGACAAAGGGAACAAAAAACAGAAAGGCAAAACCGACACACCTGCTCTCACTAAATATGGACGTGACCTAACCCTACAAGCCAAGAACGGAGCACTTGACCCTGTCGTTGGCCGACAAATAGAGATAGATCGCGTGATACAAATACTCTCACGCCGCAAAAAGAACAACCCTATCCTGATAGGAGAGCCTGGCGTAGGTAAATCTGCTATTGTTGAGGGCTTAGCCCTACGTATTGCAGCCAAAGAGATTCCTGCACTGGAAGACAAACGTATCATCTCCTTAGACATAGCATCTATGGTGGCAGGCACTACCTATCGCGGTCAGTTTGAGGAACGCATCAAAACGGTCATCAAAGAACTGAACGATCACCCCGAGATTATCCTCTTTATTGATGAGATACACACCCTAATGGGAGCAGGTAACGCACAAGGTTCATTAGATGCAGCGAACATTCTCAAACCCGCTCTAGCGCGCGGCGAAGTGCAATGTATCGGTGCTACCACTATCAACGAATACCGCACAAGCATTGAAAAAGATGGAGCATTAGAACGTCGTTTCCAAAAGGTGACTGTACAGCCTACTAGTAATGACGAAACATATACTATCCTCACACGGTTAAGCGAAACATACGGACAGTTCCACCATGTGCGCTACACACAAGAAGCATTACGCGCGTGCGTGAACCTTACTGATAGATATATCACAGATCGTCAGTTCCCCGACAAAGCCATCGATGCGATGGACGAGGTGGGTGCATGCGTAGGCGATAAGGCTTCTGAGGCAGTAATTGAAATCACCGAATCGGACGTAGCGAGAGTAGTAAGCCAGATGTCAGGCGTACCAGTACAACGCGTGGCACAAGCGGAAGGCGAGCAATTACGACAAATGACAAGCGTGCTACAACAACGCGTCATTGGACAAAATGAAGCCGTACAGAAAGTAGTGAAAGCCATTCAACGCTCACGCATGGGACTACGCGACCCACGCAAACCAATTGGTACATTCTTCCTATTGGGGCCAACAGGAGTGGGCAAGACACACTTGGCACAATGCTTGGCAGAGGAGATGTTTGGCAGTCGCAATGCGATTATCCGTTTCGACATGTCAGAATATATGGAGAAACACACCGTTAGCCTATTGGTAGGTGCACCTCCAGGATATGTAGCACACGAAGATGGTGGCAAACTCACCGAAGCTGTTCGCCGCAAACCTTACTCTATTGTCCTATTTGATGAGATCGAAAAGGCGCATCCAGACATCTTCAACGTATTGTTGCAAGTCATGGACGAAGGGCGACTGACAGATCGTCAGGGACACGTAGTGGATTTCAAAAATACCATCATCATTCTCACAAGTAACGTGGGAACTCGCCAACTAAGTGACTTTGGTGCTGGCATTGGTTATGGTGCTGATATATTGGACGATAAGGTATCCGAACGTACATTAATGAAGGCGCTGCAACGTACCTTCCCACCTGAGTTTGTCAACCGATTAGATGACATTATTGTCTTTCACCCACTCAACGATGAGGCTTTGGCACAGATATTGTGGCTCGAATTGCGCCCGTTACAAGCACGTTTAGAAACAATGGGTTATACATTAGAGCTTAGTAATGAGACTCAGAACGAGATTTTACGTTTGGCACGCGATAAGCAATATGGGGCAAGACCACTCAAACGAGCAATACAAACATTGATTGAAGATCCGCTAACCGATAAGATGTTAGCTGGCGAAATAGAAAATAAAATAATAAACGTATAAGATTATGGCAAAAGAGATTACAGATGCTAACTTTCAAGAGTTGTTAGCAGAGGGTAAACCCCTCGTTGTGGATTTTTGGGCACCTTGGTGTGGTCCATGTAAGATGATTTCTCCAATTTTTGACGAATTGGCAGAAGAGTATGATGGTCGCATTATCGCAGGTAAAGTGAATGTAGATGAAAACGATGATACATGCGCAGCATACGGTATCATGAATATCCCTACTATCTTGTTTTTCAAAGATGGTGAGTTAGTTCATCGCCAAGTGGGTGCTATTCGCAAACCTGACTTGCAAAAACTTTTTGAGCAACTTTTGTAATATTTTTGCAGATTTTTGCAAAAATATTTGCATAATTCAAAAAAAAGCAGTACTTTTGCGCCCAAATTGCCTTTGTAGGCACAATTTTGTGTGCCTGCATAGGTAATTTCGCGTGTGTAAACATTGAATACAATGTAAAATACGCGCATTGTTCTTTAAAAATCCCATAGCGACCTATTGGTCGCAAACTAACCAAAACTTTGCGAGTTTGGGTTAAGATAAGGAATCTCGGTCGCCGCAAGATGCCAAAAGGCGTCGTTCATCGACAACGTATTCCAACATGGTCTGGTAGCTCAGCTGGATAGAGCAACAGCCTTCTAAGCTGTGGGTCTCGGGTTCGAATCCCGACCGGATCACAAGGCAATGATATTGCCTTTCAATGTAAATTATTAATTATTAACTATTAACTGTACTACATGCGTCAGTTAAAAATCACAAAATCTATCACCAATCGTGAATCGGCCTCGCTTGACAAGTATTTGCAGGAGATTGGTCGCGAACCGCTGATTCCCGTAGATGAAGAGGTAGAGTTGGCACGCATGATCCGCAATGGAGATCGTGCAGCATTGGAGAAATTAGTAAGAGCCAATCTGCGTTTCGTGGTTTCGGTAGCAAAACAGTATCAAAATCAAGGACTTAGCCTTCCAGACCTAATTGACGAAGGTAACCTTGGGCTTATCAAAGCAGCAGAAAAGTTTGACGAAACACGTGGATTCAAGTTCATCTCCTATGCCGTATGGTGGATTCGCCAATCTATCCTTCAAGCCTTGGCAGAGCAATCGCGTATTGTACGCCTCCCACTCAATCAAGTAGGATCGCTCAACAAGATTAACAAGGCATACCAACGTTTCGAGCAAGAACATGAGCGCAAACCAAGCGCTGAGGAGTTAGCAGAATTGCTCGATATACCCGTGGATAAGATTGCCGACACATTAAAAATGTCGGGTCGCCAAGTTAGTGTAGATGCTCCTTTTGTGGAAGGTGAAGACAACAGTCTTATCGATGTGATGGTCAATGAGGACTCTCCGAATGCCGACCACACATTGATTAACGAGTCACTATCTCGCGAGATTGACCGCGCATTAGCCACTCTCACCCCACGCGAAGCGGACATTATCCGCAAGTTCTTTGGAATTGGCGTTCCCGAGAAGACATTAGAGGAGATTGGCATTGAGTTCCACCTCACGCGTGAGCGTGTTCGCCAGATCAAAGAGAAAGCAATCCGCCGACTCAAATCCAGTTCCAGAAGTAGGATTCTTAAAACCTATTTGGGATAAACAAAAGAAAAAAGACATACCTGCAATAACGCAAAGGACTGCCTCAAAGCAGTCCTTTTTGCATTTCAATTCGATTAACCAAAAACGATTATTCGCTTTCTGATTAGGGTTAAAGAGATAAAAAAACTCGTCAAAAGATATTTTTTACGCATTTTGTTTGCATATTTGCATTTTTTGTTGTACCTTTGCACCGATTTTGAGCCGCGATGGTGGAATCGGTAGACACGAAGGACTTAAAATCCTTTGGCCAGTGATGGCTGTGCGGGTTCAAGTCCCGCTCGCGGTACTGAATAAAAGGCAAAATCACATGAGTTTACTCAAATGGGATTTTGTTTTTTATTTACAAGTAGCGCGTAGGGATTTACGTAGGAAGTCCCACTCGCGGTACTAAAGGAAAAACTCAAAAGCACATATGATTGTGATTTTGAGTTTTTATTTTTTAACAACACTAAAAAACCTATAAAATTATGCAAGGAACACAACAAGTAACCAAGTACCCTCTAACACTCCTCTTTGTCAGTATAGCCCTTCTTTTCATAACATGTATTAAGTCTAAAAACTACGATGATATCGGCAATATTGACGTAAATGGCGTAAATATTGTATATCAAGTAAAAGGTAACGAAAAAGATAAACCTATTATTCTCCTACATGGCAATTCGGGCGAACACGACCACCTATCGGTAGCCGTAAACCAGTTGGATTCAGCAGGCTATTTAGTATATGCCATTGACTCTCGCGGACAAGGCGCAAATACTCCATTAAAAGAGTATCATTATATTGATATGGCAAACGATTTGGCCGAATTCATCGATAAAATGAACCTCAAACACCCTGCTATCTTCGGTTGGAGCGATGGTGGCAATATAGCTCTGCAAATGGAAGTACTCCATCCCGGCACAGCGGGAGTAATCATTACCGCAGGAGCCAACCTATTCCCCGAAGGTGTAAAAGCGGATTTTTGGGCTGAATTTAGCAAAGAGTTACTCAAAGACTCCATTCCACCGCTTACACGAATGATGCTACTCGAACCACAAATGACTGCAGAAGATATGCAAACCATTCAATGTCCAGCTCTCATCACCATCGGTGAATTCGACCTTATTGACGAGTCACATACTCGCATGATTGCCGACAATATACCCTTGGGCGAAATGAGGATTATTCCCGGCGAAGACCATGGATCCTTCGTATATAAAAGTCCTAAAATAGGCGAGATTATTATCCAATACTTAAAAGAGAAAAAATACTAATTCTCATCTCTAATTCCACAAACTAAATTTTATTGCACGTGCGCTTGCGTATGTGCATTTTTTTTTGTACCTTTGCGCCCAAATTGACCATAACAAATTTTATGTATTACACTTTTAGTGTACCATAGTAAAAAAAGAAATGCAAAAAACGGATTTTATTATCGAGGTTAATCATGTATCCAAGCAGTTTGAGGATGGTAAATTTGCCTTGAACGACGTGAGTTTACAGATTAAGAAAGGCGAGTTCGTAACCATCTTAGGCCCTTCGGGTTGCGGTAAGACTACTTTGCTGCGTTGTATCGCAGGTTTTCAGGTAGCGACAGAAGGCGACATCTTGCTGAACGGCGAGGACGTAACCACAATGCCGCCCCATTTGCGCGATGTGAACACAGTGTTTCAAAAGTATGCGTTATTCCCTCATTTGAACGTCTTTGACAATGTGGCTTTCGGTCTGAAATTAAAGAAAATGGACAAGAAAGTCATCGAGAAGAAAGTTAAGCATGCGTTGAAAACTGTCGGCATGACAGATTACGAATACCGTGATGTAGACAGTTTGAGTGGCGGTCAGCAACAACGCGTGGCTATTGCTCGTGCAATTATCAACGAACCAGAAGTGTTGCTACTAGACGAGCCTTTGGCCGCACTTGATTTGAAGATGCGCAAAGATATGCAAATGGAGCTCCGCGAGATGCACAAGAAGCTAGGCATAACTTTCATCTACGTAACTCACGACCAAGAAGAAGCCCTCACCTTGAGCGATCGCGTAGTGGTAATGAGCGAAGGTAAGATCCAACAGATTGGCACACCTATGGACGTCTATAACGAGCCACAAAACTGCTTTGTTGCCGATTTCATCGGAGAAAGTAATATCTTAGATGCTACGATGGTAAAGGATGGCGTGGTGAATTTCTGCGAAAACAATTTTGAGTGTGTGGACAAAGGTTTTGGCGAAGATCAAGAGGTAGATGTAGTAGTACGTCCCGAAGATGTATATATTGGTTTGGTGCAAGAAGGCAAAGAGGATAATTGGCAATTGCATGGTGAAGTGAAGAGCTGTATCTTCAAGGGTGTTCATTACGAGATGACCGTACTGACAGATAACGGATATGAGTTAATGATTCAGGACTATCATGCGTTTGAACCAGGAACCAAGGTTGGTCTATTAGTCAAACCCGAAGATATTCAGGTGATGAAAAAAGAGCGTCTTTGCAACACGTTCAATGGCGAGGTATTGGAAGACAATCGAGTATTGTTCTTAGATGAAGAATGGGATATTCCTGAGCGCGTCGCCGAACGCTTTGAAGTAGGTGAAGAAGTCGAGGTAGAAGTCGATTTCAACCGTGTGAATTTACAAGATGACGAAGAAGATGGCGTGTTGTGCGGCGAAGTATATTTCATCTTGTACAAAGGCGACCATTACCATCTAACCGTTCGCACAGACGATGGTGATGACATTTATGTAGATACCAACGACGTATGGGACGATGGTGACCGAGTGGGCATTCGCGTGGCACCAAGTTACATACGATTGTACAAAAAAGAGACTAAGGAAAACGCCGAGGAGGTATAATACCGATTGTAGGTTATGGGCATGAAAAATAGTAATTTGAGAATGGTATTTCAGTCGCGCAGCACGTGGGCATGGCCGTATGCGTTGTTCATGCTGTGTTTGGTTATCCTACCATTGATTCTGATTGGTGTGTATGCCTTTACGGATGCCAATGGAAGTTTTACCATACAGAACTTTGTGAGTTTCTTCACAAAATCAGAGGCCATCAACACCTTTATCTACTCGTTGGCTATTGCACTGATGACCACGATAATATGCTTGGTTCTTGGTTATCCAGCAGCGTATATCATGGCGATGGCAGATTTCAAGACACCGCAAGTAATGGCCATGTTGTTTATCCTACCTATGTGGATAAACTTTTTGCTGCGTACTATCGCAACAGTAGAGTTATTCCGAATGTTTGGTCTACCATTGGGTGAAGGGGCACTATTGTTTGGTATGGTATATGATTTCTTACCATTTATGATTTACCCTATCTATAACACCCTGCAAAAGATGGACACAAGTTTGATTGAAGCAGCACACGATTTGGGAGCAAAACGTCATCAGGTCTTCTTGAAAGTAACTCTTCCTCTCTCTATACCAGGTATTTATTCCGGTATCGTCATGGTGTTTATGCCTACTGTTTCCACCTTCGCCATTGCGGAGTTGCTCACACACAACAAAGTTACATTGTTTGGTTCGCTGATCCAACGTTGTTTCGGCGAAGGCGGTATAGCAATGTGGAACTATGGTGCTGCATTGTCATTGATTATGTTGATTATCATCGGATTAACCAGTTTCTTCGGAGGCGATAAAGAGGATATTAATAGATAGTTTCGTTTAGAGATGAAAGATTATAAAAAACTTAAATTAGAGCATCGCAGTTTAGGCGAGCGCATAGCGGCACAAGCCTATCTATGGCTTTTGTTAGTGGTATTATACGCCCCTATCCTGCTGATTATTATCTTCTCCTTCACTCAGAGCAAAGTGTTTGGTAACTGGACAGGATTTACCTTTGGCTTGTACGAGAACCTCTTCACGGGATACGACGCCGTGGCCCAAGTAAAAGTGGATCCTAATCTCTACCGTGCGATATTCTTCACCGTGGTGATTGCAATTTCCTCTGCACTCATCTCTACTGTATTAGGCACACTGGCTGCTATTGGCATCTACCACATGCGCAATCGCGACCGCAAGATTCTCACCTTTATGAATAGTATCCCTATGATTAACCCCGACATTCTGACGGGTATCAGTTTGTTCTTGCTATTCGTATTTTTGGGTATCAGTCGTGGACTAGGCACTGTCATCGCCGCACACGTAGTTTTCTGTACGCCATACGTAGTATTGAGCGTGATGCCACGTCTCACGAAGATGAATCCGAACATCTATGAGGCAGCATTGGATTTGGGAGCCACACCATTCCAAGCTCTGCGCAAAGTGATGATGCCAGAGTTGTGGCCAGGTATGATTAGTGGATTTATCCTGAGTCTCACATTGAGTATTGATGATTTTGGCGTAACCTACTTTACCAAAGGTAGTAGCGGATTGGAGACGCTATCCACTTTCATCTATGCAGACGCCCGCAAAGGCGGTTTAACCCCAGAGTTACGTCCTCTGTTCTCTTTGATTTTCTTGACCATCTTGGTCCTACTAATAATAATGAATGTACGAACCCATAAACAACAAAACAAAACGAAATGAAACGCTTCTTTTATGCTGTAGCCGCTTTGGTGCTACCTTGTGTATTGGTATCTAACGCCTTTGCCGCAGATCGCGAGCATACGCTCAAGGTTTATAACTGGGCAGACTATATTGATATGAATGTGCTCAATGGTTTCCCTGCATGGTACTATGAGCAAACAGGAGAACAAGTGGAAGTTCTCTATCAAACATTCGACATCAACGAATCCATGCTCACCGAAATTGAGATTGGACAGGAGGACTACGATGTAATCTGCCCATCAGAGTATATTATTGAGCGCATGTTGCGCAATAAGTTACTGCAACCTATCAACAAGGATTTCGGAAACACACCTGACTATACTAAATTGGTATCACCTTTCGCTGTGGATAAATTCCAACAAATGGCACCAGATAGTAGCGTATGTGTTGCTGACTATACCGTAGGTTACATGTGGGGTACCACTGGTATTCTTTATAACACTTCTCTCGTTAGCAAAGAGGAGATTCTCTCATTAGGCGGTTTGCAAAATCCTAATTTTGCAGGAAAAGTATTTATGAAAGATGCCTTCCGCGATATTTATTCCGTAGTCGTGTTATATGCTTACCGTGACGAGATTGCTCGTGGCGAAGTGAGTCGCGATGAGTTGGTGGCCAACGTGACCAATGAGCGCATCCAACGTGTAGAGGATTTTCTCACTAGTATGAAAAATAATATTGCTGGTTGGGAAGTGGACTTCGGCAAGGAGGAGATGACCAAAGGCAAAGCATGGCTCAACCTCAGTTGGTCAGGTGATGCGCAATGGGCTATCGATGAAGCAGCAGAAGTAGGCGTGGATCTTGAATACTTCGTACCACAAGAAGGTAGCAATGTTTGGTTTGATGGTTGGTGTATCCCTATCTACGCGAAGAACACCAAAGCAGCAAGCTACTTCATCAACTATATGTGTATACCAGAGAATGCTATTCTCAATATGGAGGAGATTGGCTACGTAAGCGTAGTAGCATCACCAGAAGTTTTGGAGTGGGCTAACGACGAGGAAGTAGAGGCTACTTCGAATCTGACTTATTTCTTTGGCGAGGGCGCAGACTCTGTACACGCCAACCATGTGTTCTACCCTGACCAAACGGTCATTGAGCGTTGCGCATTGATGCATGACTGCGGCGACAAAACCGAAGACATGTTGGCGATGTGGTCACGCGTAAAGGGTGATAATCTAAGTGGCGGTTTGGTCATTTTTATCGTAGTTGTCTTAGTACTCATCGTTGTTGCAGTGGTCATCCGCGCCCTCAACAATAAACGACAACGCGACTTGCAACGTAAAAAACGCAATCGTAGAAGAAGATAATACAAAGCATTTCCCAAAAAAATGCCGTCCGAACCACACTTTTACCATACAATAACCGTACAATAACCACACTATTCAAATCCCCCATAGAATGAAACGTGTAGCAATTTATATTATTGGTATCGTTCTCTCCACCGCTGTTGCCTACGCACAAGACTACGCAACCGATTTTCGCGACTTGCAGCAGCAGTTTGAGGAACGTACGAAAACCACTCCTACTAATATCAAGACTTACCTTGAGCAGTATCCATATACCCCATATAGTGATGAAATCTATTTGATGGAAGGTGTATTGTATGCTGAAAAGGAGAAATATAAACAAGCAACCAAATCGTTCAGCAAAATCAATGCTAAAAACCTCTCACGTGAATCGCAACCAATGTTGCATTTCTATTGGGGATATGCACTTATGAAATTGGAGGAGTATGAGAAGGCACTATCCTATCTTCTACGAGTAAAGCAAAAAGAATCGCTTTATACACCACATGCGCGCTACTATGCAGGTTATTGCTACTATTGTACCAAAGATTTCCAAAGTGCTTTGGCGGAATTCCTTGCAGTACAACATTTGGCAGGCTATCAACAGATTGTACCTTATTACATTATTCAAATTGACTATGCACAAGGAGATTACGATGCAGTATATACCAAGGCGAACCAATTATTGGATACTTTCCCTGACAATAAACACAATTACGAGTTGCATCGTATGTTAGGAGAAATGTATTTCCAAGATAGTGCATATCAGGAATCCATTCACCACCTAGAGACATATCAAAGATTAACCATCGAACAAGAACGTGAGGCGTTGCGCAACGATATTTACTTGTTGGGAGTAGCCAACTATAAGGAAGGGAAATACCAAGAAGCTATCCAACAACTTAAAACGGTTAAAGAGCAAAAAGACTCCATCTCAGAGAGTACCTACCTGCATCTTGGTCATTGTTACCTTCGTGTGGGCGATGAAGAAAAAGCCAAGTTGTCATACGCAGCGGCGATGCGCATCAACCTTAATAGTAAAGTGCGCGAAGAAGCCATGTACAACTACGTGCAAATCACCTATTTACAGGGCTCTGCATTAGGTGACAACATTACGGCATTCCAAGATTTCTTGCGCGAATATCCCAACACCAAGTATGCCAGCAATGTCTATGCATTGATGGCAGATATGTATATGAATAGCAAGAACTACAAAGCGGCCTACGAAGCTTTGGCGGAGATTGAGCAACCTGACGGCAAGATGCAAGAAACCATGCAGTTCTTACGCTATCAATTAGGTATGGATGCCTTCCTACGAGGTAATATGAAGGAAGCTGCAGAATGGATGACACAAGTGATTAAAAATGAAAAGAAGTCATCTGTTTATAAAACAGAGGCATACTACGTACGAGCAGAAAGTCGCTACCGTATGTTGCAATATCCTACTTGTATTGAGGATGTAGAGGCATTTACTAAGCAAACTAATGCCACAAAGTCCAAGAACTATGTTAGTTCATTATATCTTAAAGGATACGCATTGTTTAACCAACAACTACTCAAGCAAGCGGAGTATATTTTCCGTCAATACCTATCGCAAGCAGACAGCACACAAACCCTATTCACCGATGCACTCAATCGATTGGGAGATTGCCTCTTTAATAGTCGTCAGTTTGATGATGCTATAGCGACATACGAGCGCGTTGTACGACTTGGTAACTATGCGACCGATTATGCGCTCTTCCAACAGGGTTATGCTCTTGGATTATTGCACCGCTATCCTGAAAAGATACAAAAGATGGAGCAATTATCTTCACGCTACCCTCGTTCTGATTATGCAGATGACGCTTTATACGAAACGGCTCGCGCACACCTGCAACTCGACCAAAACGAACAAGCAATAAAGGTATACACTCGCATATTAGGACAGTATCCTAATAGCAACAAAGCAGCGAAATCGGCATTGGAGTTGAGTATGACTTATCGTACTCTCAAACAATACGATAAAGCTATCCAAGCCTATAAAAATACAATCGAAAAGTATGCAGGTAGCGAAGAAGCCTACGCTGCCCTTGAGGGATTGGAGCAGGTATATGTAGAAACCAATAATATCAATGATTATTTGGCATATACCAAAACGCTTAACAAAATCAACATGCAGACTTCCACGCAAGAAGATTCGTTGGTGTACGTAACAGCAGAATTGCAATACATTATGGGCAACTACGAAGAGGCTGCTGCCGGTATGACTACCTACATCACTTCTTTCTGCCCTGGCGGTCGCTACTGTGTAACAGCGCAATACTACGCGGCTAATAGTTTCTATCAACTTCGCGAATACGATGCCGCAAAGGAGCAATATAGTGCATTGGCTGAAATCGAAGGCAACCAATATATGGAAGAGGCATGTATGCGCGTAGCAGAGATAGCATACGACAAGGAGGAATATAGTACGGCTGCGTATTATTTCCAACAGATGTTGCGTGTCGCATCATCTTCTACGATGCGCATCACAGCACAAATAGGTATCTTACGTTGCAACCAACACGAAGGTAATATAGAAGCGGTTATTGCTGCTGCCACACAACTATTAGAGCAAGAACAATTAACAGATAATATCCGCCAAGAGGCACTCTATTATCGTGCAAAAGCTCACCTAAGCAACCAACAATACGGCTTGGCGATAGTTGACCTTACCCCACTCTCCAAAGAGGTACGAACACCTATAGGTGCAGAAGCTAAATACTTGTTAGCAAATGCTTATTTCCAACTCGGATCCATCGAATTGTCAGAAGAGGAAATCATGTCATTTACCCAAATGCAAACAGCACAACAGTATTGGTTGGCTAAGAGTTTGATATTATTGTCGGACATCAACGTACAACGCAACGACATATTCCAAGCGAAACAATACCTTTTGGCACTACAAAGCAATTATCATCAGTCAGATGATATTCCTACTATTATCGCAGAAAAACTGCAAGAGATAGAAGAATTGGAGACTATTGACGAACAACCATCAACTGAATTAGAGGAGAATACACTATGAGAAAGTCTATGATATTATTGGTAGCAACCTATCTGCTATCTATTTGCCCTTTGTCTATGGCACAAAACGACACTACGCTCAAGCGTGTTGTCACTGTTGAGCGTGATTTTCAACCTGTGATACAGAATGCAGGAAAAATCAATCTACGCCCAAACATACTTTCTCACGAGATGCCACTCACTCCAGTGATATATTCCACCTATTCTGATTCACTATCTATTGGTCACACGCTCAATCCTTTGCGAGTAGCAGATGCCCGTTTTATCCCACAAGCGCCGCTAAACGGACTTTTAGAAGCAGCTGCAGGTTACCGTAATTCACATCTGCTTTTCAATTATCAAGTACGCCACAAGAAACAGATGTCGCTTGACTTATATGCCAACCACGATGCCTATTGGGGGAAAGATGCGCTATCGCAATCGCAATTAGGCATGCAAGTCACTCGGCATTTCTCCGCAACTGATCTTTATTTTGGTGTAGAAGGAGAGAATCAGGCATATACTTATTGCCATAATGACCAAATTACAAAAGCATATTTCCCATGGCGTACGCTATGGAACGCCCAAGCGAATATAGGTGTACAATCGACGGGTAAGGCACCTTTGCAATATCTCGTACAAACGGGTTATAAGGCCTTTATAGCAGAGCATTTTGCGGTAGAACACCAAGTACAATCACATCTCAACATACAATGGTCTAATCCAACGCATCGTGCTGGTGTTAAAGCATGTGTACAAAACTATTTTTATACACCTTTTGACACTACCCTTACCACATCACCACGCCACGCCTTTCGCGTAGAACCATTCTATGAGTACAACGACAAGCATATCCACTTGCACTTAGGTGTGAACCTCAATATGAACATAGGTACTGGCAATCTGCTCAGTACGGTTGAGAATTTGAGTTTTGCTCCATCTCCTAATGTAAAATTTGAGTGGAATATGATGGATAATGTCTTTCATGTTTATGCCCTTGCCACAGGTCATTATGCACTCGGTTCGTTGGAGGAATACTTGGGTTACAACCGCTATTTGAATATAGTGCGGGGATTGGCTTGGCGCGAGTCACGCGCTTATACCCCTGTGGACGCCCAACTCGGTTTCAAACTGCGCCCTACACGTACACTCCTTATTGATATATATGGAGGCTATGCTTATAAGATGAATGCATATAATACGAAGACTATACTGGATGCCACAGAAACTGTTACAGACTATCAATTGTGGCTACAAGACATACAACAATGGAAGATAGGTGCCAATCTGCACTACCACTATCGTGATATTGTAGAGGTCAATGTAGGTGGTAATTACTATTTCTATACGACTACAGTCTTCGACCGCCCTAATTGGGACGCATACGCACGCATTGAAGCGCATATAGACTCTAAGTGGAGCGTTTATTCAGAGAACTATTTTGCAGGTAGCCGTCAGGCATATATTGATCCATATTTAGGCGTTACTCTCCGTCCTATTGTATCGCTCAATCTTGGTGGTGAGTACGCTATCAATCGTTGGTTAAGTGTTTATGGCGAGCTTAATGATTACCTCAACCGCAAAAACGATATTTTCTACGGTTATCAATCGCAAGGTCTTCATTTCTTGCTTGGCGTAAAGTGGCAATTCTAGTTGACTAGCAGAACTAGCAAGACTAGTTGAACTAGCAGGACTAGCAGGACTAGCAGGACTAATAGGACTAATAGGACTAATAGGACTAGCCTTTACACCTTACACTTTACACTTACACTATAAAAAACGGCTGTGAATTATCACAGCCGTTTTTTTGTATCGTATCCTATTACGGATTATTTCTTGTTATCCCAGTTGAAGTGGAAGGTTAGTTTCAAACCTGCATCCAAGTAGGACATATTTACTGGACCTGCATTCATGATAGATTGCATTTTACCAGAACCTACGTTGACTGCATCAGGAGCTGTGATAGTCAAAATTTGACCGTTAGCATCTTTATAGGTTTGAGTATTGATGCCGTATGTAGCATACAGACCCAAATCCAATGCATTACCAGATTCAAACTTGAGTTCATAACCGAGCTCTGCACCCAAACCTACCGTTACGTCCCAAGCGTTTTTATTCTTACCGCTCTCTACCGCATCTTCAACAACGCCCATCAAAGGATCGTTTGGAGCAATAGTTACGCCCTCTTCTACGTGGGTAGCTTGCAAAGTCACACCAGACATATCTTGTTTGTAACCAGCGTATGCAGGCAAGATGAGTTTAGGACCAGCATTCAAGAAGAAACCCTTAGGAGTTACCATAGAGAACATCACAGGGATTTCCAATTGCACTTGATTGTTCACAGCGTGTGCTTTGTCAATATTGACCGCATAGTCCACATGACCGGTAGCATCAGCTACGCGAACTGTGTAATTGTTCTTGGTGAGGTTTTGACCATATTGCATATAACCAACACCAACACCGGTCATAATACCCAACATAGGAGACTTGCTAGACTTCACCCAATAGTGCGCATAGCGCAAATCGAGCATAGCAGAGAATCCAAATGAAGGAACACTTTGTGCTGCAATACCTCCGCGAGCGCCGATTGAGAAGCGATTAACTTGATATGGAAGGTCTGGAACAACGGTGTCTTGTTCTACAACAGTATCTTCCTCAACGTACTCCTCGAACATTTTAGCGCGAGCAGCCTCTTCAGCAGCTGCAGCTGCCTCAGCTGCAATGCGAGCGCGCTCTGCCTCTTCTGCAGCACGCAAAGCATCAAAATACTCTTGTGTTTTGTTGTAGTTCAAAGGAACCAAACTACCTTGAGCAATCCAAGAGTAGATACCACGAAGCAATACGCCTGTAGGTTTGGTTTTAGTACCCAACTGACGAATTGTGTGAGGAACACCATACACCCATGAGGACATACGCTCACCTGTGATGTAGCGCAAACTATCTTTGTGGATCATCACAGTATCACCGATTTCCATTGCCGCACCAGAACTATAAACGAACTCTACAGCTGGTTTCTCAGCCTCGGTAGTCTGTGCTGAAACGCTGGACAAAGATACCTGTGTGGTGGCAAAAATTGCCACCAACAGGATAACCTTAAACATTTTATTATTCATAATTGTTTTCATTTCATTTCCTCCCATTATTATTTAACAATGTAACGCAAGGTTGTTTGCTCACCATTGTGTTGAACCTCTACCAAGTAGTAACCAGGTAATGTTGCAGCCTTGAATACAAACTCTGAAACTTGCTCAGCGTTGTATGTCTCCATCAACTCACCGCTCGTACTGAATACGCGAACTTCTGTTACCTCAGAAGAGTTCAAGTTCAACAAGTGGAGGTTCTCGTTTGGACGAGCTACAGTTGGCATCAACTTAGGAGCGAGACCATTAGCAGTCAAAACAAGAACGTTTGTGCGATACAAGTTACCACAAGCATCTGCATTAGAAGAATCGATGATAGCATAGATTTGACCAGCAAAACCATCGAGGTTTTCAATGTACATACCGGTACCCAAAACTTGGTCATCAACAATCTCCCATGAGTTATCAATCTCACCTACTACTTGATACCATGTCACTTGACCGTTTGCTGGAGTCCAACCATAGTTAGCAGCAAAGCCATTCAAGTGGAGTACAATCATACGATTACCGTACTTAGCTACAGCCTCAGCCTCACCCAAAGCAGGATTATCCTCAGGAGTTTCTGCCGTGATAGTCAAGTGGAGAGTTACAATGCTGTCACAACCATTAGCAGCAACAGTTGTGTAAGTATATTCACCTGTCTCAGTGTATGTTTCACCATTCCATGTGTAAGCATAGCACTCGGTAACGGTAACGTCTGTAGTCACAGGAGTATTTACGGTTAGTTGCAATACTGAAATCAACTTCTCGCAACCTACTACAACAGCATCGGTGTACTCACCTGCCTCGGTAATAGTCAATGCTTTACCGTTTACGTTCCAAACGTATGGCAACTCGCTTTCACAGATAGTTACCTCTTCAGCTGGCAAAGTGGTCTCGCTTACAGGAGTTACAGTCAATTGTAATACTGAAATCAACTTCTCGCAACCTACGACAACATCATCGGTATGCTCACCTGCGGCGGTAATAGTCAATGCTTTACCGTTTACGTTCCAAATGTATGGCAACTCGCTTTCACAGATAGTTATCTCTTCAGCTGGCAAGGTAGTCTCGCTTACAGGAGTTACAGTCAATTGCAATACTGAAATTACCTTCTCGCAACCTACTACAACATCATCGGTGTGCTCACCTGCGGCGGTAATAGTCAATGCTTTACCGTTTACGTTCCAAATGTATGGCAACTCGTTCTCGCAGATAGTTACCTCTTCAGCTGGCAAAGTGGTCTCGCTTACAGGAGTTACAGTCAATTGCAATACTGAAATCACCTTCTCGCAATTTGCTATAACAGCATCGGTGTGCTCACCTGCAGCGTTAATTGTTAGAGACTTACCATTTACATTCCAGATGTATGGCAACTCGCTTTCGCAGATAGTTACCTCTTCAGCTGGCAAGGTAGTCTCACTTGCAGGAGTTACGGTCAATTCAAGAGTCTTGATTTCAACTACGCAACCTGCCTCATTCTTAACTTCGAGGCTATATGTACCTGTTTTAGATACCTCTCCGTCACCCCAAGGATAAGTCTCACCCTCGCAGATGGTAGCAGTTTCAGTAGTCTTCTTAATAGCTACAGAGATAATGTCCTCTGCACCGAATACGTATGTACCAGAAACTACAAACTCGCAACCTGCATAAATGGTCAGAACCATTGTGTGCTCTGTTGCATCGCATGGGAGTTCTGCTTTAGCACCTACTGTCCAAACTACATTCTCAACGTGAGCGATGTTCTTACCAGTGAGCGCATTGTAGTGTGCTTTGATGATATCTTCTGTTCCATCAGTTACTACTACTTCGCCTGCAATCAATACTGGAGCAGCGCCAATAGCAACCAACTCTTCCTTAGTCAACATCTCTGGAGCTACGATAGGATCAACTACGTAGGTGTAGATGCTATCGCAAGTCAAACCAGTCTTAACGGTGTCGTTCCAAGTGAGTGTAGAAGGAATCAATGTAGAGATGATGTGTTTCTCACCAGTGATTGGATCAACGAACTCTGTACCATCGCATACATCATTAACCACGATTGTAGTTGTCTCGTAGCATGGTTTTGGTTCTTCCTCGCAATCCTCTACGATGCTTTCTACATTTACATATACATAATCAAGGTGTGGAGCAACTGCACTTGCGAACTCAGAATATGATACTTTCGCAACTGTTTCACCCAACTCCAATGCTTGATTACCCTCGTACAATACATCACCGTCCTCGCAGTGAGTATATGCTGTAGCTTTCAGGGTTGCAACGCACTTCAAGTCGTTGATAATAGTTACGTTCACATTTTCTTGATTTGCATGTACGTCTGATACATCCAACTTGTACCAACCTTGACTCAGTTGAGACAAACGGATACCTTTGCGCCAATCCAACAAGGTTGCATTCTCGCAATCCTCACCAGCTTCGATAGTAATGCTTTGTATCTCTACATAGATAGTATTGATGTGTGGAGCAACTACTGCGCTAAAGTCTGGATAGCTTACCAAAGGAGTCTTGGTACCTTGAGCCATTGATTTAGAACCGTCGAACAATACGTCAGCAATATCCAAATCACAATCGGTCAATGCAGATGCGGTTACAGTTGCTGTACCAGCGAGGTCGTTCTCTACTACTACTTGAATAGAAGTACCTGCAGCATGTACGTCTGATACATCCAACTTGTACCATCCCTTCTTCAAGTCTGACAACTTGATACCATTCTTCCAATCAAGCCATGGAGCGTTCTCACAGTCAGTTCCAGGCTCTGGAGTTGAACAATCCTTAGTAGATAAATCAATATACATTGAACAACCATCTACCAAAGTAATCTCGTGGAGACCAACAGTTGCCAAACTATGCTCGGTACCATCCACTTCCTTGTAAATATATGGAAGATCACCTTCGCAAACTTCTACTGACTTAGTTTGTCCAGCCGCTACGGTCAAATCCAAAATGTAAGTAACATCACAACCTGAAGCATCCTTACCTGATTCCTTAACATATGCATTGTCTGTATAAGTAACACCATTTACAGGCCATACATAAGATTTACCCTCACACATGTAAACATCATCCTTAACTTCGTATGGAGTACATGGAGTTGGAGGAGTTACAGGAACTGTATCCATTGAAGTGAATTTCACAAACATGCAGCATTGCTTAGCATCAACCAAAGCAGCGAACTTATCGTGAGCTACTTGTGCCATGCTGAAACCAGCAGCCACCTTATTGCTGTGTTGTGCGATAGGAGCTTCTTGGCAATGTTTGTAAATCTCAGACTCAACCCACACATCACCCTTTTGCAAGTCGTTGTTAACGAAGAAGTTAATTGTATTTTGATTATACAAACCTGTAATATCTAATTTGTAAAGTTTGTTCAACTCTACTTGTGACAAAGTCACCATTTTCCAATCCAATGCAGTTACGCCCTCGCACTCTTCTGGGCAGCAAGGCTCATCATCATCAGGATTTGGAGGAGTTACAGGTACTTTTGAATCGTTTACACAAACTGTCACGTCGCCATCAGCGTGGAAGCGAGCGTAGCATGACATATTGTTGAGATATTTACTATAGTCTTTAACCAACTCTTGAATCTTAGCTGGTTGTACAGACACCTCAATAGTATCGTATGCACCAAGTACAAACTTCTCAGTCATAGAGAACATTGCTGGGCAAGTAGGAGAAACCTCAGCAGTGATAGTCACTGGAGAGTTGGTATTGTTGTAGAGACCTACAGAGATAGGCTCTGTACTCTTCAATGCAGTATTTACATCCACTTTGTACCAAGCATCCTTGTTTGCCTCCAAGTCGAAGCAACCCTTCCAGCTGAACTCTTGTGCATCAACGCATCCGTTAGTTGATTGCATATCAATACTGAATGCAAATGGATTGTTTGCAGTCAATTGGATCATCAACTCAGTTACGTCTTTGTCAATGAGTTTGCGAACTGCTTGGAAGAACTCGCGTGGGATACGTACACCAAACTCACGGTTGTGAAGTGGTTTACCAAATACTTGTGCAGGGATCTTAGCTTTCGCCTTGGTCAAGATACCATATTGGCAATCCACTGTCATACCTGCGGACAGGGTGATGGTGTTTGCACTCAGGTTCTCGAATGTGAAGCGAGGAGCAGAACCCATTTGCGCCAACAAGTCGTTAGAGAACTTGTACCATGTAGTACCTGGTTTGTGTATATAGCGCTCGCCTGATTTCACCTCTACATGGTTGATGCAACTTACTGGCTCTTCAACGGTAGCATCGATCAACGCTGCACCCAATTCCAATTTGTCGCTTGCAACCACAGCTACATATACATTATTGATAGGATTGGTAGCCACAAAGCTATAGTCAATCACTTTATCCACGCTCATACCTGGCAATACAGGCACGATTGCAGGTGCAACCACCTTGAGTGGGCAAGTGAGAGAAGCCATAGAAGCCACCCATACAATCTCGTTAGTAGGGTTAGTGAAGGTCAACTTGAGGTGCTTGCCTGAACCCTTAATGTCGTTCAAGTCAAAGTTATACCATTGAGCATCAAAACGATTGATTACAGCACCCTTCTCCCAATTGAAACGAATAGCGTCATCGCAACCGAGCATAGTACCCAAATTCACATCAAAGCCAAATACCATTGGTTGGTCTGCTGTGATAGAGAGATAGAACTCTGTAATATCTTCAGCCACAATAGCGTCCACCAAGCGGAAGAGACCGTTTGGATAATAGCTTGTCAAGTCAAACCATGTTGGTACGGTTTGGCTGATGGTAGTACTGATACCATATTGGCAATCCAAAGTCACACCGAAGGTCACATTTGCGTCCTTCTTACCGTTGTTGATGATACTCAATTGTTGCAAGAGTCCCAAATCGTTCTTCAAGAACTCGTCGGTTACTCGGTACCATTGTGTTTTACCTGGCTCCAAGTTGTACTCTACGCCCTTCTCGAAGGTTTGGTAAGTTGCCTCGCAGTATGAAGGATCTACCAATGCAGAGATGCGTTTTGCTTTGATTTCGATCTCAGCATCGAAATTCAATGATACAAAGTTCATCAAATCTGCTTGTGATCTTACAGATGCAAAGTCTGCCAAACTCTTAGCAGTAGTAGGCATCATGGTCAAAGACACATACGCTTTTCCTAATGGAGAAGCTGCCAACAAACTGTAATCCAACACTTTGCTAATAGACATGCCAGCTGGAACAGGGCATACAAATGGAATAGTATCTGTAGATGCACAATCCAACAAGATAGAACCCATCACCAATACCACTGAATTATGATGGTTGGTGAAAGAGAGTTGTACGTGCTCTTTGTTTTGCTTGAGCGAAGTGATGTCTAGTTCATACCACTTGGTCATCAACGCCTTTTGCTTAACTGAAGAGTTCCAGTCAAAAGCATAACTCTCATCGCAAGAAGGTGCCATGATAGCAGGAGCAGATGGAGTAGATGGGTCAGATGGGGTAGATGGCTTAGTAGTCTCCAACTTCACATACTCAATCACGAGATTCAATGTCTCTACGGTGGTCAAGCGGAAGTAAGCTACATCGCTCTTCACATTAGCAATCATCTTGCTTGAAATATCCAATGTGGTATCTTCAACTACGAGCAAGTTCTTTTCTTGTACGTTGTTAGATGTAACAGGAGTAGAGAACGCAATCTCTTGTTTGAGATTAACGGCTACTGCATTTGGATTAACAATCTTGCATACAGTCTTGTGTCCAACAGGAGCTTTCAATACATCCAAGTTCACCTTCAATACGGTCTCACCATTGAGTACGTACTCTTTGCCAATCTCCAATGCAGGAGCTACGCTTGGGTTAAAGAGTTCTACTGGAGGAGGCAATACCTCTTCTTCCGCTTTCAGGGTGATTGTTTGATCTGTAGTAAGCTTGAGATACACATAGTCCTTCTTCATTTGGTCGAGGAAGAAGCGTCCGAGAGCCTCTTTCATCTCGCCACCAGCCGCAATAGTCCAATCGTAATCCAAGAGGATTGCGCTGGCAGGACAGTCAGAATAGAGATCAAAAGCTACATTAGCATCCGCGCCACCATTGTTCTCAACCACAAAGTTGAGTTTCTTGTCGGTATTCTTCACTGCGTTGAGGTCAAGATAGAACCATTTCTCACCAGCAGTAACGGTTACGCCTGCCCAATCGAAATCAACCGCTTTTGTACAAGCGTCATCAATGATTTCAGCAGTCTCGTACACATCGGCAGAAACAGCGATCTCTTGGTCTGAGTTAATGCTCAGATAGACATTGCCCAAACCATACTCCACCAATTGGAGCAAAGATACCTGACTCAGATCACTAAACAATTGTGACAAGGCCTCTTTAGCTTGACCTTCAGCAACTGTTGAGAGATCGTAAGTGGTAGGCATAGTCCAAACCACATGTTTCTTACCCTCAATAGAATATGTCTCTGTTACCTTATCACCAGCATACTGCAACAGATCAATATCCTTAACTAACAATGATACAGGGAATGGGAATTTGAGAACTGCACTACCAGACAAGTTCACATTCGCCGTTTCATTAGTGAGGTTTGTTAAATAAAGTGCCACGGTAGGATCCTCAGCCTCTTTATTCAAATTAGATAGCTTAATACAATACCAAGAAGTAGCATTCTTCTTTGGCATGTATACGCCATCCCAATCAAAGTCAATCGCATTCGCTTGACTTGAACCACTACCGTTTCCGACAGCCAGCATTGTGGCAGTCATCAGCAAGGCAATGGCGGATAGTAAAAATTTACGCATCACTTTGATTTTTTTGTTGGTTAATAATATTGTTAATTTTTTATTTTTCTTCTGGTCCTTATGCGTATATACAATACCGCACAATAAATCAGGCTGCAAAATTACAACTTTTTTTTCAATTATGCAAACAAAAAATACTTTTTTTATTAAAAATCAGTTTTTTACCTATCTACACCCCCACACACCACCCTATACAACCCTATACAACCCTACCCTTAAATTATATTACGCGCGCGCACGCACGCGAAACCACTTTGCTCCCCGCAGACGTTAAAAAAAGAGTTGGACCAAAGTCCAACTCTCACTCATAGCCCACTGCCAATAGCCAATCGCCAATAGCCAATCGCCAATAGCCAATAGCCTTAAAAACGTGCACCCGTCAATGTATAGCGTACACCATCGCGCAGGATGTAGATCATGCCGTTTTGGAGCATGAGGCGTGTATCGGTAGCAGGCGTGGTGATATCCTCGCAACCGGTATGAGTCTTCTGCACCTCAGACAAACGGATACGAGCCGCAGCACCTGTGGACATGAACTGCAAATACAAGTTCTGCTCGCCGCCGCGCATTTCGTTGAGCAGTTCGGTTGGCAACTCGTATGCGCCATTTGGCAAAATCATAGTAGAAGCCACTACTGCACCACTTGCGCATTCGCCTTTGCGGATGGTCAAAGAAACAGGATATTCTGTTTCGTTCCACTCCACTTTCAAGCCATTTGTAGCTGGAATCTCAGATGGAGCGAGCGAATAGACATTTTCCATGTCAGAAGACACCAACTCCATGTTGCGAACCAGCGGCAAGCACTCGTCGCAAGTAGAGTGAGGGCCTTGATTGTAAGGCATGCAGATGAAGTGGCTCTCTGTGCCCGGAACTGATGGTGCAATACATACATAGACAACGGTGTTGTTACCCACGGTAGTACCAGAAGCGTTTAATTTCTCTTTGATTTCATCACCATTGATATTCATAGATTGGTTACTCTCTACGGTATATCTTCTGTATGTTTTATCACCTTGTCTGTTGTGGCATCCCATCATGATGATCATATCCAATGAATTCTCGCTGAATAGATATGCTGACATACCATCGAGGAAGAGTCCTGCGCTGGTTTTGTACCAGATGGTGTCAGTAACGACGGTATTAGGCAGTTCTCCCAAACGCACAAAGTTTTCTAAGCAATCGCAGTAGTAAGATGGATAGTCATACTTCTCTTTGTCTGCTAAGCATTTTGCAGATGCGTAAGATGGTCCTGCATAGTCTTCCTGCGCAAGTGCAGGTGTAGCAGCCAATACGGCTAACAAAATAAGTGTGTAAAATTTCTTCATTGTGTATTTAATTATTTAGTGATTATTACAATTGTTTTCGCCTAATAATCTTCACATTAGGCGATAATCGCTGCAAAGGTACTACAAAAAATGCACATGTGCAAGAAAGTGAGCAATTATTTTCAAAATTAATAGATTTACTACAAAAACTATCATGCAAAACCATCATCTATTCTGCATAGAGAACACTTTTTGCACAAATATGTTCTCCATACAATACACTTTTTACACAAAAGTGTTGCGTATGTAAAACATTTTTTGAAATTCATATCCAAATCCAAAGCGAGAGGCACACGCCTCTCGCCTTGTTGTTTATTCTAGCCCATTGCCAATAGCCAATAGCCGATAGCCAATCGCCGATAACCAATTGCCAATGCCAATAGTGCCCTAGTTAAGCCCCTCCTTTTAGGGAGGGGTTTGGGGTAGGCTTCTTAATGCAATATCTTATGCACTTCGTTCTCGCCGGTGATGACATATACGCCTGTGGTTGGGAGTGCGACATCTACTGCGGTTTGTACCATGCCTGAGTAGATGATTGCACCTGTCGCCGACATCACGCGTACCTGTTGTGGCTCAGCCACGGCGATGTTGATGCCCTCCACTGTCGAAGTAATAAAGAGATCATTGCCACCACCTACGGTTGGGATATTGCCACCTGGGTTTACATCGGTAGGGGTGTTCTCTTTATCATAGACAATTTCACCTGTGCGTTTCACGCGACGGGCTGGCATACCCTCATTATTTTTAGGCACATATCCATAGAGGAAAGCAGTTGTAGGGAATATTGTTTGCTCATCATCCTCTTCCATTGGTAAAAACGCCTCATCATTCACTGTAGGATAGTAAACAAACACATCCGAACGACTTATATGCATTTGAGCTAATGTGCTATTACCAGTTACAACCACCTCCCCAAATGCATCAGAAACTTCTTCATTATCAAAGATCCATTCTCCTTTTTCTGGACGATTAGAGGATACATAGTTTGCACCACGTATTACGTGAGGTTCGCCATCAATTGCCTGAGTACTTTCGAAGATAATCAATTTACCAGACCAATAATCCCAGAAATCACGTGTCTCAAGACCTCCATTATCCCAACATCCCACGCAATAAGGGAAGAGCAATGAATACGTTTCTCCCTTTTTGAGTAAAACATCTCCCTGCTTTTGTACATATTGCCATTTCGTCGTAAATTTTCCCATTTCTTTATCTTCAATCACCCAATTACCATCGTTATGGAAGAGATAGAAGTTCGCATCTTTCCAGTTTGTTCCGTCGTAAGGTATCAATATGTCCCTACCACGCTTACTGTAATTTGCTCGGTCTCCTTGATGCTTATCTTCTATTATAGCCCAATCAATATATTCTTCAAAAATTTCATCGAATGATTTCTCACTACCTAAAGCCATTGCCACACCAAAGAAGGCTGCAAAGTCAGCATTATGATTAGCTTGAGTTGTAAGAATCTTACTGCGTTTAGTCGTACCCAACGGATCGGATTCGGTTGGTTCAATCATCTTTAAAGCTGCTTCGTCATAAGTTTCCACAATCCAAATATTCTCCACATCAAATGGAGCGGTGAATGTTTGCCATACGTCAGCAGTTGCGGAAGCTACATAGTACACCTTATTGTTAATCTCATAGTCTTCCTTATTCTGCATCTCATGCTCATCCATCTTACCTACATTTGATGGTGCTAATCTTAGATAATCACCAAGTCCTAAATCAACACCTTCCATAGAGAAGCCTTCTGGTACTTTCAAAGGAGCCTCGTAAACATATCTCTCATTCTCTCCCTCACCAGTCGTCTCACTAATTACCCTATAAATATGTTCATCCATTTGGCAATAAAGAAGATTAGATACTACCTCCAAGTTTTCCACCTGTGTAGGACCTCCTACTGTACCTCCAATAGTAGTTATTCCCACTTCGGCAAGAACCGCAGTAATCTCTGGCATACAAGCCTTCCATGTAGTCAAATATCTATCCTGCTCTGCCTCTACACCACCAAATCCATCAGGTATCCATAATGTTAATTGTCCATTCGCATCTGGTGTTACACTCTTGATTCCATAGGTGTATTTACCTTCATTTCGGTGGTAATTCTCCAAACCTTCAAACAATGTAATATCGCTTGGGAACTTCACTGGATTTACCAACCATTGAGAAGCATCTTTCTTATCTGTTGGTTGGAGTTTATTAGTCGTATTGTACTCATAGCCATACTCTTCTTTGTAGAAGAAACGTCCTAATGGTCTCACACCGTCGGTAGGTGCACCACCTTGCGATGTAGGCGACATACATGCACGTAACATACAGATAGAACCACCATACACAAATGTATTCTCTGGACAGCGCAAGCATGATGTCGTATCGCTAAACACAACTTGTCCTTTGGCATCTTTAACTGTATCACCAGCAGCAGTAATTTCTGGATCCATCAAATAATATTTACGATCTTCTGGCTCCACATACATAGGTATAACAGATATAGTACCGTCGTAGAAGTTCACGGTTCCTTTGGTAGCAGCATCCGTACCTATACCATATGCCATTTGCACTTCCACACCACCCGTAGCCATAATACCAGATCGATATGAAATAGCCAAAGTTGTCTTATACTTATCACTTACGTTTTGTGCATTCTGCAATTCCACTTGTCCTCCTCTAAAGTTAACAACTGTATTTCCATTACCCATATCAATAGAAGGAGCATTATTATTTTGCTTTTGCAAACTCAAGAAACCATTTGTACGTATGCTATCGGTAATCTCATTATTTGCATTAACTTCGGTAGGCCAAATGTCATCAAAAGTCAAATGCGTTTTAGAACTTGATTCATAGTGTATATTGCTAGTCAAACGTATCTGCACTGGTGAAGACACCTGATATGCACGTACACCTAAGATCTCGTAGAAACAGCCATGGTTACTCTTGAGCAAGTTGCTATCTCTTGTATGAATTGTAACTTGGAAGGCTTCTTTCGCTAAATATTCGCCCTCTTGATTACATTCGAAGACCAAAACACCACCAGAACCTCTTGCGTAGTCTTCTTGGAAAATATTGGCTTTTGGATCATTCTTTCCTGTGTATGTATGTCCATCTTCTGTCTTGTTACGACTATAGATATGGCAATCTTCCAAATACAAATCTAATTTCGCATTCTTCTTCGCACGGAACAACCATACACCCTCTTGTGTTTTCTCAAAACCAGTAGATGCGTATGGGCAGAAACCTGTCATATACACGCGCAATTGTTCTCCCTCAGCGATCTTGATGTATTGTGTTCCTTCCGTTTCTTCCGCATGGGGCAATTTTTTATTTCCCTCTGCATCAAGAACAGCATGTAATTCAGACTTCGCACCTTGGTTAACATTTGCTTGTTCATACACAAATTGATAGCGATCAAATACACCTTGGTCATTTTGCATTTTACGATAGATATACACAGGTGTATTTGCATTGCTACCTTTAGACGTCGTAGGAGTTGTAATTTTTGAACCTAAATCATCTGCAGTTGTCTCACCGTAAACAATCAAGTAGTCAAACAAAGCCACGCCATTTTCATCAAAGGTATTATACAAGTTCACTTCGTGACGAGTGTACTGATACTTTGTCTTATCATTTTTGAATGGATGAGAAGTAATATTTTTTGCAAAACCTGTAAATAGACCTGTATGCTCTGAATTGTCCTGAAGAATAAAATCTTTAGCACCTAACAAGCGAACAGTAGCCAATACTTGTTGATTATTATCTGTGAACACGATTACACCTTCTTCTACTACATTCACGCCATCCCAAGTAATATCAAAGACGATATTTCCAACCATATAATGCCCCAAAGCATTTGGACATTCGGTACTCGTCAATGTAATAGGAGTAGAAGTGATATCTGTGGCACCATACTTCACATCGAAGTGCTCGTTGTTACATGACACATTCAATTGATTCAAATTTATTGCAGTAACTACCAATTGATCAGCATTCATGTCAGGAGTAAAACTAACTTCTGTTTCGTGTTCAATCGTATGGTTGCCTTGTACAACATCCAAATCGGCTTCGCCATCTATAATGATATTCTCTACTTCTATCGCAGCCACACGCTTGCTTTGCAAAGTAATTGATTTGGTTGTATATGGAACAGCCACACGTAATTGGAAATAAGTCTTTCCATCACGCACTTCTGCCGTAACTTCAGGTTTTACCTCTGCTTTAGCACTATCTGCTATCAAGTGGTAGGATTCGCCATCCCAAACCTCAAGCGTCCAATAGTCGTACCACTCTTGCAACACTAATGAGTCTGCCGTCAATCCATCCTGAGCCACAAAATCCAATGAAGACTCAAAACTAATATAACTTGGACCTCCACGGAATTCGAACGTAATAAATCGTTGTGCATTACCCGAAGAAGCAAATGTAAGCTTCTGGTTTGCTGCATTAAATTGTACATTCTGAGTGCGCTCCAAATTCGTATAGAAATAATACTTCTCGGCATTCTCATCTTTCCACTCAGCAGTGCGGATAGGGAGTGGTTGTGGATACAGATACAAGCGAATCGGCATCTTGAGCATCACTTGATTTTGTTTGTTTTTAACTTGCATATATACTATTTCTTCAGTAGTATGCAAACTTGAAACAACCAAAGAGTCTTCATGATATAGATTTTGAACTGTTGTTTTTGGAAGTTTTCCACTCACCAAATTATCACCTGACAATGTAATATCAGAAACTGTATTGCCATTTTGGTCAACAATACTTAACCACAAGTCTGATTCTGGACTCACGTAACTCAAAACAATATTCTTTTGTGTTTGTATTACTTGATTTTGGTCATCTTTCTTGATTGGCATATACAATTTCTCGACATTTGCACTTGCAGAAGCATCCAACTCATATATACACAAATCTTTAATCTTACCTTGCTCTTCTCCTAAACTACAAATAATACGTATTTGTTGAGTAGAAGCTTTAAGGTTGTGTGTATAATAAGTTTTACCTTCCGTTAATGCAATTTCTGCCTCTGTATATGTAGTGGTCCAAGTATCGCCATCAAATTCCATGATAGTCCATCTCTTTCCTTCTCCCAAAGGAATAAACTCCATCTTATCTGGCACACCTATTATCTGCATAGTCCATGCGGCACCTGTTGCCTCTGTAGTAGCAAATAAAATAGCATTATTTTCGAACTTAACATTTGTTTTCTCTACACTAATATCTTCAAAAGTACGTGCAGCATTTCCATCGCGCAAACAAACATCTAAGATTCGAGGATCTGCATAAACGGCAGATGGGAATGTATAACTATATCCATCATGTGTTACTGTAAATGTAGCAGTACATTCAGAACCAGTACCTACTTCTACGGAATAACCATTAGTAAAGTCGCCTTTAAAATTATTCGCTGGGATAGAAGCACAATCCTTATTATACACCATAGTAAATGCTTCATCATTCACTACTTTCACAGGGTTTGTATAGGTATTACCAAAGTAGAGTTTCGACCAATTCCATTGCACAGTAGGCGTAACAATAACCTTGATTTCATCTGTACCACTTAATGTAACATCATTATAGTTTTGAGTAGCCTTGATTGTAATCTCTTGCGCTGTAATGATATTGGCTGTATTCTTCACTTGCAATTTGTAATTGCCGTTAGCCAATTTAACATACTCTACAACATCACTCTCTGTTTCTCCATTGAATGTAAATGTAATATCTGTACCATTACCGATATCCTCAAACAATGGGTTGATTACATCGCCAGGATAGATTTCTTGATCATCTACGAATTTCAATGGGTTAGATGCCAATAGCGGTTCACCTATCAAGGTTATTTTCTTGGTCATCTCCACACCATTGCTATAGGTAGCTTTGATGGTGAGAGTTTGTGTGTGTGAACCAGTAGTCGTAGTAGGTTTATATACAACCTTTGCACCATCGAAATAATTTGTACTAACCACTTCGAATGGACTATTAGCGGCTAATGAGGTCGGTGTCCATGTGACAAATCCGTTACCATTATTATAACTGCGATCGGTCACATTTTCCGCCACTGGAGCCACGATAATGGTTTCTTCATCAGATGTATAACCTATGGTTGTAGCAGCGAACGTCAACGTGATTTCTTCATCAGTTTTTTTATTTACGAGGAAGTTAGGAGCATAATTTTGCGTAGCAGTTAAGTTAATGGTTAACGTCACGACCTCATCTCTATTAGATACTATATTGTGACAATTGAACGAAACTGTTACTGTCTCATGCGTAGCATCTGTAATATTGTCATTATGCGTAGTGGTTGGTGTATATTTAATAGGAATTGTTACCACGCCATTTGTAAATGTGGCCGTACCATTGGATGCAAATCTGGTACCACTAAAGGTTGTTTTAGAAGCATCAATAGAATTGATTCGTGTATCATCCGCTTTTGGTTCGAAGGTAATCTCACCTGTTTTAACAATAGGGATAGTAACTGTCAAGTTGTTACCTTGAAGTGCTGCAGGAGTAATTTCTCCTTGAGGTAATACATGTGACCAACGACCTTTGGAATCATCATCATTCTTCCATAAAGGATAGTAAGTGTAGGTTCTATCATTTTCCTCTCCTGCTGCACCACCCGCAGAATACGAACCATCTGCATTTTGGAGTGTGGCAGAAGGGTTGATTGGGATAGTAGGATATACTATTTTTTGCGATTGGTCACCTCCCTTAGATGTATTATATGCTTTTTGAATAATTTGTTTGACTGTCGGTGTAGTAACAGCTAAGTTGACAAACTTCAAGGTGGCATTAGCAGTAGGATCGTCAGAAACGATACTTGCTCCTCCAAGAGTCGTATAAATTGTTCCTTCGAATGAACCATTTAGATAGAATGTTGCATTAGTTTTCTGCAATTTCGTCTTATTATCCGTAGCATCAGGATTAACCCATTCTACCAAATCTTTTGTAGCACGGTCATAGACGAGGTTGTTGGTATATGTAGGAGTTTCGGGGTATTTTGGGCGATTGGTGACTTTATTTATAGGAGTACTACCCGAGCCATAATAGTTGTAATACCAATATTGTCTAATTGAAGTATCAGTTACTTTACCATCAGAAGCAGTTATCGATTGTTCTATTGTAGCATCAGTATATTGTACATGGTGCTGCTCTGCATCATATACATAAACACTTGCATTCTTGGTAGTAGCAGTCGCTCCTTTGTCTATTCTAAGAGTAGAACCAGCCGAGAGAGCGACATCATTTTGCACCTCAACATTAATACCGCTAAACACATGTATGTCCATATTGTTATTAACAGGCAATATATAATCAGCAGATGAGATATTTTCTAATCCCATAGCCTTTAATAGTATCATTGCCGCTGTTTCATCACTTGATAGGGTTAACACGACTTTATCAAGATACACATCAGCCGTTGTACCTTCTTGAGGTTTAATATCATACTTCATTCGGTCGGTATTGATATCATAATATTTCTCCAAAATCGCATTTGCACCTAAACGGAACATTCCAGTATAAGTTCCGCCTGTTGGCGCAATAAGCGTTGCATTCACAGGAAAGTCAAAACCAGAAACATTCAAAAGTATGGTTACCTTCTCAATGGCACCATGATGGAGCTTCAATTTTGTTTCAATGTTTTGAACATAGTATTGACCTAACGGGAATGCCCTATGATCACTTGCTTTAGGGGCAATGGAAGAAAGCGCGTTTCCACCACGCCAGTCTGCCAACTGCATTACCTCTTGCACCGTTGCACCTGAATATGCGGTAATGGATGAGTTTTCGTGTCCTGTGATATAACCTAATGCATTGACTCTGGCACGTGAATTTAGTTCCATATGACTGCCATTACCTAAATGCAATCGACCATATTCTTTTACGGCACCCGTACTGGCAGTCACTTTGGCATATATACAGATATCACCCGAAACAGAGAAATCTTGTTCATTATCTACAGTTAAATACATTACCTGTTTAAAACTCGAGCCACCTATTTGTGCTTTGGTGAGTTTATCCATATGCACTACATAATCTGCCGCATTTGTACTATTGGGAATCAGCAAAGTAACACCTGATGGGATAGTATATTTGTTGTCACTCGCATCGTAGTAAGTAACCGTCTCTGTTTCCTTATAAAGTTTTCCTGACTCTTTTAGTACAATAACCTTGGAAGTAGCAGAAGCCACAGCGGTAGCAATCGCATCGCTGAGTTTGAAGTAAGAGTTATTTTGACCCAATAAGATAAATTGAGCATATTGATTACTAATAAATTCACATGACAAAGAACCTGATTGTGCAAATGTAAGCTGAGTGTTAGCCTGATTATTATAAACTATCGTACCATCTTCATACTCAATTTTCCAACGCAAAAACTTGTAATTTGTAGCACTCGTTGCCTTTAATGTATAGACTATATCTTCAAGTTTATTCAAAGTAGGTTCTGTCACATTACCACTGGTTGTAGTTAAACTATGAGTTTCACTTACACCATTAACTGTATGCTGAGCTGTGTATGAACCACCCTCAGCAACTGCTTTCAATACAATATTCCAGTTTTTAATTTCAGCAAAATGGGCATAAAAGTTAGACGGACCAGAGTAAGATGTATTAGCACAAGCATAAGCAGTAGGCTGACCTTCTGGACAATACGGATTGGCTGTTATGGTTGCACCAGCCGCATTATTGGTAGTTGACCAACCTACAAAATAGTACTTGGTATCATCTACAGACTTAGCGTAAATATATCCAGGCTTAGACAAGCTTCCATGCCAGTGTTTTATTAGAATATCAGTACATCTACTTGCATCTCCATTATAGTTTATCGTACTTGTTCCATAATTTCCTGGAGAAGTAGCAGAAGTTCCTGTAGCTATCTGTCCCATGTTTTCACACCCCGTCGCTAAATGAACATTAAACTTAATGTCACTTGCAGCAAACATGCTTCCTACTAGAAATAGGTTGAATAGTAAAATTGATAAGATTTTTTTCATATTTTTTTTGTTTTAAAATTTACTTATCTGTTACGCTGCGCTCACGTTGGTGGCGACAATGTCGCGAAAGTGGCGTTGCGTTAATGGTTTGCTTCGCTCACGAATAGTGACTAAAGCATTATTATTTTGTACGCCCAAAGGGCGTGGGTATTGCAATAGTTGTTCTAGTTGCGCTAGCCGGACTAGTAGTACTAGGGGCGGCGGAGCCGCGGGTATTAAACGACAATTCAAGTCAATTTTATTCGTCAATTATTGTCAAAATTTTTCCCTTTTGTGGATTGGAAGAATGTGCCATGCACATTGACAATCCACAAATGAGAGGGCTGTTCTTTTGCGGCGTTACTCGGCAAATACGCCGAGGGTGCAACCAACCACGGGAGACTCGGCAAGTATGCCGAGGGCAGAACCGACCATGGGATACTCGGCGAAGTAACGCCGAGAGCTCAACAGACGGCGGGAGTGCGCGAGATACTCGCGAATGCGCGGGGCACCCATTCTCCCTCTGCGATTACCCGAATGACATTCGGGGTAATGGACATAGAAAGGAGAGCGATCCCATACCTATCCTATGCTTATCCTATAGTGAGATTCCAATCAAGTTCCAATCAGGTTCCAATGAGGTTCCAATGGAGATAGGGGGCACATAGGAGGCAAGTCATAGGTATATATGATTACAAAGGTCACTTTTGCGGCGGAGCCGCTGTTTTAGGTTAAAGGTTAGAGGCGAGAGGTTAAAGGCAAGAAACCTTCATCGCTAACGCTCTGACCAAATTTTATATTTTTATCCTACCCGCTCTCCAAAAATAGAAAGAGGATAAGGAGCGGATTTTCTTATTTTTACCACTCGGCAAATATGCCGAGAACAGAACAAATCATGGAGTACTCGGCAAATATGCTGAGGGCACAACAATCCATGGGATACTCGCCCCTATCAAACCCTGGGCGCTTAGGGTTATTTTATTCTTTTGCAGTTAGGTACCTGCACGTACGTAGTGGTATCGATATTGGTGAGAGAGTTTGGAGAGAGAAATGGCTTGGTGAAATTGGATACGGATGTGATACCGATGTGATACTGATGTGATATAGTGGTCGCGAAAAAGATCAAGCCTTTCTGTGAATTGTCTATTTTGTCTTATTAAGTTGTTCGTATTGTCTTCTATAATTATAATAACATATTATGCACACACGCGCAGGAGCGCGCATGTGTACATAATATATATAGTATTACTCTGCTTTTGCAGTCGTCAATTGACCCTCAAACTCAGTCAAGAAACGTACATACAAATAGCCATCTGCATCTACATACTGTGCCAAACCTGCCAAAATAGTCTTGCTCAACACTACACTACCCTCGGCTGGTACCTCCGTATAGTTCACCACATCTTGATGATGTACTGCTACTGCGAACTCGCAATCCTTAGCCACGAAAGTGTGCAACGCACCCTTACCTGTCCAAACCAAGTTCACACCACTTGCCAACCATGCTTGATAATCAATACGATAAATTTCAAACGCATCACCGAGGTTCAAAGTCAATTGTGCAACTGGCTCCAATAATGTGCTAACTGCTACACATGGGTTCTCAGGTTTCTCCTCTGGCAATACAGTCAAAACGAGAGTCGCTTGATAATCGCAACCATTCTCATCTTGAAGAGTGATGGTATATTCGCCTGACTCTGCGTAGGTTACACCGTTCCACTCGTAGGTCTCACCGAAAGCAACAGTCATCTCCTCGGTGGTAGCAGGAGTCTGAGGATGAACAGTGAGGGTGAGGGTGATAACGCTATCGCAACCGTTCACGTCTTGGTAGGTTACGCTATACTCACCAGACTCGGTATATTCTTTACCTTGCCATGTATAAGTCTCGCCATAGCAAATAGCAGCTACCTCTTCGGTCACAGGCACCTGAGGAAGAACGGTCAAGTCCAAAGTCACAATACTATCCGCACCATTAGCCGCTACAGTAGTATAGGTATATTTGCCTGTTGCATTATACTCCTTACCATTCCAAGGATAAGTATCGCCGAAGCAAATAGTAGCAGACTCGGTGGTGTAGATTGGGTCTGGAGTAGGAGTTTGACGCTCCACCTTAAAGGTCACATTTCCTTTATTAGTAGGATTAAAACATACATATAAATAACCATCCTCATCTACACGTGATGCCCAAGAGTCAATAGTAGCAGATTCAATTAACAGAGTACCTTTACGTTGTATATTTGCATACTGTAGCACCTGTGGAGAAGTTGCAGAAACGACGAAAGAGCAAGTTTCTGCAATATAAGTAGGTAAAGTACTATTACCACCCCACTCTATTGTAACATCACTATTTTTCCAATCCTCATACAACATGCGGTAAATTGTTGATTGAGATTTAGCAGCAACACTAAACTTTTGGTTAGGACGAATCATCAAAGACTTGTTAGGACAAGGTGATGCCTCCCAAGATGTAGGAGTGATAACTGTCACATAACTACAAAGGAAACGTACATAAATATAATCTTCAGAAGTAGTAGCCATTATAGCCTCCATATCAGCACTTGATATATAATTATAATATGTTCCGTCTATTGCTGTAAACTCATGATATGTTAAGAGATTTGCATCATCAACAGAAGGAGCAAAATCAGGTGAAGTTGCCAAATACATAGTGACGGATTTATTTAATGATGATACAAACTCAGTAGCACCCCATGTTCGAGGGAAGCAGAATAACTGATTTGCATCAGTAACCTCTACAGATTTGCCATACTCTAACAACGTTGCTCCACCCTTAATCTCAGCCATTGGTACTTTCTCTATCACCAATTTTCCTCCGACAGGCGAAATCACCTTACCAAAATATACTCCACCGTTTTTATGAGTCTTTATTGCATCCACAATCTCTTGGTGTTGCAATTTATGCGACATGCCCTCTGAAATAGTATACATATCCCACACAAAATCACTTGAGTGATTTGGCATAAAATCGCAAGCTTCCTTTGCAATCCAAACATTTGCTTCTTGTTCACCAAGCCATACAAAACGAATGCTATCATTTTGCCACTCAGTATAAGGCAGCAAAAATACGCGCTCAGAGTCATCTGGAAGAATCTCAATTGTATCACCTAATTGAAATTTTTCTGCAATATCAACACATGATGTGAAGGTAGTGTCAGGTGTTAGACTAATGGAACCACTCTCAAAAAACACTACACGTACAAAAGCTTGTACATTGTAGGTAATACCAGACTCTGCCAATTGCTCACGATAAGATTTACTTAAAGACAAATCCCATTCTTGCTTACCATTACGGAACACACCATCACACATGAATTCAATAGGAAATGTTACATCAAAAATTGACATTTTGTTAAGCAAACTATCCAATTTTGGATCATCATATACACCAGGTTCACAAGTAAAATCTACATACACCTCTGGTGACCACATACTACCTGCACTATCTGGTGAAAAATACACATGTAAGGGCAAATCAAATGTACCTGCAGTATACCATAATTCAGTATAACCAATTTCTGGGTTTACATCTACATGACCTTTATAATCTTTATTAACGGGTATAGGATCCTCACAAGTAAGACCCGTTTGCGCCATCATTGTAGTGGCGAAAAACACTACCAAAAGTGCTGAGAAAAAATGTTTCATATCAATTTGATTTTTTATTTACTATTTTTTGTGTAAAGTGTAAGGTGTAAAGGCGCGAATTATTCGTTGCACTCAGTTTTTAATGACTTAGACTTGATCGCTATGAATAGCACATACAAGAGAACAATCAACAACAATGGGAGAATGTCGCCAACAGGAGTCCAAAAATAATAGTGACCATTGAACTCATACCATCCATTATTTTCAGTTACTACTGTCGTATAATACCACTCATACCATTGCTCTTTACTAGGGATTTCACCCATACCTTGATTCCAGCACCAATTCTTGAAATCTTCATATGCTGCATCCAAATCACTTTGATTAATACCATAGCCACCAGTATAGTAACCATCGCTACCCAATTCGCCATGCCCCATACCTGCACCATTTAGATTTCCATCATTATCAGTTTTACCCAACCAAGAGTCTAACCATACCCACCATGAGTCATTTATTCCTTGCGCATTCTGTCTTCCACGTACATTGGATCGACCATTTCCGCCAAAAGAAGAAGCATATTGACCATAATCAGCCGCAGAAGAATAATCCATCACAGAATAACCATAGAAACTATTACCCATACCTGCATTAGCTGCACTTGCGAGTGATGCCATTTGGTTCTCCGCTGCCATCATTGCCATATCATCACCCGAAGC
>JAZNBO010000013.1:0-32499 GCA_045587145.1 Paludibacteraceae bacterium
GATATTGAGTGCCGACTTTAACGAGTTGGTACTCTTTTTTATGAACATAGGTAGAATAGTTAGTGTGCAAGCCACAGCAAAGATGAGCCAACTGCGCCAATCAATGAAACTAACAGGTGTCATTAAGGCAAGAGCTGCTGCACCAATCAATCCCAACACCGACAAACGTAGCGTGTGCATGGTGCGGATGAAGTAGATATTGTGTTGGAATCGGGCACTTATGTAGAAATATGCCTTACAAATGAGGAGCATAATGACAAGGCTGGGAATGATAATCGCTGTTGTGGCGAGCAGACTACCCCATACGCTGCTGGTGGCAGTATAGCCTACGTAGGTGGCGCAATTGATGCCGATAGGGCCGGGAGTGACTTGACTAACGGCTACAATATCCACAAACTGCTCTTGTGTCATCCAACCGTGTGACTCTACCTCGTGTTGGATAAGCGATAGAATCGCTAATCCGCCGCCAAAACCGAAGAGTCCGATTTTTAGGAAACTTATGAAGAGTTGCAGGTAGAGCATATTTAGAGCGCTTCGCTATTAGATGTTAGACCATTTTATTGTTAGACCGCTTCGCTGTTAGATGTTAGACCATGTTATTGTTAGAGCGCTTCGCTGTTAGATAAGTGTAGAGTAGTGTTGCAAGTACTGTGACAAAAATAATCCAAATAGGGGAGAGTCCTGCTAACCAAATTAATAGCGCACCTGCGATAGGAATGAGGGCGGTAGTCCAAGTAATCTTTGCGTTTTTTGCCATGCGGCATAGTGGTGCTGCAATCAAAGCCACTACGGCAGGACGAATGCCTTTGAAGATGGCCTCTACAGCAGGGTAGTCCTTGTAGTCTTGGAAAAGCATAGCAATGGCTAAAATAATCAAGAACGATGGAAGTACTGCACCCAAGACGGTAGCAATCACTCCGCGCCATCCACCAATGCGCCATCCGATAAAAATAGCCGAATTCACCGCAATAAGTCCAGGAGCCGCTTGCGCCAGGGCAATCATATTCATAAACTCCTCACGGTCAATCCACCCCTTGCGATCGACAATCTCTCGTTCAATCATAGAGAGCATGACATAACCTCCACCGATGGTGAAGGTGCCAATCTTGAGATATGTCCAAAAGAGTTGGAGGTAGAGCATTGTTTAGTGGACGGCGTTCGGCCTATTGGACACCCTGCGGGCTATTGGTTATTGGCTATTGGTTATTGGCTATTGGCTATTGGTTATTGGCTTTCTCTTTGAGTTCTTGTTTGATAAATTTGACAAGCATATTGATAGCTGCATTGTTGTGCCCACCTTGTGGGATAATTACATCTGCATAGCGTTTGCAGGTTTCAATAAACTGCTCATGCATAGGCTTCAGCACACGTTGATAACGGTCCATAACTGCTTCTATGGTGCGTCCGCGCTCTACAATATCTCGTTGTGCCACACGGATGAGACGGTCGTCTGCATCGGCATCCACAAAAATCTTCAAATCCATCTGCTCGCGAAGGAAGGGATCGTGCAAAGCCATGATACCTTCTACAATAATAATCTCGCGTGGGTCCACATGAATGGTCTCTGCTTGGCGCGAAGATGTGATATAATCGTAGATTGGTTGCTCGATGGATTCGCCGTTTTTGAGCAATTCGATATGTTTGGCAAAGAGTGCCCAGTCGAAGGCATCAGGGTGGTCGAAGTTGATGTTCTGACGCTCCTCAAAAGGCACATGACTACTGTCGTTGTAGTAAGAGTCCTGAGGAATAACGACTACTTCGCCATGAGGAAGGCGCTCAATGAGTTTGCGTACCACGGTTGTTTTTCCTGAGCCGGTACCGCCCGCAATGCCGATGATAAACATATTTCTGTGTTGGTTATTGGACGCCCAATGGGCTATTGGTTATTGGATATTGGCTGTAAAGGTACAAAAATATTTACAAACACACAAGTATTTTCTAAAAAAGTTTGTTTTTTATGCATTTTTTATCGTACATACTTGGTATAGCCCTCACTTTTATTGACCAATATGCCATCTTGGTAGTCTTCTGAATAATAGGTGTTATTCAGTGCATCTTGCCATGTATATTCTACAGTGTAACTACGATTAGTTACCACTTCACCTTTTGTATTTAGGTATATAACTGTGCCGTCCTTCTTCGAAAGTCCCTCTGCTACATATTCATTTTTTTCGGAAGTGAAATAATAGGTGTATGTGTCATCAAAATAGTTAATCTGTTTCGATTTCCACGACAGTGGTTGAGAGAATGAATTATCAACGAACACGGTAGTATCATATTGAACACTCATTAATTCATCGTTGTGTTGCGCATAGTTTTTGTATTCTCCATATCGTGTAAGGTGGGAATATGTATAGGTGTATTCGTGTGTTAATTTTCCCCACCAATAAATCTTAGATGAAATTTCTCGATGGTTGTTATCATACTGACTATACCTTACTGATTGCTTAGATCTTCTTTCCTCCAGTACTTTAGTTCTTTCAAGATCATACCAAATGATTGTATCACGAGTACGTACCTCGTTACCTGCTGGATATTCTTGCCATCTTATATCCATATTATTTATATTTTCACGGGTACATTTACGTACCAATTTATCTCCGCTGTATTGAGATTCAGATTTGATATATTTAACATCCTCTCCTCGCTCTATTACCGTCTTATATACCATATTCAACGGTGCTGATAGATAGTCTGGATGTGAATAAGTACACCAATTAGCACTTTCAATTTCGTATTTTGTGCTCATTTTAGTGGTTTCTTCTGGATTGTTAATTGGGCTCTGCTCACAAGAAAACATCAGCAATGATGTTAAGATTAAAATAAAATGATTTTTCATGTTGAGGGAGTTTTTTATTATTGGTCAAATTAGTCAAATTCCGAGTTGGTGGAATATCGAGTGCAAAGTTACGATTTTTTTTGCAAATACGCAAATTTTGGTGTATCTTTGCAGCAGATTTGAGAAAAATTAAAAATTGTTGTAGCAAATCGTATAGGTATTGCGTCTAATAGGCAAAACCAATTAAGAATTGTGAATTAAGAATTTTGAATTGGCTATCCTACACCGAAAAAATAGATAGAATGATATGGACACATTAGAAAAACAATTTGCAGCCCTGGTCAAGGAGCAGAAAAGCACGATATATAGTATCTGCTTTATGTTCTCCAAAGACAAAGATGAGATAGATGATCTCTTTCAAGAGACATTGATTCATCTGTGGCAGGGCTTTTCAAAATTCAGAAATGAGAGTAAGATTGAGACTTGGGTATATCGTGTGACGATGAACACTTGTATCTCTATGGACAGAAAAGAGAAGAAGCGTGGTGAGCGCATCCCGTTGGCGGTGGACATTGACCTGTTCGATGAAACCGACAAAGATATGGAGCAAGTGCAGATGCTCTACAAGCGGATTCAGAAACTGGGGTTGTTTGACAGAGCGATAATCATGCTTTGGTTGGAGAACTTGAGTTACGATGAAATCGGGGAAATTGTGGGCATTAGTGCGAAAAATGTGTCGGTACGACTGGTGCGTATTCGTGAACAATTAAAGAAACAGTAACCATTAACCTTTAACGAATAAATAATATGGATGAATTGCAAGAAATGCGCGAGCAAATGGCTGCGCTGAAAGAGAAATTGAATAAGCAGGAGATAGTGAATGAGAAGAACTTGCGGAAATTGATGTTTAGGAAGGCATTGCGCTTTAAAATCTTTATGTGGATAGGAATCTTACTTATTGCTACTCCTACTGTCGCACTTTGGATAATGAACTTTGCGTGGTTTGATGGAACGCATACTGACTTTCAACTGATATGGGAAACTATAACAACAGCAATAATACTAACTATGATAATAATAGGGACTTCAATTATAAAACTAAGAGATATTCGCTCTGGGAATTTGCAAACGGTAAAAGAGCAAATACGTAAAATGAGTACCCCTTTGGTAGAAAAGAAATATAGAATCGTATATGGAGTCTTTAGTATCATGGTTATAGTTCTATTATTGGTGGACAACTATAATAATGGTCGGTTTGAGTTTGAATTATATGAAAAAGTCATTTTTGTTTTGCTGCTGGTGCTAACTTTATTAAACTTATTCTTCCCCGAATGGCAGCGGAGATTTGGTGAATGGATAGCTAAAAGAATGGGAATAAAAAAACGTCCCACAGAATGGGAGGAGTACATCAACCAAATTGAAGAAATGTCCGATTTAGACGAGGAAAATGATAATGAGGAGAATGGATTGTAGGTGTCTGCATGGTATGAATAAAGAAACGCACTTGGAAACGAGTGCGTTTTTTGTGGGGGTGAGTGAGGGAGAAAATAGGGCAATTCCTTAGTCAAAGTAGCGGAATAACCTACTAATAACCTATTAATAACCTACTAATCACCTACTAATAACCTACTAAATACGAGGAAAAGGCGGGAAAAAAGATGAGAACCGCCAATTGTAAAAAAAAGTTCCCATTTGGCAGTAATAGTGCAATGAGATAGATTTATCTATCTTTTTTCAAAATAATACTCGCTTTGCTTGCGTATTTGCATTTTTTGTAGTACCTTTGTACCCAAATTGCAGAAATATGCCAAAATGGCAGACATAAGGCAGTTTGGCAAGGAATTTGTTAGGAAGTAAGAAAGCCTAACCCAACCCCTCCCTGAAAGCACCCCAAAAAGTGGACTTTTTCGGGGACCCCGCTAGGGAAGGGCTTTTAAGATTAGAAATTGAAATAAATAGTATAATGAAAAAAGAAGTATCAACAAAGAAATTAGTAGAGACGATTATCGAAGGAATTCAAAATCGTAAAGGACAACGTATTGTGACGGTGGATTTGCGTAAGTTGCCTGTGGCACCAGCTGAGTATTTTATCATTGCAGAAGGCGGTTCGAACACCCAAGTGGCAGCTATCGCAGACGAAGTGGATAGTTTTGTTCGTACCGTGACCCATGTACACCCACTCTTTGTGGACGGACGCGAGAATGCTGAGTGGATCGTGTTGGACTACGGAAATATCTTCGTACACATCATGCAACGCGAGCCACGTGCGTACTATGACATCGAGCACCTTTGGGCGGATGGCAAGATTACTGAAATCCCAGAGGTGTAAAATAGACAACGGATTTGTGTTTTAGAAAGACAACATAAACAACAATTCCGCTCGCCAAATAGCACCCCAAAACGCTCAGCGTTTTCGGGGACCCCGCAACACCGCGAGCGGCACGGAATAATCAATAAATTATAATATGGCAGAACAAAAACCTAAACAACCAAACCAACCAAATCAACCCAATAACCGAAACAAAAAGCCAAAGCGTTCACCAATGACTTGGCTGTATTACGCTATATCCATAGGTCTGCTCATCTTTTTATTCTTCCCCGTTGGAGGCGACAAGAGCGTAGATAAAGACCTTAGCTACACGAAATTTACTGCATACATCGAAAACGATGCCGTGGCTTCCGTCACTGTATATGACGACAACACCGCCGAGGCGAAGATTCGTCCTGAGAAATATGTCTTGGTGTTCAACAACCAAGAAAAAGGCGAAAACGTCAGCGGAAAACTGAAAATGCATGTGCCATCGGTAGAGGAGTTCGCCAAGTATATCGACGGCGTGAACGCAGCCCGCAAAGAGGCAGGCAAAGCGGCTATTGATGTCAGCTATGCCAAGTCCAAAGGCGACTGGTATCTCATACTGGTGAATATATTGCCTTTCTTGCTGATTGTGCTCTTCTTCGTGTGGATGAGTCGCGGTGTTGCGAATGCTGCGGGCGGTGGTCCTGGCGGAATATTCAATGTGGGCAAAGTGAAAGCAGAAGTGCAAAACAAGGATAAGAAAGATAAAGTGACCTTCAAAGATGTGGCAGGATTGGCAGGAGCAAAACAAGAAGTAGAAGAAATCGTATCCTTCCTCAAAAATCCAACCAAATACACCAACTTGGGAGGTAAAATACCCAAAGGCGTACTGCTCGTAGGACCTCCCGGAACCGGTAAGACATTGCTCGCCAAAGCCGTAGCAGGCGAAGCAAACGTACCATTCTTCTCGATGTCGGGTAGCGACTTCGTGGAGATGTTCGTGGGCGTGGGAGCAAGTCGCGTGAGAGACCTATTCCGCCAAGCCAAAGAGAAAGCACCTGCAATCATCTTCATTGACGAGATCGATGCGGTCGGCCGTGCACGTGGACGTAACAATATGATGGGCGGCGGAAACGATGAACGCGAATCAACATTGAACCAATTGCTTACCGAAATGGACGGATTTGGCTCCAACTCAGGCGTAATCATCTTAGCTGCAACCAACCGCGCAGACGTGTTAGACGCTGCACTACTTCGCGCAGGACGATTCGATAGACAAATACACGTGGAGTTGCCCGACCTGCAAGAACGCAAAGAGATATTTGGTGTACATATAGCAGGTATCAAGATAGACAAGTCGTTGGACATCAACTTCTTGGCTAAACAAACACCTGGATTCTCTGGCGCAGATATAGCCAATGTCTGCAACGAAGCTGCATTAATAGCCGCACGTAATGACCACAAAAGCGTGTCCAAACAAGACTTTATGGACGCAGTGGATCGTATCATAGGAGGTCTAGAACGCAAAAACAAAATCATGACCGAAGAGGAGAAACGTTCGGTGGCTTACCACGAAGCAGGACACGCAACCATCTCTTGGCTATTGCGCTATGGCAACCCATTAGTAAAAGTGACCATCGTGCCTCGCGGTATGGCATTGGGCGCAGCATGGTACTTGCCCGAAGAAAGACAGCTGACAAACAAAGAGCACATCATGGATAACCTGTGTTCCTTATTAGGTGGTCGTGCTGCGGAGGAAATCTTCCTCCAACAGACTTCTACCGGCGCACTCAACGACCTGGAACGTGCAACCAAACAGGCATACGCTATGGTGGCATACTACGGAATGTCCGACAAACTCAAAAACCTCAGCTACTACGACTCTACGGGCCGATACGACATGGGTATCACCAAACCATACTCCGAAAAAACAGCGGAAGTGATTGACAGTGAGACCGCTGCAATCATCGCAGAACAAATGGAGCGTGCGAAGAGAATCTTGGCAGAAAACGCAGAAGGACACAACAAACTAGCGGAAATGCTTATCGAAAAAGAGGTCATCACTTCCGAAGATGTAGAGGCTATCTTAGGAACTCGCCCTTGGACAAGTCGTACAGACGAAATCATTGAGGCGAATGAGAAGAACCCTACAACTTCTCCACAAGAGGAGGGCACCAAAAAGAAACGTGCGCCAAGAAAAAAGAAAGAGGAAGTAGTGGAGCAACCACAAGAGGGGGAAATAACCGAACAATCATAAACAAAAAACAAATAATATGAAAAGATTGATTTTGAGCACCTTAGTGCTGGCGTTGTCGCTCATAGCGGTAGCGCAACAACCACAACCACTGCCAATAGATTCAGCAGTTCGCGTGGGCAAGTTGGATAATGGTCTGACTTATTACATTCGCCACAATGAATATCCTAAACAACGTGCGGAGTTCCATATCGCGCAAGCCGTAGGTGCAATCCTGGAAGAAGACCACCAAAATGGTTTGGCGCACTTCTTGGAGCACATGGCCTTCAATGGCACCGAACACTTCGCAGGTAAAGGAATCATCGAGTACTTTGAGTCTATCGGTGTGAACTTCGGTGGAAACATCAACGCCTACACATCACTGGACGAGACTGTTTACCGTCTTTCAGAAGTGCCAACCATTCGCGAAGGAATCATTGACTCTGCGCTCTTAGTAATGCACGACTGGGCATGCGGTCTCTTGCTCCTAGAAGAGGAGATTGACAACGAGCGTGGCGTGATCCGCGAAGAGTGGCGTACAGGTGCACAAGCTAACCGCCGTATGTGGAAAGCTATCAACCCATTGAAATACCCAAATAGCCAATACGCTAAACGCGATGTGATTGGTGACACCGCCGTAATCAATAACTTTGAATACGATGCACTTCGCGACTACTACAAGAAATGGTATGGTCCAGACAACCAAGCAATCATCGTAGTGGGCGATATTGATGTGGATCAAATAGAGCAAAAAATCAAAGCCCTCTGGGCAAATGTGCCTGCACGCGAGAACCGCGGCGAACGTCCATTGTATTCCGTGAATGACAACGAGGAACCAATCGTGGCTATCGTGCGCGACAAAGAGGCACAATACACACGCATAGAGTTGGAGTTCAAGAAAGACCAACTGCCTAAGCCTGTTCGCGGAACAAATGTGTCTTACTTGCAAAGTCTTGCTATTGAACTCGTTTGCGATATGTTCAATAACCGTCTCTCGGAGTTGGCAATGAAACCTGAGGCAACTTTCGTAGGTGCAGGTTCATACTACGGCGAGTTGGTGAAAGAGAAAGATGCGTTCGTGGCTGTATATTTGGCTAAACAAGGTCAAGAGGTGGCAGCATACAAAGACCTTCTCACCCAATTGGAGAAGATGCGCCGTTATGGTTTCACATACGCAGAGCTCGATCGCGTGAAGAAAGAGATGTTGGCAGCATACGAGAAAGCGTACAACGAGCGCAACACCGTTCGTAACATTGTACACGCACAAGATTATATCCGCCACTACTTGGACGCTTCACCTATTCCAGGCATTAAGTGGGAGTATGAGATGATTCAACAAGTATTGCCTATGCTCAACGTGGATATGCTCAATCAGATTGCTCAACAACTGGTAACAGACGAGAACTTAATCATATCTTTCCAAGCACCTGAGGACAAGAACGTGGTTCTTCCTACCGAGACAGAAGCAGTGGAGTTGTTAGCCGCTGTAAAGAATGAGGAGATTGAGGCACCTGTGGAGGAAACTATCCGAGAGAACCTTGTGGAAACAGCTCCAAAAGCAGGAAAAATCAAAAAGACAACCTACAATGAGACATTAGGAACAACCGAATGGAAATTATCTAATGGCGTGCGCGTAGTGGTGAAACCTACTACGTTCAAACAGGATGAGATATTCTTCTATGCGTTCTCACAAGGTGGACGTTCGTTGGTGGCTACCGCCGATCTTCCATCAGCAGCTTTGGCTACTGATGTAGTAGAATTAAGCGGTTTGGCAGACATGAATGCAACCGATTTGCAAAAAGCATTGACAGGTAAGCGCGTATCGTTGAGTCCAAGTATCAGTGCATACGGCGAGAGTCTCAGTGGTTCAAGTACTGTTAAGGATTTGGAGACATTGCTCCAACTTAATTACCTCTATCTCACCGCTCCACGTCGCGACGAAGAGGCTTATCAAACCCTCCTCAGTATCCTCGAATCACAATTGGCTAACCGTGACAAGAATCCTAAGGTGGCATGGTCTGACTCTGTACAAATGATGGCAAGCAACTATTCTGAGCGTACAACTCTGTTCACTAAAGAACTTCTTGGCAAGGTGTCTTTGGACAAAGCATTGGAGATTTACAAAGCTCGTTTTGCTAATCCTGCGGATTTCACCTTCCTATTTGTAGGTAATGTAGATCCAACAGATTCTGCTTTCCAAGCACAAGTGTGCACATGGTTAGGCGGATTGAAGACTAGCAAGAAATTGGAGAAAGCTGCCGACGATAAAGTACGCGTAGCGTTGGGTATCCAAAAGAACTATTTCACACGCAAAATGGAGACCAAGACAGCTAGCAACCGTATTCAATATACGTCATACGACATGCCATACACATTGGCTAATGATTTGAATATGGAAATGATTGGTCGTATCCTCTCTACCCGCTATTTGGAGTCTATCCGCGAGCGCGAGGGTGGTTCGTATGGTGTAGGTTGCGCAGGTTGGATGAACCGTTATCCAGTGCCATACGCACAACTCATTATGCAGTTTGATACCGACCCAGAGAAGCAAGAGAAACTGATGGGCATTATCCACGAAGAAGTAATGACCATCGTGGAGAATGGCCCTCTGGCGAAAGACCTTCAAAAAGAGAAAGAGTCTATGCTCAAAGACTTTGAAGAGGATTTGGAGAAGAACGGCTACTGGGAAGATGTGTTGACTAACTACTATAAGCATGGTATCAACTACGTGACCGACTATAAGGCAGCAGTAGAAGCTATCACCGCAGAGACTGTACAAGCTACATTGAAACAGTTGGTAGAAAGTGGAAATATGTTCGAAGTAGTGATGCTGCCATAAGCAATCGCTTTGTCCGAAATATGAAAAGGGTGTGTCAGTTGTCTGGCACACCCTTTTTGTGTATTTGTAAAGATATAAAAGCAGAGGGTGTGCCAAAATGCTGACACACCCTCTTCATCTGCTACATGGATTGCCTCTCGAACGAGGCAATCTGCATGAGTCGGGTGTAGAACTCGTCCGGGGAGAGGTGCGAGCGGTTGATGGTGCGCGTCTTATAGGTGTAAACCGTATTGATACTGTAATCCAAAATCTCTGCAATCACCTCGTTGTGCACAATGCCCAAACGAATGAGCGCAAAAATGCGCAGTTGCGTGTTGAGCAGTTCGTTCTCCTTGAGCACAAAACGCTCCTCTTCACGGAGCAACTGATTGAAATCCTCTACGAAAGTAGGGAAGATCTTGAGCAACATCTCGTCCATTCGTCGGTTGAGAAGTTGGCGTTGCAGTTTGGCATCCACCTGCTTCGGAATAGTCATGAGCTGAGATAGTTGTCGTTTGACTACCAGTTCCTTGACATTGGTCTGGTATTGCTCCACGGCATTGAGGTACTGCGATTGTCCCACCAATAGGGTGCTGAGCAGCTCCTCCTTGACCGTGTTGGCGATACGTAGGTTCTGGTTGATATCATCGATCATGAGGCGTGCCGTATGCAGTTTGCGCGTGCGGCGCACAATCAGAATGATAAATACTGCCGATAAAATGAGAAGAAAAATAGAAATCCCCAAGAAGATATACGCCAGCATGTTGTTTTGCTGGAGCACCTGCGTATGCCGCTGCTCAATGATAGGTAATAGTTGGGATATGCTGACTTGGCGGTGGCGCGCGTGGTAGCGTTGCGCATCACGCATGGCCAGGTGGATATACTTATTCGCCAAATCAATCTCGCCCTGTTGGTAGAGCATCTCTGCTATCATGCGCAGTGCTACCGTCTCGTAGGTGGAGCTCTGTATATCTGCAATGGCAGCGTCCACATAATAGCGGAAGGACAAGGTATCGTTGCCCAATTGGCGGTAAAGGTAGGCGATGGAGCTATAGAAGATGGCTCGGTCATGCGTCGTACAACGAGAATCTAAGAGCGCTTCTTGGAAGTGGGCAATACTCTTGTGATGATTGCCCTCGCGGAGCAGAATAGATGCCATAGGGTAGTGATAGTGCATGGAGTCGGCAGGCAATGCCTGCTCAACGAGTTGCTGCATATAGCAGTTGGCTCGCTGATTGTATATGGCGAACATATCCCCACCTGCATAGTCTGCCATATCATAGAGCAGGCGCGCGTAGGTGATATAATAAGAAGGTGATAGGTTATCGGCTATCGGTTGAGGAAGGGTTTCGAGTTGATGGAGTAGGTCGTATGCCTCCTTGAATAGTCCACCCGATAGATAGACGAATGCACGAGAGAGATCCGCTTCTGCTACCAAATGCGGTTGCTGCATAAGTTGCGCCTCATGGTGCATATTTTGAGTGAAAAGAAGGGCTGTATCGTAGTTAAATGATTTATATTCTTCGTATAAACATTTGTATATGGCGTACGGCGTCTTAGCCGTGTCCAAAAGCAGGGTGAGACTGTCGATTCGCTGCCGCTTTTGCAGGTCGTAATAGGGGCGTTGATGGAGCACCTCGTCCAGGCGCTGAATGTCCGATTTTATCACGTATTTATTGGCAAAAGCGCCACCTATAGATAGCAGCAAAAGAAGAAACGAGAACGATTTTTTCATGGTATATACGAATTTTCGACAAAGGTACAAAAAATAGTTGAAACGCAAAAATATAGAGTAAAAAATGCGGAAATTTTCTTGATTTTTGTGATATTTTTTGTGTATATTAGATATAAGTAGTAACTTTGCCAAAAATAAACAACAAATACCATGAAAGTAAGATTCCTATTATTTCTTTTTCCGTTTCTCTTGTTGGCTTGCACCCATAGCCAACCTGAGTTGTGTTCGCCCAACGGCGAGTTGGTTGTGTCGTTTCGCTTGACCGAGGATGGTGCACCTGAGTACAGTGTGAGCCGCGGAAGTGACAGCGTGCTACTTTGGTCACCTTTAGGTTTGCAGACCGTGGATGCTGACCTGAGTACAGGTTTTGTGCTCAAGGGCATTAAGAAAGGCAGCCACGATGAGGTATGGGAGACTGTATGGGGGGAGGAGCGTTTCATCCGTGATCACCACAATCGTATGCTCGTTTGTTTGCAACATGCTACAGGTGTGAAGATGCAGATTGCGTTTCGCTGTTTTGATGATGGTGTGGCACTCTGCTATGAGTTTCCAGACAATGAGGGTAAGATGACGGTTACTGATGAGAAGACCGCCTATCGTTTTGCCGAGAACCACGATGTGTGGTCCATACCATGGCGCACAGAGTACTACGAGGGTTTGTGGCGCAAAGTGCCTATGTGGTCGCTGACGGATACCGTTTGTTCGCCTATCACCATGGAGCTGAAGGATGGTGGCTATGCTTTCGTGCATGAAGCTGCACTGTATGACTATCCAGGGCAGAACCTCTATGTGAAGGACAATATGCTCTGCACCTATCTCACCCCTTGGTTGGGAGCAAATAAGCAGACCTTAGATGCCAGAGCATACAAGGAGGGCGCTTGGAGTAGCCCATGGCGTATGGTAATACTGACCAAGACCCTGCCCGAGTTGGTAGCATCACGCATTATGCTCAATCTGAACGAGCCATGCGCGATAGAGGACACCGAGTGGATTCGCCCTATGAAGTTCATTGGTATATGGTGGGGCATGCACATTAAGACCATGACTTGGGAGATGGGACCGCTGCACGGCGCTACGACTGAGAATATGGAGAAGTACTTGCGTTTTGCCAAGGAGCACAATATAGAGGGCGTGTTGGCTGAAGGTTGGAACAAAGGTTGGGAGGACTGGCGCCACTTCTCTTTCACAGAGTCTTATCCCGATTGGGATATGACGTATCTAAGCCATTTGGCAGATAGCTTGGGCGTGGAGATCGTGGGGCACAACGAGACCGGCGGCAACGCTGCGGACTATGAGACCGTGCTGGAGGAGGCATATACGTATCATGCAGGGCATGGCATTAATGCCATTAAGACGGGTTATGTAGCACCTATCATTCGCACCCTGGATGGCCTGCAATGGAACAAAGGTCAGTCGGGTGTTCGCCACTACCGCAAGGTGATAGAGACAGCTGCGAAATACCATATCAGCATAGATAACCACGAACCTGTGATGCCTACTGGCTTGCAACGCACTTATCCTAACCTGATGACCCAAGAGGGTGTTCGTGGACAAGAGTGGAACGCATGGAGTCGCGATGGCGGAAGCCCATGCGAGCATGTGACAGTATTGCCATTCACCCGTATATTGGCTGGTCCTGTGGACTACACACCGGGTGTGTTCCACTTTGAGAACCCTGTGATACCAACTACACGCGTACACTCCACGCTGATGAACCAGTTGGGCTTGTTCGTGTGCTTCTATTCGCCTTTGCAGATGGTGTGCGACCTGCCTGAGCACTATATGGAGCACCCTGAGGCCTTCCGCTTTGTGGAGCAGGTGCCATGCGACTGGGAGCGTTCGCTGCTCATGGATGGCAAGATAGGTGACTTCTGTATTTATGCTCGTCAGGAGCGCGGTTGCGACACCTGGTATATCGGCGGTATCACCGATGAAGAGGCACGCACCGCAGAACTCACGTTGGACATGTTGGATGAAGGTGCGGAATACACCATGACCCTGTGGTGCGATGCAGAGGATGCAGACTGGCTCACGCGCCCATACGCGTATAATATTAAGGAGTATAGCGTGAAGAAAGGCGACAAAGTGACGGTCAAGATGGCAGCAGGCGGCGGTCTTGCTGCTCAAGTGAAGAAAAACAATTAACCAAAAATAAAATGTTATGAAAAAGTTTCTCATGATCATGGTTCTGGCATGTGGCGCACTGGTGCACACATTGGCGCAGGACGTGAGTGGTACAGTGACCGACGTCAATGGTGAGACCATTATTGGCGCATCGGTTGTGGTAAAAGGTACTAGCAATGGTACAGTGACCGATTTTGACGGAAACTATCAGCTGAGCAACTTGGCTGCGGATGCTGTGTTAGAGTTTTCGTATGTGGGCTATGAGAGCCAATCGATTGCCGTGGAAGGCCGTCAAGTCATTAATGTCGTTATGGCAGAGATGAGTGTCGGCATGGAAGAAGTGGTGGTCATAGGTTATGGTAGCCTGAGTAAGAAAGAGGTGTCCAGCTCCATTGTGCAGGTGGACAGCAAGGATTTTGCCAAAGGTCCGATGAACAACCCTATGGAGATGCTCGTGGGTAAGGTGGCTGGTCTGACGGTGAACACCACCAGTGCAGCTGACCCTAACTCCAATTCCTCATTGCAGATTCGTGGTGCAGGTTCGCTGAGCGGAAGCAATGAGCCTCTGTATGTGATTGATGGTATAGCTGGTGGCGACATTCGCAACCTTAGTTCGCAAGACATTGAGAGTATCACCGTGCTGAAAGATGCGGCGAGTGCGGCTATCTACGGTACACGTGGTGCGAACGGCGTTGTGCTGGTGACCACCAAGAAGAGCCGTGCCGAGCAAGGACATTTCCAAGTGACCTACGACTCCTATTTTGGTGCGAATGTGGCTAAACCCCATATGCAAGTACTGACCGCCGATGAGTTCCGTCGTTCACGCCGTGGTACCGACTATGGTGCATCAACCGACTGGTACAGCGAGATTACTCGCCCTGTGGCATACGATGTGAACCAATATGTGAATGTGGCTTCAGCCAGCAAGGGCGGTAGCTACAGCGCTTCGCTCAACTTCAAAGAGGCCAACGGTCTGGATATCGTGAGCAAACGCCGCGAGTATGGCGGACGCTTCGCGATGGAGCAAAAGATGCTCAATGACTATCTCACCCTGTCTGCCAGCTTGGCTGGTCGCCGTGTGGATGAGCAGTGGGGCGACAATGGTCAGGTGGACAATGCCTTGGGTATGAACCCAACCATGCCTGTCTATAACGAGGATGGTAGCTACTATCAACCTACAGGTGTGACTGGCGCGGTGAACCCTGTTACTCGCCTCAAAGAGACTACCAGCAATGGCCAACGTATGTATTTGTTGGCAAATGCGGGATTGAAACTCAAACTCTATACCGATGAGCACCATAACCTCAATACCTCGGTGGCATACTCATTGGACTACAACGACTTGAAATCCAATACATACGCTTCTTCTCTCTCCAACGAGAGTTACTGGGGTGGCTACAAAGGTCGCGCTAATGTCAACTACCAAAAGAACCAAGTACACCACTTGGATTGGCTCATTAATTATGACTTCCAGATGGATGACCACACGATTCGCTTCGTAGCAGGTACCTCATGGGAGCAACGCACCTGGGAGCAAGTAGGCGCAGAGAACCGCAACTTCACTTTCGACAAGACTATGTGGCACTCCCTGGGTTCAGGTACATGGCTCAGCGAGGGCTTGGCTAATATGTGGACAGGCAAGTCGCAATCATCGCTCTTCGGTTTCTTTGGCCGTGTGAACTACAACTGGATGGATATGCTCTTCGTGAGTGCAAGTATCCGTCGCGAGGCCAGCACCAAGTTTGGTGTGAATAGCCGTTGGGGTAACTTCCCATCCGCCAGCATTGCATGGGAGATGATGTCCGCATCGTTCATGGAGCCAGCATCTTCTGTACTGAAGAGTTTGAAACCTCGCTTCTCATATGGTGTGACGGGTCGTGAGCCAAATGACCCTTATCAGTCACTATCAACCTATTCGACACGTCATCAGTACTTCATTGATGGCGAGTGGGTAGTGGGTTATGCTCCATCATCCAACGCTAACCCAATCTTGAGTTGGGAGAAGTCTGAGTCCTACAATATAGGTGTGGACTTCAACCTGTGGAACCGTCTGCGTGGTAGCGTAGAGTACTATATCCGCCGCTCACCAGACCTGTTGTATCAATATACTGCTCCTCAACCACCATACGTACACCCAAGTATCTTGGTGAACGTAGGTACCACCACCAACCGCGGTGTGGAAGTGAGCTTGAATGGCGATATCTTGAGCGGTAAAGCTGTGAACTGGAATATGGGCGTGAACTACGCATACGGTCGTACCTATCTGACCAAACTGTCCAGCGATATTTACAAAGCAGCTTATCTTGACCTCTATCTCAAACCAGGTGTAGGTACCTCAGAGTACTTCTTCCGCGTGGAGGAAGGTGGCGAGATCGGTCAGTTCTATGGCTACGAATATGCAGGCACCGATGAGCAAGGCAATATGTTAGTTTTCGACAACGAGGGTAAAGCACAGCCAGTAGGTTCAGCGGATGCTACATGGAAACGCAATATCGGCAATGGTGCGCCTAAGCACACATTGAGCTGGAGCAACCAATTGTCATGGAAGGGATTTGACCTGTCTGTTCTCTTCACAGGTGCGTTTGACTATGATATCTTCAATATGCGTAAGTATGGTATGGGCTTGCAAGGCTGCGGTACCGACAACGTGCTGCGCACCGCTTATACCAAGGATAAGGATGTGAAGACGGGCGGCGGCGTGATCTCCAGCTACTTCTTGGAGGACGGCTCGTACATTAAGTTGGATAACATTACTTTGGGTTACAACTGGGGCTGGAAGGACAAGGTCGTTGATGGCTTGCGCCTCTACGTAACTGCCAAGAACGTGGCTACCTTCACTGGCTATTCGGGCAACGACCCAAGTATCGTAGCGGTGAACGGCATCACCCCAGGTGTGGATACCTCTTCGGCTTATCCAACCGCTACCCAATTCTGTTTAGGTGTAACATTAAAACTGCATTAATGCTATGAAAAAGATCACATATATTATCCTATTCTTTGCCTTCGCATTGGTAGGATGCGACATGAATGAGCAAGTGTTCGACCGCATAGATGCCACCGTATATTACCAGAACGAGGCATCTGTCAAAGGCGCTGTGGCTGCCATCTACGGCAATGCAGCTATGAGCTACCTGGAGTACTTCTGGTACCTGAATGAGTTTTCTGCCGACCAAGTCGTATGGCGCGTATGGAACGGCGGTTTGTGGGGCTATGACGAGGGCGAGAAGACCGTGCTCTCTACCCACACATGGACAGCTGAGTCTAAGATTATCCGCTCTACATGGGAGACTGCTTGGTCCACCATTGGTTTGTGCAACACACTGTTGGGCGACTTTGAGCGTTTGGAGGCTGCTTCTTTGGGTATGACAGAGGAGAAACTCAATGCCTATATAGCAGAGGTACGCACCTTGCGTGCATGGGCATACTACAACTGCTTCGAATTGTGGGGTGGTGCTATTCCATTGTACACCGCACAAGGTGGTGAGATTCCTGGTTCAGCCGATAAGGACTTCCAAAAAGGTTGCGAGAAAGTGTATGACTTCATTTGCAGCGAGCTGGATGCCTGCTACGCAGACCTTCCTCAGGAGGATGGCAGCAACGCTACCCGTAACCGCATGAACCAAGCGGTTAACCGTATGATCAAGATGCGAATGTTGCTCAACGGCGAGGTGTTCACCGGCAAAGCACGCTTTGATGAGTGTGCCGTATTGGCGCAAGAGCTCTTGGATGGCAAGTATGGTACATACCAACTGGCTAATGACTATCGCGATATTTATCATATCGAAAACAACACCTGCTCAGAGGTAGTGATGGCATTCTCCATGGAGAACGGCCAACTCAACGCTGGCTGGATGCGCGATATGCCATTCTTGGCGTACACCTATTCTGAGTACTTCAATTTTGCATCTACCCAGTCTGCATGGAACTGCTGCTGCTTGGCTCCTTCCTATGACAACTCAGGTACGGTGAATCCTACCCACGGCTATTCAGAGGGTGCTGTATGCTTCTTGGACGCTCCTTACAACGACCGTCTTGGTGCAGTCTATGAGCGCTTTAGTGACAAGGATATTCGCAAAGGCAATTACACATGGGACAATGGCAACTACAATGGTATCTTCTTGCGCGGATTGCAACGTGCTGCTTGGGGTACAGGAGATGTGCTGAAGGCAGATGCTGATAGAGACGGCATGGAACTGTATTATGCCGACCAAGTGGGTCAATTCCCTGGTGCAACGACTATCGGTCGCGACTTGGAGCCCGTGATGTCGCCTCGTTGGGGACAAACCAACTCGGGTGTGCGTCTGGTGCGTTATCCTATCTATCCTGAGACCGAAGGCAAGGACTTCCAAGACATTGATGATGTGGAGTTCCGTTGGGCAGAGGTATATTATACCTTGGCAGAATGTAAACTGCGTGCAGGCGAGACAGCTGCCGCAGAGCAATTGGTACTCCAAGTGCGCAAACGCTACTTCAAGAACGAGGCAGATGCTAAGGACTATGGTCGTATCAATACCATTGACGAGATATGGATGCTCGACCAATGGGGACAAGAGTTCCTCAGCGAGGGTCGTCGCCGCCGTACCGACTTGCGCCGCTTTGACAAGTTCACCCAAGGACAATGGTGGTTCTTCGGCCGCACATCGGATGACGGCTTCAGCTATCCTGCTAAGCGTGACCGCAAATATGAGTGGTTCCCATTGCCTGCAAGCGCATTGAGTGTAAACCCAGAATTACAACAAAATCCTAACTACTAATTAGGTTAAAGGTTAGAGGTTAAAGGCGAGCGGCGAAAGCCGCATATTCCGCGCCTTTACACTTTCAACTTTCAACTTTAAACTAAAATAATATGAAAAGGTATATAATTTCTATGATGGCATGCATAGCACTATTGTTTGCAAGCTGCCAACAGGAACAGATAGTATTTGACCACGAGCAACAACAGTTCGCTACCTTGGAGAATGCTATTCTCGTTGAACTGATTGCTCCTATCGGCACAGCTGTGGATGAGGAGATCTATATTATCGGCGCCTTCAACGGCATGGACGAGAAGTCCGTTATCGGCAATGTGGCATGGCAGTTGGAGAAAGCCGAACTCTCTGACAAGAAGTGGGGCATTTACCTCTTCCTAGGTGACTTTGTGGCTGGCAAGACCTTGGCTGATGGCTTCAGCTTTGTGAGCAAGAAGTCGGGTCTGGAATACACCATTAAGGGCGAACCTGCTACGCACACATTGACCGCTAATGTAGGTCAAATGTACAATATCTGGGCTGACCGTTGGGCTTCTTACTTTGCTACCGATGAGGAGCAAGTGCAGCACGATGGTCCTGTGGTATATGTCCTCGACGAGAGTGGCTTTGGTCAGCTGAACCTCTATATGTGGGGTGATGTGAATGACCTGAATGGCGGTTGGCCAGGTATGGCTGTGACAGGCACTGAGAAAGTCAACGGCATGGAACTCAAGTACTTCGATATAGGTGCAGATAACGAGGGCCTGAGCGAGACACTGATCTTCTCCGACAATGGTAGCAACCAGTTGGCAGACTACGGTCCAGTGGTACTCACCAGCAGCGAACCACTCTACTTGCATATCACCGCTGAGGGTGCGATAGAGGAACTCAATATGGAAAATATCATTGAGCACGATGGTGCAGCTGTATATATCTTGGACGGTATGGAGTGGGGTATGAACACCACCCTCTATATGTGGGGCGATGTGAATGACCTGAATGGCGGTTGGCCAGGTATGGTTGTGACTGGCACAGAGAAGATAGGCGACTACACCTATATGTATTTCGATATGGGTGCTGCGAACACAGGCCTCAACGAGAACCTTATCTTCAGCAACAACGGTTCTAACCAGTTGGCAGACTACGCTTACACCATTGGCGAGAATATTTATCTCTACCTCACCAGCGGAGGCGCTCAACTCATTGAGGACCCTGCTAATCCAGGAGATGTGGTATGGTTTGACCCACTATCACAACCAGCAGAACCCAAAGAGGAAGCCGTTATCGACCTCTATATTTACAATGCGACCGTGACTCTCACTCCGCTCAATCTATATGCATGGGGTAGCAAAGAGGTGTTTGGTGGTTGGCCAGGTGCCGTGGTAGCAGACATGGAGCAAGTGGCTATGCTCAACTTGCCATTGTTGCATACCCAGATTAGCGGATTTGTGGGCGATGAGTTCAACCTCATTTTCAATAATAATGCAGGTTCGCAATTGGCTGACTATAACGTTAAAGCGGCTGAGACAAGCAATGCATACTATATCAAAGTGACAGACACAGAGGTTACACCACTGAGTCTCGTTGCACAATTGCCAGCGAAATGAAAAAGACAGATTTCATGTTATCACTATTATTGGTGTTTGTAGCAGGCATTTTCGCCTGCTGCAACACCAGCAATGGTACGCAGGGTGAGGAACCTGAGGTGCCACCTACTACGCTGGTGGAGGCCAATAAGATGGTCATTTATGAGTGCAACGAGCGTCTCTTTGCTGAGCAGGACGCTTTTGCAGCCATTGAGGCGTATATCCCAACCCTGAAGGAGATGGGCGTTAATGTCCTCTGGCTGATGCCTATTCACCCACGCGGCGAAGGCGACAAGTCCATCGGCTCGCCCTACTGCGTAAAAGATTTCAAAGGTATTGACCCTGCTTTTGGTACGATGGCAGACCTGCAATCGTTGGTCAGCACAGCGCATCAGAATGGCATGAAGGTCATTCTCGACTGGATTGGCAACCACACCGCATGGGATAATGCTTGGGTGACAGCGCACCCCGATTGGTACACTGGACCACAGACGGGAGACGAGCAACAGTGGGCGGATGTGACTTTCCTCAACTACAATAAACCTGCGGTATGCGATGCTATGCAGGAGGCTATGCTCTACTGGGTGGACGAAGCAGATGTGGATGGCTATCGTTGCGACTATGCACACGGTGTGCCCATTGACTTTTGGATGAAGGCGAATGCAGAGATCTTCAAACGCAAGAAAGATGCCATTATGCTCGCCGAAACGAGCGATGTGCGCCTGTGCAATGCTGGCTTCAATCTGCTCTATAGCTGGAGTTATATGTACGCTATCGAGGGCTTGTATAAAGGTACGGGTACCTTCGCTTCATTGCTGTCAGCCAGCAAGTCGGAGTATGCATCCACACCTGAGGGCTGCGAGCGTATGCGCTATGTGACGACCCACGATGAGACTGCGCAAGTGGCTCCTGCTACGGTGTTCCGCACCGCGAAGGGCGAGTTGTCGGCTTTCTGTCTGACCATTTTTATGGGCGGTGTGCCAATGATTTATTCTTCGCAGGACTTGGGGTATATGAATACCATTAACTTCTTCCACTATAATCTGCTGGATTTTGCAGCAGAGAATACCACGCGCGATGCATTGTGTGAGTTGATGAGTGTTTATCATGCTACTGCCACCTTGCGCGGAGGCAAGCAATCTACGGGTTCGCTCAATAGCGATGTGCCTTATATCGAATATGAGGCAGGCGATGAGACTTTGCTCGTTATTTGCAACACCTCTAAGAGTGAGCAACAGGTCAAACTGCCCATGAAGCACCAGGGCAAAGTAGGCACCGACCTCTTGAGCAAACAACCTTGCACCTTAGGTGGTGTGACCACTTTGTCCGAATACGAATATCGTATTTATCAATTAGCTAATTAATGCTCCGCACCCTTCCATGAGGTCGCGGTAGGTGGCTTCGAAGTCACCTGTGTACCATGGATCGGCTACATCTCGGTTCAATAGACGGCAAATCTTGGGTTGATGGAGTGCGGCATCGCGCTGCATAATCTCCTCGCCCAAGACGCGGCGGAGATTGCGGATATTATAGTCTTCCATACAGAGGATAAGGTCAAACTGCTCGTAGTCTTCACGTGTGATTTGGCGTGCCGCATGGCGCGTGAAAGGAATACCATGTGCCGACAAACAACGCTTAGCGGGAGGGTAAATATCATTGCCAATCTCCTCACGCGAAGTGGCGCAAGAGTCAATAACATAAGTCTCACCTTCTTGCTCGGTGAGATGACGCATAATCATTTCTGCCATTACACTACGACAGATATTACCATGACAAACAAATAGAATCTTTTTCATTGCTCTATATTTTTAGCTTTGGGTACAACGAATCCTACCACAATGCAGCCTATTAATCCTGCTACCCATACGATTATACGGATGACCCAATCTTGGATAAAAAAGATAGTGGAGATAGCCACCATCGTAGCCATTAACAGAATGATAGATATGCGTTTGCGCGTAGTTAGTCCACCTTTTTCTTGGTAGTCTCGAATGTATTTACCCAAGAATGATTGTAAAAGCCATGCCTGCAGACGAGGTGAACTCTTGTAAAAACACCACGAAGCAAGCAAAACAAGCGGTGTGGTGGGCAAACCTGGCACCACCACACCTATCGTTCCCAAAATAACCGCAATACACCCAGCTACAATGAAAATAATACGAGCGTATGTATTACGTGTTTTGGTATTTTTCATTCGATTACTTTTTGGTAAAAGTGAAAGAAATACCATTAAATGATACATTCACTTGGGTCGCAGAAGTCAATTGGAATACACCGCAGTTAGGGTGTCCAATGTATTGTGTGAGTTCGGGGTGCTCATCAAGATTGTGTGGCACTACCGCTCCCATACCTGCTGCTGGACAATAATAGACATCACCCTTAACGGTACCTGAATGAACGCCCTTGTCATCAACTGTATGATAATAGATCTCTGCTTTGTTGTCTTCGCTCACAGTGATGGTGATAGATGCTACCAACTCATTCCATTTCCAAACGCCTTGCAGAGATTTTGGCATATTGTTGGCTTTTGGTTGCTTGGTGAGAATGTAAAAATCACCTAACTCCTCTAAGGTCATTGTCATAGGATTGCTACTAGCAATGATATGGCACTTAGTCTCTATGAAGTCTGTGGTAATGAAACAGTTTCCGTTCTCCTGGTTAAAACTGGTCAAAGTACCCATCGTACCGATTTGCTCGTTGAAGAACTCATCCACATTAATCATGGTTATATTGGTAGTTCCTTTTGAATCTTTTGGGTACACCAACAAATCAATTCCCATGTCATTAATACGGTTTGATTTCCAAAGTCCAACGATGTTGATTGTTGGTTTAGGACGTACACCACGATAGAATATTGCGGAACCTTCTACCATAGTGAGGTTGAGTGTGGAGTCAGTGGTAGCCCTCAATGGTATTACTTTGCCCTCTCCTACGAGTCTTCCTTTTCCTGTTGCTGCATCGTATGTAACTACCATAGCCTGTTCTACTGGATCATCTTCTGTGTAATAAGTGATAAGTGTAGCTGTTGTTGCATCAGTGATATCCAATCCGTACCATTGGTTAGGTTCTTGACTTGCTGCTTCCCAATAGCCTCTGATATCCTCAGGATAGGTAATTACCGTTTTTTGTTGACAACTTGTTGCCATCAGTGCCACTACGAGTGTTAGTGTGGCGAGGTACATAATCTTTTTCATACTCTTTTGTTATTGTTTACAGATAATACTTGCTGCGTTATTTGGGGCAGACTCTGTGCCTAAAATTGTCTGAATCTGCTTGTAATCATTGAGCATTTGCGCTCGGTATGTTTGATCGTTGAGTAGTCGTCTAAGTTCCTTCTCCACGTTGGCTTGTGTGAAACGACTAGCGACCAATTCTTGTATAGTCTCTCTTTCAGAGATGATATTCACTAATGTGAAATGCTTGATTCTAAATAGGATAGGCTTGAGTATCCATTCGTGGTACTTGCTTCCTGCCACATAATAGACGGCCGTCTGTGGACAACCGATGAGGGCTGTTTCTAGCGTAGCAGTACCCGAATTGACCACTGCTGCTTTGGCCTGTGAGAGTAGTGTGTAGGTATCGCGAGTCAAAGTCTCGCTTTGTAGATAGGGTTGGTAAAATGAATCATCTATTCCTGGTGCTCCTGTGACCACGATACGATATTGACTACCAGCTACTTCGCGCGCTGCGGCTAACATCGTAGGCAAACAGTGGCTGATTTCGCTACGTCGTGAACCGGGCAATATAGCAATAATGTTTTCATCTCTCTCTGCCTCTTCGCCTTCTCGCCTCTTCGCCTTATATTCTCTGATGCAGTCCGCTGTCGGATTGCCTACATATCGGCACTTGTATCCATACTTAGCGTAGAAGGCAGGTTCAAAGGGGAATATACCCAAAATGTCGTTCGCATATTTGGCTATTTGGTGTACGCGCCACTCTTTCCATGCCCAGATTTTAGGTGGGATATAATAGACGATTCGCGTATTAGGCAAATGCTCGTGGCAGAACTTAGCAATGCGCAGGTTGAACGATGGATAGTCAATCAGGATCAGTGTATCAGGTTTCTCTTGGAGTAGTGCTTGTTGGGCAATGCGCAGGTTTCGGCGTACTTTGTGTAGGTTCGCAATAACAGCTATAAATCCCATGTATGCCATATCGCGGTAGTCAACACGAATATCGCACCCCTCCGCGCGCATCTTGTCGCCACCTAATCCTACAAAGATTGCTTGCGAGTCTTTTTCTCGCAACGCTTTCATTAGGTTGGAACCGTGAAGGTCACCTGATGCTTCTCCTGCTATGATAAAATACTTGTGACTAATACCTTAAATCTTAATAATCAATTTACTATGCCATAAACGCGATACTTGCTATAAGGTAGGGTAGTGCGCCAATGAGTACGCCCTTAGCTAATTTCCACACCTCCATAGTATAGAACACGAACAATAATGCCAAGTTAGGGAATATCCCTACTTGCATAATTTTACCTAAAATAGGCCCCATCAAATCCATGTTGAACGCCTCAAATGTGTACCACAAATTGAAGCGCTCAATGTAAACATATCCTACGATAGCTGGTAACGCTAATCCTAATAGGATACCAATCCAGTATTTATCAAATCTCTGCGTAGGCGGTTTGATCTATTGTGCAGGGGTGTACACTGACATAATGGTTGTTCATTGCCCATATATCGGTATCCTCTGCTTCGGGTTCCATATTTACAAATTCTCCGGTTAACCAATAATATTTCTCTCCCTTCTCGTTTACGCGCTCTTCCATCTCTTTTTGCCAGAAGCCGCGGCATTGGCGTGTCCAACGTACACCTTGCAGTTCGCCTACGGGGGCATTGATGTTGTAGCATACACCGTATGGCATACCTTCTTCTATCAGGTGACGAGTGAGTTCGAGGATATAGTTTTCAAAATAACTAAAATCGGCTTCAGGCTGATGGTCATCAATCGAATAGCCAATCGCTGGGATTCCGTGTTCTGCTGCCACAAATACTGCACCCATTGTACCTGAATAGATCACATTGATAGCAGCGTTTGAACCGTGGTTAATACCGCTAGCAAGCAGGTTGATACGTGCAGGGTCGCCTTCAAAGAGTACGTCTAATGCTAATTTCACGCAGTCGCTTGGCGTACCGTTGGTGGTATAGACCGTAGCATTCTTGTGCCACTCTTCGCTTCCCCAATTGGGATCGTTGAGTGGGCGTAGATACATAGGTTGTTGCACGGTAATGGCATTGCTCATGCCGCTTCGTGGCCCATCTGGGGCAACGACAGTCACGTGCCCCAGTTGGGTCAAGATGCGTACCAGCGTTAGGATACCTTTGGCTCCCCAGCCGTCATCGTTGGTTATCAGAATCTCCATTATCCGACTACTGCCCAAACTACGTCTATCACTTTCTTTGCCAACTCGTCAGCCTCTTCCATGGTAGCAGCCTCGGAGTATACGCGGATAATTGGCTCTGTATTTGATTTACGGAGGTGTACCCAACCGTCTGCAAAGTCAATCTTTACGCCGTCTTTATCGTTGATGCGCTCACCTGCGAATTTACCTTTTACTGCTTCCAACACTTTGTCCACGTCAATCTCTGGGGTGAGGTCGATGCGGTTCTTAGAAATGCAGTAGTCTGGGAAGGTAGCACGTAACTCGCTTACCTTGCAGCCTTTTTGTGCCAAACTGCTGAGGAACAATGCGATACCTACCAATGCATCACGACCATAGTGGCTTGCTGGGTAGATCACACCACCGTTGCCTTCGCCACCAATCACGGCGTTGGTACGTTTCATCTCTGTGGTTACGTTCACCTCACCTACTGCACTTGCGCTATATGAGCCGCCATGTTTCACTGTTACATCGCTCAATGCGCGGGTAGATGACATATTGCTAACTGTGTTACCTGGTGTATGACTCAGTACGTAATCAGCTACGGAAACAAGTGTGTATTCCTCACCAAACATCTCGCCGTCCTCGCAGATGATAGCCAAACGATCCACGTCAGGGTCTACTACGAAACCTACATCTGCTTTACCTTCACGCATGAGGTCGCTGATTTGTGTCAGGTTTTGTGGGATTGGCTCTGGGTTGTGTGCGAAGTGACCTGTTGGTTCGCAGTTGAGTTCGATGATGTTCTTCACACCCAATGCACGCAGGATGGCAGGGATAGCCACACCGCCGATAGAGTTTACGCAGTCGATAGCTACGGTGTAGTTCTTCGCTTCGATAGCCGCTTTGTCCACCAATTCGAGTGCCATCACGTCGCGAACGTGGTCTGGCAAGTAGTCGCGGTGAGTGATATGACCGAGGTCATCCACTTCTGCGAAATTGAAATCTTCTGCTTCTGCGATAGCCAATACCTCTTTGCCTTCTTGGTCGTTGAGGAACTCGCCTTTCTCGTTTAGCAATTTCAATGCGTTCCATTGTTTTGGGTTGTGGCTTGCAGTCAGGATAATACCGCCTGCTGCTTTCAGTCCTGTTACTGCCAACTCGGTTGTAGGAGTAGTAGCCAAACCGATGTTAATCACATCGTATCCCATACCAATTAAGGTACCGCATACTAGTTGGTCCACCATTTCGCCGCTCAAACGAGCATCGCGACCTACTACGATTGTTTTGTTGTCTGGAATCATCGCCTTACGTTGTGTAGCGTAAGCTGCGGTGAAACGTACTACATCTACTGGGCTCAAGCCCTCTGCAACGCGACCACCGATAGTGCCGCGAATGCCTGAAATACTTTTTACAAGTGCCATAGTATTAGAATCGTTTAATTTGAATTTTCATGTCGTATCCACGAGGGATTACATTGCTATTGTCATCGGTATTTCCCAATCGACTTGGGCAGATGATTTTGCATTGTGCTCCTGAGTATTTTAGATGTTCCAATGCGATTTGCCAACCGGTGCATGAGTTTTCGCTTGCTACCAGGTATTGCAACTCTGTTGGGTGAGGTTGGTCGTCTGAGTTCCAAAAACGCATGGTGTCTGCGTATGCCTCCAATGTGTATTGGATATAGCGCAGTAGCACCACATCTTTGGCTTCCAAAGCTGCTTTGGTGGTGTCACCTGTTTCTACCAAATGGAAATAGAAGTTGTCGTAATCGGGCACTTTCCAGTACACGTTGTCCCCCCACTCGGTGGGTTTCTCTGTCACTACCTCTATCCCTTGGCGGGCAATGAAGTTCTCTATCAGTTTCTGCTCTTCTTTGAGCGCATTGGAGTAGGTGTTGTTGTTGCAACTTGCCAATACGGCACCTACCAATAGCAAAATATAAATACTTATTTTTCTCATTCGTTGTTGATTGTCAATGTGATAACTAAGTTTGTATAGGGTTTAATCAAGTTTGTTCCTTCTGTTCCGTAGGCGGTGTACCATGGTGCTACGATGCGCATTTGTTCGCCTCTATTCATTTGTTTCAGGCTGCGATTGATAGCCACAGGCAAGTCGCCACTTCCTACCGTGAACCTATCTTCTATGTCGGCGACCGTTTGTCCATTGAGTTCTGCCATTTGCAGATGGAGGGTTACTGCTTCGCCTGCTTGTAGGGAGTCTGCGTATAGTTGGATAGTCTTGGCGTGCCAAAAACCGAACTCGTCCAATATGTATGTGGCACTATCGTTCTCTACCCATTCGCTACATGCTTTGTCTGCGGCACTTGCCATCTGCATGTTGAATGTCATTTGTGCCATTAGGGCGGAGTCGGGTTCTTGTTTCTCGCTTAGTCGGCGTACGGGTTGAGGTTGTTGCGTACAACCCACCATTATCAATAGCCAACAGCCAATCACCAATAGCCTAATCGCCAATCGCCTCATTTCGCTATGCGCAGCAGGTATTGTCCGTATTGTGTTTTCTCCATTGCTTTGCCTAGGGCGCGAAGGTCATCGGTGCTGATCCAACCTTGTCGCCATGCGATTTCCTCTATGCAACTCACATAGAATCCTTGACGATTTTGGATTGTTGCAATGAAGTTTCCAGCGTCTAATAGACTATCGCAGTTTCCAGTGTCGAGCCATGCGAATCCGCGCTCAAACAGTTTCACTTGCAATTTGCCTTCTGCTAAATATACTTTGTTCAAATCGGTGATTTCATATTCGCCGCGTGCGCTAGGCTCCAAGACTGCTGCTTTCTCGCAAACAGTTGAGTCATAGAAGTATAGACCAGGAATAGCATAGTTGCTTTTTGGCTCTTTTGGTTTTTCTTCGAGTGACAATACTTTGCCTGTCTCGTCAAATTCCACTACGCCATACGCAGTAGGGTCTTGTACTTCGTAGCCGAAGATACATGCACCGCAGGTGCCGCTTTCTACTTGCTTCACGGCATCGCGCAACATTTGTCCAAAGTGCTGACCATAGAACATATTATCGCCTAAGATCAGGCAACCTGGTTCGCCGTTCAAGAACTCCTTGCCCAACACAAACGCCTGCGCCAAACCGTTAGGCACCTCCTGAATCTTATACTCAAAACGCATACCCAGACGCTTTCCGTCACCCAGTAGTTCCTCGAACATTGGCAAGTCGCGTGGTGTAGAGATAATCAATACCTCACGAATACCTGCACGCATCAAAGCTGACAAGGGATAATATATCATTGGCTTGTCATATACGGGCATGATCTGTTTGCTAATCGCCTTGCTCAGCGGATACAAACGAGTGGCGCTACCGCCTGCTAAAATGATTCCTTTCATAATCAATTCGTTTTTATTGCATTTGGGCGCAAAGGTACAAAAAAAATCGCACATATGCAAATGTGCGATTGTTTTTTTGATGTTTTTAGCATTTTACAATGCAGCAATCACTTCTATTTCCACCAATCCGCCCTTTGGCAATGCGGCTACTGCCACTGCCGAACGAGCTGGGAATGGAGCAGCGAACAGGGTGGAATACACTTCGTTCAGTACCGCAAAGTTCGCCATGTCGGTCAAGAAAACGGTTGTTTTGATTACATGGCTTGCATCAGTGCCAGCGGCTTTCAGTATGGCTGCCACATTTTTTACGGCTTGCTCTGCTTGGCTGCGAAAATCTTCGCCTGCAAACTCACCCGTCTCTGGGTTGATACCCAATTGTCCACTTGCAAACAGCATGCCGTTTGCCTTAACTGCTTGACTATAAGCACCAATCGCAGCAGGTGCTTCCGTTGTTGAAATAATCTCTTTCATATATTCTCATTAAATCATTAATCGTTAATCACTCCACCGTCACTGGCAATACACCTACGGCCTCTATCTCTCCTGTCAATACTTTGGCTGCTGCTTTTTGGTTGCTTTCGCTGTCTTTGTATGCTACTAATAGACCGCCTAATTCTTTTATCCATGGCAGGTCGCTGAGTCCGTATGGGCTACCGTAGTGCACTAATATAGGTTGATATTTCTTCACGATTTTCTCCAATGCTTTCAGGTGTTCTTGGGCAATCAGATCTTTTCGAGAACGTCCTCGTGGGTCGTGGCAAGCCAAGATAACTACGTCGTAATCAGATAATTGCTTTTCAACGGAGGCAATGTCTTTTGCGCTGCTCTTCTTGTCAAGTGCAAAGTAATGCACCTTAGAGGCCCCCTTCCCTTCAGGGAGGGGTTGGGGGTAGGCTGCTTTCAACAGATGCTGATACATCAGTGTGGTTGAATCTACCATGCCCGTTTCAGGGTTATAGCCAGAGAGTCCTTCTATATCGCCATATTCGCGAAGCATAGGGATACGTTTTGCGTTGTATGCCACGTATGCAATTTTCTTGGTCATGTCTATTGGGATAATGCCTGATTGGTTGTCCACTAATGTCATACTTTGGTCTGCCATTTCTTGAACCAATGCTATGTGTTCAGGCTTTTTCACGCGTTCTGCGATGTTGGTTGTATCTACGGTTGGGTTGTAGTTGCGCTCCAACATGCCAAAGCGTGCTTTTAATCTCAATGTCTTGCGTACGCGTTCGTTTAGATCCTCGATGTCACATTCGCCGCTGTTCATTGCTTCTTCCAGTCGGTCGATAGAGGCGATGATATCTCCTGGTTTGAGGAGGATGTCCACTCCGGCTTTGTAGGCTGCCAATGCAATCTCTGCTGACTCCATGTTCTCACTTACACCTTTCATGGTTAGTGCATCGGTTACGATAATGCCGTCAAAGCCCATTTCTTCTCTTAATAAGCCAGTTACGATGGGGTAGGAGATAGATGATACTGCGCTGTCTAAGGCAGGGATATGTAGGTGTCCCATCATGACCATCTCTACGCCGTGTTTGATTTGGTCGCGGAATGGGTATAGCTCCAATGAGTCCAAACGCTCTCTGCTAAATGGTAGCACGGGTAGGCCTTTGTGCGAATCCACTTCGGTATCGCCATGTCCGGGGAAGTGTTTAGAGCATGCGATGATACCACCGTCCTGCATGCCTTTCATGTAGGCGCGGCCGTATGCAGTCACTTTGTCACGATCTTCGCCAAAGGAACGAGCGTGAATAACGGGGTTCTTTGGATTGACGTTTATGTCCACTACGGGTGCGTAGTTGATGTGTATGTTTGCCATTTTGCATTGCTCAGCAACTGCGAGTCCCATTTCGTAAATCAGTGAGTCTGAGGGCAATGCACCCAATTGCATTTGTTGAGGGAAGAATGGGTATTCGCTAAAACGCATAGATGGTCCCCACTCGCCGTCTATGGATACCAGCAATGGAATCTTGGACATTTCTTGCAATTGGTTCATGCGTGTGAGGAAACGTGGAAGACTGTCTTGTATGATGAGCAGTCCGCCGATGCCTTCTATTCCTACCAATGTGTCTGTCATGAGCGCATGTCCTTCGGAGAAGATGTAACTGTCCGTTTGTGAAACGATGAGTTGAGCTACTTTCTCTCGCGTAGTCATGTTTTTGAGAGTACGTTCTACTTGACGCTCCATTCGGTTGATGGCACGTTCTTCACTTTTGCCGCACCAAACGACGGTAGCAAAAAACAGAATCATGGCACAAATACCACAGATCTCTTTAATGTTCTTGTTCTTCATGATTGTATATCTTAATTCTTAATTCAAAATTCTTAATTAAAAATTCGTAATCCCTAATTCTTAATTCAAAATCCACACTTCCCCAAATTCTCTACAAAGGTACTGCTTTTTTTTGAAACCTGCAAATATCTGCACGAAATTTTATCGCGCAACCTCCTCGCTCATTCCTCGCTCATTGTATCTTTCGACACTTTCCCGAAACATACCCGATACATACCCGACACATACCCGATACATACGTATATCCTATGAATACCCCACGAATACTCCACGTATGCCCCATGAATACCCCAAGCAAGGAATCTTTATGACATACGCGCGCACGCGCGTTCCTTAATATATATACGCGCGCGTGAATGCGCGTACGATCGCCTTTAGATGTAATGCTTTTTTGCTGTTATTGAAAATCAGCTACTTATGAAGAAAGTGATGTTTTTTAGCATTTTTTCGGACTTAAAATTTGGTCAGTCCAAAAAAAAGCAGTACCTTTGCACCCGATTTGCACCTGAGGTTAGTGAACTTCTGAAACGGCAAAAATCACACTGAAAATTGTAATGCTGAGAATCAGCCACTTACAAAGAAAGTGATAAATTTACTGAAAAAAGTTACTCAAAAATTTGGTCAGTCCAAAAAAAAGCAGTACCTTTGCACCCGATTTGCGCCTGAGGTTAGTGAACTTCAAAAACGGCAAAAATCACACTGAAAATCGTAACGCTGAGAATCAGCCACTTACAGAGAAAAGCAAAAAAATGTTGAAAAAAGTTACTAAAAAATTTGGTCAGTCCAAAAAAAAGCAGTACCTTTGCAGCCGATTTCGCTCTGAACGAAAAACGAGAGCAAATCAACAGTGATCTTTGAGAGATTGAAGCAATAATGTAGTACAAGCGAGTGAGAAATCACTCGATTGGGAAACTGAAAAACGTGTAATACGAAAAAAAATATTATACGGTTCCCGTTAAAAAGTACACAATAGATTTAAGGTTATTCTGAGCTAAAAATTAATTTTCTTTTTACAACGAAGAGTTTGATCCTGGCTCAGGATGAACGCTAGCGACAGGCCTAACACATGCAAGTCGAGGGGCAGCACGAAGTAAGCTTGCTTACTTTGGTGGCGACCGGCGCACGGGTGCGTAACAGGTGTGCAATCTGTCCATAATCGGGGAATAGCCCAGCGAAAGTTGGATTAATGCTCCATGTGAGTTTTAGAGGCATCTCTTTAAC